>JAZQRX010000044.1:0-5597 GCA_045629785.1 Acutalibacteraceae bacterium | reverse complement strand
ACGACATGGCTACGATCCGACTTTGTAAGCTGAGGATATGAACCGAAGTAGAATTCAACACCTTCAAGGTCTACAAACGCAATCTTGCTCTGGAGCTCAGATGCTACGATATTCTTAAGCTCATATGTAAAGAATGTCTTTGCTGTGTTGTTATCTGCAGTGTCATTTTCTTTAATTCTTGCAACTGCATCATTAACTTCATCAACGTCACCACGAACCCAAACTCTCTTTTCATAGAGGTCAAGACCGAGAATTTCAACGTCATAACCGAATGTTGATACAATAGACTCTGCAGCTGTTTTGTCGATATACTGAAGGTCAACCTTAACAAGTGATGTTTCACCGTCTGTGATTTCAACATCTGTCTTTGAGCCTTCACCCTCAGTAGCACCCTCACCTGTAGCGCCTTCGCCGGTTGCAGGAGCGTTGGGGTCTTTAAAGTCAACAAGCTTTTTAATATTTATAATATCCTGGTATGCATCACCTGAAGCATAAACATAAAGTGTCATGGGGTGAGATGTTGTTGTAACACCTGCATGAAGACCCAATGATGAAAGTAATGCGCTGAACTCTGCAGCTGTGATATGCTCAAGCTCAATAGCACTGAGTGATGAGCTGAGGCTTGCACTACCAAGAGTAAGGTTTGCTTTTGTGTCAAGTGTTCTGATAAGCTCACACATTTTTGCAAGCTCCATAGGATAACCACTTACCCAGAACTCACGGATGTTCTCATCAATCTTCACCATTTTAGGTGAAACGCCTAAAGCAGAAAGCTGAGATGTAAGAGTCTCAATAGAGATGTATTTAAGACGGAACTTAGTAAGTGCTTTATTATCTATAAAGCTTGAGTTAAGTGTTTCTGCAGTACCAACATAAAGGATGTTATCGTTCTTTATGTAAGTCATATCAACCATTCTGAGAACGTAGTCAATCGCAGTAAGAGGTGTTACGTTATCAAGTGTGATTGCAGGTACACTCATTGTTGCACCTTTGTAGATGATTGTGTAACCGGTGTGAGCAACGATTGTTTCAAGTACACCTACAAGGTCTGAGTCCTTCTTAAAATTGATTGAGATAATGCTTGATGCGCCAAATACTGTTGTAGAGTCCTCTTCAACAGATGCTGCACCGGGAATGAGGAGTCGCTGACCCTCATAAAGCTTTGCAGATGCTGAAATACCATTCGCATCAACAATGCTTGCTACGGTAACACCATGTGAAGCTGAAATTGATGCAAGGCTATCACCGGCTTTAACGATGTAGGTGCCCATACAATTAGCTTCGGTACCGGATGCTGCAAGCGGCAAGATTGTGCTTGTGAGCAATACGAGAGCCAAGGCAAAGATGCCTATTGACCTCATTTTACTGTTTCGTGTTTTCATTTGGAAATCCCCCTAAAAATATATGTTAATTGCATAATTTACTTAATGAATTTACTTGGTCTCTATTTTTTTAGTTATTTCGCCTGCTTTAAAAACTATGTAGTCGTTAGTAAGCTCAACAACTTCCCACTTTGAGTCACCCACTGTCTCACCCATTGAAAGAACAAGAGTATCTCTTTGTGTACCGATATGTATAAGACCTGTTTTAAGACCACTACTACCTTTAACGCAGCCTTTATATTCTGCAGTAGCAAGTATATCCTCTGAAAGCGGATCTGTTTCAATCAGCTTAACAACAGTTTTGTCAGTGATAATGTTATTACCAGGAACAACCTCAACCTGACCTGCAGATGCAGAACTGTCACTTTGTGTCTTGGTGTCATCAAGTATTACACCGTCACCGAATATTATAAACAGGAATACTGCACACAAAATCAAAAACAAAACAACAGGGATAAGAATCTTCATAAAAGGGTTTTTATCGAAGAATTCCATAACCTTAAGCGTTACGTCAACTTTTGGTGCGCTTGCGGCACCCTTACCATCTTTTTTTGTGAGTTTGGGTAATTCAAGAGCCATACAATAACCTCCACGTTATTTCAACCGTATTTTTTACATAAAAACGGATATTTTCTGCATTTTTTCTCGATTTTCTCTCTTTTTGGGCGCAATAACCCAATTAGAGTATTAGACATTATTAATATACTATATTATAAAGAAATAATCAATACTTTTTCAAATATCTGTTGAAAAAAACAGTAAAAAAAATAGCCCGATTTTGGGCGTTTTTAACAAAAAAATCACGCCCCAAATTTCTTGGGACGTGACCATGATTTTTATTTTCTTCTCTTGTGGTGACGGCTGCCATAGTAATAAGATGAACCATAATATCCGCCGTAACGGTTTGAGAAATAACCACCTGATTTTTCCGCCGCAACCTTAAGTGTACCTGTACCTGCACGGTTGTAAATACAACCCATAACGTCTGCCTTTGTAGTCATAACGTCACTGAGTGCGTACTCAATCTGAGGAATAGCAACGCGCTCCTCTGCAGTAACAAAGATGATTGTATCTGTGTAGTTTGCAACGATAGCAGCGTCAGCAACAACACCTGCAGGAGGACAGTCAATGATTACGTAATCAAACTCTTTTCGTGCCTGTTCAACAAGCTTTGCCATCTGGTCAGAAGCCAATGTTTCTGAAGGATCTGCAACCGCTGCAGAGCAAACGAGTAAGTAGAGGTTATATTTTTCGATATACTTAACAGATTCTTCAAAAGTCTTGTTGCCGTGAACGATATCATAGATACCTTTTTCACCTTCGATGGCAATACCTAATGTCTTACATACAGCAGGTTTTCTGAGGTCAGCGTCAATAAGAAGAACTGACTTGCCACTCTTTGCAAGTGAAAGAGCAATATTTGATGAACAGGTTGTTTTACCTTCACTTTCAGTTGAGCTTGTAATTGCGAAAACAGAGAAGCCTTTTTTAAGCTTTGCGTTTTCAAGCTTTGTTCTGATAAGCTTGAAGGTTTCAATAAAGGGTAAGCCTACATTTCTGTCAGTAATAAGGAGTCTTGAACGATCACCCTTCTTGTTTTTACTCTTAATATCAGAAACAGTTGCAATAATATCAATATTGAACTTATTTTTGATGTCCTCAGTTGAAAGGAGCTTATTCTGAATACGTGCTCTGATAAGAATGATAAGCACCGCCAAAGCCGCACCAAGAAGGAAGCCGGCTGCTGTGTAAATAAGCTTTGATGAGTCTGTTGCAAGCTTTGAGGCTGTAGCACTGTCAGCAACGCTTATGTTAGCTGTTGGGAAAGCATCCTTTGCAAATGCAGAGTAAACACTCTGAATTGCAGTAGTAACGTCATAAGTTAAATCCTTATCACCTGATTTAACAGAAATTCTTACAAGTGTTGAATCTGAAACGAGTTCAACGTTAAGCATTCTTTGAATATCTTCGTAAGAAAGGTCTTTGCCGGATGTAGCTTTAACTGTATCAGCAACTCTTGATGCAAAATCAACACCATTTTCAACAATATATTTGAAGTTGCTTGCAATAGTAGCAGAAGCCTGCATATCACTAGCGGTGTTATATTTGTTGAAATCCTCACCAGCATCAAGCTTGTTAGAAACGTTAAAGATAATGCTTGAGGTATAGCTTTCGTCATAAGTAATGTGTGCAATACCGAAGCCTGCAATTGAAAAAGCAAGAATAAAAATCATTACAAGCCACCATTTGGCAAGTATGATTCGGATGAATTTTAAAATAGGCTCAAGATCTAAGCCTTCATCCTGATGTCTTTTTTCTTCGTAAGCCATTGTTATTCCCCTTTACTTTAGTTTATATATAATTTCATACATAAGATATAATACCACAATTATCTACTGACTACAATACTTTTTTTAAAATATTTTTACAGACCGTTTTCTTTAATAAAATCAAGGTGCGAAGCAACATCATCATTAGAGGTTGCGCTTACATTTTTAACCTCCTGCTTGAAATCCTCTTTGCCAAAAACAGCACTTACTATACGCACAAACCAGAATAATGGTAACAAAAACGGACATTTTTTCAAAACAGGGTAACGTGCACTCATAGATTTATAACCAGGAAACAATCTGTTAATGAAATAGCTTGATTTCCCCTTGCTGTACTCTCCCCTGCTAATGCCACTCATATATGTGTTGGTCTGTGTGCCGTAAACACCACTAAGGAAAATATACTGAGCCATAGCCATAATTGATTCATCAGGTGTTGCATCACCAAACCAATAATCACACAAAGCGTTCATACGCTCATTGAATTTGCTCAAACCGGTATCTTCGAGACCTTTTGCGAGCTTATCCGCATCACATTGTGGCACAAGACCTTTTTTTACGCAATAGTGGTCAACAACGCTTCTGATACCCGTACCCGCTGTTTCAAAGTGATGAGCGGTATGCGAAAGTATATAAACATAAAAATCCTCATCTGCCATATTCATAGCAGTTGTACCTTGAATGCTTTCAAGGCGCGAAAATGCGCTCTTGTAGTATTCATAGCCCTTGTCATAGTCATATTTCAATTCTTTATGCAAATCTATATTCAAAAACGGTTTTTTTGACAAGGCAATATCCTTGTCACTCTCAATTGAAATAACCTCATAACCGCTATTCTCCATAAGTGAGCGGGCTTGCAGGAATTTATCAGGCTCAATATAAACATCCATATCAAGCATAAATCTCAGCTCCGGATCCGGGTAATAACAAGATACCTTTGTGCCCTTCAAAAAACAATGCTTTATGTTATTTTCGGTAAACATTTCGGTAAGTGAATACATTTCCTTCTCTTGCGCAGTATGACGCGCAGCACAACGGAACAACTGTTTTTGAAAAAGCATTTTGGTTTCAGGCTTTATATCATCACACTTTATGATGTAACCTGCCACAAGCGACGTTACTTTATGCATTTCGCAGAATTGATAAAGCTTTTCAAAATCAACATTATCGGGAAGTGAGTACTCACATCCCGTCAGTTTGCTTTTGAGAATGCCTACCACAACATTACCCATCTGCAATATTAAGTTGATTTTTTCATCTTTTTCCATGTCTTACACCATAAAACCAATGTCTGAAACGACGTACAGGATAACGTCTGTGTACATTTTTAACATATTTTTCTTTATGCTTAACATAATCAGGGTCAGTAACAGCAACATTTTTACCATCAATACAAAGTGAGGTAACCACACCGATAACGTGGTCATCCGTTATGCCGTATTCAAGCAAAAACTGGTTGTCGCCCGACAAGATGTACCCCTTTACATCCTTACCAACCACCCTATGAAGCACGAAAGCACCATCATCACGCCGATAAAGTGGGATATCCCCAACCTCAAGGGGAAACGATGGTTTTTCAATAAACACGAAATCGCGCCCCTGATACAGGAGCGGATTCATACTTGTGCCCGTAATGGGTATTTTAAACTTTTGATTTCTTTCGAACGCTTCTTCAATAAAGGGAAGAAGGTTTTCCATTTTAACTTTGTTCATAATTATAACCTTCTATAGTGAACGCATATACGCGAAGCCTTACCTCCCTTTCCCAAGGGAGGGGGACCGCGCCTTTGGCGTGGTGGTGGGTAGTTCCAGCTGTGGTTAGTCTTCTGTGAGTTAGAACTATATCAACCACGACGAAGTCGTGTATGTAACCCGTCGCAAGACG
>JAZQRX010000043.1:0-19204 GCA_045629785.1 Acutalibacteraceae bacterium | reverse complement strand
AGATTTATACCCAACCCTGCAACGTACTTGTCGCAAAGGCGGTGGGAGGATGAGCCCGACGGATTAATTGTTGGTGATATAAATGACCCTGACCGCTATGACGATGGTGACGAGCTACCTGATTTTATTTTGAATGGAGATTATTGATATGGATGTAGGAAAAAGATACTGTACACTCTGTAATAAAGAAAAGGAAAAAATGTTTATACCATATATCAATAGTTACGTTTATATTGAATGTGAGTGTGAGCTTGAGGCAAAGCGTAAAATCGATGAGGAAAACAGAGCATACGCTATCAGAACGGCTAAAAATCTGCGTTCACTCAGTAGTCATATTGCACCCATAAACAAGTGCGCCGATTTTGATACAATGGTGGTTGATAAATATAACGAAAAGGCTGTAAGGGCGTGTAAATACGTTAGTGAAAAGCTGATTGAAAACAAAGAATCTGATTGTAAGTTGAATATTATACTGCAGGGCAACAAGGGTAGTGGTAAAACCTTCCTTGCAAGTGCCCTTATTAACGCCTATAACAACACGTTACCCGTAAGTGAACAAAGGATAAAGGATATAATTAAAGGCCGTGAAAACGGTTATAAGCCGGGGGAATACGTGCCTGTGCATTCGGATTGTAAATTCATTACAGAGTGTGATTTATACGCTGTTTTTTATGATAAATTTAATTATAGTAAGCGCGAAAGTCCATTAGATGAATTTAAAATGGCAAAAAAACTGCTTGTAATTGATGATGTCGGCACTTGTGGTGGTGAACAGAGTAAGGTACAGGCTATGTATAACAACGTAATTGATTACCGCTACAGTAATATGCTGCCCACAATAATCACAACCAACCTTAAACGTAATGAACTGAGCAGATACATAGGTGACCGGGCAATTGACAGACTGCAATCTAACGGATATTTTATTGATTTAACCTCACCGAATTCAAGACGATAAATTAGTTTTAAACAGTTAAAACGCTTGACAAAATCTTATAATTTTATATAATTTATATATTAATTATTTATATTGTTTACAAGGTTTTTTCTTGTTTTACAAAGAGGGTTGACTATATGGCAAGAATTTCAAAAAAAGACCAGATAAGGCGCATAACCATCTGTGCGGTGCTTTCGGCACTTTCACTTGTGCTTATGATTACAATCAGATTCCCTATTTTCCCATCTGCAGCATTCTATGAGATGGAGTTTTCTGATGTGCCTATACTCATTTGCTCAGGCTTATTCGGGCCTGTGTATGCAATAGTGTCATTATTTGTTGTCTGCCTTATACAGGCGCTTACAGTAAGCGCAGCAAGTGGTTTTATCGGCTTTGTAATGCACTTTTTATCATCGGGTCTTATGATAATCACGCTTTATTACCTGCGCAAAGCCATAAAGGGCATAAAGGGTGTTATAGCTTCATCAGTACTTGGTATTGTTGTTATGACCCTTGTTATGATTCCTATGAATATGTGGCTTGTTGGTGAGTTTATGGGGATTGATATCAAAGGCTTTGTTGAAGGCTTCTTGGCGGTTTGCATCGGCTTTAATCTGATTAAGGCATCACTTAACGTTACTATTTACAACTTGATTTCACCTGTTGTTAATAAAGAATTTGCTAAAATAACAGGTAAAGAAAGCTATAAAGAATATTAATTTTGCTAATACATATAATTATGCTGTAAAGTATTGACAAACACCATCTGAATTAATAAAATTTACTGGTTAAGGAGTTGTAATTATATGATTTTAGAAAAGCTGAAGAATATATTTGAACGTGATTTTGATATTGAAGGTGATGAAATAACGCCTGATACAAATCTGTTTTTAGATTTAGATTTTGACGAGCTTGACCTTTACGATATGGTTATGTCTGTTGAAGATGATTTTGAAATGGAGCTACCTGATGAAGACCTTGAAAAAATCAAAACAATAGGTGACCTTATTAAATTTATTGAAGGTAATCAATAATAAATAAATATAGATACAAAGAGGATTTTTAAAATGGCAGAACAGAAAAAAATGGTTGAAGCAATCACATCTATGGATGTTGACTTTGCTCAATGGTACACAGACGTTGTTAAAAAGGCAGACCTTGTTGACTATTCAAGCGTTAAGGGTTGTATGATTATCCGCCCTTACGGTTATGCTATCTGGGAAAATATTCAGAGCATACTTGATAAACGCTTTAAAGAGCTTGGTCACGAAAATGTATATATGCCCATGTTTATCCCCGAAAGCCTTTTACAGAAGGAAAAGGACCACGTTGAGGGCTTTGCGCCTGAGGTTGCGTGGGTTACACATGGCGGTAGCAATAAGTTAGAGGAGCGCCTTTGTGTGCGCCCCACATCTGAAACACTTTTCTGTGAGCACTACGCTAAGGTTATTCAGTCACACAGAGATTTACCTAAGCTTTATAACCAGTGGTGCAGCGTTGTACGTTGGGAAAAAACTACAAGACCATTCCTCAGAACACGTGAATTCTTATGGCAGGAGGGTCACACAGTACACGCTACTGCAGAAGAAGCTATTCAGGAAACAGAGCAGATGCTCAACGTATACGCAGATTTCTGCGAAAAATCACTCTGTATGCCCGTTGTAAAGGGCGTTAAGACCGAGAGTGATAAGTTTGCAGGTGCAGAGTCAACTTACTGTATTGAGGCGCTTATGCACGATGGTAAGGCGCTTCAGGCTGCAACATCTCACTACTTCGGTGACGGCTTTGCACGTGCATTTGATATGACTTACCAGGATAAAGAAAATAAATTACAGTACGTTCATCAGACATCATGGGGCTCAACAACACGCCTTATCGGTGCGCTTATTATGTCACATGGTGATGATAACGGACTTGTTTTACCGCCCGACGTTGCTCCTATTCAGGTTGTTATTCTGCCTATTGCACAGCACAAGCCCGGCGTTCTTGACAAGGCTTATGAGCTTCGCGACAGACTTAAGGGTGCTTTCCGCGTTAAGGTTGATGACAGCGATAACTCTGCCGGCTGGAAGTTCAGCGAGTACGAGATGAAGGGTGTTCCGCTCCGTCTTGAAATCGGTCCTAAGGATATTGAGAATAACCAGTGTGTTCTTGTTCGCAGAGATAATCGTGAAAAGATTTTTGTATCACTTGATAACCTTGAAGAGGGTATTACATCAGCACTTAAGGCATATTCAGAGGGTATTTACAACAAGGCTCTTGAGAATATGAAGAATCGTACATACACATGCACAACAATCGATGAAATTAACACAGCACTCCAGGAAAAGGGCGACGGCTTTGTTAAGGCTATGTGGTGCGGTGATGAGGAATGCGAGGATAAGGTTAAAGAGCTTACAGGTGTCGGCTCACGTTGTATTCCCTTTGAGCAGGAAGCACTTGCAGACACATGTATCTGCTGTGGCAAGCCTGCAACCAAAATGCTCTATTGGGGCAAAGCGTATTAAGATAAAACTCTCGCTTTCGGGCGAGAGTTTTTTAATGTAAAATGTAAAATGCAGAATGCAAAATTATCGGGGAAGCTCCGCTTCCGAACATTATAAATCTATCGCTAAATTGAAGATATGCGAAGCCTTACCTCCCTTTCCCAAGGGAGGGGGACCACGCCTTTGGCGTGGTGGTGGGTAGTTCTCTTGCTCCTTTTCTTCACTTGGATAGAAGAATAAATCACGACGAAGTCGTGTATGTTTTCAATTAGAAGAATTATTCTTCAGTCAGATAGAAGAAGGTCTGTATCTTAATCCCAAGATACAGACCTTTATTTTTTAAATTGAACAGAAATATCCAAACCCAAATCCTTGGCTCTATCAATACAACTATGATAAATCATTGTTTCGGTATCGTTCAACTTTTTATTTATGTCACTGTTATAAAATCTCAGTAACTTATAACCTTCTTTTTGTAAAAAATCTTCTCGACGCTTTTCATAATCAAGATTTTCTTCAAAGAAATGTTGTTCACCGTCAATTTCAATAATCAAATTTAATTTTGAACAGTAGAAATCGACTATATATGGACCAATAACTACTTGTCTTTTAAATCGTGGTTCAAATTTTTTGAGGTATAAATGCCACAATTTACCCTCTTCCGGTGTTGAGGCTTTGCGCATTGTTGTTGCGCGTTCAACCAACTCGTGAGTTATATCTATGTTTTTCATATGATTTGTTCTATTTAAGCGAAGTGTAGTGGTAAGCAGAACTATCCACCAAACAAGCGTAGCTTGTTATCCAATTCGTAGAATTGGTATGTAATCGCGCATTAGCGTGTATGTCATCATCAATGATGTAGGTAATTTTATGAGTTTTCTTCAAATTGATTACATTCATAATTTTATTATGATTACATTCCGTCTTGCGACGGGTTACATACCCGACTTCGTCGTGATTTATTCTTCTATATATCTGAAGAATAATAGTAACAGAACTACCCACCACCAAAATCAAAGATTTTGGTCCCCCTCCCTTGGGAAAGGGAGGTAAGGCTTCGCTTTTTTATGAATTAATTAATTCCTTCATACTGAACATGCCGTCTTTTTTATCTGCAATAAATACTGCAGCGTTTACTGCGCCTGTTGCAAATATTGCACGTGAGCGTGCTGAGTGTGAAAGGGTAACAATTTCATCATTACCTGCAAACATTACTGAATGCTCACCAACGATTGTTCCGCCACGGAGTGAATGAATACCGATTTCGTTTGAATGACGCTTCTCACGCTTTGAGTGACGATCATATTCAAAGTAAGCATCGGGCATTTCCTCTTTAACAGCGTTGCCAAGCATAATCGCTGTACCGCTTGGTGCGTCAAGCTTCTGGTTATGGTGTGCCTCTGTGATTTCAACATCAAAGCCGTTGCCAAGTACCTTTGCAGCAATTTTTGAAAGCTCACAAAGAAGGCTGACACCCATTGAATAGTTGTAACTGAAGAAAACAGGTACCTTTTTTGATGTATTCTCTACATCTTTTATCTGTTCATCTGTAAGGCCTGTTGTTGCAAGAACGATACCTGTGGTTGTTCTTTCTGCGTATGCTAACATATCTGAAAGCAAAGCAGGATTTGAAAAGTCAATAATAACATCGGTATCAACATTTACCTCGTCATAGTTTGAAAACACAGGGAAACCAAGTGATGAATCATCAATAATGTCAATACCTGCAACAATTTCGCAATCAGGTCTTTTGCTGATTATATCGGCTACAAAGCGACCCATTCTGCCACAGCAACCGCTTAATAAAACTTTAGTCATAAACTTCCTCCGTCAGGTGAACCATCACCTGATTATTTTATATCATATTGTGTTTTTTGAGTACAGCGCGTAAGAGTGCCTCGTTCTTCTCGTTAAGGGGGGAAAGGGGCATTCTGCATCTGCCCACATCCTGACCCATCATACACATAGCCGCTTTTACAGGGATTGGGTTAACGTCGCAGAAAAGAGCGTTACAAAGGTCAATGTATTCAAGCTGAAGTGCAGCACTCTCTTTGATTTTACCCTCAATACCAAGCATGGCAATATCGTGAGCAAGCTTTGGTGCAACGTTTGACAGTACAGATATTACACCCTTTGCGCCGAGGGCGGTAAAGGCGGTAATCTGGTCATCATTACCTGAGTAGAAGTTAAGCTCATCACCACAAAGTGCCATACATTGTGCAAGGTGTGAAATATCACCGCTTGCCTCCTTTGCGCCATTAATAAGCGGCAATTTTGAAAGCTCAAGGTATGTTTCGGGCTTGATTGTAACACCTGTACGGCTGGGTACGTTGTAAAGAATGATAGGTGTTGAAACCCTGTCGTGAATGTATGTGTAAGACTCGATAAGGCCATCCTGTGATGCTTTGTTGTAATAGGGGGTAACCATTAACAAACCATCAACACCCATAGCCTCGGCATCATTTGAAAGCTTTACAGCGTGTACTGTATCGTTTGAGCCTGTACCTGCAATAACAGGGATTCTGCCACCAACAGTTGCAACAGTAAACTTAATAGCCTCAACGTGCTCGTCGTAAACGAGGGTTGATTTTTCACCTGTTGTACCGCAAACAACAATGGCATCTGTACCATTTGCAATCTGATTTTCAATTATCTTTTCAAAAAGTGGAAAATTAATTTTTAAATCATCACCAATAAATGGTGTAACGATTGCAACACCTGCACCTGTAAAAATAGGTTTTTTCATAAGATGTACCCTCCATAAAATTAAATGCAAAATGCAAAATGCAGAATGCAAAATTATCGGGGAAGCTTTGCTTCCGAACATTATAAGCTATCGCAAACAATAAATTAAAAGTAACGCGAAGCTTTATAATAGCCAACGCAGTTCCAAAATATTTTGCTTCAGCAAAATATATCACACGCGTAAGCGTATATCACTGCGCAGCAATATCACTCACCATAAGGTGAATATCACCGCCTTGCAAAGCAAGGCATATAAATAAGGAGAGAAAAGAAGAGAATTACCCCTGCTTATCTCTCCTTAAGAGTATGCAAATGAATTATAAATAATGTATAACCTTACCAAATATTTGGTAAAATCGATATACAAGCTACGCTTGTTCGATATATTTTGTAAACAAAATTCGATATGTTTTCGCTACGCTCAAACTTGATATGATATAAAACCTTATATTATCGTGCCGTAAGGCACATATCGAACCGCAGGTATATCGAAGCATAAGCTATATCGAAAATCCGACAGGATTTATATCGATGCCTTGCATAGCAAGGCAAATTAGTCCATGTAACCTTCTGCACAAAGAAGCTCTGCAAGAAGAACTGCGCCACCTGCAGCACCACGAAGTGTGTTATGTGCAAGACAAACGAATTTGTAGTCATACTGTGTATCTTCACGGAGTCTGCCGATTGAAACAGCCATACCATTTTCAAGGTTTCTGTGAAGCTTTGTCTGGGGCATATTATCCTCTTCAAAATAGTGAAGGAACTGCTTGGGTGCTGAGGGGAGCTCAAGCTCCTGAGCGCGACCTTTGAAGCTCTTCCACATATCAATCATTTCTTCTTTGGTGGGCTTGTTCTCGAATCTTACAAAAACTGCGCCCATATGACCATCAGAAACAGGAACACGGATGCACTGTGCTGTGAAATGAGGCTCTGTTGCAGAAACAATTTCACCATCAACAATTTTACCCCAAAGCTTAAGAGGCTCTTTTTCACTCTTTTCTTCTTCGCCACCGATGAAGGGGATTACGTTATCAACCATTTCGGGCCATCTTTCAAATGTTTTACCTGCACCTGAAATTGCCTGATATGTGCAAACAACAACGTCTTTAACTGTGTATTTATCGTGAAGGGGGAAGAGTGCAGGAACGTAGCTCTGAAGTGAGCAGTTTGATTTAACAGCAATAAAGCCACGCTTTGTACCAAGGCGCTCTCTCTGTGACTTGATAACCTCGATATGCTCGGGGTTAAGCTCCGGCACAACCATAGGTACGTCTGCAGTCATTCTGTGAGCAGAGTTGTTTGAAACAACAGGGCACTCAGCCTTAGCGTATTTTTCTTCAAGGTGCTTTGTCTCATCCTTGCTGAGGTTAACAGCGCAGAAAACAAAATCAACCTGAGCTGCGATTTTTTCGATATCCTTTTCTGCATCAAGAACAGGCATATCAAGGTATTTTGCAGGTGTGGGCTCTTCCATACACCAACGGTCACCGAGTGCCTCTTTATATGTCATACCTGCAGAACGTGAAGATGCTGCAAGAACAGTAACATCAAACCAGGGGTGCTCGTTGAGTAAAAGAGCAAAACGCTGACCAACCATACCAGTTGCACCAATAAGACCAACCTTATACTTTTTCATGGGAATTACCTCCGATACTTAAATTTACTCTTGTAAATGTGTGATAAATGAATTATAATATAATCCGCTTTTTAACTTATGTATAATACCATATATATATAAGTTAAGTCAATATTTATACAAATAATTATGCAGAAATTAGTTGTATTTGAGGAATATTTTGCTAAATGCAGAATGCAAAATGCAGAATGCAAAATTATCGGGGCTACGCCCTTATTATAAAGCTTCGCATCATTTTAAGCTGATGAGGTATATTTTGCTAAATGCAGAATGCAGAATGCAAAATGCAGAATTATTGGGGAAGCACCGCTTCCGAACATTATAATTGCAACGCAGTTCCTTAATTCCTAACTCCTAATTCCTGATTTCTCATTTTTACTGAAAGGATTTGCTATGAACAAATCAGATTTTTTCTATGATTTACCCGAAGAGCTTATTGCTCAGCACCCCATTGAACCTCGTGACCATTCCAGAATGATGGTTTTATCAAAGGGGGATGACACCATTGAGCATAAGCATTTTTATAATATAAAAGAGTATTTAAAGCCCGGTGATTGCCTTATTTTAAATAATACAAGGGTTTTACCTGCACGTATTTACGGCACAAAAAAGGGTACCGGTGCAAACGTTGAATTCCTTTTACTTAATCAGATTGAAACCGATCTGTGGGAGGCACTTGCAGGTCCCGGTAAAAGGGCAAAGGTTGGTGCAGAATTTACCTTCGGTGATGGCATTTTAGAGTGCCGTGTAGAAGAGGTCCTTGATAACGGCAACAGAATCATTAAATTCAGCTATGATAAAGGTGATAACATCTTTTCAATCCTTGATAAGGTGGGTCAGATGCCTCTGCCACATTATATAACCGCAGAGTTAGAGGATAAAGAGCGTTATCAGACAGTTTATTCTAAAGAATTGGGTTCGGCAGCCGCACCCACAGCAGGGTTGCATTTCACCGATGAAACACTTAATGAATTGCAGGCTATGGGTGTTAATATCGGTTACGTGACACTTCACGTTGGTCTTGGTACCTTCAGACCTGTTAAGGCAGATAAAATTGAGGACCATAAAATGCACTCTGAACATTATCATTTACCCAAAGAAACTGCCGAATTGATTAATAAAACAAAGGCAGAGGGTGGTAGAGTTATCGCTGTTGGTACAACAAGCTGCCGCACACTTGAAAGTGCCGCAACCTTCTGTGGTGAAATCCGCGAGGATGATAGATTTACAGATATTTTTATTTACCCCGGCTATCAGTTCAAGTGTATTGACGGACTTCTGACAAACTTTCATCTGCCCGAAAGCACCCTTATTATGTTAGTCAGCGCGCTTTACGGATATGACAAAACCTTAAGCGCTTATAAGGTTGCCGTTGATGAAAAATACAGATTTTTCTCGTTCGGTGATTGTATGCTTATTAAATAAAGTTTACAAATAATCCATTGACTTTAGCGTATAATATGGTAAGATTAAAATAGAAAATAAACTTTGCGGTGTGTTACTATGATTATCAAATATTCTAAGGATTCCTTAAAATTTCTTTCAAAGCTTGATAAAAAATCTGTTTCAAGAATTCGTGAAGCAATTAATGGTTTAACAAAAGAGCCACCTGTTGGTGATATTAAACCAATGCAGGGTTATGTTGATAACAGAAAGCGACTCAGAGTCGGCTCCTGGCGAGTTATTTATAAATACGGAATTGAATCAGAAATTGAAATATTGTATATTATAGATATCGGTAACCGCGGAGATATTTACAAATAAGGAGGCGTGTAATATGTCAAACGTTGCTATGGATGCTGCAAGACTTATGGATATGTTGCCCGAAGATGACAAGAACTTTGCCTATGAATTCATAAAAAAACTTGTTCTTGCTTGGGACCCGGATTTTACTAAAGCTACACCCGATGAAGCCGCTCATATTGCCGCAGCTGAATCAAGCGGATTTGTAAATGAAGCGGACATTGATTGGGATAATCTTGAGTCTTATGTTTAATTAAATTTAACGCAGGGGGATTCTCTTGCGTTATTTTTATTGATTATTTTACCGACTTGATATATACTGTTAACATTAATTAAATCGAGGTTTACTATGTATAAGTTATTAAAACAAGAGGGGAATGCCCGTCGCGGTGAATTTACAACAGTACACGGCACAGTACAGACCCCTGCATTTCAGAACGTTGCCACATGTGCTGCTATTAAGGGCGGTCTTTCTGCCTATGATTTAAGGGATATTGACTGTCAGGTACAGCTTTGTAATACATATCACCTTCACGTCAGACCGGGTGATAAGCTTATAAAGGAACTTGGTGGTCTGCATAAATTCACAGGGTGGAATGGTCCTATTCTTACAGATAGTGGTGGGTTTCAGGTGTTTTCACTTGCAGGTCTTCGCAAAATCAAGGAAGAGGGCGTTACATTCAACTCTCACGTTGATGGTAAAAAGATTTTTATGGGCCCTGAAGAAAGTATGCAGATACAGTCAAACCTTGGCTCTACTATTGCTATGGCGTTTGATGAGTGTGTTAAAAACCCGGCTGAATATAACTACGCTAAGGATTCTATTGCACGTACAACACGTTGGCTTGTAAGGTGCAAAAATGAAATGCAAAGGCTTAATTCATTACCCGATACTATTAATAAAAACCAATTACTTTTTGGTATAAACCAAGGTGCAACATACGATGATTTACGCGTTGAGCATATGAAGGTTATTGCGGACCTTGACCTTGACGGATATGCTATCGGCGGACTTGCGGTAGGTGAGCCTAAAGAGGATATGTACCGCATTATAAGTGCAGTTGAGCCATTTATGCCTAAGGATAAAATACGTTACCTTATGGGTGTAGGTACACCGGGTAATATTATTGAAGGTGTAAGCCGAGGTGTTGATATTTTTGACTGTGTAATGCCATCACGTAACGCCCGTCATGGTCATCTGTTTACCTGGAGCGGTATCATTAACATGAACAACGCAAAATATGCAACAGACGATACACCAATTGATACAGAGTGTAATTGCCCCACTTGTCAGAGGTTTTCACGTGCATATCTGCACCATCTGTTCAAGGCAAAAGAAATGCTTGCTATGCGACTTGCGGTTACACACAACCTTTATTTCTATAATAATCTTATGAAGCGTATACGTGATGAGCTTGACAACGGCACGTTTACTGAGTTTAAGAATAAATATGTTGATTTGCTTGATACGAGAATATAATGACGAATTAGGAGTTAGGAATTAGGAGTTAGGAATTAAGGAACTGCGTTGTAATTATAATGTTCGGAAGCGGAGCTTCCCCGATAATTCTGCATTTTGCATTTTGCAAAATATACCTCATCATCTTAAAATGATGCGAAGCATTATGATAACGGCGTAGCCCCGAAATTCCTCATTCCTCATTCCTAATTCCAAATTATTTTAAAAAACTATTGTATTATTATTCCAAATTAGTTATAATACAATGGTATTTAATTTTTGGAGGATTTTTACAATGATTAATTTTATTAACGCTTTTGGTCTTTTTGGTGGCGGCTCAGGTGCTGCAGCAGGTGGTGAAGGCGCTCAGCAGAGTCCTTTCAGCCCTATTATCCTTATGGTTGTACTTTTTGTTGCTATGTACTTCCTTACAATCCGCCCTCAGAAGAAAAAACAAAAAGAAGAGCAGAATATGCGTGACTCTATCCAGATTGGTGATGAAATCACAACAATCGGTGGTATTATGGGCAGAGTTGTTACTGTTAAGGATGACAGCATTGTTATCGAAACAGGCGCTGACAGAACAAAGCTTAAATTCCAGCGTTGGGCTATTCAGACAAACAACACAGCAAATGATCGTATGGCTGCTGAAAGAAAAGCTGCTGAGGATGCTAAAAAGGCAAAATCAGAAAAAGCTGCTATCGATGAAAAGGTTAACGGCAAAAAGTCAAAAAAGACTGTTGAAGTCAAAAATGACGATATCCCTGCTGAGAATGTTAACGACATTCCCGAAGAGGATAAATAATTATTCTAAAATAAAGATGCCTCGCATATTCTTAACCATAAGATATGCGGGGGTTTTTTTATGCCTGAAATATTAAAAGCTAAACGAAAAAAGAATAAAGAATCAAAGCCTGTTATCGTTTACCTGCTAAATGCCTTAAAAGGGCTTATTCTGACGCTTGTGTTATTGGGTGTAATCAGCATCATATTACTTAATAACGCCTCTTTTACGGTCTTTTATAAGGCTTTTTCGTATATTGCAGTAGGTTTTGGTGGTGCTATTAGTGGTTTTTGTGCTTACAGACGGCTAAAGGGCAGGGGAATTGTAAATGGTGCAATATGCGGTGCGTTGTTTGGTGTAATACTTTGCATTATTCTGTTTGTTGTAATGGGTTTTAATGTAAATATTAACTTGATTTATATTCTGCCGTTATCAATTGTCTGTGGCCTTGTGGGCGGTATAGTAGGTGCAAATTTGTAGGAGTGATTTAATGTTCAGAAAAAGTGTTGTAATAAAAGCGCCAAAGCTACGCATGAAAAAAGCAAGTTCAGATTATAAAAGCATTTGGTTCTTTTGCTTTTTGGTGTGTGGTGTGATATTTGGTGTAATGCTATCAGCAAAAGGTGGTGATAACTGGCACCATTTTTTTAAAACACTTATATTAAATCATATTACGGCAAGGCAAAACGCTACTATATTGATACAATTCTGTGGTGTATTTGCTCCGTTAATACTTCTGATTGTGGCTGAATATATTTTTGGGTTATGTGGTGTCGGTCTGCCCTTTATATATTTAACGTTGTTAGCCTTTGGTGTATATTCGGGGCTATCAGTAGCAGAGTATTACTGTAACTTTGCTTTAAAAGGGTTGACGGTTTATGGTTGTGTAATTTTACCCTGTAACGCAATTGCAGCAGCCACACTAATAAAGTGCAGCTGCTACAGTAGTCAGTTATCAAATTATGTTTTCAGCCTTCTGTTTCACCCTAAAATCGACCGAAAAGATAATATTTTAAAGGAATATACAATCAAATACATAGGTTTAGCCATTCCTTTAATAATAGGTAGCTTCTTAAATTGTGCAAGCTTTGAAATGTTCGGCAGATTATTCGGTTTCTTCGGGTAAATCGGGGGTTTCAAGAGCAATATCAGGGCGTTTAGGTGCTTTTACCTGGCTTAAAGGGTTAGCCTCTGACGCCATTTTTAGTTGTTCATCAACAATATGGGTGTAAATCTGTGTTGTGCTAAGGCTTTCGTGACCAAGAATTTCTTTAATAGCAAGTACGTCAACGTTGCCGTGCTGATACATTAATGTAGCTGCGGTGTGCCTTAGCTTGTGGGTAGATAGCTTTCGGTCACCAAGACCTGCTTTTTTAAGCGCATTATCTATAATAATCTGTACACTACGCGGATTAATACGGCTTTTCTGACGGCTTATAAACAGTGCGTTTTTATCCTTAACGCCATCAACGGGGCGGTAGGGTAGGTAAGCGTTTATTGCGTCTATACAAGCATTATTAAGGTAAATAGTACGCTCCTTATTACCTTTACCTGTAACTGTAAGGGTGTTGTTTGAGCGTATATCTGTAAGGTTAAGTGAGCAAAGCTCTGAAAGACGTAAGCCACAATTTAAAAACAATGTTATAATGCAATAATCACGCTCTTTGAATTTGCCCTCGACAGATTGCAAAAGCTTAAGACTCTCGTCAAGTGTAAGGTACTTCGGCAGAGTCTTTTTAATTTTGGGTGAATCAAGCTCCTGCAGAGGATTTTCGTCAATCAGGCGTTTTTGAACAGTAAGGTATTTATAAAAAATACGAAGTGTGGTTGATTTACGGGCACGTGTACGCTCGTTATTACCGCGGTTATCCTTACAATAAACCATAAACATATAAGCATCACTTAATGAGACACCCGAAATTATATCAAGCGGTATATCGTTAACGTTAATATCCTCATAGGCTGTTTCTTTAGGTACAAGCCCATGTATAATCTTTAAAAATCGAAAAAAAGTAAGCAAATCGTTGGCGTATTCACGTACAGTCAAATCAGAACGATTTTTAACTACGGAGTAATAATTCAGAAACTCAACTACGTAGGAGGGGAAAATATATGGGAAATCTTCTTTTTTCATGATACACCAACCTTTCTATAAAATTTTAATTAATAAACTTAAAATGATAAATATTAAATAATAAATTCAGAAACACTACGCGTTAATTTAGTAAGGGATTTAGAGTTATAATTCAGGAATTTCGGTGCTGTGTTGCGATAATAAGGCTGTTGCAAACATCATCTGACAGAATTCATACGTTTATGTAGCCACCAAAACCAATATTAATAACGGGGAATATACCCAATACCAAAAACCAATCAAAGCCAAAACCATAAATATTCGTTTTCTTTTTAATATATTGAGTTTCGCAAAATTAAAGCTATCTGGGAGGAGCAAGCTGACTGCTCAATACAATGGGTGAGTGAGCTGATGGGTGCGATACAGTACCGTATTCGCCCCGCTGCGACTACTACTATATCACACAATCGATTAAAGCGCAAGCGGAATAGAGTCAAGCTGCTGTTCAGAGCAGGCTCCTCTTAATCGCCCTGCGAAGCATAAAAAACATCCCGGGGATACCTCCGCCTGCGGAGGGGCCCCGGGTGTTTTGCTGTTATTTTTTTCGTTTTACTAGTATTACTGCTATCAGTATTCCTATCATTATTATTCCAATTACTCCTATAACAGATAATAATTGTGGCATTAATTGTTTTATCATAAATAATGCACCTTCAAGAGCTGTGCTCATTTATTTACCTCCTTTTTGTTTGTTCGTTCTACTATGTAGTCTAATGATACGTTGAAATATTCTGCTATTCTTATGAGGTCTTTTATACTTATTTCATGTTTTCCTTTTTCCATTTTGCTGTAATATGATTGGTCTATTCCGAGTATTGTTGAAACCTTTGTTTGTGTTTCTCCTTTATCTATTCTTAATTCTTTTATTCTTGGGTACATATTTTCACTCCTTTTATTTTTAGTTTATAAAAATTTTTTCTTGACTTTAGGTAACAAGTTACCTATAATGTAAATAAAAGGTAAACTTTTACCTAAAAATAACGGCGCAGCCGGTAAAAAGGAGTAATTTTATGACAAACAAATTATTTATCAATCTTTTATTCTGTGACTTCAAGGATGATAACGGTAAAGCTGTAAAGGGCTTTAGTGTTCGTTACCTTGAAAAAGATGACAATGGTAACATCCGACTCAATAAAGAGTGGATAGCTGATAAGTATGTTACCAACCAGCTCAGAGCTGAGCTTAGTTCACTTAAGCCAGGACAGATTTTTGACTTTGAGTATTCTCTTGATGGACGTAAAGTATTTGTTTCCGATATCATTCCCGGTGACGTCATAGTGGATTTTGATAACATTTTTAAATAAGAAAGGAGAGCCGTTATGAAGTTTTTCAAGAAATTAGCTAATAATGCTAAAATCAAAAAGGTTTTCGCATGTGCTATGTGTATGCTTGTTGTAGGTGCTACTATGGTTCCTATGGCATCTGCAGCTGATACTGTTGTTGATAAAACACCTGCAGAATGTGCTACAGAAGTCTTTAACACTATGCACAGTGTGCTTAACTTCACAACTATTCTTGAGGTTATTGCCGTTGCACTTGCTGCAGCTCTTGCTATCTTCCTTGGCTGGTGGGCTATTCGTAAAGTTGCACGTATGGTACTTAACGCTTTCTCAAGAGGTAAAGTTTCCGTTTAATCCCCATCCTTCCCCACAAAGCCCGTCAATTTAATAAATTGGCGGGCATTTTTAGAGGTTTTATTATGGATAAAGAAAGAAAAAAAGCTATACAACGTTCTATGGTTCTGGCTCCTCAACAGTTTATGCGTGTTCCTGGGGGACTTAGCCCAAAGCGTTTATTTAATACTATTAAATTTAAAATAGACAGCTACGAAGAATGTCCCGAGTATTTTAAACCTTGCGGTACTATGCTTTTTTGTGGTTCTCAGGGTGAGGGCAAGACTTTGAGTGCTGTTAACTATATACGTTCTATTTGTAAAACTTATCCCTTTTGCATTCTTGTTAGCAATACCAGAATAAGGGGGAGACCTTTTAATGCTTACATAAAACATAATTCTATTCCCGAAGATATACTTAAAAATAATTATGAGTTAATTAAGCATGAAAGAAAAAAAGACTTCTACCGTCAATCGGTAGAAGAAATTAAAGAAGAATTTTATGACCTCGAATATCCTACTGTAACGGTAGATAAATATGTTGAGGCTATGCTACCGTTTTATTATTTCGATGTATCTGATGACTTTGAGCAATATTGTCAGG
Source organism: Acutalibacteraceae bacterium (assembly GCA_045629785.1). Taxonomy (GTDB): domain Bacteria; phylum Bacillota; class Clostridia; order Oscillospirales; family Acutalibacteraceae; genus DTU089. The sequence continues at coordinate 3,064 of JAZQRX010000043.1, read as the reverse complement.
AGCAACAGTATGAGCTGCATGATATTTTGACTGATGAGCTTATTACCACCGAAAAAATTCTTGATGGTAGTTTTAAAAACGTTACTGTTCAATATACCGGTTTGGATTGTCTTAAATATGTTAGTAACAATAAAGCTGGCGTATTATTTTTCATTGATGAAATTCATTTAGAGCTTAACTCTCTCGAGAGTAAGAACATACCTATTGAGGTAATGGTTGAAATATCTCAGCAACGTAAGCAGCGTAAGCATATTGTCGGTACTTCTCAGCGTTACATCAGATGCGCTAAACCATTGAGAGAGCAGGTGAGGGACATTGTTGCTTGTAAATGTTATCTTGGAGTTATTCAGTATAATCAGCTCATTGATGGTGACTCCACCCATGAGGTTAATGGTGAACTTGCTTACGACGTTAGAAGACGTTTCGTGTTCTTTCATCATCCTGTAATGTACAAAAGTTATGATACATACGCAAAGATGAAACGTTATAACAATGAATGGCATGGCAGACCTCAAGTTGTTAGCTTAGGAGGTTTAAATAATGAATGACTTATATTCTGTTATAACCGGTTTAATGATGCATGCTTATGAAATCGCTGCATTTGTTCTTGTTATTTCTATTCCTGGTCGTATGATGTTTAAAGCTTTCAGAGGTAGAAATCCACTTTAATTATAAATTGTTATTTTTAATAATAAATTTTTACCATTATTAGAACTTTAAACTATACAGAAGCTGCGCAGCAGTTCCGACAGTAAAAATTTAAGTTGTGCCTGCGCGTAGTATTTATTGTTTTAATATAGTTAGTGCGCAAAAGCACAACGTTTATTAAAAACAATAATTTATAATGAGGTGTTTTTATGTTTTCTACAGCTCAACAAGCTTATATTAATGCTTTAATACCTACTTACGCGAAAGAAGGTTATAGATATTATGTATGTTATACCGATAGTGTGGCTTCTGGCGGTTCTTACTATTCCACCAGCCCGGATTTATATGCACTCTTTTCAAAGAGCCCCATATCCGCGCAAGATGCGTATACTTTTAGCCTTGAAGACTCTTCTGTCCTCGTTGCTATTAAATCTGGCAATTACAGTAGTAGCAGCAGTGCTTCTAATACTGCTCGTGTAAGCGCATCTGAATACACTCAAACAACGCTGACCGTTGATGAGTATGAGCATATTTATACTAATGCTGAGTTTGAGGGTATTACTCTTCAACCTGATTATAATTTAATCTCTGGGGGTGAAACTAATGTCCGGCTCGAAAGCATCACGTTTATTATGCTTGTTTTTATCTTCCTTGCTGGTGCTCGGATGCTTTTCAGTAGGCGCTAGTGCTGCTGATGAAGCAAGCGGTAACCTTGTTGACCCTAATTTATTGAATTGGACTTCTGATAATTTCACTTATATTTCATATAGGAATGGTATCGGCAGATTATATTGTACTCCTGCGGATGTTTCTTCTGGTACTACTGTTCAATTTAAGCTAAATGGTTGCTATGATTTACCTTCACTTAATGTTGGTCATTCTTATACTGCTTCTCTTCATTTTCCTTCTGTTTCTGAGATTAATACTGCTCTTGGTACTTCTTTAACTGATAATGATTTATTATTAACTATAAACAAAGCTAATACATCAATTAAATTTGGTGTTGGTTATAAAAAACTTTCACATATTCTTACTATTGATGAATACTGTTATGAAATTAAAGGCTCTGACTTTTCTTCTTATTTAGGGCGTACTGTTTCTTTTGATTTTGATTATTCAACTAAGTCATCTACTGGTACTCCTATTTTTTATATTGTAATTAGAACACTCGACGCTGATACTGATACACATATTTTATATGTATCTAATCCTGTCCTTAAAGATAACGACGCAGATAATACAGAAGGCTTTTTTAATAATCTAATTGAATTCCTTAGGACTCAATTTGGTGGTATTAGTGTTGGCTTGGATGATTTAGGCATTGCTCTTGGCGACAAGCTCTCTGATGTACTATCTGGTCTGATTAACAAGCTTACTGATGTTCGAGATAAAATCAATAGTAAGCTTGATACCGTTAAAGAGGGTATAGCAGATACTATATTTGAAGCATTTGATGCTATGGGTATAGACCTAGAGGGCTGGTTTAATAATGTCGGCTCCTGGTTTACTGATTTAAAAAATAAGTTAACTGAGAATATTGAAGCCTTTAAAACTGCAATAACAGAATTTTTCGATAAATTTAAACCTCGTGTTTATGAGGAATTATATTGGGAGCGTGGTATGGTTAATGGGTCTAATGGCTCTGTTTTTATTCAACCAACTAATCAAAATGTTATTGTTAGCGAACTATTTGAGGTACCTTTAGGTACGCAGTATAATTTTGATTTTATTGACTCTGACCTTAATGGTGCTTTTCAAATTTATCAATATTCTATGGATGGTACTTTTATAGGTTCATATGGTTTATTTAGTACTTCTGTAGAAGAGCATATTCTTCCTCAAGGTTATTCGTACCGTTTTCGTCTTGTTTTAAAACTACCTACACATCCATCCGCTGCTAATAATATCGTTAAGATTTACGCTGACGAGGGTTGGCTTAATGCGTTGGTTCGTCTTTTGATATATAAAATACGTGGCTTGTTTGTACCCGACCCTTATTTTATTTCTGATTGGTCTGAGACTTATGATGCATTTTTAGCCGAGCATCTTGGTATTGTATACGATGCAGGTACATTAACTAGTGATTTTATTCAAAAATTAGGTGATTTATTATCACGTCATATTGATGATGATATCTTATTTACTCTACCAGAGGTTAAGATTAGTTTACCTGATGATGAATTTGTATTATGGGAAGAACAATCTATTAATCTAACTTTTTTAGAAACTAATAGTTTTTTTGCTATGTTTTATGGCTTATATAAAATGATTCTTTGGGTTATTTTTATATTTGCTACAATTAAGCATGCAATACGTACATGGGAAAGGATTATTGGCGCATGATTATACAAGGTCTTATTAATATGATATCAATCGTTATTAATATTGTTTTTAGTAAAATTTATCTTCCTGGTTT
>JAZQRX010000042.1:0-112397 GCA_045629785.1 Acutalibacteraceae bacterium | reverse complement strand
ACCGTAGGCGCCAGCCTTACGGTGATTTTGTCATTTCGTCTAAACGAAAACTATTCAAATTTAAACTGCTTTGCACCTTAAATCAATTAGATTTAGATGCAGAGCAAGGAATAAATGCGAGGGCACCCTGACGGGTTCCCTAGCATTTTAACAAAGCTATGCGCTAAATATAATGATTTAAGGCTATTAAATCCTTGATTCACACTCCCTTAACGAGCTCGATTTTTTTGTTTAATGCAAAATGCAGAATTAGCAGAACAATAAAGTTGTTGTGTGGTCTACCTCTCTGGTTTAAGAGAGAGGGACCGCCAACTGCTTTATTGTTATTTATTAAGTTTTTTATTGTCTTTTTTACTTTGTATTCTGTCAACTACACCAAACACCACGTATTTAACAAAGGCAGCAATTATGATACCGCCACCGATTGCCGCGCCAACCTCAACAGTAACAAGCAGGTACTGTGCGGCATCACGATAATTTTCGTTAAGAAGGTTGCTCATACTATAATATAAGGAGCCACCGGGTACAAGAGCTATACAACCGGGTAACATAAATACTGTGGTTGGTGCCTTGCACACCCTTGCAAAAATCTCTGCTCCAAATGAGCAACAAAATGCAGCTATTATATTTGGTATAAACACGTTATCAGGGAAAATTGCCGCAAAAAGGAAGTAAACAACACACGCAATTGCACCGTCAAGGGTTGCAAAAATCCAATGATGTGGTTTAAGTCTGAAAATAAGGGCAAAGCCAAAGGTAGCAACGATACCTGCAATAATTTTAACTAATTCAGGGCTCAATTCAACACACCCCCATAAACAAGCATAGCCACAATAAAGCCAAAGGCTACCATTACCGCAGTAAGAATTGCCTGGGTAAATTGTATAATACCCGATACTGTGTCACCAAATAACAGGTCCTTAACTGCGTTACCGAAGGCAAGACCGGGAATCAGTAGCATAATTGTACCAATCATAACCATATCAAGGTTATCACCAATACCCAATCTGAAAACAGTAAGGGCGGTTAATGCACCGATAAACGACATTATAACGGTGTAAAGCATTTTGTTATTGAATTTAATTTTATGCAAATTAAATATTGAAATAACAAAACCTGCAATAGCGGCTGCAACACCATCAAGGAGTGTACCGCCAAAGAAAACCGCAAAGCCGCCTGCCGCCAGAATACCTGCAAAAAGTGACAGATATTTACTAAAAGGCTTAGTGGTTGTTGCATTTTTAATTAAATCATCAATCTCTTCAAGTGAAACCTCACCGCTACACACTTTACGTGAAATATCGTTTATCATATCAAGACGATACATATTATTAGCGGTGTTATAAACACGCCTCACCTGTGATACTGTAGTGCCATCATCCATTCTGATACCTGCAATTACAAGTGACGGAAGTGCAAATACATCGGTGTGTACCGCGCCATAGGCTGTGCATATTCTGTTGATAGTATCCTCAATTCTGTTAGGCTCACCACCGCAACGAAGAATATTCTCACCGATATCAAGTGCTTTACAAAGAATGTAATCTGCGGTGTAAAGCGATGTATCAATATTATCTAATTTTTTATAAACGGTTAAATGCTTTTTCACATATTACATCCTTTCATATTATTTTAAAGAGTCAATATAATTCTGTAAAATGGTAACTGCCGCAACAGCATCAACAACCGCCTTGCGTTTTTTACCCCTGACGTTATTTTCACTTAATATTCTGCGGGCAGATACAGTTGTAAGGCGCTCATCCCAAAAAACAATAGGTATATCAGTTTTGCTTTTAATAATATTACCTAATTCTTCACAGGCATCAGCACGAAACCCTTTAGAGCCATCCATATTTTTAGGCAGACCAACAACAATCTGTTCTGCCTTTTTTTCAAGGGCTATATCAACAATTTTTTGTGCAAGAACTTCTACATTCCATTCGGTCAGCACACAAACGGGCGACGCTAAAAGCTGTAGCTTATCACAAACGGCAATACCTGTACGTTTATCACCATAATCTACTGATAAAATAATCATAAATACTCCTCAAAAAATGGCTGATAGAGTTAACTATCAGCCATAATTTTTAATGCTTTTGCCTACTGTGGCGTATCATACGTTCAACCTGTTCTTCAATAGAACCCTCGCCACCTGAATCGCCACCTGAATCACCGCTATCGCCGCCACCTTCTGCAGGGGGATCCGGTTCAATCGGCACATCAACAGGCGGATCAATGGGCTCCGGAGCCTGTGTTGGTTGAGTAGTGGGTGCAGTAGTAGGTGCAGTAGTAGGTGCAGATGTCACCTGTGAAGGCTTGGGCAGAGTAGGTTTAGTTATGTTACCACCCTGTGTTGGCTTTGTTGTTTTATCATCATCCTTGTCGGTTGTGGTCTTTGCAGTAGTCTTAGTATTTGGTATAACTGAAGGAATACCCTGACCGATACCATTGATGATTGAACAGCCCTTACATCTGTTAGGTACGTTAGATGACTTGTAATAGCCTGTTGCCCTCGGACAACCACCACTTGCAATATCACCTGAAATTGTACAGTAGCTACGTGCTACAACACCATTTGCATTGGGGAACTCAAGGTCATCAAGATCCTCGTGAACCTCATCCATAATCTCTTTGAAGATACGACCTGCAGGGTTACCTGAAACGTTCCAGATACGTCTGGGCTGGTCATAACCATACCAAACAGCAGCAACGTAATAAGGTGTACCTGCAACAAACCAACGGTCCTTATCGTCAGATGTTGTACCTGTTTTTGCAAATGTTTCAAAACCATTTACGCCGTAAGCAGCACCTGTACCGCCGCCACGTGTAACAGTTTTAAGAAGGTTTCTCATAACACCTGCAGAGCTTTCGCTTATAACCTGGTCACCTGAATCATCACCCGATTTAAGCAATACCTCTGTACCATCGTTATTAGTAACCTTATAGTAAGCATGTGGTCTGAAGTAATAGCCGTTGTTACCAAACATCTGGAAGGCAGCAGCCATCTCAAGTGTAGTAACACCCTCACTACAACCACCAACGGCGATAGTTGAGTAGTTAGCATCGTAGAACTTACTATCTTTATCTTCAACGAATGTAGTAAATCTGAGGTCATCTACAAGGAAGCTGAAGCAATTTTCAAGACCCATTTTACTTGCAATCTGTGCAGGAACAGTATTAAGTGAAACCTGCAAAGCATACTGAACTGTAACAAATGAGTTAGGTGCACCCTTATTACCACCATAGTTTGATGGCCAACGTGATGAACCCATTTTAATACCATAGTTCTGAACCTTTGTTGACCATGTAATTAAATCCTGGTCAATAGCAGGTGCATAAACTGAAATTGGCTTAATTGATGAACCGGGCTGACGGGGTGACTGTGATGCTCTGTTAAGACCACGGAACGGGCCCTTCTCACCTGCACCGCCGACCATAGCAACAACTCTGCCGTTATAATCCATAATAGTAATTGCGGACTGTACAGCAGGATTTTCTTCGGTATCCTCTTCGCTGGGGAATGCAGTTCTGTTCTCATAAACGTTTTCTGCTATTTCCTGAACTTCCATATCAACAGCAGAGTAAATTCTGAGACCACCAAAGAAAACCTTTTTCCATGCTTCGTTGTATGTTAAGTCATACTCAAGCATAAGGTCCTCGATAACGTTATCGATAACGAAATCTACGTAGTAAGAAGATTCAATTTCTTCTTTTGCTTTTTCGATTTCTTCAATTTCTTCATCAGAATATTCTTTATCTTCGTCAAGCTCTTCTTCGGGCTTTTCCATTGTTTTACCCTCGGTGAAAACAAGCTCAAAGCTTTTTGCCTCATCATACTCAGCCTGAGTAAGGCTACCCTGCTCAAACATACATCTGAGCGCGTACTGCTGACGTTCGTGGTTAGCATCAAAGTTAGCTATAGGGTCAAGTGCACCGGGAGCCTGAGTGATTGATGAAATTGTAGCACACTCGGCAGCGTTAAGGTCTTTAACATCTTTACCGAAGTAATATTCAGCGGCAGTTTTAACACCATAACAGCCATTACCAAGGTAAGCGGTATTAAGGTAAAACTCCATAATAGTTTTCTTTGAGTAATTCTGCTCAAGGTTAAGCGCATTAAGAATCTCAAAGAATTTACGTGAAACTGTACGTCCGTTTTCACCTGTAAGGTTTTTGATAAGCTGCTGAGTAATGGTAGAACCACCCTGCTCAAAACCTGACTTAACAACACCAAGGATTGTACGAGTCCAGTCAACACCCTGATGCTCGTGGAAACGCTTGTCCTCAAGGTCACGGAAAGCATCAATCATTGTATCGGGGATATCATCATAGTCAATCCACATACGGTTTTCAGCACCATGCAAACGCAATAATTCAACAAGCTCTTTCTTTTCGTTGTAGCCGTAGATGATACTTGTCTGAGCCTGGTTAGCCTTGTAAACCTCAAGGTCCATTTTATTTTCTTCGTTTGCAATGTAATCAACCGCATAGTTGTATACATACGAGCAAGCAACACCACCACAAATACCAATAATTGCGGTAATTGTGAATATGGTACCGAAAATAAACCTTAAAATAGGATGCTCTCTACGTTGCTTTTTGGCTTTCTTTGTGCGGGGTGCACTGTCTTTAGCACGTTTTCTTGCCATAAAGAAAAAACGCCTCCCTTAAAGAATACTTATATAAATCAAAATAATACATTTTAACTCAACTATTATATCACATGTTTTTTAAAATGTTTATACTTTTTTCAAAAGTTTTTTGCGAAAATGTAATATTTTTTCAAAAAAACCGCTTTTTAAATGCATTTTATAATAAAAAACCGTAATTCAGCCTTATGGCAAATTATCAACAACAGCTTCAGCCACAGCAAGGTCAAATGGTGTTGTAATTTTAATGTTACTGTCAAGACCCTCAACAAGCTTGATTCTGTACCCTCTGTCAGCAAAAATCGAAGCAACGTCAGTATATTCCTCAAGCTCACCTTCAGATAATGAGTTAATAAGGTTATCAAGCTCTGCCAATCTGAATGATTGTGGTGTCTGCACTCTGTAAAGCTCCGCCCTTTTAAGGTGCTCGGTAAAAAATTCACCTGTACCGCTACGTAAAATAGAATCAACAACAGGCATTACCGTATTACAAGCACCATATTCTTTTACGGCTTCGATATTATCCTTAATAACCCTTGCATCAAAGAATGGTCTTACCGCATCATGTGTAAGCACAACATCGCTGTCGGTTACGTTATAGGTTGTAGTGAGAAATTTACAGCCGTTTTTTACAGAGCTGTTACGATTTTTACCACCTGGTATAACATTTATGTGGTCAAGGGAAATACCATACTCAAGCAAGGTAGCCTTGGTATATTCAACCCAATCAACAGGACAACATATTACACCTGCCCTGAATGAGCCGAAATCTTCAAAATTCCTTACAGTACGTACAAGTATAGGTACATCCTTAACCTTTAAAAATTGCTTAGGCAGTTCAGGTGAGTTCATTCGTGAACCCACACCGCCTGCAAGTATCATATAATATAAATTCATTTTATTTTGAATCCTTTTTACTTTTTACCTTAAAGCCCTCGGTGCTCTCTTTTTTAAAGAGTATTTTTATTGTCATAAGTATAAGCTTAATATCAAGGGCAAGTGAATAATTCTGAATATACATAAGATCCATTTTAAGCTTATTGTAAGCCGATGTATTGTATTTACCGAATACCTGAGCATAGCCTGTAAGACCGCCCTTAACCTTGTATCGGCAAACAAATTCGGGTATTTCTTCAGAATATTTCTCAACGTGCTCAATTCTTTCGGGTCTTGGGCCAACAATAGACATATCACCCTTGATTATATTAATAAGCTGAGGTAACTCGTCAATACGCAAGCCCCTTATAACCTTACCGATAGGTGTAATACGCTTATCATTATCAACTGCAGGCTGAGGGCCGTCTTTTTCAGCATCAACAACCATACTTCTGAATTTTAAAATATCAAATGGCTTAAGGTCCATAGTACAACGGCGTTGCTTATAGAATACAGGGCCACCATCATACATCTTGATGCATATAGCACACACAAGGAATACAGGTGACGATACAATAAGCGCAATTGTTGAAAGCACTACGTCAAGAATACGCTTAATTGCCCTTTTTTCAATAGTAAGACCGTTCGAGGTGCATTTCATTATAGGTGAATCAAAGTAAGTAATATCAGAAGCACTTCTTACAATAATATCAGATATTTTAGGAATAAGATAAATAGTTTTATTCTGCTGGTAACAGAATTTTAACAAGTCATTACGGAGTCTTGCAGGAACGTCACAGATAATTATGTTATCAAAACGCTCAATTTTATGGGTTAATTTATCGTAACCCTCATCAACGTTAGCCGACTCGCTGATTACGTATCTGTCCTCCATCTGACTCATCTTATAAACAATTTCAGTAGCAAGGTGGCTACCGTAGATTATAAGCATCTTTTCAGGCGGACTCATATAGTGTACAAGTGCAGCCGCAATATAAGTCCACACAACAAGAACAAGCACTTGTATAAGCATAGCAAAAAGCAAAGCCATAAAGTTAGCAAGAACAGCCTCAATAAGACAAATCTGCGCATAAGCTATAGCGTTAGCAAAAAGTAGCGCAACAAGCTCATAGAATATTATTTCACCACGCCTTAGTTCATCTACCCTGTGTGCACCTAAAATAATGCTCATAGCAAGTAAGACCGCAAAATACACAAATATAATAAACAGCTTACCTTTACCGATGTAAGGATGTTCAAAATCAGGGTTATAAGCCACATCCCACACCAAAAAGTAAATTACAGTTGAAATAATACAAAATATAGAAATTGCAGATACTCGCACCGTTGTACGATATTGTTCGATTTTTTTCATAATACCTCGATTCAGGACTTGCAAAGAAATAAAAGACAAAGAATATAATTTATAAAAACCAAAAAGGAGTTTTATATGGATATACTATCACTTTTGTCACAAATGCTTTGCTTGATACTACACGTAACCGATGCAGATTCATTCCCTAAGCCACTATCAAAAGCTGAAGAAGAAGGCTATATAGAAAATTTAATGCAGGGTGACGATAACGCCCGTAAATTGCTTATAGAGCACAATCTCAGGCTTGTAGCCCACGTTGTAAAAAAATATTATACCACAGACACGGATAAGGACGATTTAATTTCAATTGGTACAATCGGCTTAATTAAGGGTGTTAACAGCTTTAAGCCACAAAAAGGCGTTAAGCTTGCAACCTACTGTGCGCGGTGCATAGATAATGAAATACTTATGCACCTAAGGTCAACCAAAAAATCAAATCAGGATGTATCATTTGATGACCCGATCGATACAGACAGCGAGGGTAACCCCCTCACCCTTATGGATATTATAGCCGTAGAGGACACTATAGTTGATGACATAGATACCAAAAACAAGGTTGTAAAGCTAAGTCATATATTAAAATCAATGCCCCTATCACGCGAAAAGGAAATAATTATAAAAAGATATGGTTTGGACGGTAAACCGCCCCTGACACAGCGTGAAATAGCCAAAGAAATGGGCATATCACGATCCTATGTGTCACGGATAGAAAAAAGAATTTTAGATGATATTTACACAAAATTAAGATAATTTTGTTATTGCACACTGAAAACGCATCGGCACACCATTATCATCATTTATGCAGGTTACCAATACGTGAATACGGGCATAATCAGGGTCATCAAGATTAATCTTCATACGCACCTCGGCAGAGGTAACACCCATATTAACCCTCATAGACGACATTTTTTCACTAAAGACGTCAAAATCGTCCGGGTGAAGCCTATCGGCTAAATCATCAAAGGTGACGTCTTCATTACAGGTCAATTCTCTGCCCAGCACCTCGGCAGCATTTGCGCTGATGCTGAACTTCTGCTTACGAACGTCAAAGAGCAGCCAGGCAGTATTGCTCTTTAAGATATCGTGATAAACAACAATGGGGTTAATTTCAGCAAAAATAGGCTCGTTTTTCGTAGTCACTACACGGCTTGACTTACGAAGCCTGAAATCCTCTATAAGCTTTTTCTCACCGCTTATGGTGTCAACACCATATGAAAACTCCTTAAGACCTGCATCCATCATCAGCTCAACGTCAGCACTGTCAATGTTTGTCGGTATTGAAACATCCTTTGCAAAAATATTGAGCATATTAAGTGTATCAACCGAGTACTTAAGGTGCTTACCTGAGCTGATTGCATGCTCTGCATATTGGGTCTTCATAACGTAGCGGTCAAAAATGTCACGTGTATAACAGGCATTGTGAATATAACGATGACCCAAAAGGTACAAGCCCAGCTTAAAGCCGATATTGTGCAGATATTCAGAGAATGACTTGATACGATTAAGAGGCACCTCCTCAAGAATATCCTGTGGTAAAAGAATGAAAAGTTCAATGCCGCCGCAATCATTCTCGTTGATAGTGCTTGTAATTTCTTGTATAAAACCCGGTAAGCCCTCACCGGTAAGGGTTGTATATACAGAAATTGGCGGTATATTTTTACCCTCACGCTTAAGGCGGATAAGCGAATATAAAAGCGCCTTGATTGAAAGAATGCTAAGATTCTTTGCGTTAGGTGAGTTTTTATTTAATTCGTAATACGACTCTGCATTAAGAGCGCCAGAGCCATCATACATGGTGTACGGAATATAATCGTAGCAAACAAGGTCACCTGTGCGCGCGTTAACAACAGGGAAAAACTTTGGCTCAAAATCAGCATTTCCGTCTACGCCCTTACTACCAATATCATCAGGGCCAAGGTGCGCCAGATTCTGCATATTGCTGTTAAAGAATGAGTACAGACCTGCGCCGTTTGACTTGGCAATTTTTGCAGCAAATTCTGCAGCAATGGCAAGGCTTTTGAAATCGTTACCATCATTGGGGTAACGCGAAACACCAAGAGATGCGGTAAATGCTCCGCTACGCTCACTTGTTGAATACGGCTTACGCAGCAGGCTGTTCAGCTGCTGAATGAAAAGGAGCACCTCGGTCTGGTTTGTAATATTTTTTATAAAAACAAAAAATTTATCACTTGCAGCCTTGCAAACCACTCTGTCCTTGGTAGATATGCCCTTAAGCTTTGATGCAAACTCTTTAATAAGTACGTTACCGTACTCATAGCCAAATATATTGTTGCACAGGCTCATATTGTCAATATCAATATGAATAAGCAGATTTTTTGAATCCGGATTTTGCTTTATAAAAAGGTTAACGTCCTTTTCAAACTGCTTTTGAAGTGAAAGACCTGTAAGTGAGTCAGTAACACCAAAGCCGCGCTTTATATCGTTGAGTATCTCTTCATCATCATAAATATTAAAAATACCATTAAGTCCGATAAGATTTTTATCATCATCGGTAACAAAAACAATAAAACCAACTACAAGATATTCCAGGTTATTTTTAACAACTCTGAATTCAACCCTGGTTTTACGTTTACCTTGCTTACAAAGCTCCTGAAACGAGTTAATGTTGATTCGGGCATCAAACCTTGCAGCATCTGCGGGATGACAAATTTTAAGGCATTGTGAAATAGCCTCTGTAAAGTTTTTGGGTACATATGAGAATATAGCCTCCCATTGACCACGAAGAACAGAAAAATAACCGTTCTTAATGTCTGCCTCAAACACAATATCGTGTGATGCAAGAATTCTATCTTCACTTTCGCTGATAGTAGATGAAATTTTAGTTGATTTATCTGAGTTTGCAGCGGTAGTTGTTGTTACCTCAACACGTTCTAATTCCTCGGGTGCAACCTCTTTTGCCTTGAATTCTCTCTCAATCTTAGCAAATTCATTAAGTGAGTTATTAAACGCCTTCAACATATTGGGTGAAAACACACCGCAACCGCCACTCATAATCAAATCAACCGTATCGTGGTGAGAAAGTGCTGTTTTGTAAGGTCTGTGGCTTGTAAGCGCATCATAACAGTCACATATAGCAACAATCTGTGCGGATATTGGTGTCTGGTCACCAACAAGACCTTCGGGGTACCCCCTGCCGTCCCAACGCTCGTGATGATAATGGCAAATTTCCTGACAATATTTGAAATATTCATTTTGTTCGCTGATTTCATCAAGCATATTAAGCAGATTATAACCGCGGGTTGTATGGGTTTTCATTATCTCAAACTCTTCAGGTGTAAGTCTGCCGGGTTTAAGCATAATAGCATCAGGGATAGCAATTTTACCTATATCATGAACAGATGATGCGTAATAAATATACTCCGCCTGTTCTTTGGTGATACCATACTCGGGGAACAGCTCCATAACAGATTCGGTAAGTGCCTTAGTAAACAGACGAATACGCTTGATATGCTGACCGGAACCAAGGTCACGGCTTTCAATAGCGGCAACAAGCAGCTCAACAAGGTCATAGTTCATTGTCTGCATTTTAGTGTTTTGCTCTTTAAGCTTATTAGCCTGATTAAGTATACGCTTTGTATGAATCTGTGTAAGGTTATATATCTGTGATTTAAGCTGACGTATTTCAGCAATATTCATTAACCTGCGATAAGCGATTTCATAATCAAACGGATCAGGTAAAATATCATATGCAAATGACGCAAAGCCTGATTTATCAAACTCATACATAGCGTTATATGATGTGAAAAGCACAGGCACCTCAGCAAATAAACCACCCTCTGATAATTTAGAAATTATCCAGATGGCGTCTTTATCCTGTGGTATTTCGTCAATTACAAAGCATATATTATTATTTGAATAAAAATCAACGTTTACCCAGCTATCAGCAGCAAAAGAACAAACACTAAGATTAGTGTTAACCTCAAGCATATCAATAAGACGGGTATGATTTTCTTTGTGGTCAGTTAAAAAGACAACGGAATTGTTCTTCATATTGCCACCCCAATTAAATATAATTTAACAAGTTAATATTACCACACCTATGTAATAAAGTCAATTAAAGTATTATTAATATAGTTAAAGAGAACAGATATCACTATCGTTATAAAAAGATAAAACCACTTCAAAAGAAGTGGAGCGAAAAGCAAATTATTTATTTTTCTTTAAATGAAATATTGCTATGCAATATGAAATAATCTTACGATTATAAAATATTTTGTCTAACGACAAAATGTGAAATAAAATAAATCCTTTTATACGCCGCAGCGTATTTCATAGCGTAAGCTATTTCATATCCGAAGGATATTTCACAAATCCTCAAGGATTTATTTCATTGAAAAAACCACTTCAGAAGAAGTGGCTCGAAAAGCAAATTATTTATTTTCTTTAAATGAAATATTGCTATGCAATATGAAATAATCTTACGATTATAAAATATTTTGTCTAACGACAAAATGTGAAATAAAATAAATCCTTTATACGCCGCAGCGTATTTCATAGCGTAAGCTATTTCATATCCGAAGGATATTTCACAAATCCGCAAGGATTTATTTCATTGAAAAAACCACTTCCGAAGAAGTGGTTTTTTCTATGGCAGGGGCACTAGGGCTAGCCGTCTGTGGCAAAGCCACATACTATCCGCTCGGCTACCCAAATCCTGCGGATTTCGGTACCAGCCTCACGCTCCTCGCTAAAAACAGTCCACCGGACTGTTTTCTTTACGCTCAGACCCTCTCGGGTTCGAGCCCAAAATACATTATGAAATAAAAAAACCTTACCACGAATGTGATAAGGCTTTTTTATGGCAGGGGCACTAGGGCTCGAACCCAGGACACGTGGTTTTGGAGACCACTGCTCTACCAACTGAGCTATACCCCTATGTATATGTAATCTGTGCTCAAAGCACTACTACATTATACATTAAAATTTGGGTTTGTCAACTGTTTTTTTACTAAAAATTATATTTAATTATTATATTATTCACGTGGCTTACAAACATCTACCCAACAATCATAATCGGAGTATTTTTCAAGCTCTGCTATTGTAAGCTCAATGGCTGAATTACCGCTACCGCACGCAGGAAAAACCGTTTCAAAACGCTTGAGAGATTCATCAAGGTAAACAGTAACACCTTCATTTACCGCAAACGGACAAACACCACCAACAGCGTGACCGATAAGCTCCGCAACAGTATCGGGTGTGAGCATCTTTGCTTTTGCCCCGTACTGATCACGATATTTTTTATTATCAATTTTAACGTCGCCTGCTGTAACAATCAGAATAGGTTCTTCATTCACCATAAATGATAAGGTTTTAGCAATTCTGCAACCCTCTGTGCCTAATGCTTGCGCAGCAAGCTCAACAGTTGCACTTGATTCATCAAGCTCAAGTATTTTATCTTCAATTCCATATTCGCGGAAATACTCTCTTACTTTTTCGATAGACATAACAACACCTCTATTTCATTATACCATAAAAAGAAAACAACCGCAACTTGTATCAAAGTTACGGTCTTTTTTTGAAGACTAACAATAATTTTAATACAAATGCACCCCCTTTTGAGGTTAGGGGTGCATTTTCTTGTCAAGGGGTGCAAAATACGAATTAGCTCATACCTAATTCCTTTATTGCCTCCAAGAAGATATCAGCTTCTCCGTTAATGTTTGCATTTTGGGTTGCTTCAATATCAAACCATGCGTATTCAAGACCGTGAATAATGATGGGAAGTTTTCGACCGAATTTTTTCTCAATAAATGCTTCTTGCTGCAAACGTTTGGCAACATTAGAAACAAGACCTAATAATTCGTAATGACCTACAGGACCTTTCCCAATGTAGTTATAGTTTTCATCGTAGCAGTCATCATCTTCTTCGCCAATGTTTGTAATGCCATTTTCCTTGTACCAATCAAACAAAAGATCAGTCAATTCGTTTGGCATATCTGGAGCAATAACAGGCGATTCGTCCTGACGCCAAAAAGCGTAGTTCCATCGCTCTTCATCATATTTTCCTGCACCTTCACAATCTTCTTCAGTATTATAACTAATAGCAAAGGACGACACATTACTAAACCCATTATACTCATAAGCTTCGTTCGAATATACGAAGAACGAAATAGCATAAATGCCTTTCTCTTGCCAACTATCAATTATTGATTTCACCGCATTATATAGTTTTTCAGAAATATCTACCATAAAATAACTCCTTTTGACTAAATTATATCATAGAATCGCATTATCATCAATAGTTTAACGATTGCCAACTGTAATTTAACGATTACTTCTATAAATCAACGATTATGCCAGTATTTTAACGATTACTTGTCTTTTAACGATTTGAAATGATATATCGCCGGTGCGATATGATATACGGCTTTGTCGTATGATATATGCCTTCATATATCGAAGATATATCACCCGTTCCGCAAGGAACAGATATCATTGAAAGCACCCTCATTGTATCACAATGAGGGTGCTTTCATGCGAAAGAGCGACAAAAAGGTGTATAAGCTGGGGTAAAAACGACCAAAAGTAATGTAATCACTTCAAATCTTCACTATATACAAACTGCGTATTGATGGGAATTTTAAAAAAGTCATTATCCCCATTGTCAATCAATATAAGGGTGTTCTTATCCTTAATCTCAAATTCAAATGTTGTGCTTTGTGAAGTGGCAATAATCTTTCCGTCTGCAATTTTATAAGAGCCATATTCCTGATAAGAAACTACAGAACCGGCACCAAAACGAAACTCGTTGTTATCTGTATCAAGCGACAGATACGGCGTTAACATTTCTTCATAATGGCCAACAGCATAATAACTGCCGGAAAAAACATGGGTTGTATCAGAATCACAACCTACGAATGAAAATAGCATCAACAAGCAAATCAAAAAACAAATAATTCGTTTCATTTTATACTCTCCTTTAATGTTTTACAACTTGCAATTAACATTCGTCTGATTCGACCGCAAAGATTTCTATGCTTTTTATAGATTTCTTCGTCAATCGCATTAGTATTAAACAATAAACACAACCAACCTTCGGTTTCGCTACATTCCTTAAGAGCAATTTCAAACTTTGAAAGCATATCCGCTTTACTCTGCCCATAATTTGCTTCACGGATATTTGCATAAATACTGCTTGAACTTTTACGAATTTGGAAAAGAGTGTTGGATGGTGCCTTGATATTCTGGCAAAGCAATTCTATTTTTGTTGCAAGTTGCTCGGAGTATGTCAGCAAATAATTTTTCGGCATATAACCACTCCTTTCAAGAGAATTATACTACTTTTCCACAAACAAATCAAGGCGATGCCTTGTATATCATCAATTCCACAGGAATTGCATATCATCAACACGCAGTGTTGCATCTCATCAAGCCGCAGGGGGATGCACGCTGACGCGTGATGAGATACAGCCCCAAAGGGGCTGATGATATACACGACTGCGTCGTGATGATATACCAAGCCTGCGGCTTGGATAAAAAAAAGAAGCAACTTTTGGTAGACAAAAGTTACTTCTTTTTTGGCGGAGACGGTGGGATTCGAACCCACGAGCCCGGTTAAGGGCTAACGCATTTCGAGTGCGCCCCGTTATGACCACTTCGATACGTCTCCGTATTTATTTTGCCTTGTTATTTTATCAAAGGGGTGCATTTATGTCAAGTAGATTATTCCGCAAACCGATAATACCAATCCATTAAATGTAACTTTATCTTGAAATCAACAGGTTGTAATACTATAATGGAATTAATATTATGAATGGGGTGTGACAATATGAACAACACATACGATATTTTAATAGTAGGCGCATCAACTACCGGTTGTTGGTTTGCTCACAGAATGGCAAAGGAAGGCGCAAAGGTTCTTGTAATTGAAAAGAATCTGCCTGATGATGTATCTCGTGAGTACGATATTTTCCATATGGGTGAAGGTGAAATGGAGCGTTCAGCTCTTGAAATACCTGATGAAAATAACCCTATCCGCGAATTCAGATTTGAGCGTTCAAATATGAGTTCACCTTATGCAACGGTTAAAATCCCAGGTGGCTACTCCCCTGTTATAGGAATGCACAAGCACGATTATATTATGCTTATGGCTGATAGAGCAAAGGAAAAGGGTGCAGAATTTATTTACGGCGCATCATTCAAGGGTTTTATTTATGATGAAAATAATAAAATAATCGGTGCTACCTACAAAACAGCAGAAGGTGAACAGACTGTAAACGTAAAGCTTGTTGCTGATTGTTCAGGTATCCCCTCTGCCGCAAGAACCAAACTCCCCGATAGCTCTATTGTTGAAAATTTCCAACTCACACCAAAAGACATCCTTTACGTTGTTCTTTATTATGTTACATATAAGGATAAAACTATTAATCCCGCCGACCTTAACGCATTTTATATGCAGTACAAGTCATGGTTTGCCCCTGCAGGTGAAGGCTATGACGGACTTATGGGTATAGGTTCATTTTATTCTTATGATTCAGCCGAATATGTATTCCACAACCACTTCAAAAAGAATACCAAAGTACCTGAATATGATTTATTAAAGACCGAAAAAGGTATGACACCATACCACAGAAACCTTTTTTCAAGCATTGATGATAACTTTATTGCCATGGGTGACACCGCATTCCTTACAAAACCTACCTGTGGTGAGGGTTGTACATCTTCACTTGTTCACGGTGAAATTGCCGCAGATGTTATAAGCAAGTTAATTAAGGATAACAAACCACTAACTAAAGAGAATATGTGGTCAATCAACACACGTTATTTACGTTCACAGGGCAAAGAATTTGACTCTATGCGAGCATTACTTAAAGGCGTTATTACCATAAGCTATGATGAGGCTGAATATATGTTTACAAACGATTTATTATTCAGCGATAAAATACTCGGTAATATTGATGACGGCATTAACCTTAGTGCAAAAGACATTACACACATTATTAGTGGTATAATAAAGGGTATTACAACAGGTAAAATCAAGGCTAAAACAATCAAAAACCTTTTAACTGCGCTCAGTAATAGTGGTAAGGTTACAAAGCTTTATGATACCTACCCCGAAAAATATGATGGCTTTGCTGAATGGAGACAAAAAGCTGAAGCCCTTTGGTCACAAATCGGCAAAGTATCTGATACCTGTGACGAAGATATTATCAGAGCAGGTAAATAATTCAAAGGAGTTTTTTATGAAATCAAAAGTATATTTTTCTGATGAAATAACACCACAAAAGGTGCTTGAATTATATAAATGCCTTAACACAAAGCTTGAAGGCAATGTTGCTATTAAGGTGCATTCGGGTGAAAAAGGCAACCAGAATTTTCTTAAACCTGATTTCTGGAAGGATATTATAAATTATGTCAACGGCACAGTAGTTGAATGTAATACTGCATACGAGGGCGCAAGGAATACCACAGAACGCCACAAGCAATTAATGGTTGACCATGGTTGGACTGAATGCTACAAGGTTGATATTCTTGATGAAGAAGGCCCCGACCTTGTTCTTGACATACCCGATGGTAAACGAATCAACAAAAACTTTGTAGGCAAGAAAATCACAGATTATGATTCAATGCTTGTGCTATCGCACTTCAAGGGTCACCCTATGGGCGGTTATGGCGGTGCATTAAAGCAGCTGTCAATAGGTGTAGCATCTTCTTACGGCAAGGCATATATTCATGGTGTTGGTGACCCCGATATGTTCTGGGAATCAGACCACGACCAATTTCTTGAATCAATGGCAGATGCCGCTCGCTCTGTTATAGATTACTTCGATGGTAACATTCTTTACATCAACGTTATGAAAAATATGAGTGTTGACTGTGACTGTTGTGCAAAGGCTGAAGACCCTTGTATTGCCGATATCGGTATACTTGCATCAACTGACCCTGTTGCGATAGATAAAGCCTGTATCGACCTTGTTTATGCGTGTAATGATAAGGGCAAGGACCATCTTATTGAACGTATCGAAAGCCGTAATGGTATTCACACAATAGATGCCGCCGTTGAACTTAACTGTGGCTCAACGGAATACGAATTAATAAAAATATAAACATAAAATCGTGTACCTCGTTTGAAGTACACGATTTTTTTACTCTTTATTTTTATATGACCTTTTGAAATAAATGAGCGTTACGTTTAACAGAATAAACGTAATAATCATCAAAAGTGTTTCGGTCAACAAGCCATTATCCCAATAATACCAAAAGCCTGATTCGGTAAAAAGCTTTGCATAATCATACCCAAGGATTTTATCGCCACCATCCTGACTACCCATAAAAAAGTAGGTAATAGCACTTAAGCAGACAAGCTTTGGTAAAAATTTAATATAAAACTGTTGCGGTAACTCTACAATGGGTCTGTTAAGCCCATTATCAACCATATTTTTATTAACAGACTTACGAATCGGTATGAACAGCAGAGCACTTAAAACAATGGTTATCACAACCTCAATCACATCACCATCATCTGTAAATAACTCTGTAAGTCTGAATGCAAAGGCACGTGCAAGTATAATACCAAAGGTGAAAAAAACTGTTAAAATCAAATTATAAATATACCTGAATTTATTGCTACAAAGCATTGATTTATATTCATAATCTTCCTCTGCAAGGGTATATTTACGGGGCAATAACGCAAGGGTTGCCATTACACCAAGTCCAAATAAAAAGCCTGTAAAATACTCCCACAAGGGCCAACTGCATTCAGTTATATACCCTGCACCTTTTACACCGGCAAGAATACCTCTGTCAGAATCAAGCACCATAACAAGGTCTGCAATTGTGATTGAAAATGCACATATAACATTTACTATAAAGGATACTACTGCGGTGAATTTATCCTTAAGCTTTAAACCAACAACAAATGATGTCACAAGGCTACCTATTGCACTTGAAATAACATTTATACTTGTAAAATAATTGCGACAGAATGGTATTTTTTTAGCCCATGCAGCATTACCGAGCTTGGTGATATATGCCATCATTGGCGTCAGGTCGTGTCCCCTGTCTTGTAATCCCTCCATAGCACCCACAACAGCCTCGGGGTTAATAAGATACAGTAGCAAGTGGGAAAAAGTAAGGTTAGCAATTAACACAGTTAAATAATAAGCAACAACGTATGTAACGTAGTCCTTTAGTTTATATTCTTTATCAGAAAATAAAGAAGCAAAAGCTACAGCAAACAACGGTAACCAACCAAACCCGAGTAAAAGCATAATTGTTATACCACTGAAATTGCTTATTTCAACTACCCTGACTGCATCTTCACCCGTAAAGGGCGCTGTACTTTGCAGATAGCCACTCATCTGTGAATTTAGTGTACCCCAACCGCCTGTTGTAAGGGCGGCAAAAACAGCACATAGGGGTAGCATTTCATAACTCATTTTCTTTTTATTACCATACAATGCGTAAACAAGCATTACAAGTACGGCTGCAACAAAAAACATGCCCCACTTTGCGCCATAGCCATGACTACCCCTGAGGCGCCAGGCAAAACCCACAAGCAAAGCCCCTGTTAACACAGAAAGTATTTTTTCAACAAGTGATAAATTGTTTTTATTTTCCACAAAACCACCTCTTATGCTTAATTATATTCCTCTGAAATAGTTTGTCAATAAAAGTTTATTTGAAATTAACCTTACAATATGGTAACATAGATCAAAAGGTGGTGTTATACTATGAGCATTGACCCCAAATTAAAACAATATATTGATAACAATGTTTTACCACAATATTCAAATGATAATTCAGGTCACGGCATACAACATATCCGGTATGTTATAAGGCGTTGCCTGAATTTCAGCAAACAAATCCCCGATATAAACATCAACGTCATTTATACAGCTGCAGCATATCACGATATTGCACACCATATTGATAAACACACCCACGAAATACTATCTGCAAAGGCTTTTATTGATGATAATAATGTAAAGCACTTTTTTAACAGTGATGAAATTATACTTATAAAAGAAGCTATCGAGGATCATCGTGCATCTGCAAACCATATCCCCCGTTCAATTTATGGTAAGATTTTATCAACTGCTGACCGTTCAACTGATGTTGATGAATTTTTAAGAAGGACTCACGCTTATACATTAAAGCACTTTCCCAACTCAACAGAAGAAGAAATACTTGAAAGAGCAATTACCCACACTCAGGAAAAATATGGTGCAGATGGTTATGCAAAGCACTATATTGAGGATGATGAATATACAATTTTTCTTGATGATATAAATTCATTATTAAATGATGAAAATTTATTTAAGCAAATATACAAAAAAGTAAACATATAACAATAACCCTCGTAACCGCAAAAGTTACGAGGGTTAACTTATTATCAATTAGTGCTTGAGTACCTTTGTTTTCATATTGCGCTCCATAAGGAGATTCTTTGCCGCATTACAACAAGCAAGTGCGCCGTCATTGTTACCTGCAGCAAGGCAATTACCTGCATTATTAATGCATTCCTGAATCTGTTTTTCAAGTTCGAATAATGATTCATGGCTCATAGGATCGCTGAAACGAATATCCTCAGCAAGCTTCATAAATGCAGCCTTAACCTGGGGGTCAGTTGCCTTCTGTGCTGTGATTTCAGCATCAACCTTAAGAAGTCTGATGTAGTCTGTTTTTGACTGAACCTTATAACCGATGTTCTGAATTGTATTCTTAGCTGAGAAAGCACCAAAAAGAATAACAACGTGAACAACAAGAATAATTAACTGTACAAGGAATGCAAGAATCCAAACATAATCGTATGCAGGTGGGTAATACATAGCCTCTGTCAGATAAAGCATCTGTTTAGAAAGAACTATCTGATAGTCAATAAACATAAATACGCTTGATGCAATAAGCTCAATCACAAGGTATGCAAGGCTATGAGCATATATGGGGAATCTCATAAAGTTATCCTTTGCATCAGCGAATTTGCCGAATGACAAAAAGCTTGTTACTGCAACTGCAATAAATGCAACTAACATAAATACGTATGAAACCCAGTGACTTGCACCATGAACGCTGTTAGCACTAAGAACAAAGAAAATAATGTTATACAAAAGGAATACTATACCTGTAACACCAAGTATTACATAAGACCTGGTTCTGCCTGATTTATCATTCATAAATTATTCCTCCTCTTTCTTGTAACCGCATTCTGAGCAGAATTTACCGGTTATACCTTCTAATCCACAAGTGGGACAAGTCCATGTTGCAGGAGCTTCTACAGCCTCTTCAGGTGATTTGCCACACTCTGAGCAGAATTTACCTTTGTTGCCTGTTGCACCACAATGGGGGCAATCCCATGCCTCGGGCTTTGCAGTACCACACTCTGAGCAGAACTTACCCTTACACTTTGCACCACATTTGGGGCATTCCCAAAGCTCAGGCTTTGCTTTGCCGCACTCTGAGCAGAATTTACCACTATTTTCAGCGCCACAACCACAAGTCCATGTATCAGCATTTGCGCCGTGACGTGCATCATGACTATCTTTAATGCTTCCACCGAAGCCACTCATAGCGCCGCCAACTTTATCAAGAATAGGATTCATAGCGTTGATTGCAACAGTTGCACCAAGAACATCACCAATGATTCCTCCGCCACCGTTACCGCCTGCACCTGCAGAGCCACCCATGTTACCGATACCCTCAGCATACGCCATCTGAACATCTGCTTCAAGTCGATCCTTCATATCGTAGCCCTTTGCATGCATAATATCTGCTTCAGCAAAGCCTTCAGCACGTTTAACATCAGCAGCAGCCTGACCTTGAATACGCTGAATTTCGGCAGCAACCTTTGTTTGCTCAAGCCTTGTTTTTTCTTGTTCAAGGATTTTCTGCCTTTCAGCACTTGCAATCTCAGCAGCAACTTCCTGCTCTTTAACCTTAAGATAAGCATCAGCAATAAGACTTTTGAGCTTCTGGAAATTGGAGTCTTCCTCAGGCAATTTTACATTTGTTATGTAGAACTGAGGAACAGTGATACCATACTCTTCAAAGCCCGCTGAAACAACGTCGCGAAGTGAATTTGAAAGAGCTTCAAGATGCTCATCAATTTCGAGGATATTAATGCCAAGCTGTTTAATCGCAGATGCGATATTAGTTTTAACGCTTGTCATAAGGTGAGGTCTGAAATACTCTTTAACTACGGGGAGCCATGGGTCGCCATTACCCTGATGAGGCTGAGCATCTCTACCGTTAAATAAAGCTTTATCAGTGCCAACAAGCTTTACAAGGAGCTTGCGTGAATCAACAATCTGGAAGTTGTATTCACCGCTTGCACCAATATTAAGCGGAATACCTGTCTGTGGCTCAACAAAGCGAACGCGTGAATCAGTACCCCATTTAATACCCATCTGTGTAGTTTTATTAATGAAATAAACCTCACAATGGAAGGGATTTGTACCACCTGTAGGAATCTTGTAAAGCTTACTGAGAAGCGGAAGATTCTGTGTTTCAAGAGTGTAACGACCGGGGCCGAATGTATCAAGCGCCTGACCATCAAGGAAGAATATAGCCTCCTGTGACTCGTGAACAATAAGCTGTGTACCGTAGTTAAAGTCCTCTATATTATATTTGTATATCAGACTTTGATTTTCATCCTCATATTTAATAACATCTATAATAGAGTTTGGTTTTTTCTGGTCAAAAGGACCATCATGTTTATTAAATAATGCCATATTTTTCTCCCCCACTTATCACTTTTGTAAAAGTGCTCTGAAAGCATCATCAGTTGTAAGACCTATGCTTTCTAACGCAACCTTTGTTTTAGCATTGTTTTCAAAAAAAGCAATCATAGCCATAAAGGTTACCCAAGTCATTTTTTGTTTTTTAGTTTCAATCAATGAATAAGTCTGTCTTGAAATGCCTACACGCCTTGAAAGCTCATCTTGTGAAATTTTAAGACGTGCCCTTAAAACAGGCAACTCATCAGTAAGCAACCATATCAAACGGTCTTGCTCGTTTATATAACTCATACAATTTACCTCCTGTATGAAATAGTCGGGTATTTAACTCAAAATAAGTTCAGGTATACCCCACCTTTGACATTATTATACATTTTGTTGTTAAATCTGTCAATAGGTAAATTGTATTTTAGTAAAACTTTTTTGATAAAAGCACTTCGGGATAAATTTCCCGAAGTGCTTCAAAAATTACTATTATGAATTACAGCTTCATAGCAACGTCCCAAGCCTGCCAGATAACTGTACGAAGGTTACCAACCTTGAAAGCATCACCAATAACGTGAACGTGTTTGCTCTTCTCTACAACGGGAGCAGGTCTGTAACCAACTGAAAGAATAACACTGTCAGCAGGGATAGTTTCTGTTTTACCATCCTTTGTAGCAATAGTTACGCTACCATCAGCGATACCTGTTGTTTTTGACTCAAGATAAACAGGAACTTTATTTGTTTTAAAGAAGTCACGAAGGAAGCTTGTGTTTGCAAGTGCAACACCGGGAGTTGTGATAAGGTCATCCTGCATTTCAACAATAACAGGCTTTTTGCCGTTAAGGTAAAGGTCATAAGCAATTTCACAGCCTGTAAGACCACCACCGATAACAACAACCTTTTCGCCAACCTCTTTATTACCAAGGAGGTAATCAATAGCCTCGATAGCCTTATCAGCACCGCTGATCGGAATTCTGTTAGGTGTTGAACCTGTTGCAACAATAACCTCGTCTGCACCAAGTGATGCAATATCCTTAACCTCAGTATTCATATGAATCTTAATAGAATCATACTTCATTACTTCACGGTTGTACCAAGCAATAAGGTCACGGTCCTTCTCTTTGAAAGAAGGTGCTGCAGCTGCAATAAACACACCACCAAGCTTATCTGTTTTTTCGTAAAGGTCAACCTTATGACCGCGCTGTGCGCAAACAATAGCAGCTTCCATACCACCGATACCGCCACCGATGATAGCAATCTTCTTGCTCTTTTTAGCAGGAATGATTTTATATTTCTTTGACTGCATTGTCTTGGGGTTAAGTGCACAACGTGAAAGACCCATTGTATCGAAAAGGTCCTGAGTATTTGCATGACCCTTTGATGATGAGAAGTTGAAGCAAGCACTGTGACAACAAATACAGGGCTTGATATCCTCAATTCTGTCTTCAATAATCTTTGTAACCCATTCGGGGTCTGTAAGGAACTGACGAGCTACACCCATAGCATCAATCTTGCCATCTGCAATAGCCTGAGCACCAACGTCGGGCTCCATACGACCTGCACAAACAACAGGAATATCAACAAAATTCTTTATATGCGCAACGTCATCAAGGTTACAGTTCTGGGGCATATACATGGGAGGATGTGCCCAGTACCATGAGTCGTATGTACCGTTATCAGCGTTAAGCATATCGTAGCCTGCATCCTCAAGGTATTTTGCAGCCTTTTCAGACTCAAGCATATCACGACCAACCTCGTTGTAGTCTTCACCGGGCATAGCGCCTTCGCAGAAGCCCTTCATCTTTGACTCAACAGAGTAACGAAGTGATACGGGGAAATCCTGACCGCAGGAATCCTTGATAGCCTTAACGATCTCAGCAGCAAAACGGTATCTGTTTTCAAAGCTTCCGCCGTAATCGTCAGTACGCTTGTTGAAGAACTCAATCGCAAACTGGTCAAGAAGGTACCCCTCGTGCACAGCGTGAACCTCAACACCATCAACACCTGCATCCATACAAAGCTTTGCAGTCTTTGCAAATGCTTCAATGATTTCGTGAATCTGCTCAACAGTCATTTCGGGGCAGATAATATCGTGTGCCCAACGTGAAGGCTGAGGACTTGGTGAAGCAAGCTCATGTGATGTATCGATAATAGGCTTAAGAATAGCACGGGTAAATTTATTTTTGTGAAGGGGTGCAATAAGCTCGGTAATAGCCCATGAACGCCCCATACCTGCAGTAAGCTGAACAAAGAGCTTTGCGCCTGTTTTGTGGATTTCATCCATAAACTCCTTAAGCTCTTCAAACATTTTGGGATTCTGCCAGAGCCATTTTCCCCAGATTGTATCACGAATAGGAGCAATACCGGGAATGATAAGACCAACGTTATTGTTTGCACGCTCAATAAAAAGCTTAGCAGCCTCTTTATCAAAGTGGCAACCACCGATCTCAAACCAACCGAAAAGTGATGTACCAGCCATAGGGCACATAACAATTCTGTTTTTGATTTCAACATTGCCTATCTTCCAAGGTGTAAACAATGCTTCGTACTGTGAATTCATTAAACAAACACATCCTTTAATTATTTTCACATCATAAATGTTCTAATATATAATAATAAATATTTAAATATATGTCAAGTTAAATTATTATCAATCTATATTTTTTACCATCGCTTGTAAATCAGGCGATAATTCATACATTTTCTCAGGATAAACCTTCTTCCCCATCTTATCATTATCATAAATAACAAGATAGCAGAAATCACCAACATTTGTATACTTCATTGTTTCAACCGAAACAGGATATATGATTTTATGATCTGAACTGCAGGGATCCTTAAGGTGCACCAAAAAAGCAGTTGATTCACCGTCATCCTCTACAGAACGATCAATACAAGGAACCCGATAGATTTTATAGTCGCTCTTATAATAACAAAGCAGTTTAAATGCACAAAAGACGCAATAAGGTGCTGCCCCAACAAAAAAAGCAAAACCAACCCAAGCTGACTCCGGTTCATCAAGCAACGACGCTATCCCAAGACCAAAACCTAAAACAGCAAAAAACGCAGATAAGCCAAGCGAAACCAAATATCCACTTATACTGTCTTCTCGTAATTTTTGTTTTGAAATATAGTGTTTATTGTAATTTCGCATTCCACCATAGGCAGAGTTGTTATAGTACTGATGTGATTGCTGTGAATATACTTGATTTTGCTGTGAATATACTTGATTTTGCTGTGAATATACTTGATTTTGCTGTGAATATACTTGATTTTGCTGTGAATATACTTGATTTTGCTGTGTATATGCTTGATTTTGCTGTGTATATGCTTGATTTTGCTGTGTATATGCTTGATTCATTTGTTGGTTATACACCTGATTTATCTGTTGAGATTGTGGTGCGATTTGAGGTTGCGAAAAAGCTGCATTAACATCCACAGTGCAAGGCTTCCCGCAACGTGGACAAAACCTGTACTCTGATGCAACAGAACTACCACAATTAGTGCATATCATATTACCTTCCACAAACAACGCCCCTTCCGATGACTAATTCCCAATATCACTTTTTCTTAAATGCTGTCCAGGCTTTTGATATACCAAGGCATATAACGGTACCCACAATTGCTATACCAACCCAAAGCATAACAGTCTTGCTCCAACCGAAGGATTCTGTAAACAAGGCTATACCGTATGTTGAAACAGCTGCACCTACATAAGTGGAGGAATTTATAAGACCTGAAACAAACGAAACCTTGCCATATTTTGCAAAGAAAGCAGGTGTCATACACACGAGTATAAGGTTAACGCCGTGCATTGAGCCAACAAGGAGTGCAAGTAATACGAGAGCCACAACAACACTCTTACCACCAAGCACAAGAAGTAATGCCCCTGACAAAGCACCGATAAAGAAAACTACACCTGCACATACAAGCTCATTTTTAACGAATTTGCGGTTTATAAATGAAACAAATGTAAATGAAAGAACGCTGAATATGGGCAGAATTACACTTGTTAAAATAGAAAGTGAACTGTCAAGATTGAATATTTCAGATATATAGGTGGGTGTCCAGTTCGTAACGCCATCACGCAAAGCACCCTGACAAAGGATAGCAAACATAATAAGGCTTAACAGTATAACTGCACTTTTTGAAAAGCCTTTACTCTCCCCTGCTTCAGAATCATTTTTCTTTACTGATTTTATAATGTTTTCAACCCGGAACAATTCGTTTCTGTCGAATACTGCCTTAACAACAACACTCATAACTATTGCAAGAACTGAACTGATAATAAAAACGAACTTTACTGAAAGTGCTTTGATAATAAAAGGTGATAACAAATACACAGCAATTGTACCGCAGGAGCTACCCCAGCTAACCTTTACAACAGCCTTTTTATAATCATCCTCACAAAGCTTATCAGACATAATTTTAACGAGCGGTGGCCACATAAGAGACTGTGCAAACCCGTTTACCGCCCACAATAACACAACTGAATTACCACCAATTGTACCAACCGCCATATTCATTACCGCGGTAATGATAAAGCCTGTAAATATAAGATTGTGCGGTTTGAATTTATCACCTAAAAAGCCACTTATAAGCTGACCTGCACCATATGTAACAGAGCAGACCGTAAGAGCTAAAGCAACAGCATCCTTTGGTGCATATCCACTCTCAGTAACAGCAACAAAAACTGCACTTAAATTGATGCGCGAAACATAGCTCATAAAATAAATAACTGAGCACAGTAATGTAAACACGCCTACATCCTTTTTGTTTTGCAATTTGGTCATAACTAACCTTCCACCTTCAAAAATTTCAATTTATAATATCACAGATAACAATAATTGTAAATAAATTTGATATGATTATTTAATTATGCTACAATAATAAAAACATACAAGAAAGAGACAAATTTATGAACGTAGCCATTTGTTGTTTAAGTGCAAAATACATACATGCTTCCCTTGCCCCTTGGTGCCTTAAATCAGGGGTTGATTTACTATGTAATAATAGTATAAATACAAAGGTTTTCGAATTCACAATCAATGGTAATGCCAATGAATTTATTAACAATATCTGTAGCTATTCACCCGATATTATTTCATTCACCTGTTATATATGGAATATAACAAAAACGCTTGATGTATGCCAAAAATTAAAGGACCTTACAAACGCAACAATTATACTTGGCGGACCCGAAGTTTCGTACAGAGCAGAAGATATTCTCAACAACAATAATTATATAGACTACGTTTTATCAGGTGAAGGTGAAGAAACCTACCCCGAATTACTCAACAAACTAAAATACAAAGAATCAATCACTACTGTTGCAGGGTTAAATTACAGAAATGGCGAAAAGGTTATTTCTGTACCAGAAAAGGAATATACATCTACCCCACCCTCACCCTACACAAATGATTTTTACAATAACCTTAAGGGTAGAATTGCTTATATTGAAACAAGTCGAGGT
The DNA here is from genome assembly GCA_045629785.1 of Acutalibacteraceae bacterium. Taxonomy (GTDB): domain Bacteria; phylum Bacillota; class Clostridia; order Oscillospirales; family Acutalibacteraceae; genus DTU089. Next base: position 85,343 of record JAZQRX010000042.1, on the reverse strand, counting down.
TGCCCCTACAGGTGTGCATTTTGTTTATCCGGAAGGTGCTCAAAGCTCAGGTTTTTTGATATTGAGCAAGTAAAATGCGATATCATAAATCTCGCAAATAGCGGAACACAAACCCTTAAATTTGTTGACCGAACATTTAACGCAAACGAAAAAAGAGGAAATGAAATCATTAAATTCATACTTGATAATCGTGGCGTTAATATACCCGAAAATATTTGTTTTCACTTTGAAATTGCAGGTGACATTTTAAAAGAAAGCACCATACAATTATTAAAATCAGCTCCCGTTGGTCTTTTTCAATTAGAAATCGGTATGCAAAGCTTTAATGAAGATACGCTTAAGGCAATAAACAGAAAGACTAATACATCAATATTAAAGAAAAATATCAAAAGGCTTGTTGAATTCAATAATATGCATATTCACATTGACCTTATTGCAGGTCTTACAGGTGAAGATTTTGATAGCTTTAAAGAAAGCTTTAATACAGGCTACAGCCTTAAAGCACATATGCTTCAAATGGGTTTTTTAAAACTTTTGTACGGCTCTGATATGCGTGAAAACCCTGATAAATACCCTTGCAAATTTACAACCGACCCACCATACGAGGTAACTGAAACACCTTGGTTATCTGCAAATGAGTTACACTCATTAAAGCTCTGCGAGGATGCCCTTGACAGACTTTATAACAGCGGCAGATTCATAAAAAGCCTTGATTACCTTATAACAGAATGTGGATTTGAGCCATTTGATGTTTTTTACCAATTCGGTAATATGATTAATGGCTGCAAGATGACCCTATCACAATATGCAGAGCACTTCTACATATTCTTCAAAAATAAATCAAATGTGAATGCTGAGTTACTTCGCGAGTATATTTTATGGGATATGCTTTGTTGCTCGTCATCACTACAGATACCCGACTCAATAAAAATCAAAGAACCCTTATATCGTCAGGCAAAACGCAAATTCACCGAAGGCACGTCAGATAAAATCAAGGTTGCCGTTTTACCACATATGGGCAAAATACTTGTAGTAAATCAAAGTGCGAAAAAAAATCTGCATGGCAGATATCCTTTCGAATTATATAAAATTGATATAATAAATGCTCCCGAGGAATAATCCTCAGGAGCTGTTTATTTTAAGAGTGTAGTTTTTCTGTATATAGCAGAGCTAAATCAAGCGCATCGACGTAACCATCACAGTTGACGTCACAAGCAGCTGCGGTTTCATTATCTGCTTCTCTGTCATCAGAAACAATATAATCCTTTATAATTTGATTATCATTTGAAGTGTACGAGCCACTACCATCAGGGTCACCACAGATAATTGTTGTGCATTTTTTGAACACACCCTCGCTAAGCTCTGCCGAGAACCCGTAACCCTGATACGGCGTTATTTCAGAATCCATTCCGTTATAATAAACAGGGGTTTTAAGATAATCAAAAACAGAAAGATAAAGGTATCCATTATTTTCATTGAAGTGTGAGTTGTACGTACCATTAAACAATGTGTAATGATTTTGTGTTCTGTTATAGGCTGTTGTTGCATACTGAAGATTAGGTAAAGCCAAATCAGCATCGTTTACATGATCATCACAGAATTTTTCACCGCCAAAATATGTATTAGTTGACTGTAAGCCAACAAGGAAGAAATCATAAAACGTCTCTGAATCCTGGTCATCCCAGGTTAAATCCATAAGATACCATTTACCATCCTCCATCTGAATGGCGTTCCACATATGACCGCCACCATTAGAAGTACCTGAAATACAAACACAAGGGATATTGTATTTATCACAAATAAGCTTAACAGCATCAGAGTAACCCTGGCAAACAGCCCGCCCTTCAACAAGTGCTCCGTAAGCATCGTGAGAACTCATTTTATAGTCACTTGAATTAAGGTCAGGATAATAAACAGTATCTGCAAGGTAATCGTGAACAGATTTTATAAAGTTATAACGGTTAGACATATCAAACTGAAGACTATTCAATTTATTCATAAGGGTGTTGTAATAGCTCGTAAGATTAGATGAGGTGTAAATACTTGTGTCATAAACGCCACAATTATAGGTAATAGATTCGACATATTTGCCACCGCTATACAGATAACCACTACCAATACTATAACCTGCATAATAAAAAATATCAGGGCGGTCAGTACATAAAGCGTTCATTAATTCAGTGAAATAACCCTGTTCAAAATTATTATAATTAAAAACGCCATTAGGAAATTTTACGTTAATACTCAGCTTACCCGGATTAGCAACAACAGCATCATATATGATTTTCTGTGCCTGGTCAAGCTGTGAATATGCATCATAATGAAGTGCGTATTCATTACTCTGATGATAATATTTTTTATTATCAAAATCACTTATTTCAGGTAAATTTTCACCCTTAACATCAACAATCCAGCTATCTTCAATACACTTTGTTATAACCAAAGAATCTTCGTATACAGCAAGTGAAATTGTTCCCATTGAAACAAATAACACCGAAATGCACAATAATAAGCAAAAAAATCTTTTCATAAATACAACCTCCCACAAGGTAAATATAACACACAAAAAGCAGGAATTCAAGAAACTATAGAACAGAATCAAGGATTTTTAAGTAAATTTTTATGAAAAAATATGTAAAATATTACACATTATTATATAATTGCATATTGAAAGTCGTAAAAAAAAGTTTTATAATACAAGATAGATTTTCGTATACTTGTGAGGTTACTTAAAATGTTAGGTAAATTAATAAGGGTTTGTGTTACAGAACCCGTAGGTACCTCAATGCCTGACGGAGGCATATTCAAACTTAATTTCGGTAAGCCCATCGGTAAATTCCGAGCATCTTCCCCTATTAAGGGTGTCCTTATTCTAGGCATTGATAATCCCGTAAAACACTTTGATGGCAGAGTGATTGCTACACTCCGCTTTCGCGATACAGGTGAGCAAACACTTATCGCATCCCCTAAATCAAAAAGATTCATTGATTGGGAAATTCGTCGTTTCATAACCTTTTACACAGCAAACAGACCATTTTCACTTGAATGTTACTATGAAAAATCCTGCGGTGCGGTAATTTATAGACATATCGGTGAAACTGTCAGATATTTGCTTATTAAAAACAGACGTAGCTCAAACTGGAGCTTTCCCAAGGGCCACGTTGAAGATGGTGAAACACTCGAAGAAACAGCAAAACGCGAAGTACTTGAGGAGACCGGTATTCACCTTAATATCTTCCCGGGTTTTGTAAGCAAATCACAATACACAATACAAAATAAAATTCAAAAAACAGTCCACATTTTTGTTGGTACTACCAAAGACGAACAAACTCGTATACAACCTGAGGAAATCGAGGATTACATCTGGCTGCCCTTCGAAAGTGCTTATAATTACCTTAAGTTTGACAATGATAAAGCAATTTTAAAGGATGCAAACCAGTTCCTTATTGATAATCATTATTTAGATTGAGAGATTTAAAATGGTAGAGAGTATTGTTAGCGCATTCACGGCGTTCCTTGAAACACATAATATCCCTACAGAGCTTATCCCTTTTTTAATATCCCTCTTCCCTGTGCTTGAAATCAGGGGTGGTATGATTGCCGCACTTGCTTTAGGTGTAGATTTTATACCTGCATTTTTGCTTTGCTACATTGGTAATATGATACCAATTCCGTTTATCCTTCTTTTCATCCGCAAAATATTCAAGCTTATGCGAAAATTCAAGCCACTTGGTAAAATTGTTGATAAAATGGAAGCACGAGCAGATAAAAAGAAAGGCACTATCAATAAATATAAAGAATGGGGCTTACTTTTATTCGTTGCCATCCCCCTGCCCGGTACAGGCGGTTGGACAGGCGCACTTATTGCTGCACTTATGGATTTAAGAATGAAAAAGTGCTTACCTATAATTGCCCTTGGTGTTTTTATTGCAGGGCTTATTATGTCACTTATTACTTACGGTATATTTTAAAAAATCAAACGCTCTCTTTAAGGGAGCGTTTTTTAGGTGATAACATGAATAAATGCTTTATTTTCGGCTCAATGCCTGTTGAAAATTTCAGCCAAGCAATCGATGATTCAGATTTAATTATTGCAGCCGATAAAGGGTTACTAAACACAAACAAATTTGGTATTACTCCACATTTTATCGTTGGTGACTTTGATTCTTTAGGCTACACCCCTGAGGGTTCAAATATCATTAAGCATCCTGTTATGAAAAACGAAACAGACACCATACTTGCGGTTGATGTAGGGCTTGATAAAGGATATACAGATTTTGTAATATATGGTTGTCTTGGCGGCAGACTTGATCAGACAATAGCAAGTATACAAACCGCACAATATGTTGCAAATAAGGGTGGCAGAGCCGTTTTAATTGATGGTAACACACACGTTACTGTTATAATCAACTCCTCTATATCATTCGACAAGGATTGTAATGGTATTATCTCGGTTTTTGCAAACTCAGATAAAGCTGAGGGCGTTACTGAAACAGGCTTATTATACTCGTTAAATGAAGCAACACTTACACCCAACTTCCCCTTAGGTGTAAGCAACGAGTTTATAGGTAAAAACGCAACAGTAAGCGTTAAAAAAGGTATTTTAAATATCATATGGCAAACAGATAAAGGTACGTATAATTTTGGAGGTTAATATGACAGATATCAAAAAAATTAAAGGTGCAATTTTTGACCTTGATGGTACAATACTTGACTCCATGTTCATCTGGAGTGAAATCGGTTACAAATTCCTTGAAAAGAAGAATATCCATCTACCTGCAGGTGCAGACGAACAGTTTACTACAATGAGCCTAATGGAGGCTGCTGAATATTACATAAAGCACTTCGACAACACCGCAACTATTGAAGGTATTGTTGCTGATATCAACAGCCTTGTTGAGGATTTCTATTTTAACGAGGTTTTAAAAAAGCCTGGTATTGAAGAATTTCTTGAATTCCTTAAAAACCGCGGTGTAAAAATGTGTGTTGCAACTGCAACAGATAAATACATGGTTGAAAAGGCACTTGAAAGAAATGGTCTTCTTCACTATTTCAGCGAGATATACACCTGCAACGGCGTAGGCGCAGGCAAAAACTCTTCTTTGATATATGATATTTCATTAGAACACCTTGGAACAACGAAAGAAGAAACCTTTGTTTTTGAAGATGCCCTTTATGCCATTGAAACCGCTAATAAAGCAGGTTATAATATAGTTGGTATAAAAGATGTTTCTGAAAAAGCTGACCCGGAAGTAATCAAAGGTTATTGCAATTACTTTATAAATAATTACGAAGAAATATATCAGTATTTTGAATAAAACTTAAGCCTTAAGGATTTTGGTCCTTGAGGCTTGTTTTATTAAATATAGAGTGAGTCCTTAAAACCTCTCTTTGAGAAAATAATCAACTTAAATCCGAACGAGACACAGAACCGTACCTCGTCTTATCAAAAATCAACTGTTTTTTGTACATAAGAAAGCCACTCTCTTCATTTGAGAGAATGGCTTTCAAAATTGATTTAATATTTATCTTTACAACTGATACCTGAGTTATATGCACTTGTAGTTGTACCGTAAACAGCTTTAACTGTATAGGTATAGGTTGTGCCCTTCTTTGCTGTTTTATCAAGGAAGGTTGTAGTGCTTGTACCACCTACTGCAGCAATACGAGTCCAACTGGAGTTTGCAGTTTTGCGGTAAACATAGTAGCCTGTTGTACCCATAACAGCATCCCATTTAACTGTAATACCGGCACTTGTACTTGTAGCTCTTAGTAATGTGGGGTTCGCAAGGCGTTTCAAGTAAAGACCTGTTGTATCAAACTTACTATGATATCCACCATCGGCAATAACAGTATATCGGAAGTATTCACCGCTTCTATATTTCACTGAATTATCAATAAAGTAAATATTCTTTGTTGTGCCAAGATAGGTCCAGCATGTTGAACCAGCTCCCCTTCTGTAAACACGATAGCCATTTGTTGCGCCTGCAACTGCATTCCACTTGATAGCAAGACCATTTACGTGGTTGTATATGGTTGTAAGATTGGGTGTTGCCATAAACTTACGGGTCTGGGTGTTAGCACTTACGAAATTGCTATACGTACCCTGAGCATCATATGCTCTTACTGAGTAGCAATAATACTGTCCGCTAACAACATTTTTATCAAGTAATAATGTACCTGTTGTTGAACCGATATTTACCCAAGTTTTTGAACCGGCTGTCCTACGATATACAACATATTTAACTGCGCCTTTTACCTCGTTCCAAAAAACATTCACGCCACCATTTTCATTTGTAGTCGATACTTTGGGCGTAGCAGGTTTATACGTAACAGGTTTATATTTAAAAGAAACGACATTGTTACCATAGAGAACTGTGCGCACAATATCATTATCATTAACACCATCATCTGTACGGAACTCATCAATATAAAGGTAAACAGGAGTCTGTATCTTTGTTTCATCGAGAACAATGAAGGTTATGTAGAGAAGGTCTGTTGCCTCTGACTTTGACGTACCTAGACCTGAAGTAATCCAGGCAAATGCGTACTGATTATCCCTACCTGATATAGGGCCATAAGCCTCAAGACCGTAGAAAAACTTTGTACCATCTTCATCAGCCGCGAAACCAGCGCTCTTAACCTTAAGAATTGCAGGGTCATACTCAAAGTAGAGGTTAACACCTGTAAGTTTTTTGACAGCAGGTGCTTTAACTACAATTGTAAATGTAGTTCCTACAACAGATTCAACACCATTTGCTGATTTTGAATACTCGCCCTCAATAACCCTGGTAGTGAGGGCAGGACCTTTTGCCGCAGTACCCATTGGTGCAATCATAATGCAGATGAAAAATGCGGAAAGAAAAATCGTAAGTGCTTTCTTCATTTATATCTTCCTTTAAAATGAATTTTGGGATATAAGACAAGATAAAACTGGGCAAATTGTTTCCAATTCACCCTTTAAGAAAAATATTTAGTTGTTTTCGAGGTCAATCACAGAACCATCCCTCGATTGATCAATTACCTCAGTTGTGGATTCAACTGTATCCTCTACAACATCAACGCTTGTTTCGACGGCTTCAGTTACCTCAGTAACCTCTTCAACCTCACTTGCAGGGTCGTAGTTTTCATCCATAAGCTGCATAAAGCGTTCGCCTGAGATTTTTTCATTTTTAATAAGCTCTTCTGCAATAAGCACAAGCTTATCATTATGGTCTGTAAGAATCTTTTCACATTTATCAAAGCACTCAGTCATTATACGCTTGATTTCATCGTCAATCTGTGTTGCGTAGCTTTCGGAATAGTTCTTTGAATGTGAATAATCCATACCAAGGAATACTTCGTCAGTATCTTTACCATAAAGCACAGGACCAAGCTTTTCACTCATACCATACTTGGTAACCATAGCACGTGCAATTTCAGATGAATGTGAAATATCCTGTGATGCACCTGTTGAAATATCATCAAAGGTGATTTTCTCGGCAACTCTGCCACCCATAGCTGTAACAATGCGGTCAAGCATTGCAGATTTAAGCATATGTGAAGAATCTTCATCAGGTCTGTAAAGTGTATAACCACCTGCCATACCGCGAGGGATAATTGAAATCTCATATACAGGCTCACAGTTTTCAAGGTAATATGCAGAAACCGCATGACCTGCCTCGTGATATGCAGTAATTCTTTTATCCTTTTCGGTATATTTACGTGATTTCTTTTCAGCACCAACCTCAACCTTAATTGTTGCCTCATCAATCTCTGTCATAGTGATTGCCTTTTTATTGCGTTTAGCTGCAAGTAAAGCAGCCTCATTCATAAGGTTTTCAAGGTCTGCACCAACAAAACCAACTGTTGCGTGTGCAACACTCTTAAGGTCAACGTCGGGTGCAAGGGGCTTGTTTTTAGCGTGTACCTGCAAAATCTCTTGTCTACCCTTAAGGTCAGGTCTGCCAACGGTAACCTGACGGTCAAATCTACCCGGTCTTAAAAGAGCAGGGTCAAGTATATCAGGTCTGTTAGTTGCAGCAATAATAATGATACCCTCGTTATTACCGAAGCCATCCATTTCAACAAGTAACTGGTTAAGTGTCTGCTCACGTTCATCGTGTCCGCCACCCATACCTGCGCCTCTGTGACGACCAACGGCATCAATTTCATCAATGAATATAATTGCAGGTGAATGCTTTTTAGCCTGGTCAAAAAGGTCACGTACACGTGAAGCACCAACACCAACGTACATTTCAACAAAGTCAGAACCTGAAATAGAGAAAAATGGTACGTCAGCCTCACCTGCTACAGCACGTGCAAGTAATGTTTTACCTGTACCGGGAGGGCCAACAAGCAAAACACCCTTAGGTATACGTGCACCAAGCTCTGTAAACTTTTTAGGATCCTTAAGAAACTCTACAATCTCTTGTAATTCATCCTTTTCCTCATCGGCACCAGCTACATGCTTGAATGTAGTTTTACGTTTTTCATCCTTACCCAGCTTAACCTTGGCTTTACCAAAATTCATAGCTCTGTTGTTTTCGGATGAAATGCTACCATTCATCTTTTTAAGGAAAACAACTGCCAATAAAATCAGCATTACTACAGTAATTGCAATTGGTATAAGCTGTAACCAAAAATCGTATGATGCACCTGAAACGTAGTTATACTTAATAGCCTTTTTGGGGTTGGCTTTATTAAATTCAACAACAGATTCGTGAACATCATCAACAAATAAGGTTACGTTTGGTACAGTATACTTAACAGATGTGCCATCTGTAAGCTCCATTTTAAGGGCACCTGTACCGATGTTAAGCTCGTATGCTGTAACCTGAGAATTATGGAAGTATTCAACCACCTCATAATATTCAAGTTTTTCGTTTTTTGCAGGTTCTTTTGAAGAAAGTGCAATAAAACCAAACATAAGAAGCGGTATTAATATATATGGTAATATCGCTTTAATTTTTGCGCTGCCTTTTATAACAGCTCACCTCACTTTGGTAAAATTTTATTTAATCCTCATAAACGGAGCGTTTAAGGGCACCGATATAAGGTAAATTTCTGTAATATTCGTTATAATCAAGACCGTAGCCTACAATAAACTCATTGGGTACTTTTGTACCTATGTAATCAGCGAATATATTAACCTCACGTCTGTCAGGTTTATCAAAAAGTGTACAAATCTTAATACTGTTAGGGTTTCTTGCCATAAGAATTTCTGTAAGATAATTAAGTGTTTTACCACTATCAAGAATATCTTCAACAATAAGTAAATCTTTACCCTCGATTGACTTATCAAGGTCTTTTAAAATCTTAACAACGCCAGATGTTTTTGCACCTGAGCCATAGCTTGAAACAGCCATAAAGTCAATATTACAAGGTATGGTAATAGCACGCATAAGGTCCGCCATAAACATAACAGAGCCTTTAAGAATACTTACAAGTAGTAAATCTTTATCTTTATAATCCTCAGAAATTTGCTTACCCAATCTCATAACGATATCAGATAATTCCTGCTCATCAATAAGCACTTTTTCAATATCATTAATCATTAGTTTTACCCCCAACAAAAATTATATTACTTGAATTATTGTTTACTTTAACACGATTATCTGTACCAACACCATAAACCCATACAACGCCACAATCATCACACAAAACAGGTATCTTATTACGTTCTTCAAGCGGAATAGCCTTTTCGTTAAATAACTTTTTGAGTGATTTTGAAACCTTACGGTTTATAAGAGTAATTTTGTCCCCCTCGCGACGGGTACGTAATTTTAAATGCCCAACAATTCTATCACAATCAATAAGATTATCCAATATGTTTTTATTAACAATTTTTAAATTATTATCGTATTCGGTAACATTAATTGTGTAACCATTAAAAACAATTCCAGAATAATGGTTAAAATCAACAATTATTTCTTCATCATTTGAAATATTATCATTACGAAAGAATCTGAATTCGTTTTTTATGCATTCAGCGTAAATATTGCCGTAAATCTGTATTCTGCCTTTCTTCATAAGTAAATCAGCAACGGCTTTCACTTTTTGTCTGTCAAGTGTTTCATCACTTATTCTTTTAAATAACTCAATAATACATTCAGTTTTTACAACAGTATGAAGTGATGATAAAAAATCTGCATTATAATAATCATTATTTATATGAGCTTCTTTAATAGCCGATTGAGTCATTCCATTCAAAAGGTCGCAAATATCATTTGCATTTTCAGTAAATGCTGTAATATTTTTTATTGCGCCCGAATTAACCTCTGCGAGAACAGGTAAAGCATTATGCCTAATTTTATTACGTGTATATTCATCACAAAGATTGGTACTGTCTGTAACAAAATAAAGATTATTTTCTGTACAATATCCTTCAATTTCATCACGTGTGCAAAAAATAATTGGTCTTATAATATTACCACGCACTCGTGGTATACCCGATGCACCTTTAAGTCCTGTCCCCCTCGCAAGATTAAAAAGCAAGGTTTCAGCATTATCATTTGCGTTATGAGCTGTGGCAATACGATAAGCATCATTCTGACACAAGCTATTAAAAAACTCGTAACGAATCTGTCTGCCACATTCCTCGACAGATTGACCATTTTCTTCAGCAAGGGCAACACAATCAGCTTCTAAAAGCCTGAATTCTATACCCTGCGTTTTACAGAAAACTGCACAAAAATCGGCATCTTTAACTGCTTCGTCACCACGAATGCCGTGATTAACGTGAGCAGCAACAATATTAAAACCAAAGTCATTTTTAACACTATTCAACAAATGCAACAAACAAAGGGAATCTGCTCCGCCTGAAAACCCTACAACAATATGCGAAACACCATCTGTCATAGAATATTCATTCAAAGCAGATAAAAACTTATTTTTTACAATAAGTGTGAAATCATTCATCTCTGTACTCCAATGTTGAGAAAAGTGTGTACTGAGCGTCCCAATGAAGTGTAATTCGCTCTGTCTGACCGTGACGGTTTTTAGCAACGTCAACATCAGCCTTTGTCATATCAATTTCATCAGCATTCTGTTGGCTGTTTTTATAATAACCTTCACGATAGAGCATCATAACAATATCGGCGTCCTGCTCAATTGAACCTGAGTCACGCAAGTCAGAAAGCATAGGTCTGTTTGATGATTTACCGTTCTTTTCAGGTCCACGAGAAAGCTGACAACAGCAAACAACAGGAATTTTCATATCCTTAGCAAGCATTTTAAGGCTACGTGTAATTTCAGTAATCTCTTGCACACGGCTATCTGATTTCTTTGCAGATTCCATAAGACCTAAGTAGTCAATTACAATACATTCAACGTCACGTGCACGTTTAATTTTTGATTTAATTTCAGGCACAGTAATAGATGCCGTGTCATCAAAATACAAATTGCATTTTGTAAGTCGGTCAGTTGCCTGAGCAAGTCTTACCCATTCATCAGGTGAAATATCACCTGAACGAAGCTTATTTGATTCAACACGCGCCTCAGTTGAAAGCACACGCGAAGCAAGCTGTTCATTTGACATCTCAAGTGAGAAGAAAACAACCTTTTTACCTGTCATAGCAACGTTACGGGCAATATTAAGCGCAAAGCTTGTTTTACCCATAGCAGGACGAGCACCAATAATTATAAGGTCAGAACGATGAAGACCCGATGTAATTTCATCTATCTTTGAAAAGCCCATCGGAATACCTTTAAATTCCTCTGCATTTTCAGAAGTAATATTAACAAGTGTGGGATACACCTCTGACGAAATAACGTCACTAAGTCGCTGTAAAGAGCCTGTTGACTTACCCTTTCTTATGTCATATATCTTCTGCTCTGCCGAGTCAAGTATTTTATCTGCCTCAGAGCTGCCGTCTGTAGCAGCCTCAATAGTCTCGCGAGAAATTGTAATAAGCGAACGTAAAAAATATTTTTCTTTAACAATTTTACAATAATTCTCAACGTTTGCAGCCGAAGGAACAATCTGCGCCAACTGAAAAAGGTAATTTTTACCATTTTCCATATCGAATGATTCATCAGCATTAAGCTTGTCGAGTACAGTAAGAGCATCTATCCTTGAACCAAGTGTATCAAGCACTACAATGGCTTCCATAATCGCCTTATGACGAGGAATGTAAAAATAATCAGGCTTGATATGAGATAACACTATGCTTACGCACTCAGGGTTAATTAAAATTGAACCAAGAACGGCTTGCTCTGTTTCAAGACTATATGGCACAGTATCGATATTATCAAAAGATGATAAAATATTTTTATCAGCCATATCTAATTTCCTTTCTTATTCCTCAACAACCTGCACCTTAAAATCTGCAGTAACCTGAGGATGAAGTCTTACCTGGGTGTTATATGTGCCAAAGGTTTTGATATCGTCAACTGTAATTTTACGTTTATCAACCTTAACACCAAAATCTGTTGAAACCTTTGCTGCGATTTCTTTTGCAGTAACTGAACCAAAAAGTTTACCGTTTGCGCCACCCTTTGCCTTAATTACTACAGTTTTACCTGTGATTTTTTCTGCAAACTGCTTAGCTGCCTTTAACTCTTCATCTGCTTTGAATTTTTCAGATGACTGTTTATTTTTAAGCTCAGACATTAACTGTGCATTCATTTCAGCAGCAAGTCCGCGAGGGAACAAAAAGTTACGGGCATAACCCTCTGAAACAGAAACCTTTTCACCCTTTTTACCTAAACCTTTAACATCGCTTTTTAATAAAACTTCCATTTATATATACCTCCGTTGGAAAGAATTTTTACTTATGCTTTATATAAACATTAATAGCCTCAAACACCTTTTCACGGGCATTGTCTATGCTTGTTGCTTTTATCTGTGCGGCAGCCATTGTGCTATGTCCACCACCACCAAGCTGTTCCATAACAAGCTGAACGTTTTCATCGCCCAATGAACGTGCAGAAACTTGATATTTATTTACACCTATTTTTGAAATAACAAATGAAGCTTTCACACCATCAATATTAAGCATATCATCAGCAGCATTAGATGTTATAATTCTGATGTTTTTTGAATCACTGCTTGTACTACCAACAATAAAACCGCTATGCATTTTACTATTAGCAATAATTTCATTTTTGACAGCAGCCATTTCAGGATTAATAGCAAATAAACGGCGTACTTTTATTGTGTCAGCACCATAATCCTTAAGGAAGCCTGCAGCCTCAAATGTTCTTTGTGATGTTCTTAAAACAAAGTCCTTTGTATCAAGCACAATACCTGATAAAAGTGCAGTTGCAATATGAACAGGCATAATATCCTGTATAGATGAATATTGTATAAGCTCAGAAACAAGCTCACATGCAGACGAAGATGTTGGTGAGCTATAAAGCACATCAGCGTCTGACAAATAATCGTCTGAACGTCTGTGATGGTCTATTACAACAGTAGCACCTGCAAGGTCATATACATCTGATGAATCAAGAAGAATTTTGCGCTGTGTATCAACAACAATTGCGACTGTATCATCATCAGTTAAATCCTCTGCCTTTGACGGAGTAATGAATCTGTCAAAGCCGTTTTCAACAGCATAAGCCACCAAGGATGATGCAAGTGTTGACCTGCCATCAACTATAACGTGGGCATCAAGTCCATAGCATTGAGCATAATAACACATACCCATAGCAGCACCAATAGCATCATAATCAGAGTACTTGTGACCCATAACAATAACACGCTTGTATTTCTTTAAAAGGTTAGAAATATTAGCAGATGTCTGGCGCGGTGAAACGCGAGAGCTTTCGTTGGTTTTATTTGAAACACCACCGAAATATATGTAACCGTCATTACCAAAAATCGCAGCCTGGTCACCACCACGGCTGAGTGCCATTTCAAGTGATTTTTTAGCAATTGATTCACATTCCCTGAAAGATTCACCTGTACCTACACCAATAGAAAGTGTTGCCTCAGTATTACGATCATCAAATTTAAGCTCACGCACCTTAGTAAGCACGTTAAACTTACCATCAATAAGATTATCAAGGTTACGTTTTTCACCTACAACAAGGTAATTGCCGTTACCTACACGTTTAAGAACAACCTTTTCATCTTTAAGCCAGTTTTCAATAACTGATTCCACATTACCCAAAACAGTAGCAAAACGACTATCTGTAAGCTGCCTTGATAACTGATCAATGTTATCAATAAGCATCATCATAACAAATGGTCTTGAATCAACAAATTCGCGTTGAATTGATTTATATGCAGTATCATCAAAGAAATAAAAACAAAGCATCTGTTTGGAAGAATTGTTAACATTAACAATAAATGCTGTGTATTCCTTATCTGAAAAACTTGCGTTTGATACTCTTTTTTTAGAGTATTCATTAAAATCAAAATCTTCAAAGAAATTTTTAATTGATAGTTTTTTTATTTCACAATCATCAATAATATCCTCAAAAAACTGATTATTGTACCAAATAATGTTACCTGCTTTGTCACACATCACCGCAGGTAGAGGGAATGAGTCTACCCCATCACCCTCACCATTAATCAATGTTTTATTAACAGCAGTAACGTTATTGATAACTGTTTTTAAAGACAATGCCGAATAAACAATGTTTATAAGCAAAACCAGAACAAAGGCAATACTCAATGCATAGCCTGCGTTGCGCTCAATAAAGAAAGCGCTTATTGCCATAGCAAGCATTATTAACGAGGCAGAAAAGCCTGCAGCGTTCTGATAAAATAAAGCCTTAACTTTCATAAAAACACCATTAAACTTCCATAAGAATCGGTAAAATCATCGGGCTACGCTTTGTTCTTTCGTACATAAGACGTGAAATTTCATCACGGAGCTTTGTATTCATAGCATTCAAATCAAAGCTGTAAGGTGGGAAGCTATCAATAATACTCATCGATTTAACAACAGCCTCATTCATAAGGCTTTCAGCTTCCTTCACATAAACAAAGCCACGCGAAACAACCTCGGGACCCGATAAAAGCTCACCTGATGCAGCATCAATTGTAGCTGCAATTATTATAATACCATCCTGACCAAGGTGAAGACGCTCCTTCATAACCCTTGTACCAACGTCACCAACACCGTAGCCATCAACATAAACCTTGCCACTTGCTACAGTACCTGATACTGTAATGTTTCTGTCACTGACAGAAATTTCATAACCATTGTCAGCAATAACAATGTTTTCGGCAGGAACACCGACTGTTTCTGCGAGTCTGGCGTGGTGACGAAGATGCTTCTGTTCACCATGAACAGGAATAAAATACTTAGGCTTAACAAGAGAAAGCATAAGCTTTAACTCCTCCTGATAGGCGTGACCCGAAACGTGAACATCATACATTTTTTCATAAACAACAGTAGCACCAAGCTTTAACAAATCATTTATAACTCTGTAAACTGTTTTTTCGTTACCGGGGATAGGCTTAGCAGAAATAATAACGCAATCATTATAGCCAACCGAAACCTTACGATGGTTGCCTGAAGCCATACGCGAAAGTGCTGACATAGGCTCACCCTGACTACCTGTTGTAATAATAACAAGCTGATCATCGGTATATTTTTTAACCTCATCAATACCAATAAGTGTTGTGGGTGAAACATGAATATAACCAAGCTCTGCTGCAACTGAAACAACATTCTCAAGGCTACGACCCGAAAGAGCAACCTTTCTGCCCGTCTTTTCGGCAATATCGATAATCTGCTGAACTCGGTGAATGTTAGAAGCAAACGTAGCTATAATAATTCTTTTATTACCTGCTTGTGAAAAAAGATTGACAAAGGTTTCACCAACCTTACTTTCACTTTGCGAATAACCGGGTTGCTCTGCATTTGTTGAGTCTGACAACAAACAAAGCACACCTTCATTACCTAACTCAGCAAAACGTGAAAGGTCGATAATTCCGCCATCAATAGGACTTGTATCAATCTTAAAGTCACCTGTCTGAATAATAGTACCTGCAGCTGATTTAATAGCAAGTGCTACAGCATCGGGGATCGAATGATTAACCTTGATAAATTCAACGTTAAAATCACCCAAGGTGATTTCATCACCCGCTTTAACAATATGAATGTTAACTACACCCTGTAAATCATGTTCTTCAAGCTTACCCATTATAATACCTGCAGTAAGCTTTGTTGCATATACAGGAACATTAATCTTTTTAAGAAGGTAACAAAGCGCACCAATATGGTCCTCGTGACCATGAGTTATAAGCACACCTTTAATTCTGTCCGCATTACGTTCAACGAAGGTAAAATCAGGTATAACAAAGTCAACACCTAACTGGTCACTTTCAGGGAAAGCGAGACCGCAGTCAACAATAAGCATTGATTTACCATACTCGTAGCAGGTCATATTTTTACCAACTTCGTTAATACCACCAAGGAAAGATATTCTTACCGGTTCGGCACTTACGGGTGGTGTAATTTTTGAGTAACGGTTATATTTTTTACCCTCATTCATTTTTTTGCCAACACCCTTTTTCTTGTCAGATGTACGACGTGTTGAGTCTTTTTTAACAGATTCACGTTTTTTATCCTGCTTGGGGGCTGTTGTGTTTTGGGTAGTTTTTGGCTTTTTGGACTTTGTGTTATTCTGTTTTATTGATTTTTTACTCTGCTTTTGTTTCTTTTTGTTTTGATTCAGCTCTTTTTCAGGGGCAGAGTTTTGTTTTTTCTTATTCTCTTTAGCCATAATTAACTCCTGAATATAATATAAATTCGTTTTTAGCAAAACTATAACATTATGTAATCTATAAAGTATACTCATAGGCATAATAACCTAATATATCAATAATATATAATACAATTATAATGACAAGTTGTCAAGACTTCAATACCATTACATTCACATATATGTAACTAACTGCTCAATAATTCATTTCAAAAAAATTGAATATATATCTTTAAAATGCACATTTTTTATGATATTATGTAAAAAAACAATCAAAGGATTAAAATATGAAAAAAGTTGATATTTATACCGATGGTGCTTGTAGTGGTAATCCCGGTCCCGGTGGGTGGGGCACCATTCTGATTTACAATGGCCACGAAAAAGAAATGAGTGGTGGCGAAGCAGAAACAACTAATAATAAAATGGAATTAACTGCAGTAATAAAAGGACTTGCCGCACTCAAGGAGCCTTGCGAAGTTACAGTAACAACAGATTCAAAATATGTCTGTGATGCCATAAATCAGGGTTGGCTTTCAAAATGGGTAACCAATAATTGGCGCAAAGCTGATAAAAAACCTGTTTTAAATGTCGATTTATGGGAACAGTTATTACCCTTATTAAATAAACATAACGTTAAATTTGTATGGGTAAAGGGACACAACGATCATCCCCAAAACGAGCGTTGCGACAAACTTGCCGTTGCAGAATACGCCAAATACAGATAATAGTAAGAGAGTCAGTCACCAAAAATGACCGACTCTCTGTTTATTTTTATTTAATAAAATCATTATAAAGTACCTTTACATTTTCTGCAATCTCTTGTGCTATGTAAGGGCTCATTGAGTTTGTTTCCTCATAATGACGTCTGTTGTATTTATCTCTGGCATTTTCAAGGTATGGTGCAGTTTTATTTAGAATAAAGTCATTTGGTGGTACAACATAACCAAGCTCATCATTCGCAAGACCGCAAACCATAATATTTTTATCCTCAACAATATCAGCAAGAATTTCGGGATTTACCTCTCCCCCGTTGCCTGTCGCAGATTCTTCGGCACTTAAAAATCCGCCAAAAACAAGCTCAGGGAAAATTTCACAGGGTAAAAACAACATTTTTTTATTACCGATTTCAAAAATAGAAATCTCTGTTTTAAGACACATAAGCTTAGGGTATTTTTTATCAGCATATCTGTCTGCCTCAAGTAGTCCTACCATACAGGCAACAGTAAGAATTGTATTTTCAACCCTTGCATAAAACTCACGTCTGCCGTAGTTTATAACGGGCTGAAGCTTTTCCTCATCAGTAATTTTCAATGCATAGTCAGCAAGTTTATAGCCGATTTTTCGGGTAGATTCAAGTAACCTGTGCTCTTTACGAAGTTTATCCTCTTCAGGTACATCCATACTGATCATACCACCGATTGCACCAACTGTATAAACAACGTCAGCACCTGACTCTGCTTTGATTTTTTCTCTTAAATAACAAGGGAAATCAGCACTAACAAGGTGATTACAGCCCTGTAATGACTCAGAATGTGAGGCAAAATTCAAAAGCCATACTTCATCTGAACCATCTGCAGGTAAAAATCTGAAACGAGTTAGTGTTTTTGAGTAAACAACAGGGGTACGAATATCCACTTGCATATCGGGAACTTCAATAGTACCAAGATACAAATCGCCATCGCGTCTGTTTTTATAAGCTTCATAACACGATTCAATGGTAGCTGTAAACAAAACCGCCATAAACTTGGGGTCTTTACCCGAAAATGGCAACTTACCCCATATACCCATTGTATCAATACCCGCGTGATTGTGAGTTGAAAAGACATTAATGCTACGGCAACCTGTTTCATTACAAAAGTCTTTAAGCTTCTCACGGATTCTGTTAACATCTTTATTTAAAAGTCCTACGATATCAAGTGAAATAAATAGTACTCCACCCCTGCCCGAATTATCGTCTATCCATAAAGCATGAGCATACTGAGGGTCAATAACGCCTCTGGCAGGGTTATTTTCACCATACCCTGCAATGTAATATTTTTTTGTTTCAATATCATCAGGCATAATGACACGCTTTGAAAAACCAACAGTAAACATATTACCGTCTTTAAAATCTGCTTTATCAATTATACTTTCACCTAATGGTGTAGTCGGATTGGTTTTAAGCATTTTTTTACCTTTTGAAAGCAAAAATCTTTCTAAAGGCTTTGAAATAAATGATGAAAAATCCATATAGAATCCTCACAATTTTGAAATTTCTTTATAATCAGGCATAAACCTTGCAACAAAGTCATAAAACGCCTTGCTGTGATTATGGTGTTTTATATGGGCAAGCTCGTGAATAACAACATAATCAATAAAACGAGTGTCCTTAGCCATAACGTAGAGCGAAAAATTAAGATTATTCTGCGGTGAACAAGACCCAAATCGCTTTTTAGCAGAATTTATTTTTACACAAGCAGGCTTAACACCCATAAGACGTGAATAATACTCGACTTTTTCAGGTATTATTTCTTTTGCTTGTTTACGCATTTCCTTTATTTCTGCATCAGTAAATGTTCTTCGTTGAGTTTTTTTCTGCATTTGTTTTTTAACAGCCTTTTCAAGCCAGGGCTTTTTCTTCAAAACGAAAGCATCAACATCTTCACGCCTTGCATAATTAGGCACCTTTACTGTTATATTGCACTCTTCATCAACTTGAATAGCAATGGTTTTACGATCAGAATGAACTACTTTATACTCAAACAACATAATTAAAATCCATTTTCGTACTCTGGAATAGGTTTACCACCACGGCCTTTATAAGCTTCATAAAGGCTCTGCTTATATTCGGGTGTATAAGAATAATTCCACAAATCATTTATACCCTTAAAATCCTCAAAAGACTCGTCGGGATAAAGTTTTTCAGTACCCTTGACATAGGGTAAATCAACCTCAACCGTACCATTTGATGCAATATAATAATTACCATCTGCAAGGTCAATAGCATATTTGTTTTCTTCGTAGACCTTGTATTCCTGGTCAAAAATTATTTGTGTTACAGGGAAAAGCACTAAATCAGCATCAACAAGCCTGTAAAACTCCTTAGTTGTACCAAAATGGCCGTGATGAGCCTGTTGCACAATGTCTGCTTTAAGAAAATCGGGATAACGAGCCTCGAGGACATAGCTTTCTTCGTGGCCTGCATCACCGGGTATAAGAATTTTTGTGTTCTCGGTAGTAATCATAATAACAACCGATGAATCGTTAAAGTTACTGTTATCACGCGGATAAACGTCCTCGTGTGAGCAAAGAACATCTATTTTTAAATTATCAACATAAAATGTCTGACCTGTATGAAGTCTTACAACATCAATTTCGGGATGTTTTTTTAACTCATCAAGTGTCATAACAGGATAAAGCTTTGTAATCTCCATCCAGTCTGTACTGTCCTTATGATTACCACTTATCATATTATGGTAAGCTTTATCGATAATCGAATCACCCATATTATATTTAAGATAGTTTATAAACTGGGCAACGTGATCGTCATGACCATGAGTTATAAACCACCCTGCAATATGAACCTTCTGACCCTTAGGTGTACGCTCACGCATAAACTTATAAAAACGGTCACAATCCATAACAGAATAACCATGAGCGCCATCAATAACAAAAAACTTACCAGATGCAGTACGCAAAATATAACACATACCGCAATCAATAAGTGAATGATTAATTTCAAATTGCCACAAGGTTGTTTTGCCTGTAGTTTTGTAACTCGTCATTTCAAATTGTGGAAGGCATGTATCAGAATCAAAGACAACACGAACTGTATTATCACAAGCAAAATAACCGATTATAACAATATACCCATCGCCAAAACAATGGGTAAAATAGTTTTCATCAATTCTGTTTTCGCGTATATTTTTAAAGCTGTATTGTGATAAGAATTTTGCTTTTACTGTATCAAAATCACATCTTGAAACGCCGTTGAAAAGCATTACCTTACAGTTATCGCCAGAATCGTAAATATCAGGTTCGTTACAAAATTCAGAAGTAACGAAATTCTTAATCTTTAAATAAACTTCATTATATTTCATATCATAAACCTTAGCCGATAAAATTATTTATAAAATTCACTATATCATCTTTAGTAGCGGCAACCTTACCCTGAATCATTGTATCGCGACCGCCACCACGACCATTAAGGGCGTTATTGATATTCTGGGCAACTGTTTTCATATTAAGTGATGGACTACAAGCAATATACGAGTATCCGTTTGTGTCATCGCCCGAGAAAATCATACATAATTCTGAATTTTCGGCACCATAGTTTGCAAGATGTCTCATCATATCTGCATCAAAACCATCAACAATACAGTATGAGCATTTTTCGGTATAAATAAGACTTGATTTTGTATTCTCTGCAACCTTTTGCTTAAAATTGAAAAAGTCACGTCGAATTGAATCATTATCACCAAGAACCCGTTCAACATGAGATGTAATTTCACCCTGCTTTGCAGACAAAAGACCAGAAATCTCGTAAACACTTTTATATTTTTCCCGGTAATCACAAAGAGCATCAAAGCCACTCTTCATAAATATACGCACACCACCTCTGTGGCGCATAAAATCAAGGATTTTAATAACACCAATCTCACCCGTTTTATTAACGTGAGGTGCACAACATGCACACAAATCGGTATTTTCAATATCTACAAGGCGAACATTCTCAGTTAAATCAAGCTTACTACGATAATCGAGGTCTTTTAATGTACTTTCATCAGGGAAATAACAATTAACATTATAATTTGCATATATAGCGTAGTTCGCTTTATCCTCCACATCATCGAGCTGTTCACGGGTCAATTCACCACTGAAATCGACGGTGACATAGTTGTCCTCCATATGAAAACCAACATTGTCGTAGCCATACATTGAGTGAACAATACCCGAAACTATATGCTCGCCTGTATGCTGCTGCATTCTACGGAATCGTGTAGACCAATCAATTGAGCAATTGTATGTTTTACCCTCTTCAAGGGGCTCTGCAACATAATGGATTATTTTACCTGATGATTCCTGAACATCGGTAACCCTAACCGCACCTATAAAGCCTGTATCTGCTTTTTGTCCGCCGCCTTCAGCAAAAAATGCGGTTTTATCGAGAATGACAGTATTTTTACCATCAACCACCTGACAAGAAAGCACCTTTGCTTCGAAATCTTTAATATAACTATCTGAAAAATACAACTTTTGTGTAACCATTTTTAAATTCCTTTATATAAATAATAATGATATTGCAATACAGAACTGTGCACTGTAATAAAGTATATGATTAAGTACGATGGATGACCTTTTTGTTCTTTTCTTTTCATCAAGGCTGAAGTAAAGATCAGAAAGAACACAATCCGATGCAAGGAATAACATAAAGCCTGCATTAAGAAGTGTCTGTGCAAGGCTATAGCCCGAACTGATAGCATAACCGATTGCAACACCTGTAACAGCACCTAAAACACCCATATAGAATATAGTTATAAGCTTATATTCACCAAATTTAACCTTAAGAAGTGGCTCACAATAAAGCACAAAGGTAGATGCAAGTATAGAACAAACAATGCCAAATATAAGAGCAAGCTTGTCAAAACCAAAGGCAAAGTACATTGCAGCTATGTAAAAAACGTGACCAACAAGGAAGGAAATAAAGCCCGCATTTGTATAATCCTTTTCGTGGTTTTTAAAGACATATTTAAGATCAAGCGCAATATCACCGAGCATACCCCAAGCAGCACCAACCGCAACAAGGGCACCCACAATACGTGGGCAATTATCATTACCAACAAAGGCAAAAAGACCTGTAAGTATAAAGCACATACTTGCAACAGCCTTTAAAAACGCAACATTCAAAGTAACCTTAGCAGTTCGCCTTGTTAAGAAAGTAATCGTAACTACCAAACCAATTATCAAAAAAACATACGCCATAATATAAATCATTCCTTTAAATTTTATATCATTATAATAACATAAAATTATAAAAAAAACACAACAAAGAAGTTGTAAGCTTGCATAATTTTTTTATTACAATTTTGTTAATTTTAACCATACATTTTATCTTGATTTTGTTAAAAAAGAGTGGTAATATGAGATTAAAGTTAATACGCCAATGACTTTACGCAAATAACGAGAATCGTTCCCAAAGTGAACGGTTCTCGTTATTTTTTATTTAAGAAACATGATTGCATAAAAAATACTTTTTTGTTTAAATTACATAAATATTTGCCTATAAATTTATCACATTAAATTTCACTTCATCATTGATTTACACTTAACAATATTGTATATTTATAATATATTATTATATATAGGTGAAACTATGTCTATTGTAACTTTAAAAGAATTAATTAACCGCGCAGATAAACAAGGCAAAGCCGTTGGCGCTTTTTCTGTAGGTAATATGGAGATGATTCTTGGTGCTGTCAGAGCAGCCGAAGAAACAAACACTCCTATAATTATACAGATCGCCGAAGTAAGGCTACCTACGTCACCGCTGAAGGTTATTGGCCCTATGATGGTTGCAGCAGCTGAGAACAGTAGCGTTGATATTTGCGTTCATCTTGACCACGGCTTAAATTACGAAACAGTAGAAACTGCACTTGAGCTTGGTTTTTCATCAGTTATGCTTGATGGTTCATTACTTGATTACGAGGATAACATAAAGCTTACACAAAGAGTTGTAAATACAGCCCAAGAATACGGTGCATCCGTTGAAGCTGAGCTCGGTGTTGTTGGTGGTAACGAGGGTGGCGGTAAAGCCCATAAAATACAATGTACAGACCCTGCTGTTGCAGATGATTTCTGCAAACGCACAGGTATCGATGCACTTGCAGTTGCCATAGGCAACGCTCATGGTCACTATAAGGTGGCACCTGAATTAAGGCTTGATGTTTTAAGCGATATTAATAAATCCTGCACAACGCCCCTTGTACTTCATGGTGGCACAGGCATTACACCTGAGGTATTTCAGGAATGTATACGAAACGGCATAAGAAAAGTTAATATTGCAACAGCTAGCTTTGACGCTGTTGTTAAGGCAGCTAAGCAAAACACCGCTGATGGCGGTAATTACTTCGCATTGTCACAAAAAATGGCAGACGAGGTTTACGAAAACGTAAAAAAACATATAAAAATATTTAATATGGAAAACTTAAAATAAGGAGCACTTATTATGAAATACATTGAATTTGATAACAGTAAAGAATTCGACCTTATACTTTTAGGCAGAGTTGCTGTTGACCTTAACCCCGTAGATTACTACTGTCCCCTTTCAGAAAGCACAACTTTCAAAAGATATCTTGGCGGTTCACCTGCTAATATTGCAGTTGGTCTTTCACGTCTTGGCAAAAAGTGTGGCTTTTTTGCAAGAATTTCTGACGATGAGTTGGGCACATTCGTTGAAAACTTTTTCAAAAATGAAGGTATTGATTGCTCGCACATCACCCGTTGCACAAATGGTGAAAAAATCGGTCTTACATTTACAGAAATCCTTTCAGAAACTCAGAGCTCTATTACAATGTACCGTAACGAAGCGGCAGACCTAAAGCTTGACGTAAGCGATATTGATGAGGATTACATAACACGAGCAAAGGCACTTCTCATTTCAGGTACATCGCTTTGTGAAAGCCCATCAAGAGAGGCCGCCCTCAAGGCAACACTTATTGCAAAGAAAAATAATATCCCCGTTATTTTTGACATTGACTACAGAGCATACAACTGGAAGAGTAATGATGAAATTGCAATTTATTACTCTGCAGTTGCTGAAAAAGCTGACATTATTCTTGGTTCACGTGAAGAGTTTGACCTTACAGAAAAATTCATTGGTCTTGATGGCACAGATGAAAGCAGCGCAAAATACTGGCACTCAAAAAATGCAAAAATAGTTATCATCAAGCATGGTAAAGAAGGCTCAACTGCTTACACAAACGATGGCGAAAGCTACACAATCAAGCCCTTCCCCGTTAAGCTCCTCAAGTCTTTTGGTGGCGGTGACGGATACGCTTCGGCCTTCCTTTATGGTATATTTGAAGGATGGGATATGTGGGATGCTCTTGAATTCGGTTCTGCATCTGCAGCTATGCTTGTTGCAAGTCACGCTTGCTCACAGGATATGCCTGATGTTGATTCGGTTAAAGAATTTATAAAAAAAGAAAAAGAAGAATATGGTGAAATGGTAGCAAGAGGGTGATTTTGTTATGAAGAAGGTTAAACTACTTTCTATCATAGGTGAAAACTCCAAAATCAAAAAACTGTTTATTTCACTTCTTGTTCTTATATTACTGTGCGGTTCAGTATACATAGGAATTAATGTGTATATGATTTCTTACGCATCACAATATATCATTACTATTAATGAATGTGATGATTTATCAGTTGATTGCACAATGGTACTCGGTGCAGGTTTATTTGGTGATTATCCCTCACATATGCTCCAGGAAAGACTAAATATTGGTTTAGATGTTTATAACACCGATTGCACAGACCGATTGCTTATGAGTGGCGACCATGGTACTGTTGAATATGATGAAGTCAATGCTATGAAAGACTATGCTATTAAAGCCGGTGCTGTACCCGAAGATGTTTTTATGGACCACGCAGGTTTTTCAACCTACGAATCCATGTATCGTGCAAGAGATGTTTTTGATGTTGACAGTATGATTGTTGTCACACAGAAATATCACCTTTACAGGGCTGTGTATAATGCTCGTAAACTTGGTATAGAAGCATACGGTATTGCTGCAGACGGACAATTCAACTATTCTTTACCTATGGATCTATACAATAATTTCCGCGAATCTTTGGCACGATGCAAAGACTTTGTATATTGCATATATCAACCTGAGCCTACATACCTTGGCGAGGTAATTCCAATAAGCTCAAGCGGTGTTTTAACCGATGACAAGAAAGAGTGATATTATGTTTGAAAAATTATGTTATAACGATAACAACGAGCGTATCTTATGCGAAATGAATGGTAAACACAATGATATGCTTATGAATATCAAGGTTAAAAAATTTGATATTAATGAAACCTTTACATTGTGCGATAACGAATGTGAAACAGCGTTTCTTATTCTGCGCGGTGACGTCGATATCTCGTGGGATGGTGAAACAAAAAACATGCACCGCGAAAATCCCTTCGTGAAAGCAACCTACTGTTTACATATCCCAAAAGATATTGAGGTTACCATCAAAGCAAATGCTGTATCCGAAATACTTATTCAGCAAACAGATAATGATATAATTTTTACACCTGTATTTTACACTCCTGATATGATTTTATACCAGCATTTCGGCAAAGACCAATGGGAAGGCACCGGGTATAGAATTGTATCAACAGTATTCGACCCTGATAATGCACCATACTCAAACATGGTACTTGGTGAGGTTTATAATCAACCGGGACGTTGGTCAAGCTATCCCCCTCACCACCACCCTCAGCCCGAGGTTTATTATTATCAGTTTGACAAACCACAAGGCTTTGGTGCATCATTTGTAGGTGATAACGTTTACAAAAGTGTTCAAGGTAGTGCAGTTTATATAACAGATGGTAACGACCACCAGCAGGTTGTTGCACCCGGGTATGAAATGTGCTATGTATGGATGATTCGTCACTTACCTGATGACCCCTGGTACAAAACAACTCGTTTTGTTTCAGATGAACACCAATGGCTTACAAAATAAATTTACAAATTATTCCATAAGGAGTGAAATATATGCCTATAATGACAATGGGCCAGGCTCTCGTTAAATTCCTTGATAATCAATACGTTTCTTTTGATGGAAAAGAAACAAAATTTGTTGATGGTATATTTACTGTCTTTGGTCACGGAATTGTATGCGGTCTTGGTCAGGCACTTGATGAAAACCCCGGATCCCTCAGGGTATATCAAGGCAAAAACGAACAAGGTATGGCACACGTTGCCGCAAGTTTTGCAAAACAGCATAACAGAAGAAAGATTATTGCTTGTTCATCATCTATCGGTCCGGGTGCAGCAAATATGATTACTGCTGCAGCTACAGCAACAGTTAATAACGTTCCATTATTGCTGCTCCCTGCTGATACATTTGCATGTCGTCAGCCTGATCCTGTTTTACAACAGTTTGAACAACCAATATCATTATCAATAACAACAAACGATGCATATAAGCCCGTATGCCGTTATTGGGACAGAATTGTTCGTCCTGAACAGCTTATGTCTGCTATGATTAACGCTATGCGTACACTTACAGATACTGCAAACACAGGTGCTGTTTGCATATCAATCCCCCAAGACGTTGAAGGTGAAAGCTTTGATTACCCTGAAGAATTCTTCCAGAAACGCGTACATAAAATCACTCGTATTGCACCTGCTGCAGATGAAATCGACGATATTGCAGCTGTTATCAAGAATGCTAAGAAGCCTCTTGTAATCGCAGGTGGCGGTGTACGTTACTCAGAGGCAGGAGCAGATGTGCAGGAATTCTGCGAAAAGCATAACATCCCCTTCGCCGAAACTCAGAATGGTAAATCAGCTGTTCTTTCATCACACCCACTTAACCTTGGTGGTGTTGGTGTTACAGGTAACCTCAGCGCAAATCTTATTGCTAAAGAGGCTGACGTTATTATTGGTGTTGGTACACGTTTCTCTGACTTTACCACAGCATCAAAATCACTTTTTAAGGCTGATGCTAAATTTATTACAATTAACACCGACCGCTTTGATGCTTACAAGCTTTCTGCAACAAAATGTGTATGTGATGCAAAGCTTGGTATTAATGCACTCAGTGCTGCACTTGGTGAATATAAAGCTGCATATACAACAGAGTATTCAGATGCAAAAAAGGCCTGGGCAGAGGAAATGGAACGTCTTTCCGGTTATAAGTATGACGAAAACTTTAAACCTCTCATCAAAGCAAGATACGAAGCAACAATCCCAGAGTTTATTGAAAAAACAGGTGGTGTTATTACCCAGACCTCTGCACTTGCACTTATAAGAAATCTTATTGATGATGATGCAATCGCAGTTGCGGCAGCAGGCTCACTCCCCGGCTGTATGCAAAGAATGTGGACTACTGATTCACTCTACTCATACAATATGGAATACGGCTACTCATGTATGGGTTATGAAATTGCCGGTGCTCTCGGTTCAAAATTAGCAGCGCCAGACAAAGAGGTTTACGCCTTCTGTGGTGATGGCTCATACCTTATGCTTCATAGTGAGCTTGTTACATCAATTCAGGAAAACAAAAAAATCAACGTTCTTCTCTTTGATAACGCAGGTTTTGGTTGTATCAACAACCTTCAGATGTCAAATGGTATCGGTAACCTTGCAACAGAATTCCGTAAGCGTGATGAAAACGGAAATCTGCTTGGTGAGCTGTTCACAATAGATTTTGCAAAGAATGCTGAAGCTTACGGTGTTAAGACATATACAGCAACAACACTTGAGGAGCTTGAAAGCGCTCTTATCGATAGCAAAAAACAGACAGTATCAACACTTATTGATATTAAGGTATTACCCAAATCAATGACAGACGGATATGACGCCTGGTGGCACGTTGGTATTGCATCTACATCTGAAAATGAGTCGGTTAACACCGCTTATAAAAATAAAGAAGAAAATTTAAGTAAAGCGAGGAAATTCTGATGCTTGATAAAAACAAAGTAAAACTTGGCATTGCTCCTATCGCATGGACAAATGACGATATGCCTGACCTTGGAGCAGAAAACACATTCGAACAGTGCATTTCAGAGATGGCACTTGCCGGCTTCACAGGTTGTGAGGTTGGTAACAAATACCCCAAAGACACTGCTGTACTTAAAAAAGCACTTGACCTTCGTGGTATGCAGATCTGCAACGCTTGGTTCTCAACATTCCTTACAACAAAACCCTACGAGGAAACAGAAAAGGATTTCATTGAACACATCACTTTCCTTAAAGAAATGGGTGCAAAAGTTGTAGGTATTTCTGAACAGGGTCACTCAATTCAGGGTACAGACCTTTCAATTTTTGATGACAAATACGTTATGAATGATGAGGAATGGGATTTACTTTGCACAGGCGTTAACAAGCTTGGTAAGGTTGCAAAGGATATGGGTATTACCCTTACATTCCATCACCATATGGGTACTGTTGTACAGACAGCTGCAGAAATTGACAGACTTATGGAAAACACTGACCCTGAATATTTCAACCTTCTTTTCGACTCAGGTCACCTTGCTTATTGCGGTGAGGATTATATGTATATCCTTAAAAAATATATCAACCGTATCAAGCACGTACATCTTAAGGATATCCGCCCCGATGTTGTTGCAGAAGTTAAGGCTAACGGCTTAAGCTTCCTTCAGGGTGTTCGTAAAGGTACATTTACAGTACCCGGTGACGGTGTAATTGATTTTGCTCCTATTTTTGACGTACTTGCAGAAAATAATTATGAGGGATATGTTCTTGTAGAAGCTGAACAGGATCCTGCTATTGCAAACCCCTTTGAGTATGCACTCAAAGCAAGAAAATATATTGCTAATAAAGCTGGTCTTTAATCCATAGCAAAAAACCAAGAAAGGTGAAAATACTATGTCCGCAGAAAAAATCAAATATTTTGTCAACGGTGAATTCCGTGAATCAAAAACAGATGTATGGTATGACCTTCACAACCCAAGCACAGGCGAAGTAACAGGCTACGCACCCTGCTGTACAAACGAAGAAGTACTTGAGGCTGTTGAAGTAGCTAAAAAGGCATACCCTGCATGGCGTGCAACTCCTGCAATTAAACGTGCACAGATTCTTTACAACATCCGTGACCTCATTATAAAGAATATGGAAGAGCTTACCACTCTTGTTGCAGAAGAAAATGGTAAGGTATGGTCAGAGGCTGAGGGTGATGTGCTCAAAGCAAAAGAAGGCACAGAACTCGCAACACAGGTTCCTTCACTTATGATGGGTGAAAGCACAATGGATGCTTCATCAGGCTTTGATACAGTCCTTTACAGAGAACCAATGGGTGTATTTGCAGGTATTGTTCCCGTTAACTTCCCTGCTATGATCCCCTTTGGTTGGATGGCTCCCACTTGTATTGCTTGTGGTAACACAATGGTACTTAAGGCTGCATCGCTTACACCGCGCACAGCATTAAGACTTGCAGAAATCTATAAAGAAGCAGGTGTTCCTGACGGCGTTATTAACGTTGTAACATGTTCAAGAAATGAAATCAACACACTTCTTGACCACCCCGATATTAAAGGTATCACATTCGTTGGCTCAACTCCTGTTGGTAAGCTTATTTATGAAAGAGCTGCAAAGGCAGGTAAACGTGTTCAGGCTCTTTGCCAGGCAAAGAACCATGCCCTCATTCTTGAGGATGCTCCTATCGAGCGCACAGTAGCAGGTGTTATCAACTCTGCATACGGCTGTGCAGGTCAGCGTTGTATGGCTCTTTCTTGCATCGTTGTTCAGGAATCTATTGCAGATAAATTTGTTGCAGAGCTTAAAAAACAAGCTTCACAGATTAAGCTTGGCAAATCTGTAGACAAAACATCTAAGCTTGGCCCTGTTACATATAAAAAGCATTACGACGAGGTTGTTGCAGACATCGAAAAAGGTGTTAACGAAGGTGCAACACTTGTTCTTGACGGCAGAAACCCCGAATTACCTGATGAAATCAAAAACGGTTACTTTGTTGGTCCTACAATTTTTGACAATGTTACAGAGGATATGACAATCGGCAGAGATGAGGTTTTTGGTCCTGTTCTTTGTGTTAAACGTTGCAAAGACTTCCACGAAGGTCTTAAGATTATGAATGCTAACCCCTACGCAAATGGCTCTGTTATCTTTACTCAGAACGGTTACTATGCTCGTGAATTCACACGTTACACAGATGGCGGTATGGTTGGTGTTAACGTTGGTATTCCCGTACCGATTGGCTTCTTCCCCTTCTCAGGTCATAAAGATTCATTCTTTGGTGATCTTCACTGTCTTGGTAAGGATGCTTACCGTTTCTTTACAGAAAGCAAATGTGTTACAACACGTTGGTTCGATGAGGACGAAATGAAAAAGACCGAGGTTTCTACCTGGGACGGCACTATCTGATTACGAAAGGACTAATTAACTATGCTTAATATTGGTATTATCGGTGCAGGACGCATCGGCAAGGTTCACCTTGAATCTATTTCTTATAACGTAAAAAATGCAGTAGTTACAGCAATTGCAGACCCCTTTATGAATGACGAAACAAAAGCATTCTGTGAAGGTTTTGGTGTTGAAAAAATTTATACAGACTACAAGAAAATCATTGAAGATGAAACAATTGATGCAGTTCTTGTTTGCTCATCAACTGACACACACGCACCAATTTCTATTGAAGCTATCAACGCAGGTAAGCACGTTTTCTGTGAAAAACCCCTTGCAAACACAGTTGATAAAATTCTTGAAATCGCTGATGCACTCAAGGCTCACCCCGAGTGCAAATTCCAGGTAGGCTTCAACCGTCGCTTCGACCATAACTTTGCTGCGGTTCGTAAGGCTTACGATGATGGCAGAATCGGTGATGCACAGATTCTTAAAATCACATCACGTGACCCTCAGGCACCACCTGTTGGTTACTGTGCAGCAAGCATCTTCCTTGATATGACAATTCACGATTTTGATATGGCTTGCTTCCTTACAAACAGTGATGTTGAAGAGCTTTATGTTTATGCAGATGCTCTTATCAATCCCGGCATTCGTGATTATGGCGACTTCGATACAGCTATTATTTCAATGAAAATGGCTAATGGTGCACTTGCTGTTATTGACAACTCACGTCAGGCTATGTATGGTTATGACCAGAGAGCTGAACTCTTTGGGTGAAAGCGTATGGTTGCAACAGCAAACGATACTCTTTCAACAGCAGTTGTTTCAGATGCTAATGGTGTTACAGGTGAAAAACCCCTCTATTTCTTCCTTGAAAGATATATGGGCTCATTCGCAGAGGAAGTTAGACAGTTTGTTGATTGCTGTGTAAATAACAAAGAAACACCTGTTGGTATTCACGCAGGTCTTCAGTCAGTAAAAATTGCCCTCGCTGCTGAAAAATCAGCAAACGAAGGCAGACCCGTTAAACTTTCGGAGATTAACTAATTATGTCTCAGAACTATGATATTATAGTTATAGGTGCAGGTTGCGGCGGTTTATCCGCCGCACTTTGTGCTGCAAAAGAGGGCAAAAAAGTCCTTATAATTGAACGCGGCAGCAAAGCAGGTGGCTTAACCACAAGCTTTGACCGTGGCAGATTTACTTTTGATACAAGTCTTACGCACCTCTGTGGTTATATAAGCACCCCTGGGGTTGGTGAATTGCGCCGTCTTTTTGATGATTTTGGAATTTCAGATAAAATAGAATGGGCTACCATTCCAGAAGCCTACAGACTTATCACCAAAAATCGCGAAGGAAAAGATATCGATATAATTATGCCCTTTGGTACAGATAACTTCATAAATGCTATGGAGCATTATGTACCCGGTAGCAAGGAATCGATTACAAAACTTTTTGAAATTGCCGAAGAAATTGAACAGGCGGTTAATGACATTGAAGCAATTAACGGCGATTTCACTCGTAAAGAAATAAAGGAATTCATAAAAAAGCACACAAACTTTGTTAACACAGCTCCCTACTCCGCCAACGAAGTATTTACTTCAATTGGCATACCACAAAAAGCAGTTGATATATTGAATGCTATGTGGCTTCACTTTGGTGTAGACTGTGACAGATTCAGCTTTACACATTATATATCATATTTATATACATATATTAAATATGGTGGAAAAATCCCGAATAAGAGAAGCTCATCAATAGTTGATGCACTTCTTAAAGAATTCTTATCATTTGGCGGTACAATTATATATAACGATGCCGTACAACGAATCGACTTTGAAAATAACCATGCAAGTGGTGTTATAACACAATCAGGTGAAAAATATGATTGTAGACATATTATCTGCAATATCTCACCTACTGTGGCTTATGCAAAGCTTATTAAAAGCGAAGATTTACCCGAAAGTGCTGTAAAAAGAACTAACGCACGTAAATTCGGTGCCCGTAGTGCATGTGTATACCTTGGTTTAAATCGCTCCGCAGAGGATTTGGGTATTGAAGATTACTCTATATACATCACAGACGAAGCAGATTCTTCAGACCAATTTACACTTATGAGCAATATTGAAACAAACAACGCCCAGAATGCCGTTTGTCTTAATATTGCTAACCCTGATTGTTCACCTGAGGGCACAACAATACTTTGCTTATCAACCATATACACAGATGATTGCTGGGCAAATATTCAAGCCGAAGACTATTTCAATGAAAAAGATATGCTTGCTGCAAGATTGATTGCAAACTACGAAACAGCAACAGGTATTAATATACACGATTATATTGAGGAATTAGAGGTAAGCACACCAATTACATTTGCAAGATATACCGGTGCACCACAAGGTGTTACACACGGCTATTTTGCATACGATTGGGATAATATAATTACACGCTTTTTAACAGAAGCAAGTGATAACGATACCCCCGGACTACGCTTTTGCGGTGCTTGGGGTACTCAGCTTAACGGTGTAGGTGCATCAATTGCAAGTGGCAGAAATACAGCATACGCTACCCTCTTTGATATATCGAGCGAAGGAGGTCTGCTTAATGAGTGATAAAATCACAATCCGTTCTTCAATGAAGGATAAAAAGAATTTTACCGAGCTACCCGACCTTCGCAAGGGCATTATTGACGTCGCCCCCACTACCCCACTAATGGCAAATTATGCAGTCAATTCTGTTGCAAACTGTTTGCACCCTGCCGTACAATACCTGAAGGTTAAACAGTTTGAAGAAATGAATAAAAATATATTCATATACATTCTTGAGCCTGATGCTTCTATGGGTACTGCAAAAATTGCGTATTTCAGACCAGGACAGGTGCTTGATATTTATATTGAAAATAATGGTGTTAAAATAACAGGAACCTACACTATATGTTCATCACCGTTACGTTCAACCAACAATGAATATGTTATTATTCTTAATAATGCACTTAAAACCGATGCAACAGATTTTATAACCACCAATTTTAAAAATGGTACAAAGGTTCAGGCATCAGCACCATACGGCTTATTTTATTATCAAGCAATAAGGGATAATAATCATATAGTTGCTATTTGCGATAATACGGGCTACGAGCCATTTTTATCAATGGCTGAATCAATTGCTGACGGTACACTTAACGTTGATTTAACCCTAATTTATACCGCAAGAAAGCATAGCGATATCATAATGGCTGAACGTTTTGAAGAACTATCACAAACAAAACACTTTAAATTTGTTATTGTTCTTAGCGACGAGCATGTGTTCAAATGCGAAAGAGGCTTTATAACAAAGTCACTTATCGAAAAATATGCGCCTACTAATAAATATAGTTTATTTATAAATGCATCTGATGACGTACTTAAAACAACTGCTCCGCATATCGAAGAATTGAATCTTGAAAGCCATAGAATACGTTATAACAAATAAAAAATACCACGATAGAGTATTTTCTATCGTGGTATTTTTTTAGAGCATCTGAATCAGATTTGGGATATAAATTACCCACTCAAATTAAATATTATTCAAAATCATCAATATCATCATTAGATTTTGATGAAACTGCTTCAGCAACAAAATCGTCTGCAGGGTTGAGGTTAACCTTTTTAGGTGAAGGCTCTTCCGAAGGTGCAACCTCCTCCGCTTCTGCTACAGGTGTATCATTCAAAACTTCAAAATTAGCTGATGAAAGCTTATATGCAATAGCTGCATTCTGCTTTTTCATTTCTTCAACTGCATTGTGAAGCTCTTTTGACATACTTTTTACAGAAACAATAATATAACCAAATACACCAAAAAGAATAACGCCGTATGTAATTACATAAACAGAAAAACTAGTATCAGCATTAACAAAACCAATTAAAATCAATGCTGGTAAAACTAATGCACACACAATAAAAAGTGCAATAAACAGTATTTTTTTAACTATACTCATAACAACACCTCAATCATTTATTACGCTCTGCAATTCGATTAAGTCCTGCAAAGCCAATTTCAACAGATTTATATGGGTCAAGGTCATAGCAATTATCCTGCTCAATAACAATATACTGAACACCAATATCCTTACAAGCCTGATAACATGCATCAAAATCAATATTACCTGTTCCGCATTCGGCAAAGCGTTGCTGATTATTGACAATCTTCATATCCTTGAAGTGACAAACCTCTACTCTGCCCTTAAGCTTACGTAAATAGTCGGCAGGTGTAACACCACCAACCTGCATCCAGTATGTGTCAGGTATAAAGTGAATAAGTGGTGCCTCATCAATCAATCTTTCAAATGTACGTTTACCATCATAAACCTCAAACTCAAGAGCGTGGTTATGGTAGCAAAGCTGTTTACCCCTTGCCTGCATTTTTGCAGCAATTTCATTACACTTAACAATAAAGCCAGTAACACCCTCGGCGGATTCATGAACATTACCGGGCATAGCGCCTATACCAATATTTTTACAATTGATTAAATCATGCTCGTGAATAAGTGCCTCAAGGTCATTTTTCATTCTGTCGTACGGCTTGTGAGTAACACAAACCTCCATTTTATATCTATCAACAAGCTCTGCTACAATTTCAGGGTGAATATCACCTATTGCAGAAATCTGTATAACATTACAGCCGATACTATCAAGAAAATTTAAGGTTGTTTCAAAATCCTGAGCGTTCTGACATTTATCACGTAATGTGAATAGCTGAACACCAAGTTTAATATCCATCACAAAAACCTCCAAGTGTTTAATTACATAATATATTTTACCACATAATTCATAGTTGTAAAGAATTTTTGTTTCTTTTATATAATTTATTTAAAAAAACACTTGAAAAAATAAAAAAATGGTATAAAATGTATGGTGTATTATATTGACTCGAAAGAGATTAGAGGTTTCAGTTTTATGGCAAAATATCTTATTGTAAACGCAGATGACTACGGCATGTGCACAGCTGCTAACGAAGCGGTTGAAGAATTGTTCCTTGGTGGATGGTTAAAATCTGCCACAGTTATGATTCCCTGCCCTGCAGCAAAGCACGCTGTTGATTTTTCAATAGCACACCCCGAGTACCCAATTGGTGTTCACCTTACTATGACAAGTGAATGGGGCAAATAACGTTGGAAGCCTTTAACGGATGGTAAAACACTTCTTGATGAAGAAGGCTTTATGTGGCACGAAAGCGATCAGGTTGAAAAGAATGCCTCTTACGAGGATCTTGAGCGCGAAATCCGTGCACAGATTGATCAGGCTCACGCTTGGGGTATGAAACCATCACACGTTGACAATCATATGGGTTCACTGTATGGTCACTACACAGGTCGTCTTGGTCTTGCTAAGATGACACTTCGCATTTGTGGTGAATATGGCTATGCTTATCGTCTTTACATTAAGCACGACAAACGCATCTGTCCCAACGGCACCCCTTATCCCCTTTATGCGGCTGTTACACTCCTTTCCAAGAAGTGGGGCAAGAAATATAACACAATTATCCCTGATTATCTCCTCTTCCCGGATTGGAACGATACAATGCGTGTCAGCTATGAAACATATCGTGATATGATACTCAAAACATGGACAAACATCCCTGATGGTGTTACAGAAACCTTTGTACACCCCTCTGTTGAAAATGATGAACTTAAATCAATCACAAGCAGATGGCAGGACCGTGTTTGGGAATATCAGCTTATAAAAGACCCATACGTACATAAATATCTTAAAGACCATAAGGTTACACTTATCAGCTACCGCGAGCTTATTGAAATGCGCGGCGGCACAGTAAAAGGCTAAAAACCGACTCTGCACTCCCTTTGGATTGCAGAGCTTTTTTATTAAACAAAAGCTTATATAATACTTTGTATAGAAAAAAGTAAATATATATTCATAAATTCAAAAAAATTAAAAATGGAGTTGAAATTTATGATATAATATGTTATTATTCTATCAAATGCGTTGAGCAAGAGAGTAGAAGTTTACTGATGTTACAGAGAGGTGTGCCTTGGCTGTAAGCACACTACAAAGGTTTTCTTTGAAGTTCACTTGTGAGCAGCGTGGTTGAACTAAAGTAGGCCGCGACGGGTGTAACCGTTACATTACCAAAGAGTGTTTGCTCTATGCAAAAATAAGGGTGGTACCGCGGAGTTATGTCTTCGTCCCTTTGTGGGATGGGGGCTTTATTTTTTTACTACCCTCCCAACTCGTTAAATATTTGTAATATAAATCATTGAAAGGATGACAAAAATGCAGGAAAAAGCACAGGCTTTAAAACAGCAGTTCGTTGACAAGGTTAACACTGCCACAGCATCAGCCGACCTTGAACAGCTCCGTATTGAGTTTTTGGGTAAAAAAGGCCCTATCTCATCACTTATGGCTGAATTAAGAAACGTTCCCAATGACCAGAAAAAAGAAGCAGGTCAGATCATAAACGAGGTTAAGCAGTTTATGGAAAGCACTCTTGCAGAAAAACGCGAGGAAATTGCAAGAATTGAAGAAGAAAAGCTTATTAACAGCGCAGAGGATTATGACGTTACATTCCCCGTGACTGAAGACAAAGGATCATATCACCCCATCACTCTCATTCAGCGTGAGGTTGAGGATATTTTCGCAGGTATGGGCTTCTCAATTGAGGATTATGACGAAATTGTTGATGACTACCATTGTTTTGAAGCACTCAATATACCAAAGCATCACCCTGCACGTGATATGCAGGACACATACTACCTCAGTACAAATCAGCTTCTCAAAACACATACATCTGCTGCACAGAATGCAATTCTCATCAAGTACACAAAGGAGCTTGAGGCAGACAGACCCATTCGTGTTATCTTCCCGGGCAGATGCTTCCGTAATGAGAAGATTGACGCTTGTCACGAAAACACATTCTTCCAGATGGAAGGCGTTATGGTTGATAAGGATATTTCAATATCAAACCTTATTTACTTTATGAAAACTATGCTTTCAGAGGTTTTCCAGAGAGATGTTACTGTTAGACTTCGTCCCGGCTTTTTTCCCTTCGTTGAACCCGGCTTTGAGCTTGATATTCAGTGCGCTATCTGTGGCGGTAAGGGTTGCCCCTCATGTAAGGATTCAGGTTGGCTTGAGCTTTGCCCCTGCGGTATGATTCACCCCAACGTACTTACAGCGGCAGGTCTTGACCCCGAAACATACACAGGCTTTGCTTTCGGTCTTGGTCTTACAAGACTTGCAATGATGCGTTATGGCATTAAAGATATTCGTGTATTTAACAGTTGTAATCTTAAATCATTGTCACAGTTCGAAAACACAACTTTTGTAGAACCCGAAAAGGAGGTCAAATAAATGTTTGTATCAATTAACTGGATAAAAGAATATGTTGACCTTGAGGGTCTTGATATTAAAAAGCTTATAAACAGCTTCACTCTTGCAACTGCAGAGGTTGAAGAAATCATCGTTAAGGGTGAAGATATCCGCGACGTTGTTGTTGGTGAAATTCTTACAATTGAGAACCATCCTAATTCAAAGAAGCTTCATCTTCTTAAGGTTGATGGTGGTGACAGAATCTATGACGTTGTCTGCGGTGCACCTAACGTTCGTGAAAACATGAAAATTGCTTTCGTTAAAGCAGGCGGCAGAGTTCCCGCAGGTGAAATAACAAAGGCAACTGTTGCAGGCTTTGAATCAGAGGGTATGTGCTGTAGCGCATTTGAGCTTGGCCTTTCAGATGATAAATCAGGTCTTATGGAAATTGACGTTGATGTTCCTAACGGCACAAACCTTAAAGATATATACCCCATTGATGATATTATTTTTGAGGTTGACAACAAATCACTCACAAACCGCCCCGACCTTTGGGGTCACTATGGTATTGCGCGTGAATTTGCAGCCCTTACAGACAGAGAGTTAAAACCCCTTCCCCTCTCTGACCTTGCATATGACGGTGATGATAAAATTAAGGTTACTGTTAACAGACCTGATCTTGTTTACAGATATTCTTGTGTTAAGATGGATAACATCACCAAGAACGTAAGCCCTATGTCAATGCAGATTCGTCTTTACTACTGCGGTATGCGTGGCATTAACTTACTCGCCGACCTCACAAACTATATTATGCTTGAAATGGGTCAGCCCACACACGCCTTTGATGCAAACAAGATTGATGAAATCGTTGTTGACACACCTAAAGAGGCTTGTAAATTCACTACACTCGATAACACAGAGCGTGATATTACAACAGATACCCTTCTTATTCAGAATGGCTCAACTCCTGTTGCAATTGCAGGTATTATGGGCGGTCTTGATTCTGAAATTGTTGGTGAAACAAACTCTGTTGTACTTGAATGCGCAAACTTTGATGGTGTTTGTGTTCGTAAATCGTCATCAAGACTTGGTCTTCGTACAGATGCATCTGCAAGATACGAAAAAATGCTTGACCCCGAAATGACAGTTACAGCTGCAAAGCGTTTTGCTTATCTTCTTAAGAGTATTGACGATGGCGCTGTAGTTGCATCACAGCTTACAGATGAATACGTAAGAAAATACCCCGAAATTTCAATCACCTTTAACAAGGCTTACGTTGATAAATATACAGGTATTGATATTTCTGAAGAGCGTATTGTAAAAACACTTTCAGCACTTGGTTTTGGTGTTGAAAAGAACGGTGACGAGTTTACAGTAGTTGTTCCCTCTTTCCGTTCAACAAAGGATGTTACAATCAAGGCAGATATTATTGAAGAAATTACACGTATTTACGGATATGACAACTTCAGTATCATTACAACAAAGAGCCCTCTTAAACCTGTTAAGAGCTCACCTGTCCGTGCACAGAGCAACGAAATCAAGGATATCCTTGTAAAGCACTACAATCTTCACGAGGTACACTCTTATATCTGGGGTGACGTTCGTAAATACAAAAAGCTTGGTATTGAGGTTGAAGAAAATGTTAAGGTGCTTAACATCGAAAGCTCTGACAACGGCACAATCCGTAACTCAATGATTCCTACCCTTCTTCTTGCAGCATCTGAAAACAAAGATTACAGTGATAAATACGGAATTTTTGAAATAGGCAGAGTTGCTGCAGGCGTTAAGGAAGATGGCACAGCAAACGAACGCCGCAGACTTGGTGTTGTTTTATATGACAAAACAATGTCTGAAAAAGACTTATTCTTTAAGGCTATTACAATTATCAACAACATCTTCACTCAGATCAAACACAAAGAACCCGTTCTTACTAAGGTTGCCCCCACACACGCTTACGAGCACCCCAAGAATACTGCAGAAATCCTTTGTGATGGTGTTAAGGTTGGTACACTTCACACACTTCACCCCACAAATGCACAAAAACTTGATAAGATTGCAAAGGTTGTTTGCTTTGAAATTGATGTTGATGATTTCATCACAATCGATGGTGCTAACATTGATTTCTGTGAGCCTTCATCTCAGCAGTCTACCTACTATGACCTTTCACTTATCCTTAAAGATGGTATAACATTTGCACAGATGTCTGATTGCTGGAACGGACTTAACCTCGAAGAGCTTACAAGCGTTAAAGTAATTGATACTTATGATACCGATGAAATCAAGAGTATAACAGTTCGTCTTATCTTCTCAGCAAAAAACAGAACTCTTGAAATGGATGAGGTTCAGGGTTGGATCGACACAATTCTTGCAAATCTTAAAAATATCGGCATTGAAATGCGCGCATAATTAACTATTTCTTTATAAATAATTATTGTATTTTTTAAAAGAATGAGTTATAATAATATTCAAAGAAATTCGGGAGGTGTTTATATGACAGATAAAACAATCCAATTCAAAATCAGTGATGATCACGAAAAGGAAATGCGTGAGATACTTGTTTCAGTTTATAATTCTTTAGTTGAAAAGGGTTACAATCCTACCAGTCAGCTTGTAGGTTATATACTGTCTGAAGACCCCACCTACATCACTACACACAACAATGCACGTAGCCTTATCAGAAAAATTGACCGAGATGAGCTTCTTCAGGTTCTTTTAAAGTCATATCTCAACTAAGGCAAATTAATTTAAGGAGTGTTCATTTTGGCTGATAATCAGGCAAGTTTTCTCACTTACAAGGGTAAACCCATTGTACGTAAAGGTAACACAATTTATTACGGCAATATGAGTGACCCGTTCGTTATTCTTCTTTCAGTTGCCTCTTCACACGAGGTTCATGGTGTTAAAATCGCTGATAAGGTTATCGTTCAGCTTCTTAACACTGACCCTAACATCAATCCCCTTGAGGCTATTGTTAAAAGAACTGAAAAAAATGGTATGTGGGCTGCGATTGATATTGCATCAATATGGCTCCAGCGTGCCCTTAAAGCAGAGTAATACTGTAAAAAAATTCACCACCTTGATTAATTTCAAGGTGGTATTTTTTTAACAAAAATACACTTGATTAAATTTGCATATAGTATTATAATAACTTCTATTGTTTTAAATCGAAAGGAAATACTATGAAAAAATCCATAACCAAGACAATTAAATCATTTTTTATGGTTTTACTGGGGATAGTTGCTATTTCCGGTAGTTTTCCTGTTATTGCAGCTGATACTACAGAATTCAAACCGCTTGAGGGTAAAACTATTTCAATATTAGGTGATAGTATTTCAACATACGAAAACATATCAAGTGGTGATGCTGCATTAACAACCAACTCAACGATAAAAAACAATTGGGTTTATTACACAAATAATAAAAACGGTGTCAAATTAGAAGATACCTGGTGGACACAAATCACCGAAAAGCTTGGTGGCAGAATTCTTGTTAACAACTCTTATTCCCGATCAAGCGTATTTGACCCTGTTAACAATTATTTGAGTCAGGGTTATCTTAACAGAACACAAAACCTGCATGATAATACCGGTATAAACAATGGTGAAAAGCCTGATGTCATCTTTGTATATATGGGTTACAACGATTTATCTGCCGATGCAAAACTAGTTGGTTATTATAGTAATATTAATTTTGATCAACTTATAAAGCCATCAAATAACGCAGTATATTATTCAAAACCTAAAACAACTCTGGAAGCATATTCCATAATGATTCACAAAATCAGAAGCACATACCCCGAAGCTGAGGTATATTGTTTTAACTTATCACCACGCTCCTTTATTACAGAAGATAATATACAATACTATTACAATTTTAATTCAGGTGTAAAAAGTATTGCTCAAAAATTCGGATGCATTCTTGTAGATTGTTATAATGATACAGGCTTATTGCCGGATGAAGAGAATATATATTATTATCTTGCTGATGGACTTCATCCAAACCGTAATGGTATGGATGCATTAACAAATAGCTTCTTAAAGGCTTTTTATGAAAACAGCCGTTATATGGATAATTCTAAAAACCTTTACAATGTTAATTATGAATCAGATAATGTAATTATTGATCAGGGTACTTTAAAAACAGTACCCGAAAACGATTCATTTTTTTGCAGTTTTTCATCTAAAACAAACGGACCAATAAATATAGAAGTTTTTATCGATGGTGTTGATTGCACCAACCTTTATGCCACAAATGACTATGTTTACATTCCTCAGGTAACCGGTCATATAGATATAAAGGCAAAAAATGTTTCAGTACCGAATACTGAAGATAGTTATAGGTTTACAATCGAAGATAACAATATCAAGAACGTAATCGACGAAGAAAATCTTGAAAACACAATCACACTTAACAACGGGTATATAAACGATAATACCATTATCGATGGTTCTTTAAGATTAGGTAAAACATTTGAATTATTACACAACAAACCATGGAGTGTTGTTTGGAAGGCTGAATACAACACAGAATTCAGCCCCATTACCCTTTCACAATATTATTTAGCCGAAAAAGAAACGAATACATTTTTACATTTCATTAAGGGCACTTCAACACTATGTATCAGCCAAATAAAAAATGGTGAATACACAAGCTATGGTATTAACCTTAGCAAGCACAATATTGATATAACACAAAACAACGAATATCGCATATCTAACATTATTGCAGATGATGGCAGTAATATGATATATTTGTTTGTAAACAGTACAAAAATAAGCGCTTTCAATCGTAAAATATTGTTTGGCGCTGAGGATACTTTAGATAAAAAATGGTGTAACGGTAAAGACTTTTATTTTAACCATATAGGCACACCCGACAATCCAATCAATGGATGTAAATTAGAATATATTCAGGTTTGGGAAAATACGTTAAGTGAAAAACACAAACATAATTATATTTATTCTAACGCATACGTGCCTACTTGCGATGAACCCGGATATAATGATCTGACATGTCAGTGTGGATATGGCACAACAGAGATAACTTCAGACCCTCTCGGTCATACACCCTCTACCCTTATTATTGATGTACCAGCATCACCATACTTCGATGGAAAAGGTCATATCGAATGTACAGTTTGCGACGATATTATAGAAGAAAAAATTCTTCCGCAAACCACTCCCGATGCCCCTCGTATGATTTCACTAACAAATGAAATCAACGGTGTTACTATAAGATGGTCGCCTGTTGCAGGAGCTGATACATACAGAATATATCGTCGTGGAGCAGGTTCAACATATTGGACATATCTTGGAACAACAACAGAACGCTCTTACATTGATAAAACAGCTACAAATAATAATTATTGGCGATA
The DNA here is from genome assembly GCA_045629785.1 of Acutalibacteraceae bacterium. Taxonomy (GTDB): domain Bacteria; phylum Bacillota; class Clostridia; order Oscillospirales; family Acutalibacteraceae; genus DTU089. The sequence goes on along the minus strand of JAZQRX010000042.1, from coordinate 41,937 downwards.
TACCGTACGTTCATGTAACGAAGCAGGATTTGGTGCTTTTGACACTAACGGATTATACACCAAATACCTATCAACACCAAAAATAACAGGTGCAGCCAACACAATAAACGGCATTAACATAAAATGGTCTTCCGTTACAGGTGCTACAAGATATTACGTTTACCGTAACAGAGTAGGTCTTTCAAACTGGACTTATATAGGCTCATCTACAACAACTGAATTTAATGATACATCAATCAAGAACGCAAACGGAGTTGATTATCGTTATACTGTAAAAGCTTATAGCGGTTATACAAGCTCATATTATCCTGATGGGTACGTGATAAAAAGATTATCTGCACCTACTTTAAAAACAATACAAAGCTATCCAACGGGTATTTATTTTAATTGGTCCCCCGTAGCTGGTTCTACCGGTTATTACGTTTATCGTAAAACTCTTATTTCGGGCTGGCAACTAATAGGTACCGCAGGTACATCAAACCCAGCGTATTTCGATAAAACAGCACAAAAGGGTATCAGATACACCTACACAGTAAAAGCTGTTCACGGCAAAACTATGAGTGACTACTACCCTAAAGGAATTACATGTATTGATAAATATTAAAAAAAGCCAAAGGTTTATATAACCTTTGGCTTCAACTTTATTTAATGTTATCAAGAATTTTTTTATAAGGCATAAGCATACCTTCATTCATCATATTACCCATTTTGGCTTTGATTTTAGGGTTAGACATAGCAGCACCTGCAAAGTACATTAAAAGCATTGTACCTTTTTTCTTATGTGGAAAATCATATTGCCCATGAGCTTTGAAGAATTTATGGTCAGCCTTCATCATACCCTTCATCTGGTAAATCAAATCTCTGAAAATTTTCATACCGCCTACACCATAAAAATTACTTGGCGGAGCATATTTGTTATCAAAAGCAAATCTTAAATTCTTTTCCAATTGCCTTATGGCGTTGTCAGGGTCAATTTCATTTGTAGCAACACCGCACATAAAATTGCCACCGACGTTTGCTCTGCCCTCTATAACTGTCTGTAGGTTTTTTTCCACAGAATAATTACCGTTTACAATATAGCCTACAGGCATACCCATAGTAACAGAGCGATGGCCATTACAGAATTGTCTGTCATCATATAATTTATACGATGCACCCATAGAATGGTCTTTTATTGTAAAAGCATGTACAATCGCGTCACCGCTTTGAATTTCATTACGAAGTAAATCCTGGAAGCCATCTTTATAAACGCAATTACCATCTGTTGCACAATTCAGACAACCAAGGCAACCGCCCTTAAAGGCGTATTTTGTTAAATTAATTACCCTTGTATTAAAAGAACTGATGTTACTAAAATGCTCAATCATAGTTTTAAGAGCAATATCATCATCTTCACAATTGGTAAGTATAACAACATTACCCGATTTATTGTTATTGATTTCACCTGCAACAAGATTAACTGCTTTATAATCTGAATAAAGCTGATAAGTAGGTTCGTAAATATCATTTGCTATACTATGACATACAAACTCAAAGAATTTTTTAGCATCATCCTGGCCGTTAACGGAAAGAAGATCTTCCATATCAGCAGAAAGTCCACGAATGTACTTCATACCTAAATCATTACAATTTTCCTCAATATACTTATGAGCAGTAACGTCATAAAAATGCTTTGAGGTTGTAATCTGAGTAACGTATTTATCTTTTAACGAGATGTTATTATCTTTTAATAATTCAATAAACCTATGCAACTGATATGGGGCTAAAAAAGTGTATATCGGATAAGCAAATATAATTAAATCTGCTTCTTCCATACATTTGATAACAGGTGTAATATCTTTTTCTATAGCCTTAATCTTATGACCGACATTTACATATTCAAATGTGTGTTCTTTATTTAATTTTTCAATAAATTTTACCGTCTGAAGTGTAACACTATAATCACCCTTCGGACTACCGTTCAATACAACAATTTTCATATTTAATCTACCTATCAAATAATCCCTCCGAATAATCGAAGGGATTAAAATTATTTTGATTTCAATTCCGCTATAATAAGATGTGGTGCACAAAAAAATCTGATTGGCGCAAGACTATAACCAATGCCCCTGCTAAGAACAAGTGATGTATCCCCCTCATTATAAACACCGCTTGTATAATCTGGCAAGGATTCCTGGTCAGGCGCAAAAAGACCAAGACCAAATAGCGTAATTTGACCACCATGAGCATGACCTGAAAATACTAAATCAAAGCCATATTCTGAATAAATAGAAAGCTGCTCAGGATGGTGTGCAAGTAAAATATTATAGCCATCACCAAGTGTAAGGCTGTTACACATTGACGCTGTGGCAACATCAATTTCAACCCTATCTTTAACCAGATACGGGTCATCAATACCATGAAGGTAAATGGATGATCCATCCGCTTTTTGAATCACGTGAGTTTCGTTTGTCAAAACCTTAACCCCTGTTGCCCTGAGTTTTTCCATAAAACTCATATAACCCCATTGATCCTGAATGAGATAGTTTCCCTCGTGATTACCCGAAACAAAATAAACATCGGTAATATTAACAAGTTTTTTCGCAAAATCAATTGCAGTATCAATATCAACAGATCTGCAATCCATAAGGTCACCCGTAATAATTATTATATCAGGTTTTTCTGTATTAAGTGTTTCAAAAATTTTATTATTAATAATTTTTGATTTTCTGCTATGATAATCTGAAATATGAGCTATTTTATATCCATTAAATGACTTGGGTATCTTTACAGAATCAAAAGTCAAATGGTCAACATCGAGCCTGAAATTATCAAACAATGTAAATAAACCAAGAAAAAACGAAACAACAAGTGTAACAGAAACAACACGGACAAAAAGCTTTTTTCGTTTTATAAAAAACGATTTAACTTTATTCATTATAAAATCTCGCCATTTTCAATAGCAGTAATCTGGTCAACACGGCGCTGATGTCTGCCACCCTCAAATTCGGTATTTATAAATACGTCTACAAGCTCGCAAGCAAGACCACCACCAATTACGCGAGCACCCATACAAAGTACGTTTGCATCGTTATGAAGTCTTGTAAACTTTGCGCTGAAGTAATCAGAACAACAAGCAGCTCTGATACCCTTAACCTTATTTGCAGCCATAGATATACCAATACCTGTACCGCAGCAAAGGATACCTAAATCCGCCTCACCAGAAGTAACCTTAAGACAGGCCTTCTGTGCAAATTGTGCATAATCAACTGACTGAACAGAGTCCGTTCCGCAATCAATATATGCTATACCCTTACCATCAAGGTATGCTTTAATTTCCTCCTTAAGAGGAAAACCTGCGTGATCTGAAGCTAAAACTAACATTTATATCAACCTTTCAATTATTATTCTTTTTCTTTAATTCTCGCTCAGCCTGAGAAAGTCTGAGATAATTAGGTAACACATCGTGAGCCATAGTTAATTTGAAATCATCAACGCTCACCTTTTCTGCTGCCAGAACACAAACATCTGCCGCAGACTGATAAACAACAGATGCTGTTGCAACAGTAATATTTGGTAAAACATCTTTAAGCTTGTTAAAAGCTACCTTTGTACCGTCACCGATAAGTACAATGGTCTTTTTCACATCTTTTAATTTATCGCCCAACTCATCAATTGTAATTGCCTCATCAGGTGTAATACGATTAAAACCATTCTCACAATCAAACTGTGCTGTATACACTTGATTACAACGTGCATCCATAACAGCAACAGCATAACAACCTGTGTTTTCAAGGGGCTTTGCAATAACCTCGGTTGTAGAAACCGAAACGCAAGGAAGATCGAGTGGTTGTGCTATACCTTTAACAGCAGAAACACCTATACGCACACCCGTAAAAGAACCAGGCCCGTTCGATACCGCAACAAAATCAAGATCATCTACCTTCAAAAATGCATTTTTTAAAGCGGTGTCAATCATTGGTAGAAGGGTCTGACTATGTGTAAGGCCTGTGTTCGAAAATTGAAGCGAAACAATTTTACCATCAATAAAAACTGCAGCACTCGCAGCAGTAGCTGTACTGTCAACGCCAAGAATCTTCATAAACACTATCACCACTCATTCTTAAAATACGGCAATCATCATTTTCACCGCGCATAATTTCAATCTTAATAAGCTTATCATCCGGCAGAGCATTTTCAATATTTTCGCTCCACTCAACTGCAAGCACACCGCCCCAATCAAGGTAATCAAAAAAACCTGTTGAACATAAATCCTCAAAAGTAGTAATGCGGTACATATCGAAATGATACAAAGTCTTGTCGCCTCTGTACTCGTGCACCAATGAAAATGTAGGACTTGAAACCTCTGCACAAATACCCATACCCTGTGCAAGACCTGCGGTAAAACGTGTTTTACCCATACCAAGACCGCCAAAATATGCAATTGTTTCGCCACCCGTTAAAACTGCACCCAATTTTTGTGCATATTCCTCTGTTTGTGCGGGTGAATTTGAAATAACTTCTATCATACAACGCCTCAAAAAATCCAAAAGACTTGAAATAAAATTTCATTATATGTATAATAACAATATTACGTTACAAAATCAAGGGGGCAAAGCCTTGAAAAAATTATTTCCTTACCTTAAACGCTTTATTGCTGAAACTGATAAATTATTATTAGCGCTTATAACTGCCGCATCAGTATTTGGTGTGTTGATGGTGCACAGCACAACACGCTGTCTGTTAGAGGATGGTCAGGTTATGGCTCGTGACGCCGTTGTTATGCTTGCAGCGGCTGCAATAGGTATTGTTATAACGCTTATTATTTCGGCGCTTGATTACGAGTTTATAATGAAGCTATGGCCTATAATCGGTATCGGTTGTATCGGTCTTATGATAATAACACTATTCTTTGGTGTTGCACCTGATTCAAGACCTGACGCAAAATCCTGGCTTGACTTCGGTTTCGTATTCTTTCAACCGTCAGAGCTTGTTAAAATCGGTTACGTTATTACATTTTCAATGCATCTTGAATTGTGCCGAGATACTATTAATCAAATAAAATCACTTATCTTGCTTGGTATCCATGCAATGATACCCATCGGTCTTGTTATTTTAACCGGTGATATGGGTTCTGCTCTTGTATTTATGTTTATGACACTTGCAATGCTTTACTTTGCAGGGTTGCATTGGGGCTTTTTTGCTTGTGGCGGTGCACTTATAGTAGCGTCATCCCCTCTTATATGGATGTACGTTTTAAACGATTTCCAGAAAGCAAGATTCCTTGCTTTGATGCGCCCCGAAGAATTTGCTGCAGAAAGCTATCAGCAATTAAAGGGTCTTAATGCTCTTGGATCAGGCGGATTTTTTGGTCAGGGTCTTTTCAAAGGAACATATACACAGAATGGTATTGTACCCGAAAGTGAAAATGATATGATTTTTACTGCCGTCGGTGAAGAAACAGGCTTTGTAGGGTGTATAATCGCACTTACAATTTTATTTATGATTTGCTTTAAAATGTTTTCGATTGGTAAAAAATCACGCGACTTTTCATCGCAGATTGCTTGCTACGGAATTGCAGCAATGATTGCAACACAGGTAATAATCAACATCGGTGTTTGTCTTATGCTTTTACCCGTTATCGGTATTACACTCCCCTTCTTCAGTGCAGGTGGTTCAAGTACACTTTGCCTTTACGTTGGTGTAGGTCTTGTTTTCAGCATCGCTCGATTCAACCGTTCACGCCAGGCCGTTAACTTCAGGGTGAGCAGAATTTCTACACCCTTTAGTGAATTTTAATATAAAAAATTATCGCAACACAGAAACAAACCTGTGTTGCGATTTTTATTTATATCTTTTTCATTTTAGCCATTTTAGCCATAATCTTTTTAGTACCGTAATCATCAAACGCTATTTCAAGCACCATATCGCCACCAACGGATTTTGCACCAATGACAAGTCCCCTGCCAAAGGTTTTATGCTCAACAGTATCACCTGTTTTATAATCAATATTAGCAGCCGTGCTTTTTGGTGCGGTTGATTTACTGAAGCCACCCTTTGCAAAGCCACCTGCAGTAGCAGTTGATTTTGGTTTATTAGCACTTGCAGGTTTGTTATACCCGCTATATCCACCTGCAGAAGCGCCCGAGTAACCGCTGAACCCGTTCTGTGACGAATAACCGCCATAGAAGCTCTGTTTTGGCTCGTTAAGGTTAGAGTCAACAAGTTCCTCGGGTATTTCATTAATGAAGCGTGAAGGCCTTGTAAGACTTGTATTACCGAAGAGCATTCTTGTACGTGCATTTGTGATATAAAGCTTTTGTTTTGCACGTGTTATACCAACGTAGCAAAGTCGACGCTCTTCCTCAATTTCTGACGGGTCATACATAACCTGATTCCCCGGGAAAAGACCCTCTTCCATACCAACAATAAACACAACAGGGAATTCAAGACCCTTTGCAGAATGAAGAGTCATCATAACAACCGATTCAGAATCTGCGTTATAATTATCAATATCAGAAAGTAATGCAACCTCTTCAAGGAAGCCTGTAAGTGTACCACCTTCGTTTTCTTCCATATAACGAATAAGGTTTGCAAGCAATTCCATAACGTTCTGCTTACGCTCATCAGCTGTGTCTTTATCAAGATCAAGTGATGACATATAACCTGTTTCGGTAATAACATCATCAAAGAAATCCTGAAGCTCTTTCATTTCAAGCGATTCAGCAAGATTATTGATAAGCTTTGTAAACGCCATAAGCTTTGCTGAAGCCCTTGATAACATCGGATATTCATCTGCATGAGAAATAACGTCATAGAACGTAAGTCCAAGTCCATCTGCAATAGAGGCTGCGTTATTAATTGTGGTTTCACCGATTCCCCTTTTAGGTTCATTTATAATACGACGAAGTCGCACAGTATCAGACGGATTAGCAATAACTGAAAGATACGCTAAAACATCCTTAACCTCTTTACGATCATAGAATCTGTGACCACCAACAACCTTATAGGGTACTGCGTTATAAACAAGTGCTCTTTCAATAGAGCTTGATTGTGCATTTGTGCGGTAAAGGATTGCAAAATCAGAAAACCTGCGACCTGTGGCAACAGCGTTAAGAATTTCATCTGCAACAAAACGACCTTCGTCACGTTCATCTGTCAGAAGTCGCAACTGAATTTTATCTCCGCCTTCGGTTTCTGTCCATAGGGTTTTACCTTTTCTGCCCTGATTGTTTTTTATAACAGCATTTGCCGCATCAAGTATAATTGATGTAGAGCGGTAATTCTGTTCAAGACGTATTACAGAGGTTTCCTCATACTGATTTTCAAATGATAAGATATTTTCAATAGTAGCACCACGGAATTTATAAATACTCTGGTCGTCATCACCAACAACACAAATATTACGATACCCACCTGCAAGAAGTGAAGTAAGAATATACTGAGCGTGGTTGGTATCCTGATACTCGTCAACCATAACATACCTGAATCGACGCTGATAATACTCTAACACATCAGGGTTTTCTTTAAGCAATTTAACTGCGTTGACAATGATATCGTCAAAGTCCATAGCATCAGCTTTTTTAAGCATTTCCTCATACTTAGCAAATGCCTGACCTATCATTTTTTTATTAACATCATAACCTGCCGCATCACTATATTCATCAGGTGTCATTAATGAATCCTTAGCTTTACTGATTTCTGATAAAACATATTTTACAGGAAGACGTTTCTCATCAATATCAAGCACGCGAAGAACTTCCTTCATTACACGCTTTGAATCGTCTGTATCATAAATAGTAAAATGCTTTGAAAAGCCTATTCTATCACTATCACGGCGTAAAATACGCACACAACAAGAGTGAAACGTGCTTGCCCATACATCATTACCCTTATCACCTAACATTGACTCAAGTCGGCTTTTAAGTTCATTTGCCGCCTTATTAGTGAAGGTGATTGCAAGAATCTGCCAGGGCTGAGGAGCATCAACACTAAGAAGCGACTCAACCTGACGGGGCAGTTCACCACCATTATTAAGGTAATTACTGAGTAAATCAACATCCTCAGTAGTAGGTGCTCTGTATGTAAAATCTGAATAATTCGCATTAGCCTATTTTATAAGATATGCAATTCTGTTAACAAGAACTGTTGTTTTACCTGAACCTGCACCTGCAAGAATAAGCACAGCACCATTTGACTGAAAAACAGCCTTTTTTTGCATATCATTCATTCTTGAAAACTCTTTTTCAATAAGTTTTTTTCGTAAGGTTATAAAATCCATTTTAACTTCCCTTTATACTAAATATTGTTTATTGCAACCCTTTCGCATTCACAAAAGGTTTGGTTAATACAAAAGCAAAAATCAATTACCTTGCTTATCACAAAGTATTTATAAATCAGTTGTGAATCACTTTTAAGCCTATTAGTCGCAACAGATGAAATGCTACGCCCCAGGGTAAGTGCCTGTTGTTGTCCGTTTCTGCTCGATTTAATAATCGTAGAATAATTGCTTTTTTTATCGAAGATTTGAAAAACATCTGCTTGCATTTTAAATAAAGTTTTAAAAGAATTTGTAAATTCATTTAAAAGTGCGATATCATCAATAATATCACCCAAAACAACAATTTCGCAAAACTGACTATAAATACAATTGGTTAAATTATAAATATCGTTGCGCTCAATGGGCGCAACGAAATCATCTGAAAGTCTTTGCAAAAGCTCATACCTTTTGCCATAAAATGTGATAGTAGCATTTTGAAAATCCTTACCCACAGATAAAGCATCAAAGCTTTGCTGATTTATACAGGCAAGGTCTTTTAACGTCTTGAAATAATCGAATGATCTTTTCAAGCACACCTCACATTATTTGTTATACAATGAGTTACCTTGTGAATCAATAGCAACAAGCAAGGGGAAATTTTTAACAACAAGTTCTTTAACTGATTCACAACCCAAATCATCAAATCCGATTACACGGCAAGATTCGATACAGCCCGAATAAAGCGCACCTGCACCACCAACTGCGGCAAAATACACCGCACCGTTTTTAACCATACCGTCAATAACTTCTTGACTTCTGTTACCCTTGCCAATCATAGCCTTTTGACCAAGCGACAACATAAGCGGTGAAAAGCAATCCATACGTGACGAGGTTGTGGGACCAATACTGCCAATGGCAAGATTATCCTTTGCAGGTGTCGGACCTGCATAGTAAACAACAGAGTTATTAATATCAAATGGTAAGGTATCACCCGAATCAAGCATCTGTACAATACGCTTATGAGCCGCATCACGCGCAGTATATACAATGCCCGAAAGATAAACCCTGTCACCGACTTTAAGTGTGTTTACCCATTCATTTATATTCTGTGTGTTAAGGTAATATTCGCTCATACATCAAGAATCCCGTCATCATCAGACTTGTTTGTAAGAAAATCATACTCAACATCTTTAATATTATCATTCTGATTTTCTGTAATAATACCGCTCTCTGAAATAAGGAGCTGTGCAGTTTTGCTCATATCACCTGTAAGCGCTTTAATGCGAAGTTCAACCTCTTCAACAGATTTTGTAAAGCTACGTGCAATTTCACCTATACCTGAAGATAAATCATCAATTTTAAGAGCTGTTTCGCCAATTGCTGAATATACTGATTTTGTAACCATATCTGCGCGTTCTTTAGCAGCCTCAACAAGACCTTCTGAATGAACACGTGCATCAAGCATAGCAGCGCCAACCTGACGTTCAAGGTCACGCTTTTTCTCACATTCAGTACGAAGGCGTGTAACCTCAGCCTTGAGTGAATCAAGCTCTGCCTGAGCTTCGGCAGAAATCTGTGAATCTGTCACCTGCTGTGATAAATCAGCAACCTGATCATTCAGAGCGTTAACCTGACTATTTAAATCAGCAATATTATTACTTGCTTCAGTTAAATCTGATTTAAGCTTTTCATTCTCTTCTTTAATACAATTAAGATTTACAAGCTCACTTTCAGCACGTGAAAGATTAGCACTTGACTCTGCAAGATTTTTCTCAAGCTCAGTTTTTTCGGCAATGATTCTGTTAACAAAATCCATTACCTCATCTTTATTAAAACCACCAAAGGCTTTTGTTTTAAAAACAATATCGTTAGCCAAGGTTTTACCTCCGTTCAGCAACAAATAAAATTTGCGCACACTTATTCATAATACTATGTTGTAAATTATAGCAGAACAAAGTGTATAAAACAACAAAAAATATTAAAAAGTATTTATTTTTTTGAATTTGTTTAGTATAATGTATACAATAGCTTTACAAAGGTTGTGATTAATTATGAAAAAATCTGTAAAAAGGTTATTGGGTCTTTCCGCAGCACTTATCGGTGCAGGTGCTGTTATGAACACTTGTGTGCTTACACGTGTTTCTAAAAAAATATCTGACTTCCAGGGCGAAATGGAAGAAAAAAAGAACCCCACAGACCCAAACGCACCCGATGTAATTTTACGCGTAGAGGGTGATGCGTGGGTTGATGCAACAGGTTATGACCACATATGCATTAAAAACAGAAAAAATCAACCGATTCACGCTCTTGTTGTTAAGGCAACCGAGCCATCTGATAAATGGCTTATATGTGTACATGGTTACACAAGCTCACCAAAAGGAATGGGTAGTTATGCAAAGCATTATCACGAAAAAGGCTATAACATACTTCTCCCTGCCCTCAGAGGTCACGATTTAAGCGAACAACAGTATATTTCAATGGGTTGGCTTGACCGCCTTGACGTTTGTGATTGGATTGCATACCTTAACGAAACATATGCAGATATTCAAATTGTACTTCACGGTGTATCAATGGGCTCTGCAACAGTAATGATGGCAACAGGTGAAGATTTACCCGAAAATGTTAAATGCTGTATTGCCGACTGTGGCTTTACATCTGTTTGGGATGAAATGAAAAACGAGCTTAAAACTACATACCACTTACACACATTCCCAACACTCTATATTTCAAGTGCAATAAGCAAGGTTGTAGGTGGCTACGGCTACAAAGAAGCATCAAGCATCAAACAGCTCCAGAAATCAAAAACACCTACTCTATTTATACATGGTGAGCAGGATGTTTTCGTACCATACAGAATGATGGATATGAACTACAACGCTGCCGCCTGCCCCAAAGAGAAGCTCTCTATACCTGATGCAGAGCACGCAGACTCACACCTTATTCACCCCGAAATATATTGGCCTGGTGTGTTCAGCTTTGTTGATAAATATGTGAAATAATTATACATACAATAGTTTAGTTAACGGTCTGTCTTTTATAAGGCAGATCGTTGTTTTATGCACTATTTATATAATTTAATAAAAAAATTTTACAAACATATTAACAAAATAAGAATATTTGAAAATACACTTGTTTTTGTGTATAAAATAGTGTAAAATACATACGATTACAAAATAGGTAATTTTGGATTATTTTACAGGAGGTTATACACTAATGTCAGCATTAACTACAAACAAAAGCGTACTTTCCTGGATTGACGAGAAGGTTGAGCTTGTAAAGCCCGACAAAATCGTTTGGATTGACGGTTCACAGGAACAGATCGAAGAGCTCAGAGCTACTGCTTGTTCAACAGGCGAGCTTATTAAGCTTAATCAGGAGCTTCTCCCCGACTGTTACCTTCACAGAACTGCCGTAAACGACGTTGCTCGTGTTGAAGGCAGAACATTCATCTGTGCAACAACTAAAGAAGAAGCAGGCCCCACAAACAACTGGATGGAGCCATCAGAAGCATATGAGATGCTTTACGATATTGCACGTGACAGCTACAAGGGTAGAACAATGTACGTTATCCCCTACTCAATGGGTCCCGTTGGCTCACCCTTCGCAAAGGTTGGTATTGAGCTTACAGACACAATCTATGTTGTTCTCAACATGGTTATCATGACAAGAGTTGGTAAGGACGTTCTTGAAGTTCTTGGCGATAGCGATGATTGGGTTCGTGGTCTTCACTGCCGTTGCGATATTGACGAGGAAAAGAGATATATTTGCCAGTTCCCTCAGGACAACACAATTATCTCTGTTAACTCAGGCTACGGCGGAAACGTTCTCCTTGGCAAAAAGTGCTTTGCACTCCGTATTGCATCATACCAGGGCTGGAAAGAAGGCTGGCAGGCTGAGCATATGCTCATTCTTGGTATTGAAAACCCCAAGGGCGAGGTTAAGTACATCTGTGCTGCATTCCCCTCTGCTTGCGGTAAAACAAACCTTGCTATGCTTATTCCACCCGAGCTTTACAAAGAAAAAGGCTACAAGGTTTGGTGCGTAGGTGACGATATTTCTTGGATCCGTAAAGGTCCTGATGGCAGACTTTACGCTATCAACCCCGAAAACGGTTTCTTTGGCGTTGCTCCCGGTACAAATGTTAAATCTAACCCCAACGCTCTTGCATCTACAAAGAAGGGCACAATCTTCACAAACGTTGCTCACAACCTTGATGACAACACAGTTTGGTGGGAAGGTCTTGACAAGAATCCTCCTGCAAATGCAGTTGAATGGAAGGGCAACCCCTGGAATGGTCAGGAAAGCGAAGAAAAGGGCGCACATCCCAACAGCCGTTTCACAGCTCCCGCTGTTAACTGCCCCTGCCTCAGCTCAGAATTTGGGAACCCCAACGGTGTTCCGATTTCAGCTATCGTATTCGGCGGCAGACGTGCAAAGCTTGCTCCCCTCGTATATCAGTCACGTGACTGGAATCACGGTGTATTCGTTGGTTCAATCATGGCTTCAGAAACAACAGCAGCTGCTGCAGGTGCTGTAGGTGTTGTTCGTCGTGATCCCATGGCTATGCTTCCCTTCTGCGGCTACAATATGGCTGACTACTGGCAGCATTGGATTGACATCGGCGCAACTCTTGATCCTGAAAAGGCTCCCAAGATTTTCAACGTTAACTGGTTCCGTAAGGATGACGAAGGCAACTTTATGTGGCCCGGTTTCGGTGACAACCTTCGTGTTCTTGATTGGATTATTGACCGTTGCGAAGGCAAGGTTGATGCTAAGGAAACAGAAATCGGTTACATCCCCTATGCTAAAGATATCAACATTGAAGGTCTTGAAGGTGAAGTTTCACTTGAATCACTTGAAAGCATCCTTGAAGTTGAAAAAGAGCTTTGGGCAGAAGATGCTAAGGGTGTTGAAGAATTCTACGCTAAATTCGGCGATAAGATTCCTCCCGTACTCGTTAACGAGCTTGAAACACTCAAGAAAAACGTTCAGTAATTTAACTTATCAGGGCTATGCTGCTGCATAGCCCTTAAGCACATATATCAAAATATTTGAGGAAAGAAGATTTTCTTATGGCAAAGCTTACAAGAGAAACAAAAGACGGTATTTATTCACTTATGCTCACTCCTTATAAAGAGGATTTAAGCATTGATTACGATACATATGAAGAATATGCTGACTGGCAGGTTTCACAGGGTGTTGAACACCTTTTTGCAGTTTGCGGTAGTTCTGAAATGAGAGAACTTTCACTCGAAGAAAGACTCAAGCTTGCAGAACTCACAGTTAAGCACAAAGGCAACACAACTGTTGTAGCAACAGCAAATATTGAGGCAACTCTCGAAGAAAACATTGAAGAAATCAAAAAGATGGAGCAGACAGGTGTTGATGGTGTTGTTCTTACAACAAAAGGCCTTGGCGATGATGACGATAAGCTTGTTGAATACATCACCACACTTGCTAAAACAACAGACCTTCCTGTATTCCTTTATGAGTTCCCCGGCTTCCAGCCCCACAGAATGAGCGGCAAGGCTTATGGTGAGCTTACAAAGGATGGACTTATTTGGGGTATCAAGGATACTACAAGCACATTTGAAGGCATCAAGGCTAAGATTGATAACAAAAATGATTCAACTATCATTCAGGCTAATATGCCCTTCCTTTTTGATTCATACGTAGCAGGCGCACGTGGTGTTATGGCAACACCCACATCATGTGGTGGCGCTTTCTTCCAGAGATTCCACGAGGCTTTCATTAGCGGTGATATGGCTCTTGCAGAGCAGAGATATAACGAAATCATCCTCCTTGATAACGCTATTGACAGTGGTTTTATGGCTAGTGCAAAAGAGCTTATCAGACTTCAGGGAATCAAAAATTTCGACTGGCGCACAAGATGTGGTCACGACCTTTCAAGTGCTCGTCTTCGCTCAATCAAGTCATTCTATGATTGGTGCGTAGCAAACGGCTTAATGAAATAAGAATAAATATATTAAACCCTTGATGTATATGACTGCATCAAGGGTTTATTTTTGTCTTGAAAGTAAACCTATAATATAGTATAATTTATATAATTATTGTATTAATACAAAAATATTTACTTCGGGGTGTTTTTATGTTAGACAAATTCCTTTCAGGTTGGGGCGGATTTATGGGTGTGTGTGAGCACATCAAAATTTTCATTTACTCAAAAAGAGCCAATAAAATGCAGGAAACCTGCGTTAAAAGGCTTATGAGAAAAAACAAATCCACTGTCTATGGTAAGTTACATAACTTTAAAGACGTTAAATCTATTGAGGATTATCAGAGAATTGTTCCCCTCTCCGTTTACGCTGACTACGATGACTACGTATGGAGAATGGCAAACGGTGAAAAGGGACTTATTACAAATATGTACGTGCGCCGTTTTACAGAAAGCTCAGGCAGTACAGGTAAGCAGAAGCTTGTTCCCCTTTCATATTGGGCAGAATGGGTTTGTCAGTGCTTCAGCTTCAGTGCACCTGTTGGCTGTGCTGTTAAGTGGTTTGCACAGCACGGCAAAACATTACCTGCACAGAAGGGTCTTTTAACGGCAGAGATTGGTTGCAGAAAGGTTAAAGGCGGTACAATCAGCTGCCTTTCATCAATCCCCCTTCTTAACGTAAAATCTATTGTTGAAACATTTACAACCTCACCGAAGGAGGTTCTTTTCCCCGAGCCCGGTATAGATATGGATATGCACTACATGAAACTACGTTTTGCTTTACCAAGCAAAAAAATCAGCTACCTTGGTACAATATTCATCACAACACTCGAGTCCATGTTCTTTTATATGGAAGAAAACTGGGAAATGCTTTGTGATGATATCGAAAAAGGTATTATCAATGATAATGTCAGAGTACCACAAGAAATCAGAGAAAAATACAACAAAAAGCTTAAACCAAACCCCAAAAGAGCAGAGGAATTAAGAAGAGAATTCAGAAAAGGCTTTGATGAATCCCCCATCATTCCCCGTATATGGCCAAACGTTGGTTGGATGTATGGTATGGGTACAGGCTCACTCAGCTTTTATCAGAAAAAATTAAGAAGATACCTTGGTGAAGATATTCCCATGCACTACCTTGGCTACACCGCAACAGAAGCCTTTATGGCGGTGCCACTTGAATTCAACTCATACGAATACGTTATTCTTCCGCAGAATGGTTTCTATGAATTCCGCCCTATCGACCAGGAGGGTTACGATAATCTTCTTACAATAAAAGACCTTGAGGTTGGTAAAGAGTACGAAATTATTCTTACCAATATGAGCGGTTTTTACCGTTACAGAATCGAAGACGTTGTAAAGGTAACAGGCTACTACAATCAATCACCCAAAATCACTTTCTGTTACAGACTTAACCAAATTGCAAACATAAGTGGTGAAAAGGTAAGCTCACTTGCATTTGACGAAATTGTTGCCAACCTTTCAGAAGAGACGAACGATATGTACATTGGCTACAGTATCTACCCTGATAGATCAACATCACCCGGTCACTATGTGCTTTTCCTTGAAACTGCAGACCCGGTTAGCGATGAAAAGAAGGCAAAATATGCTGAAAAATTCGAACAGATGCTTTGCAAGGGTAATGTAAGCGTAGAGCCACTTATCAAGAGTGGAGCACTTGGTCATTGTGAGGTTAAATTCCTTAAAACCGGCACTTATGACGATTACAGAGAGGTGCTCAGGAGCCGTGGTGCAAACCTTAATCAGGTTAAGCCACTTAAGGTAATTGATACTGACGAAAAAAGAGATTTCTTCTTCGCACATGTTGAGGACTGATAATGAAAAACTTTGATATTAAACACGAGGTTAATTATTTACGAAAAAAAGGTCTTACAGACGATAAAGTAATAAATGACCTTATAAAACACAAAGCAGAAACACCATATATGCAAAAAAGCAGGTACATTACTGAGGTATATGATAAAATAAATCTTATGTGCCGTAAATATATGGATCGACTTGCTCGTTTTGAGGTTGATTACGGGTTTGAGGTTAGCGAAGAAAAGTTTAAAAATACTATCATTTGTTGCCTTGAATGTGCACCCTTTATGCACTCACAAGTAATTAACAACCCTATCGCACCATATTGGAAGGTTGCTGATTACCATATTGATGATGTTGTAATTGTAAAGCGCGTTAATGATATAGATACTGCAAGAGAGGAATTTTTTAAAATTCAGATTCCACTTAAAAGCAACGTACAAATCAAAATTGGTCTTTATTACTGCAACGGTAATACATACGTACTATTTATATGGAATCACATGCTATTTGACGGTGGCGGTTACAAAGCGTTCTGGTATGATGTTTGCAAAAACTACACCAATTATGATTTGAATGGTGTTTCGCCTATTGCTTTTTCAAGTGGATCACGTAGCTACAAAGAAGTCTATAAAGATATGGACAAAGACTTTAAAAAGCAGGCAAAAAAGCAATTAGCAAACATTTCACCAAAAATCAAAAGAACAATGCCATTTAAAACCCTTGATAAAACAGATAACATTATTTTAGTTTCACGTCAGGTTGATGCAGATAAATTTCAAAAAGCGGTTGCATACGCAAAAGAACGTGGTGCAACTGTAACAGATTTACTTATCGCATCATTTATAAATGCACTTGCTAAAATAACTGATATGCCATCAGATGAAGCAGTAAGTATTGCATGCGCTACTGATTTAAGGCGTCATATAAAGGATTTATCACCTTTAGGGTACACTAACCACGTTTCATTCTCACATTGTTCTATTGATGGAACAGGCAGTTCTTTTGACACCATATTAAACAAAGTAGCTTGCAGAATGAAGGAAGTAAAAAAAGACCCTTACATGGGGCTTCACGGATTACCGCTTTTAAATTTTGCGTATAGCTCTATGACTTATATTCAGGCAGAAACGCTTGTTAAAATGTTTTACAACAACCCTGTTTTTTCTGTTAGTAATGTGGGTGCGGTTGATAAAATGGGTTTTGATTTATCAGGCAACTCCCCTATTTCGGCATTCGTTGCAGGTGCTGCAAAAAACAAGCCCTGCGCCGTAATGACTGCACTTACTGTTAACGGAAAATTAAGTGCATCAATGTGCCTCAGGGGTAATAATGATGATAAAGAAGTTTTAGAAAGCTTTTTTACAGAATTTAAAAACACAATTGAAGGTTTATAAAAAATGGCTCATAGGATTAACCTATGAGCCATTTTCTTTTAGTTATCAGTCATTTGTCAACTCTTTAATGTAACGCTTAAAGAATGCTACGCCATCTTCAAGTGAGCTTACCGGAATACGTTCGTTTGTACCATGAGTTGTAAGTAAAAGACCTGTATTCATAAGGAATGGTGAATAACGATAAATGTTATCGCAAACATCCTCATACTGACGGGCATCTGTGCCACCCATAACAAGGTATGGTGCAACAATTGCTTTATTATCCATACCCTTACAGATTTTTTCAATAGCCTTGAATGCTCTTGATTCTGTATTTGAAATCTTTGATGGGTTTTTACCGGCAAGAAGCTTAACCTCGGCCTTTGATCCTGCATACTTACGTATGTGTTTTTCAACATCCTCTACGGTCTGACCGGGCATAATGCGGAAGTTGACAACTGCAGATGCTTTCTGCGGAAGAACGTTTGGTGCAGGACTACCATTTGCCATTGTAACCGCAGTAGTTGTACGCATCATAGATGCAACAGGCGGAATTTCAGAGCAAACCTTTGTAAGAAGTGGTTTAAGAATGGGGAAATTACTCATAACACATCTTACAGGATAGGTTGTGTTTTTACCAATTTCATTAAACAATGAGCAAAGTTGAGGTGTAAGTTCAGCTTTAAACTGATGATTTTCAAGGTTACAAAGGATTTTTGAAAGCTTACCTAAAGCACTGTGTTTAGGTGGCTGTGATGAGTGACCGCCTTTAGCATTAACTGAAATTTCAAAGTCAACATGACCTTTTTCAGCAAGACCTACACCCGCAAGATGACCATCTATAACCTTATCAACCTTAACCTCAAGGATTGCACCACCCTCATCAATAACGCTGTCAAGCTTAATACCACGCTCTTTAAACCAGTTCATCATACAAGTTGCGCCGCAAAGCTCACCCTCTGCCATAACCTCTTCATTATGACCAAAGCAAAGATAAACGTCACGCTGAGGTACATAACCCTCTTCAAGAAGTGTTTCAACAGCTTCCATAACACCGATGAGATGATTTTTCATATCAATAGCGCCACGACCCCAAACGAAGCCATCTGCAACCTCACCGCTGAAGGGTGGATATTCCCAATCATCTTCTGTACCGGGTGTTACCGGTACAACATCCTGATGTGAAAGTAACGCAATAGGCTCTTTTTCAGGATTATCACTTTTCCAATGATACAAAAGGCTACGAGTTGAAATAATTTCTAACTCAAGATTTTCGTGAATAAGAGGATACGCTTCTTTAAGAAATGCGTGAAACTCATCAAACTTTGACCAATCAACAACGCTTTCATCAACATTACAAATTGTTGGAATCTGAATAGCCCTTGAAAGGTTATTTATAAATCTGTCAACGTCAACCTTTTCAGGGTCTAACTGTTCGCCTGCTTCAACAGGTTTTGCTTTATATGTTGTTGCAGCTCTTACCATGCTTATACCAACACCTGCCGCAGCAGCAACACCTAAACCTTTTAAAACTTTTTTCATAATGAATTCTCCTTTAAGAAATCAATTCTATTAAAACAATGACATCTGGTCACTATCGGGCAAATCACCAAATGCACCACATGACTTAAGTAAATCTACTGTAGATTTACCTGCACCTGCACGGATTGCAAAATCTTCAATAGATGAAAACTCAGCTCCACCATCATCACGTGCTTTTGCTAACTGTACGGCAGCAGCCTCACCTACACCTGCAAGTGCGGCAAACGGCATACGTATTTTACCATCCTCGGGCTCATAATCACCTGCAGAGGATTTATAAATATCAATTGGTAAAAACTCGATACCACGAACCATAGCCTCATAAACTATCATCATGATAGTTTCTTTTGACTTTTCGGCTGCAGAAGCCTCTTTACCCTTTGCTCTTATCATCTGTAAAAGAGTTTTAACTGCATTCTTACCCTTTGACATAGCCTCAGCGTCAACATCATCACCACGTACAGTAAGATATGCACAATAGTATTCAAGGGGTTTATAAATCTTGAACCAGGCAAGACGTAATGATGCAATAATATAAGCTGCAGCATGAGCTTTAGGGAACATATACTGAATTTTATCACATGATTCAATGTACCATGCAGGAACATTATGTGATTTCATTATATCAATCATCTCAGGTGTAAGATACTTATTTTTCTTTCGTACAGTTTCCATAATATCAAATGCCTGCTTAGGTTCAAGGCCACAGTGCATAAGATAAACCATGATACTGTCACGAGTACCGATAACCTCAGAGATTGTACACGTTCCATCTTTAATAAGGTCTTGTGCATTACCAAGCCATACAGCAGTACCATGTGAAAGACCCGCAATCTGAATAAGGTCAGCAAAGGTCTGCGGTCTTGCTTCAAGAAGCATTCCTTTAGTGAAATCTGTACCCATTTCAGGGATTGATAACGTACCTGTAGGCCAACCTAATTCTTCCTCAGTAACACCTAAGGGCTCGGGGCTTGTACACAATTCATAAAGCTTACGGTCACTGATATCAATATCAAGAACATCAATACCTGTAAGGTCTGTAAGGTGCTTATAAATTGTGGGCACATCATGGCCGAGCTCGTCTAACTTAAGCAAGGTATCATGCATTGAGTTAAAGTCAAAGTGGGTTGTAATAATATCCTTACTAACGTCATCTGCAGGACGTTGAACAGGAGTAAAGTCTTCAACCTCATAAGTATTAGGCACAACAACCATACCGCCCGGGTGCTGACCCGTAGTACGTTTAACACCTGTACAACCAATTGTAAGGCGGTCAATTTCAGCCTTGGTCATTGTAAGACCACGTTCTTCTATATACTTTTTAACAAAACCGTAGGCAGTCTTATCAGCAACACCCGAAATTGTACCTGCCTTAAAAACGTAAGCTTTGCCGAAAAGCTCTTCGGTATATTTATGTGACTGTGCCTGATATTCACCTGCAAAGTTAAGGTCGATATCAGGTGATTTATCACCGAAGAAACCAAGGAAGGTTTCAAAAGGAATTTCGTGACCATCACGTATAAGAGAGGTGCCACATTCAGGACACTCCTTGGGTGGGAGGTCAAAGCCTGAACCAACCTCATTATGAAGGAAAAATTCAGAGTAACGGCACTTTGGACAACGATAGTGAGGCTGTAATGGGTTAACTTCAGAAATACCTGCCATTATAGCAACAAAAGAAGAACCAACCGAACCTCGAGAACCAACGTAATATCCGCATTCCTCTGAATGCTTAACAAGAAGACGAGCAATCATATAAAGACCTGCAAAGCCATTTTCTATAATAGATTTAAGCTCTTTTTTAAGTCTTTCGGCAACAACCTGAGGTACAGGGTCACCATACCATTCCTTCGCTCTATCCCAACAATGCCTTGTTAAATCCTCCTCCGCACCGGGAATAACGGGGTTAAAGGTGCCGTCAGGAATGGGAAGAATATCAGGTTCAATCATGTCCGCAATAATATTTGTGTTTGTAATAACAACCTCTTTTGCGGTATCTTCGCCAAGATAAGCAAAATCATCAAGCATTTCCTGAGTTGTTTTAAGGTACAATGGCGGCTGATTATCAGCATCACCAAAGCCCTGACCTGCCTGAAGAATTGCACGGAATTTAGAATCAGTTTTTTTTAAGAAATGAACGTCACCTGTAGCAACTGTCTTTTTACCTAATTCATCACCAAGATTAATGATAGCCCTGTTGATACGCTGAATATCTTCAAACGAATTAATATTTTCGCATCCGTCACGTTGACTGAGAATCATATACTCATTATTGCCAACGGGCTGAATTTCAAGATAATCATAGAACGAAGCGATTTCCTTAAGCTTTTCGTGACTTTCATTCTTTAAAAAGGCGTGATACAACTCACCCTCTGAACAAGCACTACCAATAATAAGACCCTCTCGCATTTCATCAATAAGGCTCTTTGGCATTCTTGGCTTTTTATGGAAATAATCAATATTTGAACGAGAAACAAGCTTGTACAGGTTTTTAAGACCAACCTTGTTTTTTACAAGAAGAATACAATGGAAATATCGGTCAGCCTTTATTTCTTCAAGACTCTTTTTAGAGCCATCATCATTAATATCATTCACAAGGTAACATTCACAACCATAAATGATTTTAAAGCCACTACCACGAGCAGTATTACATGCCTCAGGGAAAGCCTGTACACATCCATGGTCAGTAATAGCAATCGCCTTGTGACCCCATTTCATAGCAGTTTTAACAATAGATTTTGCACTACTCATAGCGTCCATAGCGGACATATTAGTATGAAGGTGAAGCTCAACACGTTTTTCTTCGGCTTCATCAGTTTCTTCTATCTTATCTATTGTAGAAATAGAGTTTGCTTTGATAATATAATCCTTTTTATAATCATCGTATGTAATCACACCACGAACAATTACAGTAACACCATCTTTGATTTTTGAATCAAGATATTCAAGCTGTTCTTTTAAATCGAAAAATTTGCAGGAATACGAGCCTGTATTATCAGTAATATTAAACTCTATAATATATCGTTTACCATCTTTTGTTTCGCGCTTTTCATATTTAAAAACATCACCCCATACAATGATTTCACCATCATCATACGAAACCTCACTCATAGGCTTGGGCTTTGCATATTTAAATGCACCATAAATGGTTTTTACAGTATTAAAATCGAGTGGTACACCATCAAAATTAGGGTTAACCTCAGGCGGTTTTACAGGCTGATTCGCTCTGTCAATCTCTTGTTGTTTTTTTAAAAACTCATCAGCATCGCTATCCTGCCCAATAAGCTCAACAGTAATTTTACGATCAAAATGCTGTAAAACATATTCCTCAAGGAATTTGTGCGCACCTGCGTTTTCGCAAATGTCCCTACCCTGCTTAAGGAAGTTTATTGTAAAAACATCACCCACAAACTTAGTTTCAATATCATCAAGAAAACCATTGGTTTGCGGAACATTCTTTTTTACTACCTTTAAAAGCATAGGGAAGCACTCTGTTTTTAATGCCTCGGGTGGTAAAACATATTCAAACTCAACACTCTTTAACTGTAAAGCGCTTTTTATTTCATTAGCAACCGCCTTAAGACACATTATATTATCAAATGTGTCAATATGTAAAAGTGCGGTAAGCGTCATATTCTCTTTATTAATATTTAAATCTGTAAACAGAGTATTTTTTAACATACCTCTGTATTTTTCGGTTGAAATATATTCACCGAAAATTTCAGGGAAATTATATAACTTCATATTTTGTTTAATTCGTCAAGTAATTCCTTGACAATATCCTCTTCGGATACCTTTCTTAATATTTCGCCCTTTTTAAACAACACGGCACATCCGTCACCGCCCGCAATACCAATATCTGCCTCACGAGCTTCACCGGGACCGTTAACAACACAACCCATAACTGCAATCTTAACAGGCTTTTTAATATCCTTTACGGCATCTTCAACCTGTTGTGCTAAAGATACAAGGTCAATTTTTGTTCTGCCACAAGTGGGACAAGCGACAATCTGAGGTGTTTCAACCCTTATATTAACCGCTTTCATAATATCACGTGCAGCATAAATTTCTTTTACAGGTGAATCTGTTATAGATACACGAATAGTATCACCAATACCATTCAAAAGAAGTGAGCCTATACCGATTGATGATTTAACAAGTGAGCTACGCTCTGTGCCTGCCTCAGTAACACCAAGGTGCAAGGGGTAATCACAGCGCTCTGCAACAAGGGTATAAGCCTTTACCATATTTTCAACATCTGATGATTTAATTGAAATTACAGTATCGTAAAAATTGCAATCCTCAAGCATTTTAACGTGACGGAATGCACTTTCAACCATAGCCTCGGGCGTTGCGCCACCATACTTTTCAAGAAGCTCTTTTTCAACAGAGCCTGAGTTAACACCGATACGGATAGGAACCCCTTTAAGAGCGCAAGCATCAGCAACGGCAGCAACTCTGTCTTGTGAGCCTATATTACCTGGGTTGATTCGAATTTTATCAACACCTGCCTGAAGGCTTTCAAGAGCAAGTCGATAATCAAAGTGAATATCAGCAACAAGTGGAATTTTTGCCTGTTCTTTCAATCTGCCAAGCACTTTAACTGCATCCATATCAGGCACAGCCATACGTACTATTTCACACCCTGCAGCCTCAAGAGCCTTTAATTGCTCAAGATTTTTATCAAAATTATCTGCAGGTGCATTAAGCATTGACTGAATTGCAATAGGAGCGTCGCCACCAATTTTAACATTACCAACTTTAACTTGCCTTGAAACACGTCTAATCATTTTAAATCACCTTTATAATATCACTGATCATTACTACTGCCATAAATGCAAGAAGAATTACCATACCTATTGTATGAACAAGACCCTCTTTTTTGGCAGGGATAGGTTTACGCCTGATCATTTCAACAAGAATGAAGAACAATCTGCCACCATCAAGTGCAGGAAATGGCAAAAGATTAAATACACCAACGTTAATTGTAATCATTGAAAGGAACGTAAGTGCCGTAAGCATTTTGTCTCCAAAGCTTTCTGCCTCTGCAGTAGACTCAGCGATTGCAGATATTGTACCAACAGGACCTGAAATATCCTTGATACCATACTTACCCGAAACCATATCAACAAGGCTAAGCCTTACCATCTGCACAATTGAAGCAGAATCAAGAAATGCGTTTTTGACAACATTTATAACGTTTGGTTTTTCACCTACAATGATAAAATCCTGTTCAATATATTGTCTGCCGTCAAATTCAAATTGTTTAAAGGTAACACCTTTAAGCTCAACCTTTTTACCGTCACGACGAACAACCATATCAAGCTTATTATCTGTATCACGAACAAGGTTAAATGAAATACCTTTAAACGAATATACGTTTGTACCGTTTATTTCAAGTATTTCGTCACCAACCTTAAGACCTGTCTGTTCACTTGTGGCATTTTCGTAGAAGCTGTGCACCTCACGAGTACCAACCAAGTCACCGCAACCCAAACAGATACCAACAACAAGTACACCTAAAATAAGGTTAAGTATTGCACCTGCAGCAACGATTATAAAGCGTTGCCATGCAGGTTTTTTATTAAATGCACGATCATCTTCACTATCTTCATCCTCACCCTCCATACTGACAAAGCCACCAATAGGAAAAAGACGAAGTGAATAAGTTGTTTCACCCTTTTTCTTGCTAATAAGCTTGGGTCCCATACCAAGTGAAAACTCATTAACTTTTACTTTAAAAAGCTTTGCAAAAGAGAAGTGACCAAATTCGTGAATAGCAATAAGTACACCAAACAGAAAAATTGCCAATAAATAAGGCCAGACGTTACTCCATATTGCACCAATATTCAACTAAAAAACACCACCATTTATAATATCAGAGTGCTGCAAGCTCACGAACCTTTTCACGCATTAATGAATCGGTATCATAAACATCCTGCAAAGTATAATTTTCGTTATTATTTGT
The DNA here is from genome assembly GCA_045629785.1 of Acutalibacteraceae bacterium. Taxonomy (GTDB): domain Bacteria; phylum Bacillota; class Clostridia; order Oscillospirales; family Acutalibacteraceae; genus DTU089. The sequence goes on along the minus strand of JAZQRX010000042.1, from coordinate 17,035 downwards.
ATATTCTGCAGCCCTTTCAATAAGCACAGGTATATCACAAAAAGATATTTTACCCTGTCTGAAAAGAAGGTTGGCCTCTTCATTTGCACAGTTAACAGCTGCAGGATATAAACCGCCCTTTTTAATAGCGTTACGACAGATATCCATACAAGGGAAGGTTTCATAATCGGGCTTATAGAACGTAAGATTACCAACCTCCCACAAATCAAGTTGTTTTTCAGGTGACTCGAACCTGTCAGGATAGGTAATTGCAAACTGAATAGGCAATCTCATATCAGGGTGACCTAACTGAGCAATAACAGAGTTATCATCATACTCGATAAGTGAATGAACAATACTTTCACGATGAACAACAATATCAATCATATCGGGGTCTACATCAAAGAGCCATACAGCCTCTATAAGCTCAAGACCTTTATTAAACATTGTTGCGCTATCAATGGTAATCTTCTGCCCCATACTCCAGCTGGGGTGCTTTAAAGCATCCGCAAGTGTAACGGTTTTCAGATCCTCTTTGCTTTTGCCAAAGAAAGGACCACCCGATGCAGTAAGTATAATTCTTTTAAGCGCCGAATTACGTGGCTTACCTAAAAGACATTGAAATATCGCAGAATGCTCGCTATCAACAGGTAAAATGTCTATACCGTTCTTTTTAGCGGCATCAGTAACAAGCTTACCACCTGCAACAAGAGTTTCTTTATTTGCAAGTGCAATTGTTTTACCAGCATTAATTGCATCTACGGTAGGCTTAAGGCCCGCCATACCAACAACAGAGTTAAGTGTAATATTACCCTCACCCTCTGCCGCACAGAAGGATACGCCCTCAAGACCGTTTAAAACTTTAACAGGCAAATCAGCAACACGCACCTTTAAATCTGCTGCTGCATTTTCATCTACAAGAGCTGCATAACGAGGTTTAAATTCTCGAATCTGTGATTCCAAAACATCAACACTTGAATGTGCTGTCAATGCTTCAATTTTATACCCATGGGCACGGGCAACATCTAAGGTCTGAACACCGATTGAACCGGTAGAACCCAATAAATTTATACTTTTCATAACACACCTATATTATTCATAAGATAAACCATTGCATAAAGCACAGGCATAACAAACAAAGCACTATCGAATCTATCCATTATTCCACCATGACCGGGAAGAAGGTTTCCGAAATCCTTTATACCAAAATTACGCTTAATTGTTGATGCAGCAAGGTCACCACACATACCAACTATCGAAAGAACAACACTAAGCACAATAACTGCTATATATGACAATTTGCTTGGCGAATCAAAAACAAATCTGTTAAACAAGAATAGAACTAACAGACAAATAAGCATAGCACCAACAATACCACCAATTGCACCCTCAACTGACTTTTTAGGGCTGATTTTGGGGCAAAGCTTATGCTTACCAAATTTACTGCCAACAAAATAAGCAAATGTATCTGTCATCCAAGCGGCACAGATTGAAAATATCAAAAGATAAATACCATCATACTTTGTAAAGCCATCTAGATAACGGTCAATATCTCTGAACATAATCATAACAGAGAATGAAAAAGGTACACAGCAAGATGCAAAAATGGCGGTTACAGCTTGTTCGAACTTTGTTGTTTCAAATTTAATAAGCATAAATATAAGTATAAGAACAACATAGATACACCCAAATGGTGCCACAGGGAAATCAACTGCAAAATGTGTAAGAACAGGTATTATTGCACTTACAACAAGACTTGCACAAATTATCATTTTATTTTTTAAGCCTACAGCCTTTTCAATTTCCCATACAGCGATAGTGGAAAGAGCAGCAGTAAAAACCGCGAAAAAAGCAGTATTTATAAGTAAAACAGCACCAATAAATACTATTCCTAAAATGAGCCCTGTTATAACTCTCTGTTTCATAAAAACACCTCATTTGCCCCAAAAAAAGCAAGAAAAAAACATCTCATAAAGTCACCAATATCCGAATGCATGTTTGCATTCGGATAGCTTTTGGTTATACACCGCCAAAACGACGGTTACGTTTTTGATAATCCTCAAGAATCTTGTTAACGTGCTCCTCTGTAAAATCAGGCCAGAGAATATCAGAAAACCAAAACTCTGAATAAGCCGATTGCCACGGCAAAAAATTGGAAAGACGATACTCACCACTTGGGCGGACGATGATATCTGGGTCGGGCTGTCCTGCGGTGTAAATATTATCGCAGATAGTAGACTCTGTAATATCATCAATATTAATTTTACCGTCTTTAACCTGTTGTGCAATACTCTTAACTGCGTGGGTAATTTCAGCCCTACCACCATAGTTAAGAGCAATATTAACAGTCATTTTTTCATAATGGGCGGTTTCACGCTCGGCTTTTTCAATAAGCTTCAATAAATCCTTTGGCAGACCCTCACGCTCACCAATAAAGCGAAGTCGCATCTGACGAATAGAATTTTCACCTGTACGGGTATCACCCTCACGAAGATACTCTTTAAAAAGATTCATAAGGGCAAGAACTTCTTTTTTAGGTCTGTTCCAATTCTCGGTAGAAAAAGCATAAAAGGTAAGGTATTTAATACCGACGTCAGCACAATACTCACCTATTTTACGAAAGACCTTAGCGCCTTCTTTGTGTCCTGCACTACGCTCAAGGCCACGTTCTTTAGCCCACCTGCCGTTACCATCCATTATAAAACCGATATGCTGAGGAAGAACCTCAAAATGTGGAATATTATCAGCCATAATCAGATTTCCATTATTTCTTTTGTTTTTGCTGAAGCTACTTCATCAATCTTTTTGATGAATTCATCAGTAATCTTCTGAATTTCTTCTTCAGCATATTTCTGATCGTCTTCAGTAATCTCTGAATTCTTTTTCATAGCCTTGATTTTATCAATGCTGTCACGTCTGATGTTACGAACACCAACCTTTGCTTCCTCAGCGTACTGTGAAACTTCCTTAGAAAGCTGTTTTCTGCGTTCCTCAGTAAGTGCAGGGAAAACAAGACGAATAATTCTGCCGTCATTTGAAGGATTGATACCAATATCTGATGCAAGAATTGCTTTTTCAATAAGGCTGAGAGTAGATGCATCCCAAGGCTGAATTGCAAGAATACGAGCTTCGGGAACTGAAATAGCTGCCATCTGATTAACGGGTGTGGGGCAACCATAATAATCTACCTGAATTTTATCAAGAATTGCGGCATTAGCTCTGCCTGCGCGGATTGAGTTGTACTCATACTTAAGTGAAGAAACTGACTTCTCCATTTTATCACGTGTTGTAGCAAATACTGTTTTCATAAATTAATTCCTCCGATTAAGATACTACCGTACCGGCATTTTCACCGCTAACGGCTCTGTTAATATTTTCTGTGTCGTTAAGATTAAATACAAGAATGGGGATATTATTTTCACGGCAGATAGCTGCTGCTGCAGTATCCATAACCGCAAGATGTCTTTCAAGAAGTTCATCATGTGAAATTGTATCAAACTTAACAGCATCACTATATTTATTGGGGTCTTTATCATAAACACCATCAACATTTGTAGCCTTGAAATAAACATCAGCATTAATCTGTGCTGCACGAAGCGCTGCACCTGAATCTGTTGAAAAGAACGGGTTACCTGTACCACCGGCAAAGATAACAATTCTGCCCTTTTCGAGGTGCCTTACAGCTTCATCACGAACAAAGGTCTCAACAACACCTGTAATCTGAACAGCAGACATAACGCGGCAATCAACACCAACATCAAGGAAGCCCTGCTGAAGTGCAAGTGAGTTCATAACAGTTGCAAGCATACCGATACTATCAGCACGAGTTCTGTCCATATCACCGCTTGAACGACCACGCCAGAAGTTACCGCCACCTACAACAATACCTACCTGAACGCCTTTGTCAGTAACCTTTTTAACTGCTGAACAAACATCATTAATAACATTAAAATCGAAACCATGACCTGCCTCACCAGCAAGAACCTCACCACTGAGTTTAAGCAGAAGTCTTTTGTAAACGGGTTCCATAAACACTATCCCCTTTCGGCCGAAAAACGACATTAAAATTTACTATATTATTTTACTATAAATAGCCAATATTGTAAATAGTTAAATGGCTTAAATTTTGGTTACAAATTTATTAAATATATATAAACGGAACGCAATAAACACATACACAGGATAGAACAGAAACAAAATAACAAAGGATGAGTTTAAACCTCACCCTTTAAAAGAAATATTAATTATTTCAAGAGTCAATATCAGAATCATATACTTACCAATTAAGACTCAATCACCGACACCCATTAGGATTTATATTTTTTAAAAAACTTCAACATTTTTTATTTTATTTATAATTGATGCATAGAGTGATTCTACACTAACGTAACATTGACCATCGTAATTATCACCAACAGCAACAACAGTACCGTTTGTTTTAATCGCTACTGTATGCCATTGACCTGCGGAAATAGCTTCTATATTCGTCCAATTATCAATATTGCACTGCCCATCACTATTGCTACCAACAACAAGAACAGTACCATCTGATTTTAACCCTACTGTATGAAAAGCACCTACAGAAACTGCTATTACATCTGTCCAATTATCAACATCACATTTACCATATTCATTAGTACCTACAGCAATAACAGTACCATCTGATTTTAGCCCTACGGTATGTGAATGGTTTGTAGAAATTGCTGTTATATCTGCCCACTCATCAACATTACACTGACCATTATCGTTTTTACCAACAGCAACAACTGTTCCGTCCGATCTTAAACCAATTGTATGATTATCACTTGCAGAAACCGCAACAATATCAGACCATTCTGCAACGTCACATTCGCCATTATCATTAGAACCAGAGGCAACAACTGTACCATCTGATTTTAAACCTACGATATGACCGCTCCCTACAGAAACAGCTATTATATCGCTCCAACTATCAACATTACATTCGTCATAGGATTCGGTAACAACAACAGTACCATCTGATTTAAGTCCTACTGTATGATAAGGGCCTGCAGATACAGAAATTATATCCGTCCACTCTTTCACATCAATGTTATCGCCAAAACCAACACCTGCCGTAACAACAGTGCCATCAGATTTCAAACCTACTGTATGACTATCACCTGCAGAAACAGCTGTAATATCCTTAAAATCCCAAATACTTTTGTGCCACACAAAACTTATAAAGCAAAGAAAAGTGAAAACAACAGAAACAAAACCAATGATTATCTGATTGCGTTTCGTTCGTTTCAACTTGTCATCATAATCATCAATAATAGTATTATAAGCCATAATAACGACCCTTTCATGCGAGTAAAAAATACTTCTGTACAGATAAGTAAGTACAACATACTCAAAAACAATTTCATTTTAATATCATTATAAAATAAAGTCAATAATAGAACCAAAACTTCATTTGAAAAACACAGTACACAAAAATCCGAGCACTTCGGTCAAAGTACTCGGATTTTATAATACATTCAAGAACTAATTTTGCGTTGGAGTCTTATTTTATCAGAAATCATCGCAACAAATTCTGAATTAGTAGGTTTACCACGTTGGCTTTGAATTGTGTAACCGAAATAAGCGTTAAGAACCTCTACATCGCCTCTATCCCAGGCAACCTCGATACCGTGCCTTATTGCACGTTCAACCCTTGAGGCTGTACTACCAAAATTTTTAGCAACTGTGGGATACAGAATTTTTGTTACAGAGTTTAGCATTTCGGGATCTTCAACAGTAAGGCGGATAGCCTCACGCACATACTTATAGCCCTTAATATGAGCAGGTACACCAATCTGATGAAGAATATCTGTAATAACAATATCCAGATCCTGCTGGGGCTCGTATGATGGAGATGCACTGATACCCTTCCAACTTGAAATCTGAATAATACGCTCTGCCATCATCTGAGGATCGATTGGTTTTAAGAAATAATAATCAACGCCACACCTTGTTATTTCTCTTTCAAAATTCGGATTATCAATAGATGACATTACAATAATCAACGGTCTGTTAACCGGATCTTTCTTATTTATACGAGAAATAACACCCATCGCATCAATATGCTGCAAAAAAGCATCCATAATGATAACATCAGGATAATTCTCTTCACACATCTTTAAGAGCTCGGCACCATTTTTGTTGCACAATTTAACATCCATTTTACTGCTACGCAGTATATTAGCAAGTTTAATACCCGCTTCATCTTTTTCGTCGGTCAGTATGACAGACAAATTTTTCACCATTGGTAAGCACCTCCTAAAAAGTGACTAAATTATACCATTAGCAATATTTATAATCAATAGCAGAAGACAATAATCGGGATAATAAACAAAATAACCAAAACCGCAATAAGAGAATATAGGTGCATATCAAATCATTTTGTCGAATTTTGTCGAATGTGTTGTGCAATTTTATTTACCGCGTTTTCTTTTATGACAAAATTAATGCAAATTTACAATTTATGCGACACAAAAAATAATATTCAGGTAAATTATATACTACAGCTCACTTGTTCGACTGATTCACCCTATCAACTGAAGGAATAATCATCATATACAAAAAAACAACATGCCAATTTTATTTAATCACATTACATATATATGATGATTTTTTCAAAATCCGTCAAATTTTAAAAAATTTTTACTCGATAGGAAGTTTAATAATTACCTTAAACAAATCGCCATCTATAACAATATCAAGACCACCACCCTGAAGCTTACACAAATCCTTTGCAATTGATAAGCCAAGGCCGTTACCATCTTTACTGCGGGATTCATCACCTCTTACGAATCGTTCGGTTAACTCCTCAGCCGATATGTTAAGCTGTTCCTTTGAAATATTCTTAAGCTCAAAGTATCCGAAAGAACTATCTTTATACACCGAAGCATATACACGTGTACCCGGTGCAGAATATTTACGCGCGTTATTCATAAGGTTAGACAATACTCTGTATGTCTTTGTTCCGTCAGCATAGACTATAATCGGTTCATCAGGCTCATTAAACTTGATCTCATTACGATTCTTTTCAAATTCAGGTGTAAACTCAACTATAGCCTGAACTGTGAGCTCGCACAAATTAAGCTTAACGGTATTTAAAGTAACATTACCGGTTGAAACCTTTGATGCTTCAATAAGATCCTCAATAAGTCTTTTAAGCTTTTCAGATTGTGTATTTATTGTTTTGATATATCCCTTTGCCTGCTCATCTGCTATATCGCATTTACTTAATAAATCAGAATAATTGATAATAGAAGTTAATGGGGTTTTCAAATCATGTGAAACATTTGTAATGAGCTGTGTTTTCATCTGCTCCTTCTTAACCGCTTCTGCTACCGCTTTTTCAAGCTGAGCATTAGAGCTACTGAGATTATCCGCCAATGTAAGCAAAGAATTTGCTACCTTGCGCTTATCATCAAAGGAAACATCCTTATTTTCACCCGATGCAATAATAATTTCATCAAGATTCTTAACGTATTTCGCAAGACAATACACAACAGCTATATTAAAGACAGGCACAACAGGAATGAGCACTATAAGGTAATGGCACAAAAGCATTAATCCTAAGTTTATAAGCGCATACGCAATAAACAGAAATACAACCTGAATTTTAAAAGCCTTGGGTTTATACCTGAACATCTTGAACAACCTTCGACAACCTTTGAAAACAAGGCTAAAAAACTTATATATCAAGGTGTTTTTTAATACAGATTCTCCGCACTTTTTCTGACGAACAATGCCACCAAACCATTCTGTAAGTAATGCCATAACAAGAAGTCCTGCAAAAAATGCATATCTGAATAAATAGGAATTCAGACCGTGATCTTCTACAAAATCAATAAGAAGAAATCCGATTGCACCACCAAACAAAGCAACTAAACCACCCGATAAAACCAAATGGATATCGTTGGGTAATTTATCTATAAAATACAGCTCTGTTTTTTCTTTGCCTTTTTTACAGCCCAGACACTTCAGCCAAAGCGCAAGGAACATAAAGCCAATGAGTGTACTGATTATAAACTGAATAATCAGATGTGTGGCATTATAAGCAGAAGCGACGTTATATGAATTGTACATCTTAAAATATACATCTTCACCGCTTTTGAAGGTCTCATCAAAATACATACAAAGGACGCTGCCCTTATTTAATGATGCTGTTGTTTCATCTATACTCACCTTTTTGAAACCTTTACATTCAAAAGTATCGTTTGTAAACAGAACGTAATTATCCCTTGTCCTTATATCACCCGGAATTGCGTCAATATTGCTGACTACCTTTCCGTCCGACGTAACAATATAGTACTTAAGATTATCCCGACTCGCAAGGCTACCGATTGCACCACCACTGCTCAGATGCTCACTGTATATACCCTCCACAGCATTATCATATTCATCACTGATATATTTTTCAACATCTGTTTCACCATAGGTATACGGTATATCTATGTGCAAATCAAAAGCTGCCATATTTTCAGCTGAGATATTAAATGTCATATTAAGCTTACATGCCATTGAGCTTTGCAAAGCCTCATCACGCACAAGACTTTCATACTCCAAAAACTCAAGACCATTTTTGGTAGCCAAAGCATACTCTGCAACAGAAATATTTTCAGGAATATCATCACGCTTAAAATAGCTGTATGTTGTATTATTGGTTGATGCTTCTGTTGTTTCTGTGGTTACATTAGTAGCCTTTTCTGTAGTATATTCCGTTACATTTTTGTTGTCTGAAAGTGTTGTTTCTGCATTTTTAACAGATTCCACATCTGAAACAATTGGTTCAAGCCTGATATTTACAGAACCATATGAGTCCTCATTTACAACGGTAACACCTTCGTATTCGCCATCAACATAGCCATCAGCTGAATTTTCGTAAAGATAATAGTTTTCATCCCAATTATCAACTGCATATTGAAGCTCCGCTTTTATCATAGCAGACTTTTCCTTCAGAAAGGCTTCCTTAATCATACTGACAGCTTGTTCCTTCTGTGCTGCAGAAGATTCGTTAAATGCCACGTGGTTTTCACGAGCAACGGCAGCCGCGTTATAATAATCCACTAAGAAATATTCCGTGAATCTACCGGTCTCCATAAATGATTTATTCTCGCCGGTAACAAAATCTGCAACATCAATGATATAAGCACACAAAATGAATTTACCTGCCGTCAGAAAAGACAAGCTGAACGTCAGTAAAACCATCAACCAACAAAAAAACTTAGACACAATAGAACTCTTAATATTTTTCAACCTTGTATCCAAGACCCCACACCACCTTTAAATATTTTGGTTCTTTAGGATTAATTTCAATCTTTTCGCGGATGTTTTTTATATGTACCGTAACCGTTTTTTCAATCTTGAAAGCAGGCTCATTCCATACTGCTTCATAAATCTGTGAACTCGAAAGCACTCTGCCCATATTCTTCATAAGATACTCAAGAATACTGTATTCACGTGCAGTAAGCTTAACGGGGTCACCATCAACACAAACCTCTTTTGTATCAGTATCAAGCGACAAACCACCGGTAATTATAGTAGTTTCTGTTTTAATCATACTGCCAAGTGTTGCAAAGCGTCTTATCTGAGAACGAACACGAGCAACAAGCTCTAAAGGGTTAAAGGGCTTTGTAACATAATCGTCACCACCAAAGCCAAGACCTGTTATTTTGTCAGTATCCTCACTTTTAGCAGAAAGGAAAATAATAGGAAGATTATGTTTTTCACGAATCCTCACAGTTGCCCTCAAACCATCAAGACGAGGCATCATAACGTCCATAACAAGACAATGAATCTCGTTATTATCAACCATTTCAACAGCTTCTATACCGTCTGAAGCGGTCAGAACATTATACCCCTCATTTTCAAGATAAATTCTGATTGATTCAAGGATAGCTGAATCATCGTCACAAACAAGAACAGTGTACATTTTTAACCTCCGGAAAGTTAACTTCAGAACAAAACATCCGCCGATTGTTTTATCCTGACTGCATTTTATATTACCAATATCAAAACAGAGTAATAAAAAAGTTAAGAATTAATAAAGTTTTTAAATTATTTTACAATAACGCCAGGAGCTTTTCAATATAAACCCCTTGAAAAAGATTGATACGAAATGTATTATAAAGCTATAATGTGAGGTGTTAATATGTGTAATATTATTAAAATTTCAATGGATAATGCTTCAACAACAAACAACGGCTTATTTCAAGGCTGGGGCACAAGTCTTTGCTGGTGGGCACATAGAATTGGCTACTCACCTGTACTTACAAAAAAATCAGCAAAATTATTTTTTAGTGACAAAGGTCTCAACCTTAACATTATGCGATATAATATAGGCGGTGGTGATGACCCGACACATAAGCACATCAAACGCACAGATTCTATGATTCCCGGTTGGATGAAATACAATGAAACAAGCGATAATTTCATTTATGATTATGATGCCGACAAAAATCAGTTAAATGTATTAAAAGAGTGTTATAACGCTTCAGGTGATAATGCTTTTGTTGAGGTTTTCTCAAACTCTCCCCCTTACTTTATGTGTAAAAGCCGTTGTTCATCGGGCGGCAAAGACCCAACTCAAAACAATTTGCGTGATGATTGCTACGATGCATTTGCAAAGTACCTTGCAGACGTTACAGAATACATCAACAACTCGTTGAAAATAAAGGTTTCATCAATTTCACCTATGAACGAGCCTGATACAGACTTTTGGCACTATTTAAGTGAAAAGCAAGAGGGCTGTCATTTTGACCCTGGCGAAAGCCAGAATAAAATAATATTAAAAACTGCCTGTGAAATACGCTCACGAGGTTTGAATCATATAGATATTGTGGCAAGTGATGAAACATCAACCGACAAAGCAATAAACTCATACAATCTATATAATGATGATGTAAAAAAGGTAGTAGACAGAATAAGCACTCACACCTATGGCTCAGATAAAATCAAAGAATTAGGCGATTTAATGAAAGCCGAACAAAAGAATTTATGGATGAGTGAAACCGATTGGAGTTCTGTCTCAGGCGAAGATGCAGGTGAAATGGGTGCAGGTTTATGGTTTGCACAGAAAATTATATATGATATAAATAACCTTTCACCCTCTGCATGGGTTATATGGTTAACAATTGACCACCACATAAGTAGAGATGGTTTTATGGGAAACAAGGATACCGGTGCACCTGACATTAATAATGGATATTGGGGCATAGCCTTCGCTGACCACGACAACGAAGAAATTTTACTCACCAAAAAATATTATTGCTACGGGCAATTCAGCAGATACATCAGACCGGGTGACACAATACTTCATACAACCAATAAATCGCTTGGTGCTTATAATAAAAAAGATAATAAACTGACACTTGTAGCCGTAAACGATAAAAACAGAAAAAAACAAATTACAATTGATATTACTGACTTCAAAAATAATGGTATTATTGAAGTTATACGCACAAGCGGTGATATGAACAGTGGTGAAAACTGGGCAAAAGTAGATGAAATTGTATTCAGCTCCCCTATAATCACCCTTGAACTAAAAGCGAATTCTGTAACAACATTCATTATAAAATAGAAAAATACTCTGTAGCCTTGACTACAGAGTATTTTTATTACAATATAAATTCTTCAAAGGCGAAAGCAACTAACGAACCCAGAATAATAAGTTCAATTAATATGAGTGCTGCTATACCAATATTTTTAGGCGTTAGCCAACTAATATTAAACATACCTGAAACAGAATCAAGACTTAATTTACGGTTATCAGAATCATCCGTAAAATCATCTATTACAGTAATGTCATCAAATTCATAATCGTTAACATACCATGTTCTAGCATCAAAATTCATAACAACACCCTATCACCACATATCGGGCTGACCATTCATAGGATAACCTGCGCCACCATTCATCATTGAATTACGGGCTGCAATATCATTCTCGATAAGTTCAAAAGCATTATTGAGCTTGTAAAGATAAATGAAGGGACCAACAAGTATAAACATACCAAGAATGTTCCAAAGCCAGAAATCCTTTGCACCAAAATTATAATCAATATTTCTGAATCTGAGCTCGTCACCAACCATTCTTGAGAATTTGTGCTGCCAGACATAATTGAAGATACCGCATGTTGCAGGTGCAACAAGGAACATTACAAGCAAGAAGTTCATCAAAGTTTCTGCTGAATGGTAACCAAAAAGTGTTTTAATGCGTTCACTCTTTTTATAATAATAAACTAAAAGATAAATGCCACAAGTAACAATTGATAAAAGAAGGAGCTTACCAAAACCAGGGTTATTATCTTGCGGAACAAAAACGTTGGGTGGAGTACCAATAGGCGGATAAACACCCGGATTAATCGGAGGCTGCTGTGGTACATCAACAGGCGGATAGTATGTATCTACAGGTGGTTGTGGATCCACAGGAGTGTTTGGTGTAATCGGTGGAACATTTACTGGTGGCACAAAAGATGGACCACCAACGTTACCGGGATTATCTAAGCCGTGATTTGCAGCTCTTTCGATATCTGAAATTGATAAATTACCAAAATTGTCATTATTCATTATAAATTCCTCCTATATTTAATATCTTATTTCAATTTCTGATCTATACTTTTATCTTCATTTTTCGCTTCTTCAGCACTTGAACCACCAGAACCCGGTATTTTACCTTCTAACCCAAAACCACTTACATCAGGTATATGAACTTCGTCATTACCACCGTTATTCACAGGCTTATCTGCAGGCTTTTCTGCAGGCTTTTCTGTTGGTTTATTGGTTGTATTCTGTTTTTCAGTGGTTGTTGATTTGGTTGTTGATTCTTTTTCAGTTTCCTTGTACTCTTCAGAAGTCTCATCTTCTGTTGTTTCCGAGGTTTCTTCCTCGGTGGTTATTTCATCAGAAAATTCTTCAGTAAAATCTGTAGGAATAGGTGCTGCAGTTTCATAAATATCAACAGTAGGCTCGTTATCAACACTAGAATTATCACCAAAAATACCGCCAACAACACGCCCAAGAACAATTGCTAAAACAAAAGCCAAAACCACAACGATAATAAACACAGGTGAAAGCTTTTCAGGCTTTTTATTATTAATTGGTTTACCCTGCTTATATTCTGCAGCAATAGGTGGAGTTGCAGTCTGATTACGCCCTACTGCTTGAGCTTGATCAGTCGGATATTCGGCAAAAACTTCGGTATTATATTCTGTAGCAGGTACATATCCACCCATTTCTGCCCTTGATGCGACAAGCTTAAGACAAGCAAACGAACAGTCATCTGAAGTCGGATTAGTATCAATGATATACTTCTGCATAGCATCACCAAGAAGTGCAGAACCTTTGACATCATCTGCCATATTTATAAAGTTTACAACAGCATCTGTGAAAACGCGATTCACTTCATCATAAACGTATTCAGAAACACCATCACTCATCACAAAATAAGCTGTAACATCATTATTGTGCTCACGCAACATTGTAAGTCTGTTACTTGCATCTGCAAGAGTCATAAAGTACGTTGTACCAACGAACTCACCATTATCAGGTGCAGAAACAACCGAAAAGCCATCAATTGTATATTTACCAATTACGCCATCACCTATATGGAAAATGATTGTATCATTCCCCTTGACAGCAACAGCAAGAAGCGTTGATGATAAATACATAATGCTATCAAGCCCAAGCTCATTCGCTTTTTCTGACAACTCGCTCTGACAAATGCTTACAAAGGCATTTTTACATTCTTCATCCGGTGTGGTAAGTATTCTGTCAAAATTTTTGCATAAAAAACGACAAGCAACCTCAACAACACATTCGGCGCCAATACCCGAATGGGTATATTTTTCACTACCGGCACCATCAGCAAGGGCTATAACACTTACATCATTAAGTGTCATCGCATAAGTTCTGTCTTCACAATTTTTACCAAGCGCTATATGCTTCTGCCCACACTTGTAGTTATGTATTATCTTTCCCATATTGAATTATCTAAGTCTATAGCCTGACCATATGATACAGGGCTATCAGGATTACCGTAAACAATGGCATCAACGTCACCATTATTAACAATTGCAGTTGAGCTTGAACCAAGGAACTCGAAAAATCTGTTCAAATCAGTATAACCGATTTTAATGGGTTCGCTACGCTTACGCGAAAGCCTTTTGAGAAGTGTATAGTTTGTTTCATCACCAATACCGGCATTGAAAACAACAAGCTTTTTGTTCATTTCAAGATCATTAACGGCAGCACATGCTTTATTATACTCAACAGTTGCCTGATTACCTGTAACCTCGCCATCTGTAAGCACAACAAGCCATGGCTGATGATACTTGATACCTCTGCTTCTGTAAGCTTGTTTTCTTACTTCAAGCAATTTAAGCGCTGCATTTATACCCTCACCCATTGGTGTAAGCGAATGTTCATTAACTTTAATTTCAGCAGGTCTGAAGTTTGAAAGCGGAGCAAAAGCATTCAGAATCTGAACATCACCGCCAAATGTAATAACGGAAATATCTGCACTTGCAGCAACCTCGGGGTTTGACTGCATTGCATGAATAAATGAAGAAAATGACTGATTTAATTCCTGAATACGGGTTGTACCATTTGCAGTTGGTGCAAGCATTGAACCGCTTACATCAAGGCAAAAGCAGATAGGAAGACGTTTTTTTGTACTATTGAGGAAAGCGCCTTCATTAAAATTGAAGTTATTGTTATACATTTCAACCTCTCCTTATTAATTCTCTTTAAATTTATTTAATCTGGTTTTATCAGAATTAAGATCTAAAAATTGTGCATAGGTTTTTAGCATCATTATCATTTCAGCATCTGAAAACCTTATATCACTCTTAAACATATCATTTAAGAATATCTGAAATTGGTGCGGAGTTGTTTTCCACAGATATTTGTAACCGCCAACAGGTATACTGTTCAGATTAGCAAATTTGCCCAAAGCATACGGGAAACACTTAAGAGAAATCTCTTCTTCGATTGTATCTGCACCATTAATTCTATCATACGGGTGTATACCGCAGAACAAGATTTTAAACATCAGAACAGACAAAGCAAAGCTTTCGTTATCAAAGGTACGCAACTGCTCTGTCAGCATAACCTTATGAAGCTCCGCAGGTGTAAAATCCGGGAAACCCGCAGGACACGGATACTCATAAATCTGGCAGGAATCAAGGTCAACAAGGGAAACTGTTTTATCCTTATTGATCATAATGTTTTTCATACGTACATCACCAAGAATTACACCAAAAAGATGGAGATAATGTATTTTGCTTAAAACATCGATACATATCTGCACAACATCCCTACGTGTAATATCAGGGAAATGCATCAATAAAGATTCAACGCCATCAAAAACAAAGTCAGTTGATTTGCCGTTCATTCTTTTCATAATAAAGCCGATAGGCTCTTTCGCTGGTGAAAAAACAATCTGTCGGGGCCAACAGATGCCCTCGTAATCAATTTGCTTTTTCTCCATAAGGAGCATTTTCTGAAGCCTGAGCTTATTAAGCTGCCCCTTGTGATATATTTTAACAACATCATCTTTGTTACCTTCAAGGGCAAAAACTGATCCCTCGCCACCTTTTGCGATAAGCTTACCAAGAATAATATTCTTACCATCACGTGTACGGATAGTTGCACCCTCAGAAGGTTCAAATTTAATGTTGTAATACGCATTATCAATTACAGACTCATCAATTTTTGAAACAGAGTTCTTTAAAATATCGGCACTATTTGTAAATAACTCAATTTCACCATTTTTGCTTACTATACATGCACTACAATTCAATTCACCCTTAAATGAGCAAACATCCATTGCAAAAACACTATCTTTAGCATATAAAAAAACAACATCAGAGTGTGTGCCAAGTTTAGCAACAACCTCTTTTGAGTTATAAACATTTCTATAAAAGAAATACTTATTTTTTTTAGAAAGGTCATTTATAAACGAAACAACCGAATCCATAATACGATGCTGCTCCTCGTTAGAGGATTTTGTAACAACATCAACATCCTCATAAAAGCCTGCGGCAACACAGAGTGCCGCCTCATTATTAAGAATATAATCACGGATTTCATCTAATTGAGAATATGACTTTATATTAACTATAACAGAAAAATCAAAGACAAAGCTTAACGGTTTGCCTTTTGAAATACTTTTAAAATCAAGAGAAATTTTATCGTCCATCTCTACACCAACACAACATAAAATCAAGTAAAAAAGAAAATACACTCTATAAATCAGATGCATAATAAAGGACAAAACTGTCTTAAAGGATAAACCTTTAAGACAGGATTGCATTATAAATCAGTTATCAGAACTGAGGGAAACCGGGATTCATACCGATGTCAAGACCACGTGCATTGTAGTCGCGAGCGATTGCATTGGTAGTTTCAGCAAGCTTGTACTGGAAGATGATGGGACCAACACCGATAAAGGAACCGAGAACGCCCCAAAGCCAGAATGTTGAAGCACTGAAATTACCTGTATTAACACCTCGTCTGTCAGCTTCTTCACCGATACGCTGGCAGAACTGATGCATCCAAACAATAGGCATAATACCGCATGTTAAGCCTGAAAGAAGAAGATATACAAGCCAGAAGTTCATAAGAGGCTTCTGATTATATCTTGATGTAAGGAAGTTGATATCATCCGCTCTCTTTGAATAGTAAATCAAGCCGTAAATACCGCAGGTAACAAGGCTTAGACCAAACAGCTTACCAAAGCTGACCTCATCCATCTGACGGCCACCAAATGCAGGACCGCCCTGAGGTGGATAGCCACCCTGAGGTGGAACATAACCAGGCTGAGGCTGCTGAGGTGCAAAACCTGGCTGAGGCTGTGGTGGAACGTAACCGGGCTGAGGTGGTACGTATCCGGGTGGTGGGGGTGGTGGTACGTTAGTGCCCTGGGGCTGCTGAGGAACGTAACCATTATTATAGTTATCCATATTTATCCTCCTGGAATAAAAAAATTGACCAAGTTAAGAAAATCTATACTTGATTACGAATATTATACATAAATATACAGAAAT
>JAZQRX010000041.1:0-7993 GCA_045629785.1 Acutalibacteraceae bacterium | reverse complement strand
TCGCTTGAAAGCTTGTTGTATAGGCAAGTAATGTTAAGTCCTCTTGTGGTACCCAAAATTGTTTGCTCGTTGTTCACTTCGCACAATTTTGACCACTGCGCCAACTCACACTCCCTGTATCGCCCACAGGGCGCGGTCGTGTTCCTTGCCCCCTCTCTTAAACCAGAGAGGTAGACCACACATTAAGTTATTCATTCTATCAAACCAATGAGATAGGGAGGTAAGGCTTCGCATCACTTCAGTATAGCGAAAGTATTATAATGTTCGGAAGCGTAGCTTCCCCAATAATTTTGCATTCTGCATTCTGCATTTTGCATTTATTCACAGCACGGGTCTGCTTTCTTAGGCTTTGCGGGGGCAGGCTTGCCCTGGTTTGTTGAATCGCCAAGACCTGTTGCCTCGCTGAACATTACATCCTTCTTTGTTGCTTCAACAACGTCGGTGGGTACAATAATCTTTGCAGCCTGACCGTTTGCCATTCTTACAAGAGCTTCATAACGCTTAAGCTCAATAACAGCCTCGGTGGGGTTAGCATCTGCAATTGCACGGATACCATCTGCTTCTGCCTGTTTTGCAAGGAGGAGAGCCTTTGCTTCACCTTCGGCACGGGCAATTCGGGCATCTCTTTCACCCTCTGCAGCAAGAACAAGTGCCTGCTTGTCACCTTCGGCACGGGTGATTGCAGCTGCCTTGTGACCCTCTGCCTGTAACAGAGTTTCACGGCGGTCACGCTCTGCCTTCATCTGCTTTTCCATAGCCTGTTGAATTTCCTTGGGGGGAATAATGTTTTTAAGCTCAACACGTGTAACCTTGATACCCCATTGGTCAGTTGCATCATCAAGTATAGATGTCATTTTACCATTGATTGTATCTCGTGATGTAAGTGTAGCATCAAGCTCCAATTCACCAACAATATTACGAAGAGTTGTTGCTGTAAGGTTTTCGAGTGCACTTATGGGGTTAACAACACCATAAGAATAAAGCTTTGCATCAAAAATTTTGAAGAAAACAACAGTATCAATCTGCATTGTAACGTTATCCTTTGTGATAACGGGCTGGGGAGGAGAGTCAATAACCTGCTCCTTAAGAGTAATTTTCTTTGCGATTCTTTCAATAATCGGAATTTTTACGTGTATACCTGCACCCCATGTGCGCTTATATTTACCTAAAAACTCAATAACGTATTCGTGAGCCTGAGGTACAATGCGCACGTTAGCCACAATAAGTGCCAATAGTAAGCCTATAATAACAACTAAAATTTCCATAAATAAACCTCCTTTAGTTTATTTTATGATAATATTCTACAATATATTATGATATCTTGTCAATAAAAATACATAGTAACTAAACGCATATACAATTATTGAATAGCGGTTGGTAAAAACGAATAGTGTTTCGGTTATTAATCATAACGTGGAATAAATATAAATTGATATTGCGATTGTATTTAGTTTGGAATATAATTAGAGTAACAAAAGGTGAGATGATTATATGCAAATTGTAAACCTTGTCGATGTTATCTATACAAAAGGTATGTGTACTACGACTTGAATTTTTGATTGATAGGGGGTTAAATATGAACCTTTCGTTTGATATAAATATAATTGAAAAATACCATTCAGGAACCCAAATAGCGAGAGTATTAACTGAAAACTGGGTATACCAGAATATGTTTTGTCCACGTTGTGGCAATTCACACATTAGACATTTCGAAAACAATCGTCCGGTTGCAGATTTTTACTGTCCGTCTTGTAATAATGAATACGAATTGAAAAGCAAATCCGTTTCTTTAGGCCATAAAATAAATGATGGTGCATATGACACGATGATTGAACGAATAACGAGTAATAATAATCCTGATTTTTTCTTTATGTGTTATTCAAAAAGCGAGTTAAAAGTAAGGGATTTTATTATTGTTCCGAAACACTTTTTTGTTCCTGAAATTATTGAAAAGCGAAAGCCTTTGTCGCCGTCTGCTCGGAGGGCTGGTTGGATAGGATGCAATATTTTAATTGATAAAATTCCGGAACAAGGTAGAATAGCAATAATCTCAAACGGAAAAGAAATAAATGTAAGCAGTGTTATTGATAAAGTAAACAAAAGTTATCGTCTCGAAACAAAAGATATAAATAGTCGAGGTTGGCTTATGGATGTTTTGAATTGTATCAACGAAATTTCCTCTGAATCATTTTCCCTTGAGGAAATGTATGGATTTGAGAAAATGCTACATTTTAAACATCCACAAAACAATAACATTAAACCTAAAATTAGGCAACAACTACAATTTTTGCGAGATAAAGGCGTTATTGAATTTTTAGGGAATGGTCGATACAGAAAAATATTGTGAGGTAACATAATGAGTATATATTCTATTGTAATAGAGGAAACTGTAGTAAAAGAAATTGAGGTTGCTTCCGATACTGAAGAGGAAGCACTGGAAATAGCATATAGAAAATATAAAGACGAAAAAATTGTGTTGGATCCAGGTGAAGTGCAATATGTTCAAATGGCAGTTGTTAAACCTCATATAGAAAAATTCACCTGGGTTGAGATTTAGTTTAAAAGAGAGTTATCGGGTTCTTAAAGACGATAAATTCTGCGCAATACTCATGGGAGATACCCGTCAGAAAGGTCATATGATACCTATGTCATTTGAAGTGATGCGTATCTTTGAAGATGCAGGGTTCAGGCTTAAAGAGCTTATAATTAAAGAGCAACACAATTGCAAAGCAACAGGTTATTGGAAAACTAATAGCGTTAAATATAATTTTTTGTTGATTGCTCACGAGTATTTGTTTGTGTTCAGAAAATAATGCATAAAAAATCACCGCAACGTTCGTTGCGGTGATTATCATTTAATTAGTCTCTTCTGCCTCTGTTGAAGTTTCTTCTGGGGCGGCGCTCTCTTTCGGGCTCATCGTCGTTTTCGGGTACAAGACCTTCAACCTCGATAAGAGCATCACGACGAGAAAGGTTAATTCTGCCCTGATCGTCAATCCCAGTAACCTTAACCATAATCTGGTCACCCTCATTTACGCAATCTTCAACCTTTTCAGTTCTCTTAACATCAAGCTTTGAAATGTGAACAAGACCCTCTTTGCCGGGAGCAATCTCAACGAAAGCACCAAATGACATAAGTCTTGTAACAACACCATTGTAAATAGCACCGATTTCGGGGTCATTTGCGATTGTGTTGATAATGTCAAGTGCGCGGTTTGCATCGTTGATATCGATTGCAGTAACGTAGATTGTACCGTCTTCTTCAACGTCAACCTTACAGTTGCACTCAGCACAGATTTTCTGAATAACCTTACCCTGCTTACCGATAACGTCACCAATCTTTTCAACGTCAATCTTTGTTGAAAGGAGCTTGGGAGCGTATGCAGAAAGCTCTTTTCTGGGCTCAGAGATTACGGGGTTCATAATCTCATCAAGGATATACATACGAGCTTTATATGTTTTCTCAAATGCTTCTTTAATGATTTCGGGTGTAAGACCATGCACCTTAAGGTCCATCTGGATAGCTGTGATACCATTCTTTGTACCTGCTACCTTAAAGTCCATATCGCCGAAGAAGTCTTCAAGACCCTGAATATCAACCATTGTCATGAAGCGATCGCCTTCAGAAATAAGACCGCATGAAATACCTGCAACGGGAGCCTTAATGGGAACACCTGCTGCTAAAAGTGAAAGTGTTGAACCACAAACTGAACCCTGTGATGTTGAACCGTTTGAAGAAAGAACCTCTGATACAACACGGATTGTGTAGGGGAATTCCTCCATTGAGGGGATAACGGGGAGAAGTGCTCTTTCAGCAAGTGCACCATGACCGATTTCACGTCTGCCGGGGCCACGTGAGGGCTTTGTTTCACCAACTGAGTATGAGGGGAAGTTGTAGTGGTGGATATATCTCTTTTCAACATCTTCATCAATACCGTCAAGCATCTGTGCATCACGTGCAGTACCAAGTGTTGTGATTGAAAGAACCTGTGTCTGACCACGTGTGAACATACCTGAACCGTGTACTCTTGAAAGAAGGTCAATTTCAGCATTAAGGGGACGGATTTCGTCAATACCACGGCCGTCTACACGCTTGCCTTCATCAAGGAGCCAACGACGAACGATGAATTTCTGAAGCTTGTAAAGACAATCTTCAATTTTGTCTGCCTCATCAGCAAACTTTTCATCAAACTCTGCGTGAACTGCATCGTAGATGGGTTTAAGTCTTTCGTCACGGATTCTCTTGTCATCTGTGTCAAGAGCAGCCTTAACGTCATCAATAGCAAATGCCTTGATAGCCTCATAAAGCTCTTCTGAAGGATCGTTTGATTCAAATGTAACCTTCTCTTTGCCGATTTCAGCAACAATAGATTTGATGAACTCAACGATTTTCTTGTTTTCTTCGTGAGCAAACATAATACCGTCAAACATAACCTCGTTTGAGATTTCGTTTGCACCTGCTTCAATCATAGCAACAAGGCTGTCAGTTGAAGCAACGGTAACTGTCATTTCTGTTTTGCCTCTCTGCTCGAGAGTGGGGTTGATTACGTACTGACCGTCAACAAGACCGAGTGATACGCTTGATACGGGGCCATCCCACGGAATGTCAGAAATTGCGATTGCTGTAGAAACACCCCAGAGTGCTGCAATTTCAGGTGAGCAGTCAGGGTCAACTGACATAACTGTAGCAACAACAGAAACATCGTTTCTCATATCCTTGGGGAAGAGGGGACGGATGGGTCTGTCAATAACACGTGATGTAAGAACAGCCTTTTCAGATGCCTTACCCTCACGACGACCAAATGAGCCGGGGATTCTGCCTACTGCGTAAAGCTTCTCCTCAAAGTCAACTGAAAGTGGGAAGAAGTCAACGCCTTCACGGGGCTTGGGAGCCATTGTAGCTGTACAAAGAACTTCTGTTTCACCGTAGCGAACAATACAAGCACCATTTGCAAGCTGTGCCATTTTGCCGGTCTCAATAACTAACTTTCTGCCGGCAACTTCTGTTTCAAATGTTTTGAAATCTTTGAAAAACATACTTTTTACCTCTCTTATTTTTACTATTATTAACTCCGTTTTCTGTGGATTAGCAACAAAGAAAAACACAAAAATATTTTGCACTTTTCTTTATCGCTAAACCCTCAAGTAACGGATTATTAACCTAAAAAACCGTTTTTAAAAACGGCTAACGGGACAAACGGCTGACCGTTTGTCCCGAATTGAGCAATTATTTACGAAGACCAAGTCTTGAGATAATTGAACGGTAACGCTCAATATCTGTCTTCTGAAGGTAAGCAAGAAGGTTTCTTCTGTGACCAACCATTTTAAGAAGACCGCGACGTGAGTGATGGTCCTTCATATTGTTTTTAAGATGTGCGTTAAGGTCGTTGATTCTTTTTGTAAGAACAGCGATCTGAACCTCGGGAGAACCTGTGTCGCCCTCGTGTGTAGCATATTCTGCAATAATTGCCTGCTTTTCTGCCTGTGTCATTTTTTTCACCTCATTATATTATTCCCAAATAACCCAGATGACGGTAGGTGAGTGCTCTTATAATGAGCTTACTCCGTACTCCGAGTCATAAGGCTTTGACATTATATCATAAGAAAGCGGATTTGTAAAGACCCAATTTTCAATTAGGAATCAGGAGTCTGGAATTAGAAATTAAGGAACGCTGCGCGTTGAATATATATAATTGCCGTACGCAGTGCCCGATAATTTTGCATTCTGCATTTTGCATTTTGCATTAAGTTCTTATTTTCCTGCCTTCTTTGAATACTTTAACTTATAAATTATTCTCATAAGGTTAGCATCAAGACCGCTGATGGGCTTAACGCCTGCGTAAAGCTCTGCGCCAACGGCTGTTTTGCAGCCCTTTTCCATAACAAGCTCAACTGCCTCTGCATCGTACTCGTTACCTGCAACGCAAACTGCACCATTGTCTTTAATAAGTACAGCATTGTTTTTGCCGAGTGCCTTTGCAACCTTTTTGCTTGTTTTGAGTGTATCATTGGGGTTGAAGATTGCAGTTTTAATCTTAGGACCGCAAAGCTGTGCAAGGTCATCAAGAAGGGGCTTCATTGTTTTGCCTTTTCTTGACATAGCAACAACGTTTTCTTCCTTGGTGTGGCGGATATAATTAACGTCTTTTCTCTTTTTGTAGATTGCCCAGTGCATATCTGCGCTGTCGGGGATTTCACCGCCGCCTACCTGAGCACCGCTCTTAAGGTCGATTATAGCAGCCTGCTTGTCTTTTTCACCGATGAAGAGATACTCGCCCTTTCTTGAGCTGTCACATGGAGCAAACTCGTGTGCAGGTCTGTACTTTTCACCTGATTTGATAACGTCTGTAACGTAATCAACAACGCCTGAGAAGGTCTCAACAGCCTTGCCTGAAATATCGCAGCAGCGTTCAATAATGAACTGCTCACAAATATCCTCAAGTGCATTTGCAACTGCAAAAGCATCCTCATAGCTTGTACCCATACAAACTGCGCCATGGTGCTTCATGATAACAGCCTTTGATTCAGAACGCTTAACAGCACCTATAACACCCTCGCGGAGCTTGGGCTGTCCGGGAAGGCCGTAGCTTGCGCAGGGGATATCCTTACCAACAAGCTCTGCATACTCACTTGCAACACGATTGATGTCAATACCCAGTGTGCTTACAACAGAAGCATTTTTCTGATGGGTGTGAATAACAAAGTTCATATCAGGGCGAAGCTGGTAGCATGATGCGTGAATGCCCTTTTCTGATGATGGCTTAACGTCACCATCATAGCTGAGGTCAGCAATATTAACAAGTACGATATCATCAGGTGTAAGTGTATCATAAGCCTTACCGCTGGGTGTGATAACAAAGCTTTTGTCATCAATACGGCAGCTGATGTTACCCCATGTACGCACAATAAGACCTGCTTTTAAAAGCTCGTGACCGGCTTTAATAACAATTTCTTTTGCCTGTAAAATATCCATAGTATTAAAATCCTTTCTTTAGAGTGGGTAAAGCGTATCCGAAACAGCCTTAAATGGCGAGTTTTCGGCACTTTTGCCCGATTTGCCTTTGAAAGGCACCGGCCTATCTGCAGTCAAATACGAACAAAATTCCTCGAAACCTCATCCATTTAAGGTCGTAGAATTTTGTGATTAAGTATTTTTCACTCAGATGAGGCAAAAACGCAGCTAATCCTGACGGATTGGCGAGTATTTTAACGAAATATGAGTGGAAAAGACTATCCCAAAATCTGATTCGGATACACTTTACCCACTCTAATGGTCCAAAAATGCCACGGTGTATGCCGTGGCATTTGATTTTTAGTGAATTAGCCTTCCTTAACTGCAACGTTTTCGAATACTCTGTCAAATCTTGTAAGAGCTTCGTCGATGAGTTCAGGTGTGTAGCAAGCATTAGTGTAAAGACGGCTACCTGCAAGTGTAACAAGACCCTCTGCCATGTAAGCTGCGCCCATATACTGCATTTCTTTCTTTCTTTCGCTTGTAGCTGAAATAACGCCGGGGATTGACCAGGGTTTGCACCAGTCAATTGAGAAGTGCATTGTACCAACTGTTTCAAGGTGGCAAACAGAGCCTTCGTTCCAAGCAACGAAAGGAAGGTTGTGCTTAGCAATAAGGCCCTTAAGACCTTCTGTAAGTCTGTCACCCATAAGGCCGGCCTTCTGACATGCATTCTGCTTGTCGATTTCTTCAAGAGTGAAGTAACCTGCGCAGCATGAAAGTGGGTTAGCTGTCATTGTACCGCCTGTGAATGCCTTTTTGATTTTCATACCTGAATCATCAAGACCTGCACCGAGGTATTTCATGTATTCTTTCTTACCACCGATACCGCCTGCACCGGGATAACCACCGGCAATAACCTTACCGAAGATTGTAAGGTCAGGAGATACGCCATAGTAACCCTGAGCACCTGCCATGCCAATACGGAAGCCTGTAACAACCTCATCAAATACAAGGAGTGCGCCATATTTACGGCAAAGT
>JAZQRX010000040.1:0-9801 GCA_045629785.1 Acutalibacteraceae bacterium | reverse complement strand
TTCATAATATCCGCAAGCAGCACAAATATGCTTATGTGAATTTTCATCAAGCTCTTCTAATAATTCCAGATTATGAGGTTCATCAATATATCTTTCGCAACCCTCATATGTACAATCACCATAATGATTTCCATTTTCATCAATCTGGAAATTAGTATAAGCATTGCAGTCGTGTGCAGGAATAGTTACGACATTTCTTGCATTACAGTAATCACAGTAATAAACCTTTATACCATCATTATCTATACTTGGTACAGCTTCAAAATGAGAAAATGAATATGTACATTCTTCAAGCTCGCTCATTTCACCGCAGGCACAAAGCATATAATGATTCCCTGCTGTATCGGATTCATAATAATCCTCGCCGAAATCGTGTGTATGGGCTTTAGTGGATGTTTTTACATATTTTTTTGTTGTTACATCATCTGTGTATTCGCTGTAATCTATACCATCATCACTATGAAGAGTTATAATCTCATTATCTCCAACAAAGCCACGAGTGGTTACATATTGGGGCATTCCCATAATTGCGTATCGCTCACCGTAAATTGAAACATTATCACTGTTAAAATCAACAGATAATGTGCTATCATTTAACGATAAGCCGTAACCATCATTAGATCTTATATAAGCATTGTTAATATTGTCAAAGATAATGTTACCGCTACATACTGTTAATGCGATTGAAGAAGAATTTATAGTTACGTCCGTGCCATCAACAAAAGATGCTCCGCCGTTATTGACGCAGATACCTGCGCCTGATGAATCAACTGAAAGTGTGCTATTTTCAACATAAAGTCCATAATAACCATTTTCAAGAATAGCTTCATCCACGTATGACTGAATCGCAATATCTGAAGAATGAACAAAAAGTCGTGAATTAAGTACGTTAATATCACGAGCTGTTATGATGCCCTTACCCTGTTGAACATCAGCGGATACGTTTGCACCATCGTAAAAGCCAAGAAAAGGTGCTGTTCCAAATGGTACAGAACCACCTACATATCCATCCTTTGTTAAATTCACGAGACCGTATGATAATAAACTTGATGAATTGTTGGATAATTTCAAGTTATTGTCTTCATTCTCGCCATAAAAGATTGTGTTACAACCACGAACCAGGAGTGCACTCGTTTCACTTCCGTCATTGGCTGCTACGTCGATTGTATTCGAACCTTTGATAATGATCTCAAGATCAGATATATCATCGCTATTATTGTAAACAACCAAACCGCCGTGAATGGAATTGTTATAGTTGATATCGTTAATTACACCAGGCATAATCGGTTTTTGAGCAAAAATACTAACGTTATCAAGAATAAGGCGTACGTCACTTACCCCTCTGTCAAGAATAATCGCCACGCCATACTGCGATACGCCTGATGTTTTCAAAACGTACTCACCGCTATCGCCTATTGTATAAATTTTAACCATCTGCGTTGTGCTATTGATAATACTTTTGTCAGCAACCTCTGCACCATTATATTCAAGGGTGATACCTGAATTATCTACCGCAGCGTGTGTATGTACACTTGTTACAGGGAAAATACTGATAACCATAACAACTGCAATCAGTATGCTGAATATCTTCTTTGTTTTACAATTTTTCACTTAAGAACCCCTCCGTGTTAATCTGACGACAGATGATTAACTGCTTTCTGTCTGTTGTAAATTCACCTGTACCATTGGGTACATCTATATTTTTACAAATACATTGTATCACCTAACACGAAACAGTACATCGTACTTTAGTGCAAATATGGTGCTTTCAAAAAGAAAAAGGCGGTCGTCCTTAAACGACCGCCAAAATCACGTAACATTGTAGAAATAACTTATATCATTAACCGATAACAATTGTTTCAAGCACGGAATTTGCTTCCTCAAGTGTGCAGTTTCTTACTTCAATTTCTGCAATTTTTCCGGTTGATGTTGCAATAAGCAGATAATTGAGCGTATCACTTACTGCAAGGTGCTGATATTTGTTAGCGCCTATTGTAAGCTCTGTAAACTCCTTAACCTCATATCCCGATGATACTATAGATTTATTCTGCTCCATATCTGATGAAAGTTGAAGGTCATCAATCTTGATGGTTACAGCGTTTCCGATTTCGGGATTTTCAAGAAGGATTGCATCATTTGTTGTTTCGCCACCATCAACCCAACCATCGCAAGGTGTAATGGTAACATAACCCTTGGGAGTTTTCATAGCCTTATTTTCAACCTTTGATGCAGTCAGCTTAATTGATTCAAGTACTGTCTTTACATCCTCGGTAGCATAAAGGGATGCATACTCTTCCTCGGAGCCTGAATGATCATTCTGCTCAATCTGAATCATAAAGAACTTGGTCTGGCTTACGGGCATTACCATTGTAATTGCTTTATCAGCCTTTTGACGAACATATGCAGGTGTGCCGTTAATTTCTTTTTCTTCATAAAGAGGGTCATAATCGAACTGCTTGAAGTAATCATAAACGTCATCATAGGTAGTTGCATTGATTTCACCGAATGCAAATGCAATGAAATAATCTGTTGCCTTAAGAGCTCCGCATTTTTTGTGAATTGTCTGATGAAGGAATGAATTACCCTGATCTTCCTCGGTGTAAGTGAAGCTGTCAGGATACTGAAGAGTTACTGTTGCATCGTTATCATTTGTTAATGACAAATCCTTCAAAGCTGTCGCAGCATCTGTTGATTCAACAGACGCACCGGGATTTTCCATATTATCACCATCTGTCTTACTACCGCAGGCAGCAAGTGTAAGCACCATTGCAACTGAAAGTAAAAGTGCAACTATTTTAAAATATTTTTTCATTTATTTACCTCCATTCAAAACTTAATTTATTGATTTTCTTATATCAGAAGCTGGAGCTTCCGCCACCGTGACTTCTGCCTGAAGAGCTTGTATGAGTATCGTTATCATCGTTATCTTTGGGCTTGGCAACTCTTGTAACCTCGCTGTTTACAAACATCTCGGAGCTCCCTGTGATAACCATACTGCCGGGTCTGGCGTAAACCGAAGCATTGGGCTGAGGTCTAACATTTTTATTACCGCTTGCCATAATTTTAGGCACAGCAATACCGATAAGCATACCGAAAACAATACTTAACAAAATCCACATAGGACTAACGGATTTTTCGTGAGCAGCCTCAGCAAGCTGAATATAGGTGTCAAAGGCACCTGTAAAATCGCCCTCGGCAAGTTTTATCTTTATAGGCTCTTCAAATTCTGACCAGGAGTAGTCACCAATACCCGAGCCGTGTGTTGTAATGCAGATTTCGCGCTCGCCTTCTGCCCCATCCTTGTAAAGCAGAAGCATACCATCATCATTAGCACCATAGCCATAGCCGTTGTAATCATAGAAATCATCAGCATAATCCTGAGCTGTTTTACCCTCAAGGTCCGTAACTGTTACAATTGAAATCTCTGATTTATAAGTTTCTGCATAGGTCTGAAGTCTGCTTATGTAGTCAGCCTCCTGCTCCGCTGTCAGAAGGTCTGCATTATCAACAACAAGGGGATGTTCCTTATCAACAGGAACAAATTTTGTGGTTTCAACCGATTCTGTTTTTGCTGCCTCATCTTCTGTATCAACGTTGGCAGGCGGTGCCCCATTTGAATTGTAGCCTTCAAAAAGCTTTTCGGCAGCCTTGTAGTATGCAATCAGGCCTTCTCCGTAGCTGTCACTTTTATCATATGCATCCCACATTGTCAGCAGTACGTCTTCGCTGTAATCATCCTCAACACGTCCGAAGGTGTAGTATGAATACTTGCCATCCTTAATATTATGTGTAAAAATGATGCCATCCTTCACATCTGTAGATGCTCTGTAAATATCGCGGCAATAATCGGTTGTGTTACCACTCTTTGAAACATCGCTTGTAATAGCAAACATTACACAAACGCCGTATTTATTCTCAATTTCTTCGGCAATAGTTTCCGCCGTCTTCCAATCCTCATCACTTACATTTCCTTCGTTTTCTACAACATACATTTTTGTTTCTGCTGATACACAAACAATAAGTGCGAAGCACATAATCACAGCCAGTAAAACGGCCGTTATTTTCTTTTTCATTTCCGCACCTCCTCAAAGTAGTGAAATAAGGCAGGAAATTCCGCAGAACAACGCAGAAAGCCCAAGACCAAGAAGTAAACCGAATTTTTTGACAGCTTTGTCATCTGTGGGAATATCACCAACAAATTTCCCTGTCTGTCCGTTCATAGCAAATGTATATTTATTGCCATTCCAGGACGTATTGAGTAGCCATACAGGATATAAAGCATATTTATAATTACCATTGGCAACATTCATATTAACAGTGTCGGCAGTAACTGTTTCAAAATCCTGCACTGTATCCATAAAGGAATCTGCTGCACTCACTCGGATTCTTTCATTAGCTCTGTTCATACTATCCTCGACAGTAACGTCGTATTTATCTGCAAGGTAACCCGAAAGATATGCAGTATTAAAATCCACAGCATCATTGATATTAAATGGTTCAATAGATTCCATAAGGTCATCTGCCATCTTTGTTGAACCATCAACAGGAATATTGTCAAAGCCGATACTACCTGCCCTATAAACATCAAAAAACGATGTTTCAGTATAATCATAGTCGCTGTCGGACCATCTTCTTACCCTTGTGGCATTGTACAGAACCTCAGCAACTGCATCACAACTAAACAACCAGTTTGGTACATAAACACCCTTTATTTCATCTATGTGATTATCCTCTTTGAAGGCCTTAGGCACAAATTTCTTGGTGGCAATATGCTTTTTCAAAGCAGCTTTAGCGGCATTTTTATCATACTTAAATGGAATGACCAGATCAGGTCGTAAATCACCGGTAAACTGACCCTTCATAATAACAGGACTGTCACAATACGGACAGTTTGAAGCGCCGGTTGTCTGGTCTACAATAATTTCGCCTCCACAGGAATTACACAGATAAACGGACATTCCGTTTGTTTCGCCCTCACCCCATCCGGAGTTGCATGAGCTCCAATTAATAGAATCAACTACATTTGCTCGAGAATCATCGGAGCTTTCGGCAGGAATGTCAAATTCAGTATCACAGAAGGGACATTTAAGTCTCTGCACGCCAACATCAAATTCAACATTACCACCGCAACAAGGACATTTTTGTTTTAAAATTGTTGCCAATAATATCAACTCCTTATATTATCTCTTATTTACTGTACACGTGCGCCACAATTCTGACAGAATTTGCCACCACCTAAAGGTGATCCACATTCAGGACAAAAACCACCCTGCTGTATAGGCTGTTGAACAGGTGTTTGCTGTTGCTGAGCACCTGCGTGAACATAAGGATTCTGTTGTGGTTGCACATTTACATGCTGCTGTTGCTGAGCAGCTGCATTAGCAGCAACCTGGTTAAAAAAAGCATTTATACCTGCACCAATATTTCCACCAAATCCTGTAGAAACGGGTACATAGCCCGTATTAAAGCCGAATATACTCATTATATCAGCAGCAAGCTTCTGATATTTGTTATATTCAAGTGAGTTTCTGTCCTTAACAGAATAAAGTGTAAGCGGAATAGTAAAATCATCAAAGAATGGATTGTTGAGTGTAAAATCAAGCTTGAAATTATATGAATATTCATATTTGGGCGGATTGTAGCTTACCTGATTTCCTTCTCGGTCTCTTAAATAAATCTCTTTTCGATTTTCATCAACATCGAGTCCGCAACCTGTTACCTGCGAAAATGGAATAACATCAGGATTTTCCTCAAACCATTTATCAGACCCTTGTTTCTTATCTGACACAACAAAGGTTCGATTATTGTTATCAAAATAGAATTTATAGTGTTCACCTAAAACCAAGGTGGGTGTAAAATTCTTCAGTGCTTCTTTATTCTGTTCACGATACTCAAGATGAGCCTTGATGTGCTCAACGGTTGAACTGCGACGATCATCACAGAAGGGTGAAAGCTTTTTTGCACAATCCTTGCACATATTACCGTCCTCAAGCTTTCTATTGCCGAGAAGACCTATCTTTTCACCACAAAAGTCACAATATTTTTTATCAAAAAGACCCATAACACTTACCTCCGTTAAAATTAATTTACATCATTATTATCAAATATGTCACCACACTCGGGACAGAACCTTGGCGGATTCTTTGGGTCAGCAGGTTTCCAACCACATTTATCGCACTGATAGAGTAGTGCACCCACAGGCTTAGGACTACCGCAATTCTGACAGAATTTGCCTTTGTTTATTGAACCACAAGAGCAAGCCCAACCTTCATCTGTAGGTTTTTTGGCTCCGCAATTAACACAGAAATTGCCGTTTGCATTCGCACCACAAGAGCATTGCCAACTACTTACTGCAGGTTGAGGTGCGGGCTTTTTGGCTCCGCAATTAATACAGAAATTACCGTTTGCATTTGCACCGCAGGAGCACTGCCACCCATCATTTGAGGTGTGAGACGCCTGAACAGTCTGTGTCTGTTGTTGCTGAACGCCCATATTATAAAGCTGCTGAGCTGCATTAAAGCCACCGCCCATATTATTTGCCATGCCCATTCCCATAAAGCCTGCCATTGCACCATTAGGATTATTAGCAGCAGCAAGATTTGATTCTGCCATCATACCTGCCATAATAAACGGATCTGCGCCTGACTCTGCACGATCCTCCATAGCCTTGATTTTCTGAAGATCCTCTTCATTAAGGGTTATGGGGTTAAGTGCGATTGATTCAACAGAAATACCTCTGCGATCTGTCCAATCATATTTAAGCGCCTGATTAAGCGCTGCTTTAAGCTCGTTGGCGTGTGCCGGAATCTGAGCAGGACGAAGCTCCTTTTCGGAAAGTATTGCAAATGCAGGCTGTAATGCAGAAATCAACTCTGATTTAAGCTGTCCGTCTATCTGTTCTCTTCTATATTCATTGGTTATATTACCGGCGATCTTTGTATAAAAAAGAAGCGGATCAGTGATTATATACGAATATACACCATTACACCTTACCTCTACTGTACGACGGTGTTTATTATAAACAACATCAAACATAAAGGGGTTTGGTGTGCCGAATTTATTGTCCAGGATTTCTTTTGTGTTTATGTAGTACACACGCTGGTCTTTACCGGTATCGCCACCAAAGGTAAATCGTTTTCCAACTGTTTTAAAGGTTTCTTTAATTGATTCTCCCAGTTTACCTGTAAAAATGCTGGGTTCTGTTGATGAATCATATGTAAATTCACCAGGTTCTGCACAAACCTCAACAACCTTGCCCTGATCAACAATAATCATACATTGACCATCAGCAACAGCAATACCTGAGCCGTTTGAGATAACGTTATCACTTGCTTTGGTATTTGAAGAACGGCTACCTACACGCTTTTGACCTTTTGTAACGAGAACATCGTTATCTAAAGAATCGCAGTAAAAAAACTCCTTCCACTGGTCAGCCAGAACTCCACCAATTGCTCCTATACCTGCTTTAATAAGACCCATACAGATCTCGCTCCCTTCAATTTTTCAATATTAATTATTATGTAAGTTTCATCAAACTAACACTCTCACATCTCAATACTAACAAATAAATTGTGAATTAACATCGTACTTTAGTGCACAAAATAAAACCAACCACAAAAATGGTTGGTTTTTTAATGTAAGATGTATTTAAGAGTTATTCTGATATTACGAAACCACATTCTCTTGCCCTTACAGCAAGCTCTGTGCGGTTTTTAAAGCCTGTTTTATCACGCATACTCTGAACGTATCCCTTCACAGTCCTGAGAGATATGTTCATTTTTTCTGCAATTGTTGCATCAGTTTCACCAGCAACAACGTATTTCAGAACCTGCAGCTCTCTTTCTTTGAATTCAACATTTATGGCATTACCGATTTGCAAATCGGGTGTATTATCCGGAAAAATACTTTCTCCCGCAAGTGTTCTGTCCATAACTGAAATTATCTCTTTAGCATTAGCTCCTTTATACCAAAAGCTATCTACACCAATACTTCTTGCCTTTTTCAAAAAGCTGAATTCAGGCATACTTGTGATAACAATAATTTTTATATGCGGATAATTTTTCTTGATTTTTTTTGCAGCCTCAAGTCCATTTGCATTCATTGCAGTACAAACATCCATTAAAATAAGCTCAATATTATTAGACATACAATAAATTTCAGCCATTGCAGCACTTTCTATAGATGAGACTAGCTTATATTTTTCACTGTCATTTATATATATTTCAAGAAGCTGACGAGCCATAGGGTCATCTTCTACAATGAGAACATTAGTTTTTTTCATTTTTTGCTCCTTTCGGTCGTGTTTGAGAAAACAGCTTGTGTATACGTGTTATTTACGAACCTCAATAACAATCAAAAATTCGGGTTGAGTCAACACAGACATTACACCACATATTCTCTGCACTTTTTTTCGCAACGACCCAAGTCCACCACCCTCAATAATAGGTGAAGTCGGTTGTTTACCGTTATTACGAAATTTTACAGTATATGTATTGCTTGTTTCGGACAGATCAATATAAATTGTAGTTGCATTTCCGTGCCTTACACCATTCACCAAGGCTTCTGCTGCAGCTGACAAAAACAGATTTTTCACCTCTGTATCGTCTGGCAAGCAACCCGTCATTTTCACATTCACACCAATACTTTTAGCTGCCTCCAAAAACATTTTATGGGTATCTTCATCTGGCAGATTTGATTCCATACGAAGAACAGAAATATTTTTCTCCCATATTTTTGTAGGTGATTCATCACTCTCACCCTGCAAATATTTTCTTGTTGCAAGAAGTGCCTGACCAAGCTCACGATGTATATTAACCTTGGTTTCAAGCCGTTCTCTAGAGCGTGTCAATCTGTCAACATTTCCGCCATATTCCCTCAATCGCAGATTAAGGTTCTTAAGATCTTTGTTTTTCTCCTGCAAACTATTATTGACTGCATAAACCTGTGTAATATCAGATGCTGTTATCTGAACAAAGCTCGGAAGATGCTCACGGGAAAATCGCCATACAGAACCATCAGCTAAACGATAACACGGATTTTCACCTTTTTCAAGGCATTCAGCATCATTATGAATATCATTGCTTGATAATCTGTTCCAGAAGCTATCAGCATTCTGCAAATCTCTGCCTGTAAGCGCGTAACAAAGCTTATTCATAACTGCATTTACAAGAATTGTTCTGCCATTCGGAATAGCAAAGCAAAGTCCTGCATTTAGTTTATCTATACTTTCCTTTATTGATGAACGGGTTATTGTGTTTTTTCTATACGATATTTCTTTTATACCGATAATAATAAGTGCTACCAAAATAAAAGCAACAATAACTACTGATATGATAATTGGTTGCTCGCAAAAGCTCTGACTTATTACATTCCTTTCAAGATCATATATACTGCTTCGCATATCTGCACCAAAGAGGATAAGTAAAACAAAATCAGCAACTGTAAATACACTTAAAAGCAACTTTGAAATGGTTGCTTTTCGTCTGCTTGAAAGAGACATCAGAACAAGGCTGAAGCATAGCTGGGTGAATATGAGACCTAAAAACAATGAACGTATATTCGGTGATATATCATAGAAATTCATCATTCTGCATCACCCCCATCCGTAATAACGAGAGTAATGGATATATCTTCACCATCAATATCGTAAACGAAGCTACCTAAAGGCATTTGAACGCCATCTAAAACCTGCTTAGCAATATCCTCAAAGCAACCCATCTGCAAGTTCATTTTAACTGAACCTTCGTTGCAATTAAGACGAACAAGCATTGCAGTAATGTTGTTCATAAGCTTCTCTGCAAG
>JAZQRX010000039.1:0-47816 GCA_045629785.1 Acutalibacteraceae bacterium | reverse complement strand
ATCTATACCCTTCTGAATACTTTCGAGTATTTCTTTTTGTCTATCAAAGATAATTCCTACAATGCCTTCCATACAATCTCTGATAACCTTATCATTCACAGATGTATTCACGCAACCATCAGGAGCTTTTGAACCATAGTTTTGATTGCGGAAGCAAACCCAACGTTTAGAAACATACGGTTCGCCATTTTCCAGAACTGCTTTTTGCTTTCGGCTTTTGGATACATAGGAATCGCCACAAACACCACACACGATTTTGCCAGAGCAAAAGAAACGATTATTATGCTTACGACGTCGTTCCTCGCTGATAGCATTATTTTTAAGCTCCAGCTGAACCTCATCCCAAAGCTCGCGGCTGATAATTGCCTGTTCAGGATGATGATCCGTATGCAAAACCATAAGGCTTTTATTCTCAGTGTTCATAACTTTTTTATGGTCAAGGACATCTGGTGTATAAGTCTTACCGAGAAGCAAGTCCCCTACATACTTTTCGTTTTTAAGAATACGCAGAATAGATGTACAACTCCATTTAGGAATACATAATTCATCCATATTTTCTGGAGGATTGGCTTCTCGCTCCTTGTCCAGTCGTTCCATAGCTTTAGCAATATGGAATGTGCCATGCCCTGCAGCATACATTTCAAATATTTGCTGGACAAGTTTTTTCTCTTCTTCAACAATCACGAACTTTTGATTATATCCCTCACGCACAATTTTATAGCCAAGCATACGGTTAGTACCGAAAACAACACCTCTTCTGTAAGAAGCATTCTGACCAATCTTCACGCGCCTGGATATGGTTCGAGACTCTATTTCCGACCTATTTGCACTATTAAGGAGGAATTCGTAGTCCTGTTCGCGCTGTGTACAAAGGCCCTCGCCTAAAAACCAGATATAAATTTTCTGCCTTTTTAATTCATCAATAAGCTCAATAAATTTTCTGCTATTTCTGAAAACACGAGAAACGTCTTTTGCTACTATGAGGTCATACTTACCTGCCTTAGCAAGTTTAATCATCATATTAAAAGCATCGCGCTTCTCCTCGGTTGTTCCCGAAGCGGCCTCATCAAAATATACATCCTTTTCCATATCGATATTCCAGTTGGGATGTTGGCTAAGTTCATATTCCATAAAGCTTTTCTGATTATCAATACTCCACTTCTGGCTATCCTTACTGGTGGATATACGGCAATAGAAGCAAACGTTATATTTATGTTTTAAATCATCAACCGGCGACAGTTCCTGTACCGGTTCAAAGATTGTCATATTATGCGCATCCATCTAACTCATCATATCCTTTTAATAATTCTCGAGCCTCTTCATACGATATCAATTCAGCATCTGCACAAGTATCGCAAATTGCCTTATAAATTTTTCTGCCTGCTTCCTTTTCCCAATCAACATTCTTAAAGACCTGTTCGGGATTATGAATCATCTGCATACCTGCTTCATTATTAAAGTTATTCATTGAAGCGTATGTTTTAAGAAAATCTATTAGAACTTTTTAATATCCTTGCAGTAAACTTTTATTTCTGCTATAGTGGTATCAGAAACAGAATTTGGTTTAGTTGATGCTGAACCATCAAAGGAAATTCCGAACTTTTCTTCGAGAAGCCTTTCTACAACTACCCCGATATATCTGGGATCAATAAAAATCTTTTTGTCTGAATCGAGATATAAAAATCCCATAAATATCAATCCTCCTTGTGATTTTATTGTATCATACAGGAGCAGATTTCCCAAGTGTCCCTTTTACTAACATTTGTAGGTACAGAAGAACTTGGGCATCTTGAGATGATAGGTGCGATTGTGTATCAGCTTACAAGAAATCTTAGTCTTGAAGAGATTAAAAAGAGTGGTTTCGACACCTACTTTGTGGATCATACCACAGGTGTTTACCCCACAGCGGCAAGCGGTTTCCCCTGGACTGCGGCAAGCATGCAGTCAAAGGGCGACGTAATAACCGACCTGCACGAGGACCTTGCAGCAGAGCAAAAAGCTCGCACAACGTACGACAATATACTTCGTCTTGTTGACGATCCCGACGTGCGTGACCCCATAAAGTTCCTTCGCGAACGCGAAATAGTGCACTACCAGCGATTTGGTGAAGGCCTCCGCCTTGCAACAGACAGACTCAATGCAAAGAATTTCTATGCATTTAACCCCGGCTTTGACGGAAAGAATTTTAAACCGAAGATGAAGTAAGATTTGTATAGGAGTTGTTTCTATATAAAAGAAAAGGTTACACCTACCGTATGGTATGTGTAACCTTTTGCTGTTTTACCGAAGGATCTGAAAACAAGACACCGAACCGTCCCCTGTCCTACAATTTTATTCGCAATCCGTGGAATGATTTGTATTTTTTAATAAATCTACAATCCTCAAAATGCGCTTATACAAGCGCATAAGTCACGTCTGCCTGGGTTTTAAATGTTATTGTATCGCCTGTTTTGGTGAATGGGATTGAGGTATTATCTATTTTATTTACCACAGATTTAACATCGGCACAATTCACCGTACAATCTCTGCCCTTAAGGCTTTTGATTGTGAGGCTTATAACCTTTTCATTTTTAAGCTCTGCAGAGACAAGGAATGCGCCATCTGCACGAAGATTTTCAAATGAGGCATCTGACTTTTTGTTCCAGCAAGGGAAAAGCCTTATAACGCCCTGGTGGCTTTGCATAAGCATTTCGTTAATTGTAATCGGCACTGTTGTAAGGTGCTCGATACCACCGCCATGATGACGGAAAAGTCTGTTAGGAAGTGCAAATTCCTTGATATTCTGATGAATGCCTTCGATAAGGAAATCGGGGTCAACGCCAATCCTTGCACCTGCAGGTAGATATGAGTTTGAGCCGTTATCATCAAGTCGGCGGTCATTGATGAAGTATGTATTCCTTGCAATTTTAAGGAGCTTTTCATCTGATGAAAGTCCGATTTGTGATGCCGGATAAATATGTTGAAGTCCTACAGTATTGTCATTCCTCCAGCGGATGCCAAATTTAGAATATCTGAAGCACTTTTTACCTTTCTTTATAAAGGTTGGGAAATCACTTAAATTAGCAATAATGTCTTCCCACAACGCATATTTTTCTGAATTAAGGTCAAGCTCCTTTGCCATATCATAAATACCGGCAAACAACAGCTTTACAAGACCAAGGGAGTTAATGGCATTTATGGTATTTACCTGACCAAAATGTGTAATATATCTGAAATCTTTACCACGATAATAAGGGATTTCGTGGGCGGCATCACCTTTAATTACGTACCTACCCTTTTCTTTAACAAGGTAATCCTCCCAGAATGCGGCTGTATTCAGCACAAAATCATAATAATTTTCAGCAGCATAGTCTTTATCATAGGTTGCAAACCAATGCATTAAAGGAATTACACAAGCATAGGCAGCATGGCTCTTCTGACCGAGGAAAAGTACACCATGCTCTTTACAATCTGCCATACTATAAACATCAAGCGCCTTAGGGCCAAAGCTTACAGGGAATACATAACCATTACAACCGAATAGTTTTGCCATTCTTTTAGCCTCGTCACGCATATCGTTAACGGGGGTCATATAACCATCAAAAAGCTCGGGATGGTTTGCAGAAAAGATGCAATAATAGGGCGCTTCATAATTGTAATTCATATGGTAATCCCCCGCCCAAGGGAAAAAGTCATCAGTTACAAAGTTACCGAAAAGGCCTGGGGGAAACGCAGTATTGCCCATACACCCTGCAAGGTGATAAAGGCTTGAATTATAAAAGCTTTCTATTACCTTATCATCAAGTGTTACCTTAGAAGCAGAAAAGAATTTTTGCCATTTTGCCTGTGTGCTATCTTTAGCAGAATCGTAATCGCAACCTGAAGCCATTTCAAGAGCTTTGTTTTTATAATCATCTGCATCAAAATTTGTTACAACAGATACACAATAGCGTGTTGTTTTAATTCCGTCCGAAGCATTTGAAGAAAGCTCCTTCATACAAGCAACAACAGCAGATTCAAGCTTAACATCATCACCGCTGAATTCACGTGAAAGGCATACTGTGTCCCCGTCATTCCACTCGGAATTTTGTGAGCCACAAGTGTCGGGGAGCTTGATATCAACACAGGGTGCTTCTTTTGTTTCGGGATATTTAACCTCAAAGCATATAACGTTTTCGGGTGCTACAAAAAACTCAATTTGCACGTCACCGAATTCACAGTCAAGAAGGCCTTTATCAAAATATTGCTTGATATTATACTTTGATAAATCAACTTTACTGATCCGCAAATCGCCAACAGTTTTTATGCCACCATCACCATGAGCACCGTTTGCAAATTTCCAGAAATCGCACTTAGAAATGTGAATTATAAGATCCTTTTCATCGTTATCAAAAACAACGCCCAGGTCACCATTACCGCACATAGCACCTGCAGGAATTTTATACAATACTTTGCCATCAACTGTGTTTACAGGCTTTGAAGTAATTTCATTAAAATATGTGTTCATATATATCACCAACCTTGTTTAATTATATAAATTTCACAAAGCTAAATCAAGATATGTTTTTAAATATTCATCAGACTCTTGCCTGGATTTAAAAACAACAATTTGTTTTTGCGCCTTGTATTTTTCGATTAAATCATATATCTTCGGCAGGGTTGTTGTTGAAAAATCCTTTATAAAAGCTTCAAATTCGGGGTCTAATTCTGTTTCAAGCCATGGCAGATCATAACGCCCTTTGCCGATACGCTCTGTGGCACCCTGCAAACAAACCTCGGTCGGTAAATCAAATAGAAAAACTGTATCGCATTCCTTAAGGCGCATTTCAATTGTTCTAGCGTAATTACCGTCAATTATCCATTGGTCAGTTGAAAAAATTTCTTTTATTCTTTGATCAAATTCATCTCTCGGAATGTGGGTTTTATCAGGCCTGTGCCATATTGCATCGAGGTAATATAAGGGTAAGCCTGTACATTTTTGCAGTTTTTCTGCGAAGGTTGTTTTACCACTACCCGGGCAGCCTATAACAATCACTTTTTTCATTTCACTTGATACCTCGTATTACAAGCATTCAAAAAAACGGACAGTCCATTTTATAACCAAAACAGACTGCCGTTTATTCTGTTTAATCAAATTTACCCTGCAACTGGTCTTTACCCTTTTGCTCGATTTCTTCTTTAGTAGCGTTTTGCATAAATTCTGCAGTTGCAATACGGCGCTTTGTAAGCTCCTCGTACATTCTTGCCTTACGTTCTGCAGACAATGGATAGAACAATTTGGGTATAATGCCAAGGCTTGATGAAATGATGGGGATACCTGTACCCAGGGCAAAAATCCACCACTTGGTTTTATCGGTCTGTGTACCGATTTCTTTACCCTGAATGTAGCCGATTTTACCCATTACAACGTTGTTGACACCACTCATAATGGCATTTTGGAATTTGCCTATAAGATCCATCGATACACCTGTCATAGCCTCTGAACGATAGCCGTGCTTCCATTCGCTGTAATCAAGCGCCTCATTTTTAATTTCGGCAGGGATAACTCTGCGCAAGCCGTAAACACACATTTCAAGTATTTCTTCAATAGCCATTGTTGGCAGAATTACGGCTTTTTTCTGGAAGTTATTGTTAATTGAGCCTATACCGAAAACTGTTAGCCATAGCATATCGGTCCAGGCATCCTCAAATATCCACAAGGCTTTTGTTGAAAAACGTTTTCTTAAGGGTTCAACAAAGCTGTAGCTGATAAACTTAACGGGGAATGCAGGTATACCTACAATGGTTTTCCACGTTACAGAGCCAAGAACATCTATGTAGAAATTAGTTCTGCTCTTACCGATGCTGAAGCCTGACAAGAATGATGACAACAGATAAATAAGCATGGGCTTATTACTTATAACAGCCTTAAAACAATGCTTTACAGAAGGTTGCTTAATAGACTGTGAAACACGCTCACGTGAATTCATTACAAAATACAAAGCAAAGAATGCAGAAATTGCCGCACAAGCAATACCGAACCCTGCAAAAAGCTTTGGTAAGCGCACAACAATCTTTTTATTGGCAACAAGGTCATAAATGATACCAAAAATCTGTTTCGGTAAATCCTCTACAAGATGAGATGCGACGTTTGCAGTAGCTATAAGTCGCGATCGTTCAAGTGGCTCAGGTGTTATGGTTGACAGATACCCTGTTTTAGCAACAGCGGTAAAGGTAGTTGCCGTTTCTGTGATTATGCTCATGGCAAAGTAGAAAATCCACTTTGGCAGGTAATTACCGGGTGTATCGGGGAAAAGGAATGGTATTAGCCAATACCACATACCAAGCACTGTAAGGGGTATTTCACCCAAAAGAACATACGGCTTAAACTTACCCCAGCGTGTACGTGTTTTATCAACAAGTACGCCGATAAAGGTATCGTTAACAGAGTCCCACGCGGTTGCAACAACGTTTTGTATTGCAAGCAGATTGAAATCAATGTTTACAACGTCATAAATATAACGTTCCTTATAATCATCGATATTAAGGCTTGCCGCAACGTCATTAAGCACGTATGCAATAGTCTCCTTACGGCCGACGTAACGACGCACAGTATTGGTTACTGTGCTTTGCTCTGCCATACAATTCACCTCACATTTTTATTTATGCCTATATGTTTATAATATCATAAGAATTAATATTTTTCAACGAAATTATATGGCAAATTGACTTTAATTTTTTAATGTGATAAACTTATTATAAACAAACTAATTAAGGGGCAAAATTATGGCAAAATTACTTTCTGCATCACTTATGTGTGCAGACCTTACAGATATTAAAAATGCAGTAAAAGACCTTGAAAAAGCAAGTATTGATTACATCCACCTTGATATTATGGATGGTGCATTTGTACCAAATATCACACTCGGCTTTGACCTTGTGAATGCGGTAAAAAGCATTACAGATATACCACTTGACGTGCATATGATGGTAAACGAGCCAGCAAAATTCATTGACAGAATGAACCTTGACTCAAATGACATTTTATGTGTACATTATGAGTCTGATATACACATTCACCGCACACTTGAGGCAATAAAAAACAAGGGCATAAAAGCAGGTCTTGCGCTTAACCCACACACACCCGTACAATGTATGGAAAATGTGCTGGAGTATATGGATATGGCGCTTATAATGACTGTAAGCCCCGGTTTTGCAGGGCAGAAGATGTTCCTTGGTGCAGAGCGTAAAACAGCACAGGCAAAGGAATTTTTAACTAAAATGGGCTATGGTGATATGCTTATTGAGGTTGATGGCAACATAAGCCTTGAAAACGGCAAAAAGCTATACAAATGCGGTGCTGATATTTTTGTTTTAGGCACAAGTGCATTGTATTTAAAAGACAAAGAATTAACTGTAGCTGCAGAAGATTTCAGAAACTATTTGAGGTAAATTATGTACAGTAACATAAAAGCTGCCGTTGTTGGCAGTATAAATATGGACCTTATTTTAAAAATGGAGCGTATGCCTGAAGTTGGTGAAAACATACCCGGTGAGGGCTATGACTACGCCAACGGTGGCAAAGGTGCAAACCAGGCAACTGCACTCGGCAACCTTGGGGCTGACGTTAAAATGATCGGCAAGGTGGCAAATGACCCTAACGGTAACAAGCTTATTGAAAACCTTAAGGGTAAGGGAATTGATGTTTCGGGTATTGCAACAGACGGCACAAGCACAGGCCTTGCAATAATTCTGCTGGATGGTGACGGCAAAAACAGGATTGTAGTTTATGAAGGTGCTAATAAAGAGATTGATATTAATACCGCACTTAGTCACATTACACCCGACCTTGACCTTTTGCTTATACAGTTTGAAACAGAAGAAAATGTTGTTATTGAATGCGTAAACCACGCAATAAAAAATAATATAACTACAGTAATAGACTGTGGTCCTGCAAAATCATTTAACCTTGAAAAAATGCAAGGCGCTACCATAATTTCACCAAATGAAAGTGAAACAAAGGCTTTAACGGGGATTTACCCTGATAATGATGAAAGTATCCTTAAAGCCTCGCAAATATTAATGGAGCGTAGTAAGGCAAAATATATTGTACTTAAATTAGGTGACAGAGGTTGCTCTGTTTACGATGGTAAAACAATAAAAGCCTTGCCCCCCTACCCCACAAGCGTGGTTGATACAACCGCCGCAGGTGATTGCTTTACCGCTGCTATGGCTTTGCACTATATTAAAACAGATAATATATTTGAGGCTTGTGACATAGGTAACCGTGCAGGTGCGTTTGCCGTAAGCCGTATGGGTGCAGAAAACTCAATGCCAAGGATTGAGGATATTATTTAACTTAAGATAATAAATAAAATGAAGTCTTACATTCCCGGAGGATTGTAAGACTTCGTTTTTCATTGTGATATTCTATTAAAAATAATCAATCGTAATACCAAAACTTGTATCATACCGTAATTTCGGTAACGCGTAAGCTACACAAATATCAGTATTTATCGTAACAACTGATACCCGAGTTATATGCACTCGTAGTTGCACCATAAACAGCTTTTACTGTGTAGGTATAGGTTGTACCCTTCTTTGCTGTTTTATCAAGGAAGGTTGTGTTATTTGTGCCACCAACTGTGCCAACACGAACCCAGGTTGAGTTTGCTGTTTTACGGTAAACGTAGTAGCCTGTTGTACCCTTAACTGCGCCCCATTTAACTGTGATACCTGATGTTGAGCTTACAGCACTTGTAAGTGTGGGATTAGCAAGTCTTCTGAGATAAAGGCCTGTCGTATCAAACTTACTGTGATAACCACCGTCAGCGATTACTGTGTATCTGTAGTAACCACCACTTGCACTCTTTACACCACTGTCAATGAAGTAAAGATTCTTGGTTGTGCCGAGATATGTCCAATAAGTTGAGCCTGCCCCTCGACGATATACACGGTAACCATTTGTTACACCTGCAACTGCGTTCCATTTGATTGCAAGACCATTAGCATGGTTGTAAATGGTTGTAAGCTTAGGTGTTGCCATAAACTTACGGGTTTGTGTGTTAGCACTTACAAAGTCACTATACTGACCTGCACTATTGTAAGCTCTTACAGAGTAAACATAATAAATACCACTCTTAACGTTTTTATCAAGAAGTGTGTTGCCTGTTGTTGTACCAACGTTTACCCAAGTGTTATATCCGCCTTGTCTGCGATAAACAACGTATTTTGTAGCACCAGCAACCGCATTCCACTTAACCTGTGCACCACCGATTTCGTTGGTTGTGCTTACCTTAGGTGTAGCAGGTTTAAGCTGAGGAATTTCTGCAGTTTCAAGAACTTCACCGCATACTATACATTCTTTGTGCTTGTCACCGGGAGCAATAGCAGTTGCCTGAGTGTCAGTTATCCAATTGCTTGAAGTATGGCCGTTTGCTGAAACAGTTTCAATTTCTATCTCTTTATTACATACAGTACATTTTTTAACTCGTGTACCTGATTCAATACAAGTTGGACTTGAAATTACAAACCATTGAGTACGATGAGGTTTCTCATAGACAATATCTTCGTTTATAAGGACACCACAAACAGTGCACTCAGTGTGTTTAGTGCCTTTTGTCGTACAAGTAGAGTCGGTGTCTATTATCCAGTTTCCTTCTGTGTGACCTGTGGGTGGGGCGCTTTCTGTCTGCTCAACTAAAATCTCGCCACATACAGAGCAGTGACTACCCTCTGTTTTACCTGCAGTTGTACAACTTGGAGAAATTGCAGGGTCTTTTACTGTTGTATGGCCTGTTGCAGTAATTACTGAAGTTTCAACAGTTATTCCACAAACAGTACAGTCTTTATGCCTTAAACCCGTTGATGTGCAGGTCGGAACTATGTCTAATATCCAATCACCACAAACGTGGTCTGATGCTTCATAATGCCAAAAAGCAGTACTCAAACAACTATTGTCTGAGCCAACTGATATTCCATTTTTATCATCTTTCGTTCCGCCATAAAACACATAATCAAGGCTTTTGCAGTTATAAAAAGCCATTTCACATATGCTTGTAACACTATCGGGAATTGTGATTGATATAAGGCTTGTGCAATACATGAAAGCAGAATCACCTATACTTGTTACACTATCGGGTATAGTGATTGATGTAAGATTTGAGCAAGAAGCAAATGTTCTGTCCTCTATACTTATCACACTATCAGGT
The DNA here is from genome assembly GCA_045629785.1 of Acutalibacteraceae bacterium. Taxonomy (GTDB): domain Bacteria; phylum Bacillota; class Clostridia; order Oscillospirales; family Acutalibacteraceae; genus DTU089. The sequence continues at coordinate 37,647 of JAZQRX010000039.1, read as the reverse complement.
AATATAACCGATGTAATGTTCTTGCATTTATAAAAAGCCTCGCCACCAACGGATTTTGTTCCTTCTTTTACTACATATTCACCGCTTATTGACTCTTTCACGCTTATTAGATGGTTTCCTATATATAGTTCATCACCCCAGTTGGTTGCATTACTAAAATATTGGGTCTGATAAAAAGCCGCATATCCAATATTGGTTATGCTGTCAGGCAATGTAATTGATGCGATATTTTCACATCCACAAAAGGCAGAATTGCCTATAATTTTCACACCATTAGGAATTGTGATTGAAGTAAGACTGGTGCATCTATAAAAACCGCCATCACAAATACTTATTACACTATCGGGTATTAAAACTGATTTGAGATTTGTACAATCAGAGAAGGCACTATTAGCAATAACTCTTGTACCATCTTTTATTGCATAATCACCGTATATTGATTTTTTTGCCTTTATAAGATGATTTCCTATATATAAAACATAATAATTTTCCCAATTATTATTATCGTTATAATACGCTGTATTATAGAAAGCACCAGAACCTATACTTGTTACACTATCGGGGATAGTGATTGAAGTAAGGTTTGTGCAATTCCAGAAAGCAGAATCACCTATACTTGTTACACTATCAGGTATGGTGACCGAAGTAATGCTTGCAAACCCATAGAACGCTTCATCGCCTACGCTTGTTACACCACTATTAATAATAAGCGCCTCGACCTTTGTTTGTAAATAATCCCATGGTGCATAGTCACCATAATACTCATTATGATTATAATCATGCATATCTCCTATACCACTTATAGTAAGAGTTCCCTCATCATCAAGTGTCCAGGTAAGGTTATTGCCACATGTACCACTACTTACGGCTTTTACCTTAACCGCAAATACGTTAGCAAAATCAACCTCACTAAGCCCTACATATGCAGAGCCCATGATGATTGTGATTGCAAGAAGTAATGAAAAGCTTCGTTTTAATGTTTTTTTCATAATACAAACCTCTTTAAAACAAAAAAGTGCACAGCAATGAAGCCATGCACCGAATAAACTAACTTCGATTGCCAATTAATAACACTATTTTAATCCTATTGTAAAATAATGTCAATATATTGGTAAAGTAATATAAATAACTATTGTTAAAACATATTTGAACGTACACACTACTGTTGTTCTATTAAAGTGAAGAAAAGACGCAAGAGAACTACCCTCCACCACGACTATGCTTTGCTTCGTCGCGGTCCATCCTCCCTCCGCGAGCGCAGGGAGGAAAAGCTATCGCTACCTTGCTTCATTACCCACCCAAAATCAAAGCCACCGGTTGTTACCCGGTGGCTTATAAATTTGGGATATCTTGTTTACATTACATATGCTGCTGTGTGCATACGCAACTTGTGGTTAAAGGTAATTATCTGAACCAATTCAGGTCAACGTTATCAGCTACAAGCTGGCCACCGATTTTGTTGGGGTGGATTTTGTCTTTACCCAATAAATCGAGGCGTGAGCAGGTTGGCTTATCGGGGTTAACACAAAGACTTGCCTGGTCATAAACTGCGTGGAAGTGGTGTTTATTATCCTCCAAAAGCTTATTAAATTCTGTTACCATAGCCTCTTTTTCGGGGCGTGAATCAATGCATTCGCCAAAATTAAGCACATTAAAAACAATAAGCTTTTTACCTTGTGCCTCAAGGGCTTTTGACACCTTTATAAAGCCGTCAAGCACACCTTGCGGTGTTGGCTTTTCGCCCTTTGGTGCGGCAATAGTATTATATTGCAAAAAGTCATTAGTACCAAGGGCTATAATAACGTACTCAACATCGGGGTAATCAAGAATATCACGCTGTAATCTGTTAAGTCCGCTTATACCGAAAAGGCCTTTGCAGATAAATCTACGGTGAAAATCAAGCATAAGTCTGTTACCCATAATTGATTTATTTATAACAGAATATTTGCCGAAAAACTCTTTATGGATTCTGTCGGTAAAGGCGTTGGTCCAATAGCCTTGCTGACTTATAGAATCACCAAAAACTGCGATAGAACGAGCGCCATCATCATTAAGCAATTGAACAGATTGAAAAAGTGGTATCGGCTTGTGGAAATACATTTTAAGCACAACCGAGGCTACCTCGCGCACCTTGTCACGTATGCGACGCTGATTTTCAATACGAGGGCTACTTGTTACGTCGCCCTTTACTGTAATAATATCAGCATTATTTATGAGGTTACCGCTACGGAGCGCCCCTTTACTGACATAGGCACTTATGCAGAAATACTCCCCTGCCTTAACATCAATATCAACAGGGTCAGTAGTTGCAACCTGGCCGATTTCAAGGCAAGGTGATTTTTCACCATCTACAGTTACCTGCTTACATTCACCTGTAAAATTACCTTTTTCATCACAAAGGGCAACTGTAAGGCTACCAATTTCGACCTTGTTTTTGGCGCATTCATTTGAAATTTCAAAACACAGACTACTACCCGAAATTGCAGATTTTATTACAAGACGATATGTTTTTGGGCATGACGGATAATAAAAAAACGAAAAAGCAGAATGTGCCTGTCCCCAGGTCTGCACCCAATTTTTACTCATTCAGAAACCTCTTTCATTACAATTCAAATATAAGCTTAAGCCACTTTTGGGCTGCAGGAATCCATGCACTGTTATATTCACAAACAGGTGTTATTTCATCAATAGTCTGACTGTCACAAGTAGAAAGTCCGTGACCGCCAAAGGGATAAACGTGCAATTCAACGGGCACATTATTGCGCCAAAGTGCCTCTGCATAAAGCAGACTATTTTTTAACGGCACACAGCTATCCTCTGCAGTATGCCACAAAAAGGCAGGTGGTGTGGTGGGTTTAACGTTTTTATCACAAGAAAAATAATCTGTTTCAGCTTGATTTTGGGGCTTATGGCCCAAAAGATTTTCAAAGCTACCCATATGTGCGGTTACAGCCTCGGCACTTATTACGGGGTAACAAAGGATTGATGCATTCACGCTTTTGCTTTCGGGGAAAACTGCCCTAACCTCGGCACAATCAAACATTGTTGAATAGTGTGCCGCAAGGTGTCCGCCTGCAGAAAAGCCGATTATTGCAATTTTTCGGGTATCACAATTCCACTCATCGGCATTTTTGTAAATAAGCTCCATAAGTGCAGCAACCTGACAAAGCTGTGCAGGGAATCTGTGTGGAGCAGCAGAATATGTAATAACAAAAACATTAAAGCCCTCTTGAAGGAATTTCAATGCAATCGGCTCACTCTCACGCTGAGAGCACATACCATAACCACCGCCGGGGCAAACAACCATACAAGGTCTTTTGCGGTTTTCGTGGTGCATTTCTGTCATATTATAGGGCAGATAAAGCTCTACGTATGGGTCTGCGCCATTTTCACCAAGGAAAGGGAAATAATCTTTTAATTTAATAACTTCGTATTTCATTTAATATCACCATTAAAACTTAAAATATTTTTCACGCTGGGCTTTCATTCTGCCGTAAATACGCTTAAGATCTTCTGCTGCAGTTGTATCACCACAAGCGTAGGCTTTCATAAGTCTGCCTTCTTCAAATGTAAGTTCATCGTGAAGTGGGAAGAACTCTCTGAGAAGGAAGTTACCATAACGTACAAAACGAATTTCACCTACAAGACGAAGCTCTGTGCTGATAGAATCAACTGCAACAGAATAAAAATCTTTAATTGAAGAAATAATACCCTCACGTGTGTTTTCGGGTGAGAAAACGATTGTAGATGCAATATAGCCGTTTCTGTTATGTATGCAGGAGTGACTGTCTGTGCTACCAACAATAGGATAATGTCTGCCCTTTGCTCTATCCTCGTAATATCTTACTGTCTGAAAGCCGTTCTGTTCAAAGTAATTTTCACCACCAAGCACCTCGAATGCATCAAATGGCTGTGTTGCAAGAATGTGCTCTGTAAGTGTTTCGGGCACGTGAAAAACATTCTGCACCCAGTAAGGATGGGCAAAAATACCCAGACCCTCTGCTTCTTTGATTCTATCAAAAATCCACACACAGGCGGCATAGGTGTAACGCTCCACACCCTCCGGGATATCAAGTGTATCGGCAAATTCCCATATAGTTTTTTTGAACTCCTCAACACTCATAACATCAGGGCAGATACCATCAATTGAACGAAGGGCTTTATCGTCTCCCACCTCTTTGATGTGAACACCATCAACAAGGGCATTGATGCTATATTTACCGCCCCAGTTAACAATGTGAACATCGTTCCCCTCAAGGTGAACCTCTTCACCCGGAACAAGGTTATATTCAAGCTGAACATCCTTGTAAGCGTCAATAGCCTCAAGGGAGGGGTAATATCTGCGGTGGTCGGTCATCGCAAGAAAGTCATAACCATTTTTGCGGTATTCGGCAGCAACAATAGCAGGAGCCTGATTACCATCTGAACGGAAGGAATGCATATGAAGGTCACCGCGGAAAGGATACCTGCCCACAAGGTCAGGCAGAAGTGAATAAACAGAAAGGCGCACTACCCTTTCATCATCTTTAACAATATCAATAAAATGCTCCTGCTCATCCATGAAGGTATGGGTAAAGCGAAGGCAACCATCAGAATCGGGAGTAACATCGTAGGGCACAAGATTATTTCTTTCGGGGTAAAATCTTATATTGCCCTCATTAAGTGCGCGAACCTGAACGCTATATGTACCCTCAAAGGCTACGTGTGCACCCAGGGGCTTTACAGTAACCTGTACAGGCTCTCCACAAGGAAAAACCTTGGGAAAAATATCATAATTAAAAAGCTCCATTTTAATCATACAATCAACCTCTTTCACCATAAATTGGTTATAATTTTATTATATTACATACAATGGTTAAATTCAATAACATAGGTAAAAATGCCCACACCATATTTCAGGTGCAGGCATTCAGATTATAGGTTCAGATTGAAATCCCCATCATACGAAGAAGGAGCTTGAATAAATTCATAAGTATATCAATTATAGAAACGCTGTTTGAAATAAAATTATCTGTACTGTCTTCTTCTGTCAGGTTTCCTGTACCATCGATAGGCTCGCCATCGTACTCTGAGGTATAGCTGCTTAACCACGAAATCATTCCATCAGGGTATGTAAGCTTTACTGTATTACCGTTACCATCAATGGTTTTCATATTATAGTAACTACCATTATCATAAGTAAACATATCGTTATTGACAGCAAACCATGTATGGTGAGCACTGCTTGTAGCTGTGCCGTCGGGGTAACAAACAGCACCTACTGTAGAAAGTCTGCAAGCCTCTGGGACATTTGAATTTTCAATAATTCTGCTCCATGTGGGCTTGACCGCCATATCATAGTTAACCAACGGGTCGCGGTCGCTTGATGTAATCCATACAGGCATAATACTAAGGTTAGTTGTAAGGTAGCTATCGGGTGCCCATGCAGGACATATCGGGAACGCTGCAGCAAACATTTCGGGGTAAGCAATAGCCATTTTCAAGGTCATTTTACCGCCCATTGAATAACCGCCTATGTAAATTCTTGTTACATCAATATTCGCTCTGTTTTCGGCTATAAACTCATCAATTGCAGCCCTTAAGGGCTCAATCATTGAATCCTCCCAGGTAATGTCATTCTCTTCACGTGAACGGGCTGCAAAAATAAATGCACCCCCTGCAGGCTTAAAACGTGCCTGGAATTCATCACTTGTCCATGCGGCAATATTACTTCTGTACACCTGTGTACCATCCTCCGCACCGTCACCCATACCATGCAACCAGATAACAAGAGGATATTTTGTTGAATCATTTTCTTTTACAGGTGAAAAATATCTGTAATCAACAGAATATTTGCCCTCAACAGGACCTTCACCAAAAACAAACTGTTCTTTTAATGCATCCATTCCATCATCCATTGACAAAGCAAATGACGGAACTGATAACCCAAAAAGAAGAATTGCAGAAAGTAACAATGCAATAAATTTTTTCATCTTCAAGCGTAACACCTCGTTTTTTATTTAGTAATACCATAATATCACATATAAAAACATTATTAATGCTATACAGGAATTAAAGCAATGTTTATTGACAGAGATTTACATAAATGTTATTTTTAACTTACCAAAGATTTGTTAAGGGTGATACTATGCTTAAATTAAAAGAAAATGATGTTGTGCTTTTTCAGGGTGATTCGATAACAGACGGTGCACGTGGCAGAAGCAGTGACCTTAACCACATTCTTGGGCACGGCTATCAATATATACTTGCAGGTGAAATGTATGCCGAAAACCCGGGCAAGAATATTGAAATTATCAACCGAGGTATAAGTGGCAACAGAATATCTGACCTTTACGGCAGATGGCAAGAGGATTGCCTTATGCTGAAGCCCACCATACTTAGTATTCTTATAGGCATAAATGATATTGCATTCAAGTACATTAACGGTAGCGGCTCTGACCCCGATAGATTTGAAAAGATTTATTGTCAGCTTATTGACGAGGTGCTTGAGCAAAATCCTGACACATTCCTTATAATAATGGAGCCGTTCTATGGTGTAAGCCCCGACCCGGATATTCACGCACACTATGTACCACGAATTGATGCTATGCGCCAAAGCGCAAAAAATGTTGCAGAAAAGTACAATGCGGTCTTTGTCCCATTACAAGATGTTTTTGATGATTTTGCAAAAGAATACGACATCTTTGAAGCAACCTGGGACGGAATACACCCCACAGTGCTTGGTCATCAGTTAATTGCCAACAGATGGAAGGAGTGCGTAGAGGAAAGATTGAATGGCAGATAAAACCATAAATCAGGAATTAAAGAACACGAAAGCGTTGATTATATAGCTTTGCATCACTTCAACTTAACAATATAATCAACTTTGCCCCTTAATTCCTGATTCATAATTTTTATAAATCCGCTTCAGGTATATCGTTTTGCAGATTATCACGTGCTAAATCCGTGTTATAAACACCATTTGATATTGGCATTTTCGTAAAATGCGAACCACCTTTTTTGTGACGTTGTGGGTGAACACTCATATTTGCACTTCGTTCTGAAATGGGGTAAATATTACTTTTATGGCGTAATACCCGTTTATTTTGTTTATAACTTTTACCTTTTTCTGTCATAAAATCACCTCACCAATAGTTTACCCCACATATGAAAATATATTTGACTGACACAAATTAAAATGTTATTCTTTAAGTATTAATCAACCGTCCTGGGGGAATGTTTTAAAATGAAAAAGGCTCTAAAAATCATTTTTGCTATTGTAGGGGTATTAGCTGCAGTAACTCTGCTTGTTTTTTCACCTTATATTTTAAGCTTCATAATAACAGATGATGATTTTAAAGTAAAAAACGATTATGAAATGGTGCATATCGTATCGTCGGTTTCTGAAAAAGTGGACGAAAACGGCAACTACATAATCGACACTCCCCTAACCCTGAACTTTCACGAGGCTGATTTTAAGCTGTTCAATTACTACGGCATAAGCTACACTGCTGATTGCTATGTTAAGGCAACACTTACCTATCAGCGCGGTTTTAAGGAGCACTCCGAGGATTTCTTCCTTGAGCCATCAAATAAAGCAACTGAATTTTATTCCTTTACAGATGACTTCCTTGACGCAGTTAAAGGTAGCAAGCCATTGACACTTACCATTAAAGCTCTTAATGCTGACACAGGTAAAATCAAAATAAATGGTTTTTCTGTCTTCAACCGTAAAATTCCTAAGCAAGAGGTTTTCACCGAAGCTGACAACTTAAAAATCGGTGTTGACCTGTTGTGGGGCGGTGCTCTCAGCTATGTTGAAGACTTGAACTCAAACGTTGAAGCTGTCAGGGTTGACGATAAAATCAAGGTTGATTCCAATGCAAGTGAACGCTATAAAACAGAAGCAGTCAACAAAAACGTAAATCTTATAAACCGCAACGACACAGGCAGACTTGTTCAGCAATCATACTACGGCACCCTTGACTACGACCACGGTGTGTATATGGAAAATGATTGGCACTACAATCCCGTACAAGGCGGTAATCAATTTAATGACCACAGTAAAATTGTTGACCTTAAAATTACTGATAATGAAATATACGTAAAGTGTCGACCCCTTGATTGGGCTAAAGAAAAAGAATTTATTACCCCCTCTTATATGGAGGCAACCTACACAATTGAAAAAGGTAAAGTTCACACCACATGCCGTTTTGTTGATTTTTCCGGCTATCCCGAAGCAGATTCCACACAGGAAATACCTGCCTTTTATTGTGTTGCACCCTTAGAAAACTTCGTTTACTATGCAGGTGACAAGCCCTGGACAGATGATAAGCTATCATACGAAAAGGATTTGATTTTCTGGCCTGATGCAGGTTACCCACACTTTTATTCAAAAGAAAACTGGGCAGCATTTACAGGTGAATTTGATGACAGCTTCGGCATCGGCATATATGTACCGGGTGAAGAAGAATTCCTTACAGGTATTTATGAACGTGGCAACACCACAAACGAAGACCCTTCAAAAGATGGACCCACATCATATATTGCTATTACAAAGACTCGTACATTTAAAAGCTTTGAACCATTCAGTTATGAATATTACCTTGCAACAGGTAATGCACAAGAAATACGAAACTCATTTAAAGAAGTTGCACAACAATAAAAATAATCCTCTCACTCGACATATGCGAGTGAGAGGATTTAATTATATCCGATTATCAGTCATTATAAATATGGAAGCCGTTTTCTTCAAGGTCATAGTAGTGCTGCTGAACATCTACCTCACCTACTGAGTTGATTGTAAGTGTTGTACCGCCAATCATCTCAAAATCCCAATAGCTACCAAAACCAGACTTAACACCATAAGCAAGTGTGATACCCTCAAACGGAATTACAGCATCGTTATAGTGGTCATGACCGAATACCATAGTCTTTGTGCTGCCAAGCTCCTTACAAAGGTCAAAGAAGCCGTTATTTACAGGTGCAGGGCAAGGTAACTCACCAATACCACCCTGAACGATACCTGCGTATTCAGGTGCAACAACACCAAATTCGTTATCCTCTGAAGGGATACTTACCATTTCCCATGCCTCGTGAATTTCGTATACGGGAATGTGGAATACTGCAGTACTTGGAACAACGTAGCCTGCTTCCTCTGTGATGCCGTTTACTGCCCACTCGTACCATTCAAGCTGATTGTACCAGAAATGGTCATAGCCTTCAACAGTTGTGCCGTCTTCAAGTTCAAACTCTGCATCTGCGTGAGAGTCCATCATATAGAATGTATGAACAAGCTTGTCGCCCTCTTTTACGTTAACAATGTAGTTACCGTAGCCCATACCTTCAGGGCCAAATTCAAACAAGCAGTTTTCTGCATCTGCAAGTCTTTCGGCTGCCCAGAACTCGCTGATACAGCCCTGACCATCGTGGTTACCCATAATGGGTGCCCAAGGGATATCGAATGACTCCATAAGGTTGATAAGCTCAAGGTAACCCATTGTACACCATGAGTTGTCACCGCTTAATGTAATAAGGTCGGGCTGATATTCCTCAACCATTTTTGTAATAAGCTGATTTGAATATTCACCGCCTGCGCCGTAAACCTCGTCATCATTAAGCTGAACATCTGTAACGTTGAGAACAACAAAATCCTCACCAGGTGTTTTCTCAAGAGTTGCATAGTCATCAACATCAAATTTGTCTTCTGCACTCCACTGTGTGAAGTATGCCGATTCGCCACCTGATGTAACAAAACCCTCAACAGGTGCAAGGATTGTTGACAAACTGAAAATCATAGCGAAAATCATTTTAATAATTGTTTCAATAGCCTGCATAATATTCTCTCCTTTTTAATTATTCACCGCGTTTTTTAATCACCTTTGCAGGTGTACCCACCGCAACGGAATACGGCGGTATGGGCTTAACAACAGTTGAATGTGCACCTATAACAGAGCCCTCACCGATGTTGCCCGAATACATTACACAGCAACCCATACCGATATATACGTCGTTGCCGATTGTAACCTTTTCACAATGACCGCCCTGACTGTATATAATTCTGTTGGGGTCATCAAAGATATGTGAATATGGCGTGAGTGTTATATTCTGTGCCAAAAGGCAATCCGTACCGATTTCAAGCCCTCTGTGGCCAAAAAGAGTTGTGCCTGTGCCGATGTAACAACCTCTGCCAATATTAATATAACCCTCTGTGCTACGCTCAGTATCAAGGTAAACTCTGTGTTGAAGTCTTACATTATCACCAAGTGTGATACCATTTTCGCCGCGTGCAATAAGTGTACAACCGTCAGAAATCTGAACATCGTTACCAACTGAGATGTACTGTGGATTAATGATATTAACACCTTTACCAATGGTAACATTTTCACCCATTGACCTGAACTTTGTTCTGTAATACTCAACACGGAGCTGTGCAGCGTATTCAGAATCATCGTTCATAAAAATGGTTTTATAGAAATTCTCTTTGCATTCATCGTTAAGATTATTGAATGCGTTTGTAAAAAAGTTTTCCATATCCTGCCTCATTTCTTAAACACGTATAATTATATATTATAGCATAAATATACAGTAAATCAATGTTTTTTTAACGTAAATACATATGAATTTACTCGTTATAAAAAGCACCATAAAAAACCTAAAAATTAATTAATAATTATTGTATAGAATAATTTATTGTGATATAATAAATTGATTTTGATTACAAGAGGTAAAAAGATGAAAAAACTTGACCCCGTTGTCATTAAAGAAACCATTTACATAGGTGTTATATCACTTATTTTCAGTGCTATAATGCAATCTGTTTTTCTTATCATAGGCAAATGGGATTACACCGTGCTACTCGGCAACCTTTTAGGCTACTTTGCCATAATCACAAATTTCATCGTAATGGGTTTTGGTGTACAAAAGGCCGTTACTAAAGATGAAAAAGAAGCAAAGTCTGTTATGAAAATTTCACAGACCTTCAGAATGCTTTTTATGTTTGTTGTAGCAATTATCGGCCACGTTGTACCGGTATTCAATCTGATTGCTGTGGTAATACCCTTCCTTTTTCCGCGTATCGCCATTATGCTCAGACCCATTTTCAATAAAAAATAATAAGCCTTCCGTTTCAAGAGGTGATGCTTTTGAAGGCGATTGATAAAAAATTTAAAATTGTGGATGCTTTTTACATCCTTATGATGATTATACCCATACTCACAGGCATCGTGCTGCAGGTACTTACTAAACCGCAGAGCGAGGGTATTACCATCACAGGTGCACGTATCTTTTTCACAATACCAATGCCTATACAGGATTTCCCTGTTACCGAATCACAGGTAAACTCTGCGCTTGTTTTGATTGCAATTGTTTTTCTGTGCTTATTCCTGACACACGGCATTGAAGAAAAGGTACACCTTAAACGTCAGCACTTTGCAGAGCTTATAGTAGAAAAAGTTGATGGCATGGTGCTCGAAAATATGGGTGAGTATTTTAAAGGTTACTCCCCCTTCATTATTGCTATTCTGGCTTTATCGGCATTTTCGAGCTTGCTGTCATTGTTCGGGTTATTCCCACCCACATCTGACATTAACATTGTTGCAGGTTGGGCAATACTTGTGTTTATACTTATAACATACTACAAGCTTAAGTGCGGACCTGTGTATTATCTTAAAAGCTTTACAGAGCCTGTGGCTTTCCTTGCCCCTATTAATTTTCTAAGTGAATTCGCCACACCAATTTCAATGTCATTCCGTCATTATGGTAACGTGCTTTCAGGTACTGTTATATCCGTACTTATAGGCACTGCATTAGCAGGTTTATCAAACCTTGTTTTAGGCAATCTGCCGGGCTTCCTTGCAGATATCCCTTTATTCCAGATAGGTTTACCTGCAGTTTTATCAATCTACTTTGACGTATTCAGCGGTTGTTTGCAGGCGTTTATTTTTGCGATGCTTACAATGCTTAACGTTTCGGGAGCCTTCCCACTTGATGAATTTGAAAAAAGAAGGCAGAAAAAGCTTTCAAAAAATAAAAACAAATAATAAATTTGGAGGAATTTATAATGGAACTCGCTATTGGTATTATTTTAGGTTGTTGCGCACTTGGTGCAGGTCTTGCTATGATTGCCGGTATCGGCCCCGGTATCGGTGAAGGTAACGCTGTTGCAAAGGCTTGTGAAGCAATCGGCCGTCAGCCCGAAAGCAAGGGTGCAGTTACAACAACAATGCTTATGGGTTGTGCTGTTGCTGAAACAACAGGTCTTTATGCACTTGTTATTGCAATTCTGCTTATTTTCGTTGCACCCAACATCCTTGTTGACATCCTTGTTAGCACAGTCGGTGCTTAATCAACACTAACCTTGGAGTAAAAAAATGCAAACTTTAGATGTTATTTCCATAAATCTGTGGCAAATGCTTGTTTCACTTGCAAACCTTGTGTTACTCTTTTTGGCTGTAAAGAAATTCCTTTATAAGCCTGTAAAAAAGATGCTTGATGCCCGTCAGAAAACAATTGACGGTCAGTATAGCGATGCACAGGAAGCAAAAGAACAAGCTATATCCACAAAAGAGATGTATGAGGAAAAACTGTCAGGTGCCAAAGCGGAGGCTGACGGTATAATTCAGTCTGCCGTAAGCACTGCAAAAGCACGTGAAAACGAGATTATTGCCAAGGCAAAGGACGAGGCAACAATCATAGTAAGCCAAGCAAAAGAGAATGCCGAGCTTGAAGTGAAAAAAGCAGAGGACAGCATCAAGCAGGAGATTGTTTCGGTAAGTACCTTGCTTACAGAAAAAATGCTTGAAAGAGAAATCAACTCTGATGACCACAAGCAGATAATTGACTCATTCATTGAGAATATAGGTGACGAAAATGACACAAACAGCTAAAGAGTATGCAAGCGCTTTATTTATGCTTGCATCTGAAAACAACTGTTGCGGTGATTACGCTGAGCATCTTAGTCAAGTAAAATCACTTATTGAGGATGCCCCTGATTATATACGTTTTCTTGAGTCACCTGCTATTCCCCTTTCAGAAAGATTGAGTGCTATTGATGATGCTTTCGGCACAATGCCCGAGCATATAGTATCATTTTTAAAGATACTGTGTGAAAACGGCAGAATTATTCACATACTTGAATGCATAGAAGAGTACAACGAGCTTTTAAAAATTTCTGAGAACAGAACTGTTGCTACTGTTTACTACGTTCAACCTCTTACTGAGGAACAGAAAACTGCCTTAATAAACAAGCTTTGTAACATAAGCGGTAAAATTGTTGACGCAGTTTACATTGAAGATACATCTCTTATCGGCGGTATAAAGATTTTACTTGATGATAAAACCATTGACGGCAGTATTGCAAACCGCCTTAACAAAGCAAAGGGAGTGATTAGCCAATGAATAATCCCGGCGAAATCAGTAATATTATAAAAACCCAGATAGAGCACTACAAATCCCGAATCGAAATGGCTGAAACCGGCAAGGTTATACTTGTTGGTGACGGTATTGCACGAGTATATGGTCTTACTAACTGTATGGCAAACGAATTACTCAAGTTTGAGGACGGCAGTTTTGGTATGGCTCAGAACCTGGAGGAAGATACCGTTTCTGTTGCGGTGCTCTCTAACAAAAACAATATCCGTGAGGGCTCTACAGTAGAAAGAACAGGTAACGTTTTATCTGTACCCGTAGGCAATAAGCTCCTCGGGCGAGTTGTCAATGCCCTTGGTGAGCCTATTGACGGCAAGGGCCCCATTGAATATGATGCTACACGACCTATTGAAACAGAGGCACCCGGTATTATTGAACGCGAAAGTGTTAACGTACCATTACAAACCGGTATCAAAGCTATTGACAGTATGATTCCTATTGGTAGAGGTCAGCGTGAGCTTATTATCGGTGACCGACAAACAGGTAAAACAGAGATTGCTATTGACACTATTATTAACCAGAAAAACACAGGCGTCATCTGTATTTACGTTGCAATCGGTCAGAAAAGTACATCTGTTGCTCAGCTTGCTAATGAGCTTACACGTAATGGTGCTATGGGATATACAATCATAGTATCCGCTACAGCATCAGAAAGTGCACCACTTCAATATATTGCGCCCTATAGCGGTTGCGCTATGGCTGAGCATTTTCGTGAGCAAGGCAAGGATGTTCTTATTATATACGATGACCTTTCAAAGCACGCTGTTGCATACAGAGCATTGTCACTTCTTATTCGTCGCCCCCCCGGACGAGAAGCTTACCCTGGTGACGTTTTCTATCTTCACTCAAGACTTCTTGAACGTGCGGCTTGTGTTGCAAAAGAATATGGCGGTGGCTCAATCACAGCATTACCAATTATCGAAACACAGTCAGGTGACGTTTCAGCATACATTCCCACAAACGTTATTTCAATTACAGATGGTCAGATTTTCCTTGAAACCGAGCTTTTCCATTCAGGCATTATGCCTGCTATCAACCCCGGTATTTCTGTTAGCCGTGTTGGTGGCTCTGCTCAGCTTAAGGGTATGAAAAAGGTTGCAGGTGAATTAAAGCTTTTATATTCACAGTATCGTGAGTTACAGGCATTCGCACAGTTTGGCAGCGACCTTGATGCAGATACAAAAGCCCGTCTTGCCCTCGGTGAGCGTATTGTTGAGGTTCTCAAGCAAGGCAGAAATAATCCTATACGCGTAGGTTGTCAGGTAGCTATTGTTTATGCTGTTATTAAAGGCTTCCTTGATGATGTTGCAGTAAACAAGGTTCACGAATACGAGCAGAATTTATTTGCAAAGCTTGAAAATCAGTATGGCGATTGGCTCAAGCGAATCGAAGACGGCTTCTATGACGACGAGGACGAAGCAAAGCTCGTATCAATCCTTAAAGAAATGCAGGTATAACTATGACAGGAAACACAAAAGCACTTCGAGTGCGAATTAAAAGTGTTACATCTACTCTGCAGCTCACAAAGGCAATGGGTCTTGTGGCTTCATCTAAAATACGTCGTGCAAACGATGCTATGACAAAGGCTCGTGAATATACCGAGGCTTTAGAAAGCTCTATAGCATCACTCACCTGTGCTACCGAATGTCAGAAAAGCCCCTATATGCGCAAATCTGACGGTAAGCGTACAAAATTAATTGTTATTGCAGGTGACCGTGGTCTCGCGGGCGGATACAACAACAATGTTTTCAAGCTTGCATCACAATACCCTGATGCTCAGATTATTGCAATAGGTAAAAGAGCCTGCGAAAGATATGATAACCCAATAGTTTCATCAGAGCATTATTCATTCGAAGATGCTTACGCACTTGCAGACCAATTATGCAACGATTTTAAAGAAGAAGCCTTTGACAGACTCGGCATTATATATACAACGTATCATTCAGTTATGTCATATGATGCACAAATCAAATGGCTACTCCCCTTACAAAAAACCGAATATGAAGGTAGTGCAGGTACAATTTTTGAGCCTGACCACCTTACAGTGCTTAATCTTTCTGTGCGTGAATACGTTGCAGGTATGATTACTGCCTATATTCGTGAAAGCTTTGCTTGTGAGGTTGCAGCAAGAAGAATGGCGATGGATTCTGCAGGTAAAAACGCAAAGCAGATGATAGATGACCTTAGCCTTGAATATAACCGAGCAAGGCAAGGTGCAATTACTCAGGAAATTACTGAAATTGTTGCAGGTAGCGGCAATTAAGTTGGCAAGAGTTAAGATTGAGGTGTAATAAATTGGATAAAATTATTCTGGGCAAGGTTGTTCAGGTTATGGGTCCCGTTGTTGACGTACGTTTCAACGAGGGTGAACTGCCTGAAATCCTTAACGCCCTTACAATACCCATCGGTGACAGAACACTTACAGTTGAGGTTGCACAGCATATTGGTGATAACACCGCAAGATGTATTGCTATGTCATCAACTGATGGTTTACAGCGTGGTATCGACGTTACAGATACAGGTGCGCCCATAAGCGTCCCCGTTGGCAGAGAAACTCTGGGCAGAATCTTTAACGTTTTAGGTGATGCGGTTGACAACATCCCCACACCCGAAACAGAAGAAAAATGGAGTATTCACCGCTCAGCACCTGCATACGACGAGCTTTCCACAAGTGCTGAAATATTTGAAACAGGTATCAAGGTTATTGACCTAATCTGCCCCTATTCAAAGGGTGGTAAAATCGGTCTTTTCGGTGGTGCCGGTGTTGGTAAAACAGTTCTTATTATGGAGCTTATCAACAACATAGCAAAAGAGCACGGTGGTATATCTGTTTTCTCAGGTGTTGGCGAGCGTACCCGTGAGGGAAATGACCTTTACAACGAAATGAAGCAATCAGGTGTTATCAGCAATACCGCTCTTGTTTATGGTCAGATGAATGAGCCTCCGGGAGCACGTATGAGAGTTGCCCTTTCAGGCCTTACAATGGCAGAATATTTCCGTGACAAAGAGGGTCAGGACGTTCTTCTTTTCATTGACAATATTTTCCGTTTCACACAGGCAGGTAGTGAGGTTTCTGCACTTCTTGGCAGAATGCCCTCTGCAGTTGGTTATCAGCCTACACTTGCTACTGAAATGGGTGCTTTACAAGAAAGAATTACATCTACCAAAAAGGGTTCTATCACATCAATTCAGGCTGTTTATGTGCCTGCCGATGACCTTACAGACCCTGCACCTGCAACAACATTTGCTCACCTTGATGCAACAACTGTTCTTGCACGTAATATTGCATCACAGGGTATTTACCCCGCAGTTGACCCCCTTGAGTCAACAAGCCGTATTCTATCACCTGAAATTGTTGGTGAAGAGCACTATGCCGTTGCAAAAGAAGTGCAAAGAATATTACAGCGTTACAACGAGCTTATGGATATTATTGCAATTATGGGTATGGATGAGCTTTCCGACGAAGACAAGCTCCTTGTTACACGTGCAAGAAAAATCCAGCGATTCTTATCACAGCCCTTTGATGTTTCTGAGAAATTCACAGGTATTGAGGGTAAGTACGTACCCATAAGTGAGACTGTACGTGGATTTAAAGAAATCATAGAAGGTAAGCATGATGACTTACCCGAATCTGCATTCTTATTTGTAGGCACAATTGAGGAAGCTATCGAAAAAGCAAAGAAGGTGCAGAAGTGAACACCTTCCGATTGACAATATCCTCCCCCGATGGCAACAAGTTCCAGGATGACGTAGTAAAATTTGATGTTCGCGGAGTTGAGGGAGAATTAGCAATAATGGCAGGTCATATACCATTTGTTACGTCGCTTGTACCCTGTGACTGCACAATATGGACAGATGATGACACAAAAAAAGAAGCCCACACAGAAGGTGGTCTACTTACTGTTAATGGCGAATCTGCCACACTTATTGCAGGTTCATTCACATTTAAATAACCAAAAAAAACGAGCCACTTTTATTAAAAAGTGGCTCTCATTTTTTACTTATTCTTTAATTTATCGAGCTTTGCAGTTTCTGCAATAACAATCAGCTTCATAGTGCTTTGCAGCTTCATTTCAGGGTCAATTGATGAAATCACGTTGCCATTATCAAAAATTGCCACAACATTAACAGAATATTTTTTTCTAAGCTTCAATTCAACAAGATTTTTGCCTACCCACTCATCTTTTACAGGTATTTCCACTAAAGAAACCTCATCAGAAAGCTCAAACATATCCATAAAGCCTGAGCTGAGCAGATTACGTGCAAGGCGTACACCTGACTCCCTTTCGGGGAAAAGCACCTTATCTGCGCCTACACGTGCAAATATTTTTTCGTGCATTTCATCTATGCATTTAGCAATTATAGTATTTACGCCAACCTCTTTACACAGTGTAATTGCCATAACGGTTGCTTCAAGATTATTTGCCATACATATTATTACAACATCTACATTTGCAATATCAAGCTGTTTAATAACCTCGGGGTCGGTAACATCGGCACATTTACAAACAGGAATTTCAAGCGCAAGCTCATTTACGATCTCCGGGTGTTTATCAACTGCAATAACATCTGCTCCGTTTTTAACAAGCTCTGTTGCAATTGCCCTGCCATATCTACCAAGTCCAAAAACTGCATAAGTTTTATTTATCATAATTAAACTCCTATCCTACACGGACATCCTCTGTGGGATTTTTTATTATACTTGTATTTTGTTTTTTCATATTAAGAGCTACCGCCAAGGATATAGGCCCTACCCTACCAAAATACATTGTAACCGTAATAATAAGCTTACCTAAAACGTTAAGGCTTGACGTAAGGTTACGTGAAAGCCCTACCGTAGCCGTTGCACTGACAGTCTCAAAGGCTATATCAATAACTGATGCATCAGGCGTTACAAAAGAAAGCAATAACGTAGACAGCATCACAATAAAACCTGACATACAAATTACCGAAACCGCTTTACTGACAGTTTGCTTTGCTATACTTCTGTTAAACACATCAACACTATCCTTGTTTTTTACAGAGGATATTGCTGAAGCAATAATAACTGCAAATGTCACCGTTTTAACACCGCCTGCAGTGCCTACGGGTGAACCACCTATAAACATAAGCAGCAAAGACAAAATAGCAGAAGCATTTGACAGATTTTCTTGGGGAACACTTGCGAAGCCTGCTGTCCTTGTAGTAACAGACTGAAAAAATGATACCTGGATTTTATCATAAAGCGACAAGCCCTTTATTGTAAGTGGGTTATTATACTCAAACACAAGGAATAAAACGCCACCACCGACCAACAATACAGCCGTTGTTACAAGAACAATTTTGCTATGAAGAGTAAGTGATTTTAACCCGAGTTTTTTTCCGTTCAACCTACTTTTGATAATACGTATTGCATCCCACCATACAATATAACCCAAACCACCTAAAATAATGAGAAGGCTTGTAACAAGGTTAATTACGGGATGTGTAGCATAATCACACAAGCTGTTTTCTGCGAATATATCAATACCTGCATTACAAAAGGCGGAAATTGCATTGAATACCGAAATCCAAACTCCCTTCAAGCCAAAATCAGGCACAAAAACAGTCATATAAAGGAGCGCACCGATACCTTCAACAAGGAAGGTGCCTTTAATAACCTTTTTAATAAAGCTGCCAAGTCCCTCAAGGGAATCAAGGTTAAATGCATCCTGTACAAGAACTCTGTCTGAAAGCCCCATTCTACGCTGTAAAAAAACAGAAAGTGATGCCATAACCGTAATGACACCAAGACCGCCAACCTGAATAAGTATGAGCATCACCACGTGACCAAACGTACTCCAAGTGGAAACGGTAGGCGCAACAACAAGACCTGTAACGCAGGTTGAAGTTGTGGCAGTAAACAATGCATCAACAAAGGCAGCACCGTTGCCGTCTGCAGAGCTTACGGGAAGGCACAGTAATGCTGTGCCTATAAATATTACAACAACAAAACTCAAAAGAATTATATGAGTTGTTGGGAGCTTAAGCTTTTTCATATTTACACCTTCACAGGTTTAATGTTTTTTTATAATACCCTTTACCTTACCGAGCAGGGCGCTTCTTTCGCCCTTATTGAAACCAAAAATGAACACAAGCACTCCGAAAACAAGAGCTGTAACACCACCCTTGAGAATCAGTACAAACCATCCTCGGTCAGGAATAACCATATTCATAGCAAAGCCAAGCAAAATAGTTGCTATAATAGGTATAGAAAGTTTAACGTAGCACTGCTTTATAAAGCTTAAGATATCAAACGGAAGCTTTTTGTGATACAAAATCATAAGTGCAATTGAACGCACACTATACGCAATACATATTGACACACAAGCACCGATTACGCCAAACTTTTTTGACAATGGATATGACAAACAAATATTGATTATACCCGTCATAAGGTTAACTATTGCCATCAGCTTTACTTTACCCTCAACAATGATTGTAGTATTAGCTATCTGCATAGAGTTAAAAAATGCCCCGGGAATGACAACGAGCAAAATTCCATAGTAAGCATCCATGTATGCCTCGCCCATCCACAGATTTATAAAATATTTACCTACAACGGCAAAGCCTGCAATTATAAGCCCGTTAATAGCAAACTGGAATTTACCAACGTCTACAAGAAGTTTATTCAGTGAATTGGCAGATTTATCATCGGTAACGAGCCTGGATATACGTGGCATAAACATACCGTTTATAGCTGTAGTAATTGTATAAGAGTAACCTTCAATGGTTGTTACAATACCAAAAACAGCTATTTGCGCAGCACCTGTAACCATGCCCAATATACTTGGTGTGATATTGAACACAAGGCGTTGTATAATAAAAGATATGGTCGTCCACAAAGAAAAGCCAAAAATATCCTTGTATAAAGATTTATCTGTATGCTTAAAATCCACCTTTAACGGCACAGTTTTCTTTATAACTATAAACTTATACAGTGATATACCCAAACCAACAACAGCATGGACTGTAACAAGTGCATAAAGCCCAAAGCCCATAATCAAGGCTATAACAGTGAACAATACAAGGAAAACCCTATACAACACGTCTGCAAGCTTTAATGGTACAAATTTTTCATACGAAGTAAGTATACCATTAAACGTAACCAGCGGGAAATTAATAACACTAAACAAGGCGGAAATAATATAAACCACCTTAAATCGAGAAAGCTCATCTGGTGTAAGTGTTGCATAGATAGAATCTATATTGAAATAGATGATAATAAGCACCGTTAAAATAACCGCATCTACAATAAGATAAAGCTTATACACAGCGCCAAGGAATCTTTCGGCTTCTTCCCTTTTACCCTCTGCATTGTATTTTGACAAATATCTTGCAGTGGCGGCACTCAAACCAAAATCCACCATCAACAATGTGATAACGGAATTAGCAAGGGTATATAAGCCATAATCATTCTGTCCTATCTGATTCACCATCCATGGTGTGTACAACAAACCGGACAAGATATTTATCGCTATAGAAGCATACGAAAGTATTGCACCAATTTTAATTTGCTTTGAAGAGTTCATGTTTTCTCCTGAATTACTGTCTTTATATCATTCTTAAAATCTGTATTAAGCTTATCAATAACCTGACGGGGATCAAATGAAGGTGTAGCAGGCACAGATTTAATTGCATTTGCAATCCCCTCGGGAGTCTGCTCACTATAATAATTTATATAATCATTCACAGCAGAAGTCCTGACAACGGGAATATCCGCACTGACAACCTGCAAGCCATTAGACATATAAGTGAATATTTTAGATGGGAAAGATGTGTCGTTAAAATCTGCTTGAGGGTTTTGGGTGCTTAAACCAATATGGCAATTTTGAATAAATCTTTCGTATTTCTCACCGGCAAAGCATCCGTCATAGGTTACAGAACAATCTGTTTTTACTGAAACACGTTTAATAGTATCACTAATACTTGACACATCTGCATCGCTACCAAAACCAAGTATATGTATATGATATCCGCTATCAAGGAATAATGCCGCTTCTGCCGCAGCATAAGCGCCACCCTTCAAACGCGAAAGTGTACCTGCATAGACCACATGAATTTTATCATCATTAAAAGAGTTATCCGGATATTCCGCTGTAACTTCATAGGTTCCGTGAATTATAGCATATGGTTTACCCGAGGTGTTCACAACACCATTCAACATAACCGTAGGAAAAATAAATGCATCTGCACAAGCAATATCTCTTTTTTCTGCTTCGATCTCACGAGGAGAAAGCTTTGAGGCATTGGCGTATATCTCCTCAACCTCAAGAATAAGCCTAAATCTGCGTATTTTCTGTGCTAAAGCAACTACGCTTGCCCTTTCCACAGCGTGATAAAAAAGAACATTTTCATCCTTTTTTGTGCAAAACACAAGCACAAAAAACAAATAAATATTTGCAAGGATATACTGTATTCTGCGGAAAGGTCCGAAGCCTGTAATAAAAAACGGTATCTGCTTACAATTCACGTTTTCATCAACCGAAAATCTGCGTCCCTTAACAAAACCCTTGCCGGATTTTGCAACAGTGCATGTGGAAAGAATAGTAACCCTTATCCCGTTAGCCGCAAGTGCCTTTGAAATAGACAATGTTTTTGCGTTGGCAGCAGGTGAGCTTGCCCTTACATCATCATGGGTTGTGTAATATGATATATAAAACATAAATTATCCTTCTTTTTCAAGAATACCGGGGAACAAAGCAAGCAAACGCTCCAATACTCGCTGATTTTCACCGTTTATATCGTTTAGCTGCGTAAGGCGTTCCTTCTGACTACCCCACACATTACAAAGAATGGCAATTGTTTCACGGGTTTTAACCACTTTAACATCATTAGACAAGCTACAAAAACGCATCCAGATATCATCAGCAGAATAAGCGTTTGCTTTTGCCTTATCCCAATCAAATGTAATGGGGGGCATCGCACCATAAGGGTAAAGACAGCCATTACCTGTAGAAGGCACAAGGTACCTTGTGGGTTCCTTAACGCCAATGGGTGAATGTATGCTCCAATGCTTGTATTCTGTCAGATTACCCTGCTCATCATAAACTATTTCGTGACCGCGATTACATATAATACAATCAGGATATTTATAATACGATGTTATAAGCTTCTCGATAGAATCTGCTTCGTAGATAATGTCATCGTCATAAGTAATGACAACCTGTCCGGGTTTTTGTTCTTGCAAAGCATAAAAATATTTTTTGTGTGAGCGCAAATCATCGCACCACTTTATGGTGAGCCCTCTATCAGTCAACTTACTGAAATTGTCAGGCAATTTTTTGCCTGGAAACTGACTTTCTGACAACCACAGAATGATTTCATCTGCTTTATACGTCTGCAGCATAAGAGATTTAATTGCGTAATATACCTTATGTATTCTTGCGGGGAACGAAGTGAGGGAAACGATAACCCTTACGTCACGAGCATCTTTATTAACCCCCGTTTTAGGCAACGGTGCAAGACGAATATATATATTTTCAGCAAAGCAATCAAACTTATAATGCAACGCTCTGAATTTAGGTATACCTGACTTTACACCCTCAGGTCTACGCCATTTATAAGGTAAACGAATCATTATTAACCTCTTTTTAAAATCTTTTTTAATTTAAGAATCACACGTTCAATAAACATCTGAACTTTTTCTTTTTTAGTGCCGACGTTGAAAAGTCGGCAGGCATCGTAGTATGATGCATCTGCAATAATGTACTTAGGATGCTTAAGCGGGAATTCCATTTCATACGTTTTGGTGTTAAAGTACCTTTGAACTTTTTTGGGAAGTTGAGAAAGTTCTCCGGGTGCATGGGTAGAATTTTCAGAAATACCAACGTTAGAAATCATATTAACCCTTGGGTAAATTATGTAACCGCCGTTAAGTAGTGTTTCGGCACCAATAATAAATTCCCAATAAGGAACACCCTGTGCCTTATATTTCAGGCAACGCTGCTCCCATCCGAGATGAGGCTCAAGGTCCTTCTGGAGACCTCGCATACACTTAATGGCATATTCATCATCCATAAACTGATACTCTTCTTCCCATCGGTCGGCAACTCGTTTCCAGGTTGCCCACCCCCAGGAGTTACCGAAAGTAGCAAAAAGGTAATCGTTTGGGACATCCACCTGTCCCGGCAAAACTGTACCGCAAATACGGTCAACGCGCTCATCGTTTTCATATTTATCAAGAAGCTCTTTACAAAAAGGAAAGAAGCTCTCTGATGCCACAAGGTCATCTTCAAGGACAATACACTTATCAACAATAGAAAATGCCCATTTGTGGGAATAAAAGGTAGATGGGTCACAGCCCATATTCTTATCGTGATAATTACGATGAACCTCACATTCCCAGTCAATATTCTCAGCAATCTCGCGACACTTCATAATATTTTCCACATCATCGGGTCTGCCCTCACGGGGACCGTCCTGCCATAAAAGAAGCACACGGGGTCTTGCCTTACGTACCTGTTCGAAACATTTTTTGAACTGTTCCGGTCTTGCAAAGAATATGCACAAAACCGCCACATCATTTTTCCATTTTTCCATATTTATGCCTCCGTGTTTTTTCTGTTTTTAACAACTCTTGCAGGGTTACCTACTGCAACTGAATACGGCGGAATACTTTTTGAAACAACGGCACATGCACCTATAACAGAGCCTTCACCAATTGTAACACCGGGCAATATACAAACCCTTGCCCCTATCCACACATTGTTCTCAATAATTACAGGCTCAACCGCTTTAAAGCCCTGGTGAGAAATTGGTTCATCAGGATTACTCATATTATGATTTTGTGTGTATATTATAACATCGGGGCCTATCATAACGTTGTTACCGATTGTTACACCATTATTAACTTCGCAACCTCTGCCTATACCCGAACTATTACCTATAACTGTATTTTTATGAATATAAGTATATCTGCCAATGTTTATATCTTCACCTGCAGATTTAATATACTTTCTTACAAGAAAATTGCGGAATTTACGCATTTTTTCCGGAGTTTTCTTTCCCAAAATAATAAACAAAAATTGATATAGTTTTTTCATATAAATATCTCTGCCCTCTATTCAGCGTTTTCTTCTAAACTAAACACACAAGTCCACACCGGAATAATCAAATATGCTACAAAAACAATCTCAAAAACAAACCCTATAGGATTGAAGAGTGAAAGCAACAAAACATATATCATTGTAACATCAAACAATGTTTTATGTGAAAGAAATGACCTGATTTGCTTCCAACCAAAACCAAACAAACCCATCCACACAGATAATCCAATTATACCGTTCGCTTCAAGCACATTCATTATAAATGAGTGGCTATTCGAATCTTGGTTGTGCACACCACCTAAAATAGGGTGTTCAAGCCAATTGACCAAAGCTGCCTTCATAAGTCCCGGTCTGGAGCCTACGATATTAACATCATCATATTTAAGTGCCAAATACATAGTAGTGAATTTTTCTTCAAGTCCATAGTTGAAAGAAAACAACTCTGACAAGAATTTAAAAAATGGCTCCATAAAGAATAAACTAAAAATTACACCTACGGCAACGATACCCTTCACAAGTATTTTTTTTGTAGAAAAGAAGAACATTAGTAAAGTACCTATAAAAACAAGAATGAGCAATAATGTGTACATTGTCTGAATAACGAAATAATAACACACCACGACCGCAATCAAACTGATAATTTTTATTTTTTTGTTTTTATTTGTAATAACATTCCACACAAATCCCAGTGTAACAATACCCATCATGTATGAATACTCAAAACCGCCCACGTTCTGCATACGATATCCTGTACGCGATGCTGAAGCATAGGTTGTACTTTTAGCAAGCTCACGACAAACATCAGGAACACTCTGTAAAGCATCGAATGTCTTGATAAGTATATATGTGCACAGTATACCAAAAGCAAGCATTATAAATTTATGATGCTTCCTGTCGCAATATTTCAACGCAAAGCAACCCCACAAGACAGGCAAAAAGAAACGAACGTTTCTTACTAATTCGTTAAATGCATCTACAAGACCATAAACCCCGGTAAGCATACCGATAGTCACGACAATCAGCGTAGACAGGCAAAGTATCAATATATGATACAGCCATTTTGCATTTTTAAGTGCAAGGAAGAATATTGAAGAAAGTAAAAGTATTGCTACAGCAATATAAGGCAACGTAATCTTAAGCATAGGCAATGTATACGCTGTTATTGTAAGCATCATATACACCACAAACAACGTTTTGCTACGCTCTATCGACCTTTTCTGTTTATTGGTTAAAACATTTTCCATTTCCGATTCTCTTTTCGCAATTGTTTATTTTAACAGTTCTTTATAAATCTCTATGGTTTGTTGAACATTTTTTTCATAATTAAAATTGTTTTTAACACGTTCAACACATTTCAACGAATAGTTTTCTTTACCATTCAACTTTATTTCGTTTATCTTTTCAATAATTCCATCGATACCATGCAACTCAACCGCTGCACCGCACCCCTCAGCAACAAGCTCGGGGCAAGCCGTTACATTATACACAATAGCAGGTGTACCGCAAGCCATTGCCTCGGCAATAACCTTACCAAAGGTATCAGCAGTTGAAAAATGAACGTACACATCACTTGCGCTATACATCTTTGCAAGTGTTTCAGTATCGTTTGTAAAGCCTGCCTTAATGATTTTAGGATGATTTATTTTTTCATCTGCCCTGCCCACAAGCAAAATCTGTGAATTATCATCAAGCTTGTCAGCAAGTGCAAGTAAATCATTGGTCTTTGTATTATTTAAATTCCAATCAGCACCTGCGCAGATAACAGTAAATTTATTATCATCCAGACCAAAGTCTGATTTTTTCACGCCCTCGTATGGGTGAAATGTATCTGTATCAATCCAGTTATAAACATATTTCACAGGGAATTTACCAAGATAGGATTTCTTACCTTCCCCTGCTATCCAGTCAGACACACCAACCACAACACATTTATTAAGTTGTGAAAACCATTTCTTTTTGTGCTTAAACATCATTTTGCTGAAATCAAAGCACCAGCTTACAGGGTACTCTGACCTTGCAGGACAATTCTTGCATTCGTTAAGCCAACCATCGCAGTTGTTATATGTAGGGTGACAGCATTTACCTGTAAGAATCCAGCAATCGTGAAGATGCATTACAACGGGAATTTGTGATTTTTTTAAGAACTTAAAAAACAGAGGCAGATTGAGATAATGTCCGTGAAGATTCCTTAAATGAATGACATCAGGATTAAATTCCTTGATTTTTTTTATAAGACGCTTTGTGGGGAGGTATGAGAAATATCCTTCAAGCCCGGTAAGACGCGACAAAACATTATGAATTTTATACTCAAGGTTACTATTGATACAATAAGAATTTTCTTCATTCACCTGAATGTGACCATATGCCGTAAGGCATTGGTGACCACTTTCGCACAAGGCCTTTGAAAGCTCCAAACAGGTTCTGCCTGTACTCTTATTTTTATAAATAGTGTTTATCTGTAAAACCTTCATCAGCATTCCTCTGTACCGAATAAATTTATTCGAAATATTCAATCATTGGTGACTCTGCCGTAAAGCACTCGGACCTTACTTTTTCAGCATTATCAAGTATTTTACGTCGTTCATTTTCACTTGAAAGGGCTTTCTTAAGCACATCTTCAAGCTCGTTTTTGCGCGTTGCTACGAATGCGCATTGTTTTTTTATTATAAAATCTGTACATGCAAGATTTTCATTGGCATATATAAACAATGGTGTGCCCGACGATATACTATCGGGAATTTTAGTAGAAAATGCCGCCTTTAAATCGCAAAGATTATAGGGGTCATCATATTCTGTATGTATCAGCAAATCACTGTTGTGTATAACAGAAACAACCTGCTCATAATCCACAAAGCCCTTAAAGTCAATATTCGGGTTACTCTTTAGGGCTTGTTCAACCTCAGGCTTTGCCGAACCGTATACATCAAGCTTGGCTCCCGTAGCAATATTCGCAAGAGCATCTGCAATATCGCAAAGCGGAATATGTCTGTTCAAGCCAAGATTACCAAGGTACGAAACTCTTACGTTTGCCATATCTACAGGTGCATATGTAGGCTTGAATTCCATATCTGAACGTGCATACATACAGCTACAAGGGAAGCTGAAGCCTTGTGCATACATATCCGTCAGCATATCCGTATTAAAGAAGCCCTGTTTAATGTACCTCTCAGCATTCTTGTAAGATTTATCAAGAATTTTTTTGAAAACTTTAAAGAATAATGATTTTCTTTTGGTTATATAGTTATAATCCTTAAAGCAATAATCCTCAGTAGTGTAAATCGTTACGGGGATGTTAAACCTTTCGGCAATATGTGAAGCCATATCCATAAGAAAAGCACCATCACCAGCAAATAGCAGAATTGCCTCAGGTGAAAAATCCTCAAGCCACTTTATCAAATCACCCTGACGGCACTTTGAGAATTTCCACACCATTTCACGTAATATCATTTTGAATGGTGTTTTTTTACCCTTGCGTGCATAACCCACGGTAGGAGCAACCTCAACACGCTTGTTTTCGTTCTTTACAATACCGCCACAAGGCCTTCTTGTAAGGAATGATTTGAGCGCATCTTTATCGGATATTTTGTAGTAGTTATTGCACACGTTAAAATCAGGTGTGCCGTAGGTATGTAAATGGGCAAGCTTTTGCGGATCGTACCCGTTGAACAGCTTTGCAAGAGTGCGTCCATTTGAGTCGGTCAACGAAAAACACCCATTCGATATTACCAAAACTCTTTTCATTATCTGATCTCTCCGGATTTTGGAATAATTAATCTCTGTTAAAGAGGTCTCGTGTATAAACCTTATCTTTTACATCATCAAGGCTTTCATCGTATCTGTTAGCAAGAATGACAGCACTTTCGTTTTTGAATGCTTCAAGGTCATTAACAACCTCACTGCCAAAGAAGGTTGTGCCATTCTCTAACGAGGGCTCGTATATAATTACGGTAGCACCCTTTGCCTTGATTCGCTTCATAACACCCTGAATAGATGACTGCCTGAAATTATCACTATTAGCCTTCATTGTAAGTCGATAAACACCGACCACAACGTTCTTTTCTCTGCCTTTATCATAGTAATCGCTATCATAAGAATAGTAACCCGATTTTTTAAGCACTCTATCTGCAATAAAATCTTTTCTTGTTCTGTTTGAATCAACAATAGCAGCAATCAGATTTTCAGGAACATCTTTGTAGTTTGCTAACAATTGCTTTGTATCTTTAGGCAGGCAATAACCACCATAACCAAAAGAGGGGTTATTGTACTGTTCACCAATACGTGGGTCAAGACAAACGCCATCAATAATCTGTTTAGTGTCAAGCCCCTTCATTTCAGCGTAGGTATCAAGTTCGTTGAAGAAAGAAACTCTGAGGGCAAGGTATGTGTTAGCAAAGAGCTTAACTGCCTCTGCCTCAGTAAAGCCCATATAGAGCACATCAATATTTTCTTTCAGAGCAGCCTCTTGCAAAAGTTCTGCAAAGGTCTTTGCAGCATTAACTAATCGCTCGTCATTAAGGTCAGTACCAACAACAATCCTTGAGGGATACAGATTATCATACAAAGCCTTGCTTTCACGAAGGAATTCGGGACTGAAAATAATGTTATTACTGCCTGTTTTTTCACGTATACGGGCGGTATAGCCTACAGGTACGGTTGATTTTATAACCATAATAGCATTAGGGTTATATTTCATAACCGATGCAATAACGCTTTCTACAGCAGATGTATTAAACTCGTTAAGCTCTGCATCATAATTAGTTGGTGCAGCAATAATCACAAAGTCTGCATCGGTGTATGCTTCCGCCTCATCAAGGGTTGCTTTAAGGTTAAGGTCCTTTTCGCGGAAAAACTCTTCAATCTCGTTATCCTGTATAGGTGAAATTCTGTTGTTGATCATCTCAACCTTTTCGGGGATAATATCAACAGCAATAACGTTGTGGTTCTGTGACAAAAGTGTTGCCATTGACAAACCGACGTAGCCTGTACCTGCAACTGCTATTTTTATATTTTTCCTAATATCACTCACAATAAAATCCTCTTTTATCTGTATTTTTCGATAGTCTTTTTACCTTCTACAAAAAGCTTGTATATGTACGAAAGCGAATAGTCTTTATGAATTTTAGAATTACGCCAAGCGTAATAAAGGAATATGAGGGGATAAAGTTTAGGGAACGCGGTTTTATAAACCATTCCCCTATCTATAAAGAATTTTTCATTTATACCCTTAAACCAGGTTGATTGTGAATCATCTACATCACCAAGGCAGAATGTATGGCAATAAAGTACAAGCCCTGAATCAAGACACTGTTTAAGGAAAATTGAATCCTCACCGCTACTGAATTCAGCACCGCCACCGAAAAGGAGTGAAAACATTATACGCTCCCTGAGAATCGCCTTGCGCCTTACTGCGATAAGGGTAGCACCATAACGCATAGAATTAAATGCGCTTAACTTTTTACAAGCTGTGTTATTGCGATGACCACCAATATTTTTCGATGAATTCACAAGGTTTATGTTAAAGCAGATAAGGTCCGCATCTTTATAATCATTGAACGCACCTAAAACTCCTTGTGCATAGCCATCAACATACTGCATATCATCATCAGCAAAAAGGATAATATCGGCATCGGAGTGCATTATGCCTGTGTTTCGGCTTAAACCGACACCCCTATCAGTCATTGATATCCATTTGATTTTGTGACCCTTGTAGTCAAACTCTGCAACCTCGTTCCTATCGCACTGATTGACAACAACCGCATCACTTTGAATATTCATTTTATCAAGCAAGGAATAATCTGCCTGATTCATAGTAGAAACTATAACTTGTAATCGCATTTAAATTACTTCCTCAATAAGTGAAATTATGTTTTTGTATGTAATATTTCTGTCAAACTTTTCTTCGGCAAGCCTTGATGAATTTTCACCCATCTGCTTTTTAAGTTCTTTATCTTTGTAAAGCTTTTCGATAGCATTTGCCACAGATTGTGCGTTACCGCTCTCGCAGTTGATACCACAATTATAATCATCAATAAGCTTACGGTATTCAGGTGAATTTTGTGTGTTTATAACAGGCACACCTGCCATAGCGTAATCAGAAACCTTGTTGATAATTGATGCAACTGATTTGCCTACAATAGGATTAACCGCCACATCACAAGCACTGAGGTTCACCATCATATCGCCATATTCAATGAAACCTGTAAACTCACAATTGACTTGTTGAGTTTGGGCATAAGCCTTGAACTCATCAATTAGCACACCCTCACCCATAACCTTGAAAAGGATATTATTTATGCCTTTTTCGTTAAGAATTTTAATCGCATCTATTATAAGCTTTATATCGTAGCTGTGCCCAAGTGCACCGATATAACCAACCCAGAATTCATTTTCAGGCTTCATTACCGACTTGCCATCAGTAGCCTCTGCAACAAGCCTTGAATCTGTACCAATAAACACAGCAAGACCTTTATCGTCTTTTTTATTCTGTGAAAGTCCTCTGTCAACATAAGTCTGCGAAACAGCCATAACTCTGTCTGCACGACTATAGATTTTGTTTGCCTGGAGCATCATTGGTGAAAAAAGAATATCAGACACAACAGGAATATTAAGTGCCATTTTGAATGCCTCGGGCCATAAATCCTGAATATCAATAATCACCTTGATATTATTTTCGTTTGCAAATTTTGTAACTGCGCTACCTACAGGGAGTGACGGCACACTGCAAATAATAAGGTCCGGCTTTTTACGTGACTCAAGGTATTTTACAACCTCCTTTGCGAAACAATGGTGACTATAAATTCTACCTAATGAAATATTCTTTTTATAATCAGGCTCTCTAAGAAGAGTCATTTTGTAAGCAGAATCAATTGATCTGATAAAATCCAGATCACGTTGTGTTTTATTCTGATGACGGAAGCTTGATGAAACAACCTCAACATCATATCCGCCATCACACAAAACATCTGCCATAGTTCTGTATCTGCTACTCTTTTTTTCAAATTCAAAATGCCAATAGTTGGCAATAAGCAAAATATCTTTTTTCATCAGTTACCTCGTAAATTTGCCATAATTACGTTTGCAAGTCTTTGCCCGTTACCATCACCCACAAACGAATTATGGGGTGTGACAATAACGTTATTCATATCCCAAAGTGGACTATTTTCGTTTAAAGGCTCATCTTCAAAAACATCAAGCACTGCACCGCCAACGCTACCATCTGAAAGTGCATTAACAAGGGCATTTGTATCAATTACCCCACCACGGGCAATATTCACAAGTATTGCCCCACACGGAAGTGACGATAAAACATCTGCATTTATTATGTGGTAGCTTTCATCTGTAAGCGGAAGCGTAAGCACTGTAACAAACGCATCTGTCAAAACATCCTTTAATTTCTGTAACGGATATATGATGGAATAATTTTCATCTTCCCTCGGGAATAAATCTACGCCGACAACGTTACAGCCAAATGCTTTGAATCGTTTGGCGCACTCTGTACCAACGTTGCCACAGCCTACTATACATACGGTTTTACCGCAGAGCTCAAGCATCGCACGATTTTTTATCCACAAATGCTCTTTCTGATTTTTATCAAAAAAACGAGTGTTCTTTAAAAGCTGAAGCACACCACAAAGGGCGTATTCCGCCATAGGCACACTATACACACCACGTGCATTAAAGAGCGAGATATTGTGAGCGTTGATATAATCTACATCTACCCTATCAAAGCCTGCGCTTGTAAGCTGAATGTAACGAAGGCTTGTAAAACACCTTATATCATGGTGAAGAAACAAACCATTACAGATAACGCCTTCAACCCAATCGTATTCCACAGGGCAAGAATCTTTTTCATTCTGCATAAAAGCAACCTCGTGCCCCATAGCACAGATATTATTCAATTGTTCCTCGGTGCATTGCCATGCACCCGTAACAAGAATTTTCATTTAAAGCACCTTTTAGTTTTCAGTTGACTGTTCTTTTGTTGCATCGCCGGTAACAACAGTTGCACCAACATTTTCGTTATCTTCATTCTTAAGCACTTTAAGTACTGTTGTAAGAAGAATTTTGATATCAAGAAGGAGTGAGCAATTATCAACGTACCATACGTTAAGTTCAATACGATGATTCCATTCAACAGCCTTTCTGCCGTTAATCTGTGCCCAGCCTGTAATACCCGGTCTTACCTCAAACATTCTGAGCTGCTCTTTTGAATACTCATTAATTGGCCAGGGGTGGTATGTGAGTGGTGGTCTGGGACCAACAAAGCTCATATCACCCTTAAAAATATTCACAAGCTGTGAAAGCTCATCAAGTGATGTTTTACGTAGAATCTTACCTACCCTTGTGATTCGGGGATCATCATCATCTGAGTAAACGCCACCCTTTTCAGCATCAACAACCATTGTACGGAATTTATAAATTTTAAACTCCTTACCGTCAACACCAAGACGAGTCTGTTTAAAAATAACAGGACCCTTGGAATCAAGCTTTATCGCAACAGCAACAAGAATAAACAAGGGCCACAAAAAAAGGAGCATAAGTCCTGAAACTACTCCGTCAATCAATCTTTTAAAAAACTTTTTGTACATTATAATCAAACCACCTTATATTCCAAAAACAAATAAAAAAACTGCATTTTATGGTATTATAATATAATATATAATAAATCAATAATGATGTCAATATAATCACGTATATTTCAGCAACAAAAAAACATCCGAAAACTCTTTTTCGGATGTTTTTTATGAATTTTAAAAATAATCAATTACCAAAGAACTCTTCCTCAAGCATAGCACACAATGTATGATATACAGGTAAAGTAAATTCTTGTATTTTTGCGGTGTCTGATGAGGGTAATTTTATTGTTTCATCACACAACGAAAACAATCTGCCACCGCACTCACCAGTTATAGCAACTATGTTACCATTTTTAGCTTTTGCGGTTATCACCGCATTAACCACATTTTTTGAATTACCTGACGTGCTCAATGCGACAAGTGTATCCCCTTCATTCATATAACCGTAAACCTGTTGTGCAAAGACCAAATCAGGGTCACAATCATTAAGAAAAGCGGTCATCAAACCGGTATGACTTACAAGGGATATTGCAGGTAACCCTTTTTGTAAACCTTTGGCGATTTTTTCACCATCTTCATACTGCAAAAATGGTGTAACATCGCCATTTTCGAGAGGTCTTTGAAGCTTAAAACCCTTCATAAGCTCCCCTACAATATGCTCACAATCTGCCGCACTTCCACCATTACCGCAGACCAGAATTTTGCCACCATTTTTGTATGTATCACAGAGGATTTTGTACACATTTTCAACACTACTTTTACAGATAGAAATAGCAGGATAATCCTCAAATAATTTATCAAATATTACTTGTACACTCTGTTTCATAAAGCACCTCAGAAAAGCACGCCTAAAGCGGCATAATCACCTATACTGTCACCCAATTGGGCAGGTAAAATTTTGCAAACAGAACTATTGCAGGGCAAGGCTTCAAGCTCAATAATTGACTTGATTTTTGGCAAAAAGAAAGCCTGATTACGTTCAAAAATACTGCCTATAACAATGGCTTCGGGGTTAAGCACATCAATAATAACAGACAACCCCAAACCAAGCTTTTCGGCACTTTTTTCATACACCGCAAGGGCAAATTCATCGCCATTGTACATAGCTTCAGCAATAGATTTTGCGCTCATATTTTCAAGGTCATTTTCACTATTGAAGAGAAGACTTTTTCCACCATTTTTCAGCCATTCTTTACCCATAAGGATAGCAAGATTTCTGATGCCACCGCCTGAGCAAAAGCCTTCAAAAGACCCCGTTTTACCATACCCAACGGGACCATCATTACTCAGTCTTATATGGCCCACTTCACCTGCACCGTCATTAGTACCACTGTACAGCTTACCATCAAGAATAAGTCCTGCACCCATACCTGTGCCAAATGTGAGAAAAACCATATTATTGTAGCCTCTGCCTGCACCAAATCGCCATTCTGCAACTGCACAAGCATTAGCATCATTATGAAGAACACACCTTACACCAAAGTGTTCAGAAAGAATTTTCACAATGGGTACATTGTCCCAATCAGGCAAATTAGGCGGACAATTTATAACGCCTTTTTTGCTATCAAGAGGACCACCGCAACTGACACCAACACCAATAAGCTGATTACTATCGATGTTATTACGTATCAAGAGCTCGTCGGCTTTGTTGATTATTTCACCCAAAACCTGTTGCCACCCACGTGAAACGCAGGTGGAAAAACTGATTTTATCAATAATGAAACCATCTATGCAGTCGAGTGTCCCTTTACCAAGAACAACGGCACATTTAGTGCCGCCTATATCTACACCTAAAGAATACATCATCAGAAGTTCCTGCCATTCCAGCCCCAATCATCGTATCCCTCGTATTTCACATAAATACGTGCCGGAGAAATACCAAGCTCATTTTCAAGAATATTACAGATTTCTGCTGTCATATCATTACTTGCAGAGGGATTAACCGCACCAAGGAGTTGAACGTCAACAACAGCGCTATCCTTTGAATCATCACCTGCAAACCACAATTTCTTTTCATCTTCAATACACACCATAAGGTATGCCTCGTTTTTACCGGGGAAGCACTCAATAGCTTTACCAAAAGCCGTTTTAATAGCAACACATTTCTCATCGGTCACTTTTTTTGTTGTTTTAAGATTAATATAAGGCATAAAACTACCTCCTTTTATTTTTACAACAAAATAATAACACAGTAAAAAAGAAATTTAAAGTTAAATTTAATTATTCTTGAGATATTTTAAGGCAACACAGCTTAATGCTACGCTACCACGCCACAAAACGGAATCGTCAAAAGTTGCTTTTGGGTGATGTTGGGGGTGTGTATAACCATTCGCAGGTTCACCTGCGCCAACACCAAG
Source organism: Acutalibacteraceae bacterium (assembly GCA_045629785.1). GTDB lineage: Bacteria > Bacillota > Clostridia > Oscillospirales > Acutalibacteraceae > DTU089. The sequence continues at coordinate 2,241 of JAZQRX010000039.1, read as the reverse complement.
CATAATAGTCGGCACTTGTTGAGAAATATACGCGAAGTCTTCAGAGCCACCACGAAAGCCACCCGGTATATTTTTAGCAGAAGTCACAAGCCCTGATTCAAAAATCTCGTTAAGGCTATTAAGCACAAGCTCCGATAACACACCATCATTTTTCAACGTAGGGCAACCGCTATCGAAAGAAACTGTTACGTTACACCTGAGGGCCTTTCCCACGTTAACAGAAATTTCCTCAATACGATTTTTGAAATGTTGCCTTAAATCATCATCAAAGGCACGTAAAGTACCCTTAAGGACAGTACTATCCGCAATCACATTACCCGAAGAACCACCATTAAAGGAGCCTATTGTGATTATTCCCTCATCAGCGATACTCATCTCTCGTGCAGAAATTTCCTGCAAGGCAACAAGAATGTGTGCTGCAGCAGTTATACTGTCAACACCCTGATGTGGTGTTGAACCGTGACAACCCTTGCCGTGAACGTTTATTGTAAAATAATCGGCAGCAGGTGCACTTACACCCTCCCCGGGAACAATGAAACACCCTGTTTTTACAGGGATACCTGTCAATACGTGTATCATCATAGCAGCCGTTACATCAGGTGAATTCAGTACACCATTTTCTATCATATTATGGGCACCTGCAAGAATTTCCTCGGCAGGTTGAAACATAAGCTTGACCGAGCCATTTAATTTTTCTTCGTTCTCTTTCAAAATTTTAGCCGCACCAAGCAACATAGCAGTATGCATATCGTGACCACATGCGTGCATATTACCATTAATACACGCAAAATCCAAATCAGTTTGCTCCTTTATAGGAAGAGCATCCATATCTGCACGCAACAACATACATTTACCCTCGCCTTTACCGATAACGGCAGTTACACCACATTTACCGCATTCAACAGGCTCTACACCAAGCGCTTTAAGTTGCTTTTTAACATAATTTACAGTTTCAGTTAAATCAAATTCAATTTCAGCATTCTGATGCAAAAAATGATAATGCTGTTGTATTTCAGTTTGCAAATTCACTGCTGATGATAATAATTCTTCTAACATAAAAACACTCCTTGTAGTTTTAATTTGCCCAGCACAAGAAGTTTTATAAGTTCTGTTACTTTTTTAAACAAAAACAATAATCGTATTTTCGGTTTTTGTTCATCAAAAAAGAGCACCCTAAAAAGGTGCTCTTTGAAGTAGCCTTATAGAACAAACTATCGTTACTATTAGGGTTTTTATGTGCAATAAATTATTCAATCCTTGCCATTCAAAAATTCGATAAAATTAAAATATTTCTGGAATATTCTTTCACCTGTAAGCCCGGCATAGGCTGTCAAATCGCCTACACGTTCCTGATCGGCATAACATGGCACATAAACAAACTCCGGATATTTAGGTTCAGGGTTAACAGTAAAGCAAACTTTTCTGTACGGCAGATTATGAAAAGCCTCTATCTCCTCGTCGGTTTTTATCTGTGCATCACAACTGATAACAACAATTTCCTTTTCGCTGTTTAACAAAAAGCGCTCACATCGTCTGAGCCATTTCTCATTAAAATCATCAATAGTTTTATAGTGCACACAATTAACTTTAATACCACCAACATCTGCTATTGGATACCCCTGCTTATGCTTACCACTAAAAGTAGGTACGATAGTAAAATATTTCTCGGGGTTATTGCACAATTCGATAAAATCCATACCAAAAACCGTACAGTTTATTGTGGGGCTATCAAAAGATTTACCCATATCATGATACAGAAGACCACCGATACAATTAGATGAAAGTATTCGCACATTACTTCCTTTGGTTTTCATCTGAAAATATTTTTTATACGGAAAACGCCAAATTTTTTTGATATTTTCTTTAATACTTTTCTTCACGATAACACCACCCCAACTATTATTTATTTCACAGTATGCCACATATCAAGCAAATTTGCAATAGGAATTGTATTACTGCATATATTCAGTATATTTTATCCCAGACAAATAATAAAACAAATCGCAAAGCAACAAATTTAACACTTTGACAATAAACACTTGAAAAAAACAATATTCACAGTTATAATTTATTGTACATTTCCGTCCGTGGCGCAGTTGGATAACGCAACAGATTCCGATTCTGGAGATCGGGGGTTCGAATCCCTTCGGGCGGGCCAAAACCGAGAGCACTTTTTTTGAGTGTTCTCGGTTTTAATGTATCATCAAACGGAGGGATTCGAACCCCATAAATCTATCTCGT
>JAZQRX010000038.1:0-21135 GCA_045629785.1 Acutalibacteraceae bacterium | reverse complement strand
ATGAGGCTTTCGGTCTTATTGAAACAGTTGAAAAGGCTGCTCAGCTTTATATGATTGCAACAGCAAGTGGTAAAAGAATCAACACAATCACAGATGAAAACCTTTGGGCAATTGTTGAACGCTTCTCACTTCAGGAGCAGTGCAGAAAGGATTTCCTCAATCTTTAATTTGCAAATTTAAAATAAAAATCCATCAAAAAAGATGCTTAACTCAGTTGAGTTAAGCATCTTTTACTATTACTTTTAAATTATTTGCTTTTTCTTGCAGCGATTTCAGCAACCATTTCTGCCTGACGTTTCTCAGTAACCTTGTAGAAGAACATGGGAACTGCACAAGCAAACATACTGATAACACCTGAAAGAACAAGCATATTCCAGAGTGTCTGTGCACCCTCTGCAGAGATATAGCCTGTTTCAGAGTTGATACCTGCTGCTGCGAATGAAATAACACCAATGAAAGCACCAACAGCCATACCGATTTTGTTGATAAGAGTCTGCATAGCAAAGCAGATACCCTCACCACGCTCACCTGTTTTCCATTCGAGGTAGTCAACAGTATCACCAATCATAGCGTATGTGATAATGTTGTTAACACCCTGAGGAATACCAAGAAGAACAAGACCGATTGCAGCAATAACGAGCTTCCAGGGAGCATCGTAACCAACGAAGTACATAATAGCCATTACAATACCGCCGAAGATGTGAACTGCAACGTAAGCCCACTTCTTTGTGAATTTCTTTGACATCCAGGGAACAAGTACAGAAGCCACAAGACCACCGGGAACAACAAGAAGTGTGATAAGGCTGTACATACCTTCATTCTGAAGAACATACTTTGCGAAGTAAAGACCGCCTGTGTATGAATAAACCATTCTTGCGCCACCAAAAACACCTGAAAGAACAATAAGAAGAAGCTGGTCATTCTTGAAAAGGAGCTTAAGATTGTGGCCAAAGCTTGGGGGATTATCATCTGCTGTGAAACGCTCTTTTGTGTGCTTAAAGCCGTAGAAGAACATGGGAATTGCAGCAACAACAAGAACAACCGCTGCAATAAAGTAAGTCCATCTGAGTGTTTCTGCGTTTGCACTTTCCTGACCTACGATAACTGTGTTAACGAAGTTCTTTGCAGTTTCTGCATCAACACCCTTATCTGCCATAATCTGTGCAATATCAGCATCTGTATATTTATACTTTGCTGTAACAGCACCTGTAATAATGGGAACAAAAACAGTAACAATACCTGCACCTAATGTACAAAGAAGACGTGTAACTGTAAGAAGATTACCACGAACAACTGTATCGTTTGTCATACATGTTGAAAGACCCCAATAAGGAACGTCAGCAACTGTATATGCAACAGACCAGATAACGTAAATAATACCAACAATAATGAATGTTGAAGTTGCCTTCTCCTGGAACATAGGAAGGAAGCAAGCAATTGTCATAACTGCAATCGGGATAGCCATCCATTTAAGATAAGGTCTGCATTTACCCCATTTTGTTCTGGTTTTGTCAACAACGCTACCCATAATCGGGTCATTAAATGCGTCAAAAATACGGGTACCTAACATAAGCCATGCAACAGCCATAGAACCAGCAACGCCGCCAACTGTTACACCCTCTGCACCAAAAAGAAGTGCGTCTGTAAGGAAGATTGTAAGGTATGAACCGATAATAGTACAGATGAAGTTCTGACCGAAACCGGCTACACCATAAGCAAGAGCTTCCTTAGGCTGAAGGCTCTCGGTATCTTTAGGATTGGTACCATAGAGCTTGTGCAAAATGCTATTGAATTTGCTCATTTCTATTCTCCTTTATTCTATAATCTCGACAGTTTTCATAACAATAGGTTCAACCGGTACAGAGCGTTCACCGCCGAAGCTCATTCTACGGTCAATTTTAAGGAAGTCATCAACAACCTCCATACCCTCGGTAACCTTACCGAATGCGGCATACTGACCATCAAGGAATGTGCAATCACCATAGCAGATAAAGAACTGACTGCTTGCTGAATTGGGGTTCTGAGAACGCGCCATTGAAATAACACCACGAGTGTGTGAAAGAGTGTTATTTACACCGTTGATTCTGAACTCACCCTTGATGTTTTCATCGCTTCCGCCACAGCCTGTTCCCTCGGGGTCACCGCCCTGTGCCATAAAGCCATCAATAACTCTGTGGAATGTGAGTCCGTTATAAAAACCACTTTTTACGAGCTTTAAAAAGTTTTCGCAGGTAATGGGTGCCTGCTCGGGGCAAAGCTCAATAATGAACTCGCCGCCATTTTCCATAGTAACTTTAATTTTTTCCATAAAAACACCTTTGCCTTATTTTGTATACATTTCGTAATTTTCAGAAACATTTGATGTTGTAACTGTTTTCATAACAAGACTTGAATTCTCAGCCTTAGGTGATGTTATGCTTGATGTATATGAGTAGCTGTAATCAACACCTACAACGTCGCCTGTTTCAATATCAAGCTTAACTATAACCTTACCATTCTTAAAAGCCATTGAGTTAACAACAGAACCATCTGTTTCATCTAAAGCAGGAATGTTAAAAATTTTACCATAAGGGAGCTTCTGTCTGGCGCTGAAGCCTGCTGAGCCTGTGGGGTATGGTGTTCCGGTTTTTTCGTATGTGTATTCACCAAGGGTAATAGTAATCTGAATAGCTCCGTCAGCTACAGTCTGGCTGATTGTATTAACCTCATCCATATTAAGGTTACAAGACCAACCAAGATTATCTACGGGGAAGTTTGTGTAATGGCTGTTTGATGTTGCAGCAACAGATTTTGTTTCGGTCTGGGGCTGGTAAACCTCTACAGCTGATTTTTTCATAAGCTCAAGCTCTTTTTTCATTTCATCATCGAGCATAGTGTTATAGGGGAATGAATTCATAACATTAACAAGTGTGTTAACGTAATTCTTATACTCCATATTTGACACGTTAAGTCTGTCATCGGGTGCACCTGTTGTTGTTACCTTAATTGAGGGGCAAACCATAGTCACAGCCTTATCAAAGCCGGGCTTAACCTTTTTAACTGAATCAAGCTTTGTGTCAAAAATACTGAAAAGTACTTCCTTACTTGCAAGAGAATCAAGGTTAGCACTGATTCTGAGCATTTTCTGTGCATCATCAAGTGAAACGTCACCATCAAGGTTAAGGTCATATTCATCGTTGCTTTCAATAATACCTGCAGCTGCACGTAAAAGCATTGAAGCATCCTTTGTTGAATATGCGCCGTCCTTATCAATATCTGCTCTGCGCATCATAAGAAAGGCTGTTTCTTCCTCTGTAAGTGGTGTTGCATCATCAGCCGCTGAAACTGACATACTCATCACAGACATCAACATACCTATAACAAGCACTATTGATAATAATTTCTTCATAAAATCACCTTTCATTTTTATTTTACTTAAAGTTGAATGCCGCTTTAAGGAATAATAATGTTTGCTCTACAATAAGCTCATCGCTGTCTTCAATCTGCTGACCTGTGTAAATAAAGAATCGTTCTTTATAATACGGACAAGCTGACGAAAACTGAAGCATCATAAAAACATTATCTAACAGATAGGCAAAAAAAGCAGGGTTAATATCTTTACGTACCTCGCCCGTTTCCTGCGCTATACTGATTGTACGGGTATAAATCGAAGCAGTAACCGCCTCAATACGTTGCGAGAGCTGATTTACAAACTCTGTACTACCACCCGTAGTAAGCGAACAATAAAGCTGTACCAGCTCGGGTCTTTCTTTTGAAAATGCAAGGAGTGTGCGAATAATTTTTTCGGCCTTGATGAGGATATCTTCATCAGAGGGTGCAAGCTCCATAAGCATATTTTCAAGCTTTGACATACCATCATTCATTATGTAGCTGAAAAGCTGCTCTTTGTTGTCAAAATACTTGTACACCGCACCAACGCTGATGCCCGACTTACGGGCAATTTGCTGAATAGAGGTGTTTTCAAACCCGTTTTTGGCAAACTCCTGACGGGCAACGCGCAAAATACGATGGCGTTTTTCGTGTGGTAGATTACTGAAAGCCGCCTTGCATAATTGACTATTTATTTCCGTAGCAGTTCACCTCTCGATACAATAATCCATAGTACACTTTATAATAACATCTTTTATCTTGAATTGCAACGAAAATAATAAAAAATGCCACCCAAAAATAGGCAGCATTTTTTGGTAAGTCTTTATAAAAAATCAGGCTCCGCAGCAATCCTCGCATCCGTTATCAATTTTACTGTTAACATCTATCTGCACAGTAAGGTGCTCAATACCCGCTTCTTCACTTATTTTTTCAACTGTAGCTTTAATCCTCGCATAAGAAGCTATATCGTTTTTCTCCTTCAGCCTTACGTGCAGAGTTGCCATAACGCGCTCGCCGTCAAGGCTCCATATATGCAGATGATGAACGTTTTCTACCCCTTCGATTGAGGATATTTTATCTTTATAATCCTGCACATCAAAGCCCTCAGGTGATTTTTCAAGAAGAATGGCAAAAACATCCTTTATATTAATAACCGAGTGTATCAGCAAAAACACAGCAATACAAAGCGATAAAATACCATCAATAAAGTACCATTTAAAAGCATAAATCAAGGCACTTCCTGCAAGCACCGCTACCCAACCAAGCACATCCTCAAGCATATGAAGGCTTACAGCCCTTTCGTTTGCACCCGTGCCTTTATGGGTTATTATAACCGCGGCACCATTTATAATTACGCCAAATACGGCAACAACAAGCATTATACCTGCTTTTATTTCTTGTGGCTCACCAAGGCGTATAATCGCACCACAAACAACAAAAACACTGCTTATAACAAGCAATAATGAGGTTGCTATTGCCGACAAAAGACTATATCGTCTGTAGCCATAGGTGTATTTTTCATCGGGGGCTTTTTTTGACAATTTTTCCATAACATAGGCAAAGCCGATGGCAACACAATCACCTAAATCATGTATTGCATCTGACAGAATTGCAAAGCTATTTGTGAAAAAACCGCCAAAAATTTCAACAAAAACAAAAAACAGATTTAAAAAGAAGGCTGTAAGAATTTTTTTATCAGAGCCGTAGCTGTGGTGATGCCCATGACTATGATGATGTGTATTGCTGTGATGACTGTGATTATGCTCACTGTTCATCTATATGCTCAACCGCCCTTTCAATAATATCTTTTACACAGGTATCAGCAAGTGAATAATAAACATTTTTACCCTCTCTGCGACATTTTACAAGCTTGTTATCTTTAAGAACCCTCAACTGGTGTGACACCGCCGATTTTGTCATTGATATAACAACCGCAATATCACCAACACACATTTCACCGCTGTCTAATACCCACAATATTTTTATGCGCGTACTGTCACCAAATATCCCAAAAAAATCTGAAATTTCAAAAAAACGAGTTTCACTGAGTCTGTTTTCACGCGCCCTTGCAACGGCATCCTTATGAAGCTCACAACAATCACATTTTGCTTTAGCCATTTTATCACCTGCTTACTTTTTTCTTTATTATAGTTGAACAACCATTCAACTGTCAACATTATTCATTAAAAATTAACTTGTAGGCAAAATTTTCGACTAAAACAATTCACAAATTGTTATTGAATTATGTTTTTTTATATATTATAATATATTCGTATACGTATATTTTAACTCAGGAGGTTTTTATATGACACAGAAGCATTTTTCTGCGAAGGTTATCCTTTCAATAATTGCTGCTTTGTTAATCATTTGCACATTAAGTACAGTTACACTTGCTGCAAACCAGGTTGCAAACTATGGCTGTGCCTACGGTCAGGCTGTACCCACAAATGATAAGCTCAGCGCAAAGGTTTCGCAGTACAATTTTTATGGTGACGAGGGCACACTTTACTTTATGCAGATAAGCAAGGGTAAAGCTGATGCACACTATGCAGTTGAAATTTTCTCTGACAAGAGCTTAAGCCCCAACACCAAAATCAGAAGCTTCACAAAAGAGTTTTCGAAAACAGCAGGTAACGTTCCCCTTAAAATTACTTGGGATTTTAAAACCACTGTCAGCGGAACATACTACGGCAGATGCTACACATATGTTGAAACAACCAAGGATGGTCAAATAACAAAAACTGTTGATACATCATCATTCAGCACATTCCAGATAAACATCAACCGTGTTGGCACAAAAACAGTAAAGCTTAAATCACTTGTAAACACTGAATACGGTCCCAAAATTACATGGGAAGCATTACCCACAGGCACAAAGTACAATGTTTACAGAAAGTCAACTGTTAAGGGCGAAGAAAGCTGGAAGCTTGTTAAACACCTTTCATACGCTACAACATCATTTGTTGATGAAACTGCAAAGAGCGGTGTTAATTACACATACACAGTTAAGGGTGCAGACATTAAGTACCAGAGCAAGTATGACACAAAGGGTCTTACACTCAAGTACCTTTCAATGCCTAAAGTTACTGTTACCGGTGTAGGCGTAAATGGTACAGCCTTCCTTAAATGGAACGAGGTACCCGGTGCACAGGGCTACTACGTTTACCGCAAGGGTGGTAACCTTAACAATTCCGGTTGGAAGCTTATTACAACAATCAAAAACGGCAAAACAGTTTCTTACACAGATACTGCAGCAACAAGCACAGACTGGCATTACACTTATACAGTTAAGGCATATAACGGCAAAACAGTAAGTGCTTATAACCAGAAGGGCGTTGATTATGACCACATTAAGGCTCCCACAATCAAAAGAGTTTACTCTTATGACGGTGGTATGCGTATTGAGTGGGCAAATGCCAACGAAAACGTAAAAGGCTACTACGTTTACCGACTTAACGGCAAGTCATGGACCTACGTAGGCCAGACAACACAGAAATACCTTATTGATTCAAAGGCTGAATCATTAAAGAGCTACACTTACACAGTAAAGGCCTTTTCTAAAAACAATAACGGTGGCTACAACAACAAGGGCGTAACTGCAAAATATATTGCAGCACCTACATTTACAGATAAAAACAACGCTGTATACAAGGTTACCTTTGATGATAAATATGTAGGTACTGTTACATGGAATGCGGTAGAGGGTGCAAGTGGCTACATTGTTTACCGAAAGGTTAACAATGCCGCTAAATGGACAGATATCGCAGATATTAAAGACGGCAAAACAACCGTATTTAAAGACGAAAGCAAAAAAGTAGGCGGTTACACCTATCAGTACACAGTAAGAGCTTACGATAGCAAGGGTATATTCAGCGGCTTCTCAGCAACCGGTACCAAGGGTGTTTGCCTTGCTATGCCCGTAGTTAAGCTTGCCCAGATAGAAAGAGAAGACAACTCACTGGCAGTTGAAGTATCATGGGGCAAAATTGCCGGTGCAACCAGATACAACGTTTACAGAAAATCAAACGTTCCGGGTGAAGGTAGCTGGAAACGTATCGCGCTTGTTTCAACAACCGACTACGTTGATACAACAATATCAGCCGGCAAAAAATATGAATACACCGTACGTGCTCTTAACAACACAGGTGATCAGAGTGCTTACAGAACACCTGTGCCCACCATCACTCCTGTCAGAATCCCTGTAATTAAAGATGTTATAGCAAATCATCTTGACCAGACCATAATCACATGGGATGCACTTAAAGGTGCAACAGGCTACAACGTTTACAGAATGGCTAAAGACGGCCATGAGTGGGAAAAGCTTAGCACAGAAACTGCAAATCAATATACAGACAACTCAGAGGGAGCAGGTACAAAATCATATTACTATGCAGTAACCACATTGTTAAATACTGCTGAAAGCGCAAAATCTACTCCTGTTGCAAACTTTGTTGAACTCTCTATTAAGGCTACCGCAGTTGAAGATGGCATCAGCCTTAACGTTAAATGCGATAGACTTGATACAATTTTGATTACCCGTGCAGAGGGCGAAAGCACACCTAAACAAGTATTCAATACTCTTACCGATGGTTACGTTTACCTTGATACAGAGGCAGAAAAAGGTAAAACCTACACCTACGTTGTAAAGGGTGGCTTAGCAGGTAAGGTTGACGGCGTAGCATCTATTGAGGTTGAACGTCCTCACGATCCCCTTGACCCAACTTACTTCACCGAATACGAAAATATTCTTGCAGCTGACCAAAACCTTACAGTAAAGCTTAGCTGGGTAAAGGTTCCTTATGCAGAAAAGTACGTTGTTTTAAGGTCAGAGGATAACAATATCTGGAACGAAGTTGCCACTGTTGACACTTTCGCAGATAAAGCTACTATAACTTACCTTGACCATCCCGAATCCGGTGATAAAACATACTGGTACAAGGTAAAGGCTACTGCCCCAGAAGCAAACAGACCCGAATCAGAATCATCTTCTGTATCTGTTGAGGTTCTTCTTCCATTAGAGCCTGTTATGAATATTAAAACATCTTCATCTAACAGCCATATAGTCGATATCAGCTGGTTGGGTGTTAAAAATGCTGAAAAGTATGATATTTATCGTACAACCACTCCTGATAACGAGGATAGCTGGGAATTAACCGACCTTACCTATGCAGAAGAGGTTAAAAATGCCGGTACTGATAACGAAATAAAAACAGGTAACTATATCGCAACGGATAACACATTACCCAGAAACGGCACATACTTCTACAAGGTTGTAGCTTCTTCTGAAAAACGTGGCACATCAATGGGTAAAACAACAGACGGAATAGTTGTTACACAAGTTCCGCTTAAATCTGCTACAAACTTACAAATCAAGGATGCAACAACTACTGCTTACGCTATAAAGCTTACATGGTCTGTTGTTGAAGATGCTGAGGTTTATGTTGTTAGCAGATCAACTGACGGTACTACTTGGACAGATGTAGAAACCTGCACTGATACCACATACACCGACACAAACGTTGTGCCTAACTTAGAGTACAGCTACAGAATCAAAGCTATGGCACCTGAGGCAGGTATTAAATCATCTGTTTCTGACATAATTAAATACACTCTTACAAAGCGTTTACTTCCATTCAGCAAAACCGAGGCAACAGTAGACGAAGATAACAAAACTGTTATCATTAGCTGGTCACCTGTTGATGGTGCTGAAAAATACGAAGTCTATCGCACATGCACACCTAATCTTGAGAGCAGCTGGACAAAGCTTGAAACACACTCTAATGTTAATGAAAACGGTATGCATTTTGCAACTGACGCCACAATCACAGAGAACGGCACATACTACTACAGAATAGTTGCTGTTTCTGAAAGATATGGTTCAATAATCGGTAACGTAGCAGAGGGAATAAGCATCACAGTATTCCCTCTTGATGCTACCACCATTACCAAAATAGAGGATGCTACAGACAAAGATTACGCTATAAGCCTTGATTGGACTGCAGTAAAACACGCAGAGAAATACGTTGTACTCAGATCAGCTGACGAAGGCGCTACATGGACCGAAATCGCAACATGTACTGAAGTTAGCTACATTGATACAGACGTTGAACCCAACGTAAAGTATATTTACAAAATCAAGGCTACAGCACCTGTTGCAGGTAGTCCTGAATCAGAATCAGCAGTAAAAGATATTACACTCAACAAACGTTTACTCCCCTTCGATAAAGCAGAGGCAATCCTTGGTACAGACAACAAGGTTGTTACCATTGGTTGGTCAGGTGTTGAAGGTGCTGAAAAATACCAGGTTTTCCGTTCAAGCACACCTGATGATGCAAATAGCTGGGCAACAATTGGTATTGTAAAGGTAACCATTCCTCAGACAAGTGAAATTAATCACGAGTATACTGACATAACAATCGAAGCTGACGGCACATACACATATAAGGTTGTTGCTTACTCAGAAGAGCTTGGTGAGATTTTCGCTATTACAGACGCTGTTGAGGTTACAGGCTTTGCAGAAGACGTTACACCCGAAGAACCCGTAACTCCTCCTGTTGACCCTGAAAATCCCCCTGTTGACCCCGAAAACCCTGGTGAAAACGAGGGTGGTACAGACACTCCTACAGATCCTGTTGACCCCGAAAATCCTCCCGTTAACCCCGAAACCCCCGGTGAAAACGAGGGTGGTACAGACACTCCCACAGATCCCGTTGATCCCCCTGTAAATCCCGGTGAACCCGAGGATGACGACGAGGGTGGCATAGGTGAGATTTGATTCCTTCACTATAAATAACATATGACAAAACCACCGCAGGTGTTCCTGCGGTGGTTTTTTATCGCTGAAATATTATCAATGCTCGCTCTGTTTATTTGTCAGAAAATCGCTTGGGTGTTGTGCCCGTCAGCTCCCTGAACACACGGCAAAAGGTTTTGGAATCATTAAATCCAACAGCCTCGCTGATTTCAAAAACCTTCATATCTGAGTGTTTAAGAAAAAATTTTGCTCTTTCAATACGATATCTGTTTAAATATTGGTGGAATGTAATTCCTGTTGCTTTTTTAAAGTTTTTGCAAAAATTACTTTTTCCGTAGCCTGCAATCTCTGCAGCCTTTTCAACCGTTACATTCTCTGAATAGCTACGGTGAATCAATTCAAGCACCCGTTCCATATTATTGATTCTGAGCACGTCATTTTGCGTTTCTTCGGTAAAAAATTCATCCAGAAATAATCCGAAAAGCCTTGCAACATTCCCTCGTATAATAAGCTCATTAGGAGAAATTTTCTCTTTTTCTTCGATTATCTCATCTATAACCGGCTTGATTTTGTTGCCGAAATCACCTTCATTAAGATTAAAAACAGGCGTTTTCACGGGAAAAGATGCAACAGAATCAAATGAGGTTCCAAGGAACAAAGGCCCTGCCTCTATCAGGAGATGCAGACTCCTCTCCTCAATTCCTATTGTTTCGTGGGGAACGGAGCTCTGAATAAAAGCAAGGTTACCTTCCCTCAGAACGTAAGGCTCGTTGTTAATTATAACCTTGTATGACCCCCTCACACAATATAATATTTCGTTTTCATAGTGCTTGTGTAAGGTGAAATCGCCCATATTATCAAGTATAACCGCAAGTGAATTTTCGTGGTCAAGAATAGGTTGAAACAGCATAAAAACACCTCTCAAACATAATGGTAACAATATTTTATCCTTATGTCAATATATAGTGAATTTTTGGGTATAAACAGAGAATTTGCGGTATTGTCATAAGCTTCTCTTAAGGTTAAAATCAAAATATAAGCTACAGAAAGGTGATGTTACAAGCAATATGTTTTTGTTAGGTGTATCACGACAGGATATTACTCCAAAAATCGGTGGCCGTCTTTTCGGTTACCGCCCCGACTGGTATTCAAAGAGCATAAACGACAGCCTTACAGCAACCGCATTTTATTTTCAGCAGGATAATGTTAAGGCGCTTATGGTTACCGTATGCGTATGCCTACTCGACACAACCATTACAGACAGGCTCCGTGCACTTATTGAAGAAAAACACAATATAAATAAAAACAATATTCTTATTTGTGCCACCCACACTCACTCAGGTCCCGATACCTGCAATATGCCGGGTTGGGGGTGGATCGATAGTGAATATTGCAACAATATTCTGGAGCCTGCCGTCTTAAAAGCCGTAAACGAAGCAGTAAACAACGTCCAACCCGTAAAAATGGGTGTTGCTTCTGGTGAAAGTATGGTTGGTATAAACCGCCGTCAGCTTAACGAGGACAATTCTGTCGGCCTCGGTCAATGCGAATGGGCACCCTTCAACCCGCAAATGACTGTCATTTCCTTCACAAATCCGTCAGACCGTGTTGTTGCTAACATCATTCACTACGGATGTCATGGCACCAGTGCAGGCCTTAACGTAGAGATCACCCGTGATTGGTCCGGTGTTATGACAGACGCCCTCGAGGAAGCATCGGGCGGTATAACTGCATTCTTTAACGGTCCCGAGGGTGACGTTGGTCCCAGACTTTCAAACGGGCAGACAACTGCAGAGCTTCCTTATATATACGAAATCGGCCATATTGGTGCTGATGATGCCATACGTATATTCAATAGTATTACTGATTATAAAGATGTATCATTAGCCGCAACAAGCTCATTACTCCGTCTTCCCTACGACAAGCGTATTCCCTACGAGGACGCAGTTGCCGGCTGCGAGCAGCACTCCCATAACAGTATAAACAAGGATAAGCATATGGCTGTTTACTTCTCAAAGGTAAAAGAAAGCTACGAGAATGACTACAGCGAAAAGGATGCCGACTTTATTGAGCAGGTTATTATCCGCATAGGCAATATTGCCTTTGCAGGCTTCCCTTACGAGCTTTTCTCCGAGATAGGTATGAGAATAAATAAAGCTACACCCCATTTACATGTGCTTTCACTCTCAAACACAAACGGTACAACGGGTTATTTCCCCACACAGGACCAGCTCTGCCGTGGTGGCTATGAGGTGACTATGTTCAAATACAACGGTGTGCAATGTCTTGCGGATGACGCAGACTACCACCTTATGAAGGAAACTTTAAGAAATCTGAAAGGATTGGAATAAGCTATGTTCAGAATCGGTAAAGAAGAAATTGATGCCGTTGCAAGAGTTATTGAATCAAAGCAGCTTTTTAAATGCAACGATGCATTAAAGGAAACAGAAAAATGCGAAAAAGATATGCGGGAGCTTTTCGGTCTTGACCACGCTGTGCTTATGACCTCAGGCTATGCGGCACTTGTATCTGCTTTGGTTGGTATGGGCATCGGCCCCGGTGATGAGGTTATTGTGCCTGCATATACATATATTGCAACCGCAATGGCAGTTGTGGGCGCAGGTGCTATGCCCGTTATTGCCGAGATTGACGAAACGTTGATGCTTGACCCCAATGATATTGAAAATAAAATCACAGAAAGAACAAAGGCAATCATTCCCGTTCATATGATGGGCTATCCATGCAATATGAGGGCAATTACGGACATTGCAAAAAAGCACAATCTTTTTGTCCTTGAAGATGCCTGCCAGGCAAACGGTGCTTGGTTTAACGGTAAAAGGTTGGGTACAATCGGCGACGCTGCCGCACTTAGCTTTAACTACTTCAAAATAATCAGCGCCGGTGGTGAAGGTGGCGCACTCCTCACTAACAATAAAGAAATCTTTGAAAAAGCTCTTATTTACCATGACAGTAGTGCAGTTGCATATTTCGGTGACCAGATGAACGGTTTTTCTACCGAACCATTTTGCGGAACAGAATTCCGCGTTGGTGAGGTTACCTCTGCAATTCTCCGTCAGCAGTTCAAAAAGCTTGACGGTATTGTGCGTGACCTTAAAAAGAATAAAGCGCTTCTTATGGAAGCACTCGGCGACGGCTTTGACTATGTGCCCTGCAACGATGATGAGGGTGACAGCGCAATTGCCATTTCCTTCCGCTTCGACAATGAAGAAAAATGCAAGGCCTTTGCAGACAAAATCGGTGCTACAATCCCTGGATATACAGGAAAGCACGTTTACAACGACTGGAAGCCTATTCTTGAAAAAAAGGGTGCGGCACATCCTCTTATGGATCCCTTTAAAATGGATGTCAACAAACACATTCAGTACTCCGAGGATATGTGTGAAAAGAGCCTTAAGATAATGAAAAAATGCGCTCATATCTTTAATAATCCGGATTGGACTATTGAAGAAATTAACGCACTTGCCGATAAAATTCACGAAGCAGTAAAATAACACCAAGAACCATAAAAAGCCCTATGAACCGATTAGTTCATAGGGCTTTGTGTTATTCTGTAAATTCAGGTAATTCAAGAACATTACTTGCTTCGGCTGATTCTATTTCCTCAACATTTTTCAGCTTTTTCTGAATCATATCGTTGCGGTGACGGGCTTCATCAAGTGTTTTACCTGCCTCGTCAATTTTCTTTTTAGCTTTTTCAAGAACTGTACCAAATGTATCATACTGTGATTTTGCCGCACCAAGAATTTTACGCACCTCATCTGCCTTTTCATTAATAGCCATAGCCTTAAAGCCCATAGCAAATGAATTAAGCAACGCAGTAATAGTTGACGGACCTGCCACCATAACGTTTTGTGCCTGTAATTTTTCAGCAATACCGCTTTTTGACGATGCAATCTCGGCATAAAGACCTTCAGTTGCAAGGTACAATACAGCAAAGGGTGTTGTCTGTGGCACACAGATATATTTTTTAATATCCTTTGCCTCGGCAAGTATTCTGTCCTCAAGAGCCTTTCTGGCAACCTTAAGTGCGTCGGGGTCTGCATTATCTGCAGCATCACATACCCTTACGTAATCCTCAAGCGGGAATTTTGAGTCGATAGGTAAATAAATATCCGCGCCCTTTTTGTCACTATTAGGGAATCTTATAGCAAACTCAACACGCTCCGCGTTATTTTTGGGCGAATAGTTTTTAACGTAAAGACCGGGTATGGTCTGGTCAAGGATTGCTTCAAGCTGTACCTCTGCCCATGTGCCCCTCGCCTTAACGTTTGTAAGAATTCGGTTAAGTGAGGTTACGTTTGTGGTAACACCCTGTGAAAGCTCCTTCATTTCACCCAATGATTTATACACGTTTTCAAGCTGCTGTGAAACAGTTTTAAATGATGAATCAAGTCGGGTTGTAAGGGTTGATGTAAGCTTTTCATCAACAGTAAGGCGCATTTGCTCAAGCTTTTTCTCGTTGCTTTCCTGCATTTTTGAAATAGATTCACCAATAACCTTTGTCTGTCTGTCAGAGCTTTCTGCATTTTGCTGTTGAATAGATTTCAGAGATTCACCGATTTTTTCGGTAAGATTAATACGGCTTTCGTAATTCTCTTTAACCATATCGTTAAGCTTTTGCTCTATTTTACCCAGTGCCGCTGTTGTTTCGGTACGGGTTTCTTTATTTGATTGAGCCATTTCCTGCCTGTTGCGACGGAATTCTTCATAAATGGCATTATTATCCTTATTCTTTTTAAGCGAAAGAATAAGCACCATACAAGCTATAGATAAAGCTATGCTGATTGCACCTAAGGCTACAATTAAAATATCCATAATTTATTATACTTCTTCCCAATTCTTTGAGCGTTCAACCGCTTTGCGCCAACCCTTGAGCATAACCTCACGCGAATCGTTGTCAATAGCGGGAACGAATATGCGGTCAACCTCACGAACCTTTTCAATCTCGTCAAAATCCTTCCAGAAGCCAACTGCAAGACCTGCCATATATGCAGCACCAAGTGCAGTTGTTTCAACAAGCTTGGGTCGGTTAACCTTTGATGAAATAAGGTTTGACTGAATCTGTAAAAGAATATTACTTACAGATGCGCCACCGTCAACTCGCATTTCACTTAAAATAATGTTACTGTCCTTTTGCATAGCCTCAACAAGGTCAGTTACCTGATATGCAATACTTTCAAGTACAGCCCTTGCAAAATGTGCTCGGTTTGTGCCACGTGTAAGGCCAACAATACAGCCACGGGCATACATATCCCAATAAGGTGCACCAAGACCTGTAAATGCAGGTACAAGGTAAATGCCGTTAGCATCCTTTACGCTCTCTGCCAAAAAGTCACATTCGCTGGGCTCTGAAATAAGACGAAGCTCATCACGAAGCCACTTGATAACAGAGCCTGCATTGAATGCACTACCCTCAAGGTCATAAGTAACCTTGCCGTTAATACCCCAGGCAATACCCTCGATAAGGTTATTTTTAGAGTGAATACGCTTATCGCCTGTGTTCATAAGCAAGAAACAGCCTGTGCCGTATGTATTTTTAGCCTGACCGGCATTAAAGCAAGCCTGACCGAAAAGTCCCGCCTGCTGGTCACCGATTGCACCTGAAATAGGAATACCGGCAAGACCCTTAAGACCGGGCACATCATCACTTACATAGCCATAAACACCACTACACTCTTTAACCTCGGGGAGGATGCTCATAGGTATGCCAAGCTGATTGCAAAGATATTCATCCCAACAAAGCTTTTCAATATCAAAAAGCATTGTACGGGCGGCGTTGCTGTAATCTGTAATATGTACCTGCTTATTTGTAAGGTTCCAGATAAGCCATGTTTCAACTGTACCGAAAAGGAGCTTTCCTTCTGCGGCAAGTGTACGTGCCTCAGGCACGTTATCAAGAATCCATTTAATTTTTGTTGCGCTGAAATATGCATCTATCAAAAGACCTGTATGCTCTTTAACATAGTCAGCAAGACCCTGTTCCTTAAGCTTTTCGCATATAGGCGCTGTTCTGCGGCATTGCCACACAATAGCGTTGTAAACGGGCTTGCCTGTTTCTTTATCCCACAGAATTGTGGTTTCACGCTGGTTGGTTATGCCTATTGCCGCAATTTCTTTAGGGTCAATTTTGCCCCTCATAAGTGCGGTGCTCAATGACCTTAACTGTGAATCAAGAATTTCATAAGGATTATGCTCAACCCAGCCTGATTTGGGATAAATCTGTTCAAATTCAAACTGAGCCTTGCTGACAATACGGCCTTTTTTATCAAAAACAATGGTACGTGATGATGTTGTACCCTGATCAAGTGCTAAAACGTATTTTTTCATATTGAACACTCCTCATATTGTGGTTTAATTCCCCTCATTTTAAAAGGCAATTACCATTGGAATTCGTCGTAAGAAACTGCAATTCTTGTTGCATACTGAACACCCTGAAGCTTAGCAGAAAGTGTTGAGTTAATGCCAAAATTTGAATTTTCTAAATACATATGTGTTTCATAAGTTGTTGTGTATGATACAACCTGAGCATTTGCACTATCAATAACAGCAGTAAGCACTGCATTTTTAAGCTCCTTTTTACGTGCATCTTCAAAAGTGTTTGCACCAAAGATATTTTCAACTGTGCTTTCAGAATTTTCCTGAAGAATTGCAGGGCTAAACACATCTGCATAAGCAGTCTGGCTAACGTTGGCAATTTCACAGTCTGCAAGGGCAATCTGGATAGTGATAATGCCGTCTTCCTCATTATAATTTGCTTTTATACCATAAACATCATTCTGATTAAGCTTTGAAACATAGGTTTCTGTTTCAGCTGACATAGCATTGTCACAATTCTGACCCTTTATAATGGTCTGTGCCATTTCGGGCTCGGACTCTGTAACAATCATATCACGGATCAAGCCTGCAACACTTTCAGTTGAGTTGCCAAAGTTAATACCAACTAAATTCATTGCCTTAATGTTAAAATCGAGTATGTCAACCTCTTCACTACGTATAAAGCCGGGCTTTTCACTCTTAACCTTGTTAAGCACAGTGTTAAATACCGCAATTGCCTGGTCAGGAGTCTGGAAATAACTGTCACCCTCAAAGCCACTGAATGCACCTGACGGCTGAAGCTCTGTTAAATCGGCACAGCCACGAAGCACCTGACGTGCATCATAAAGTGTAACAGCACCATCGCTGTTAACGTCGGCACGCTTTGCAACCGCCGGGTCGCTGATTGTAAGAAGCCCTGCTGCAGCCTTAAGTATATCACGGGCATCGTTTAAATCAACAGTACCATTACCATCTAAATCGCCATAAACAATGTTAGTATCAATAAGGGCATTCGCAGTAAGGCTTAACGCACTCATAGAAAACAACAATGTGATAACGGTTAAAACAGATATAAATTTTTTCATATAAACCTCACCTTACTTTATTGCATTAAGTATATCCTTAACAGAATCAAGGATATAATCGGGCTTAACGTCTGATTTTTTGTAATCCTCCATAGTGGTTTCACCTGAAAGGACTAAAATTGAAGTAACACCTGCATTTATACCTGTTTTAACGTCGGTGTAAATGCGGTCACCAACCATTGCAATATTTTCATAGGGCACACCCTGTGCCTTTGCAATAATATCGATCATTGTGCGGTCGGGCTTACCGAGGAATCGGGGGCGCCTTTTAACCGCCTGCTCAAACATATCGGCAAAGCTACCGCAATCAGGCAGATATCTGCCACCCTCAATGGGGCAGACCATATCAATATTAGTTGCGTAGTAATCTGCGCCACCATCAAGAAGGTCGCATACTGTGCGTATTTTTTTATAATCAAGCTCGGTGTCGTAGCCAAGAAGGACTGTATCGGCATTTTCACCTGTAGGGTCAATATCTACATCATAATTGCCCAATTCATTAACAAGTGAACGTGTACCGCAAACATACACCTTACTACCCTTTTTATTTTCTTCAAGGAACATTCCTGCTGCCATTCCCGATGTAAAAACATTTTCCTCTTCACAAGGGAAGCCTAATGAACGCATTTTCTGAACGTAATCAAGCTTGCTCTTAGATGAATTATTTGTAAGAAAAATGAAGTTTTTGCCCTGCTGTAAAAGTGTTTCTAAAAATTCCTTTGCACCGTCAATAGGGTCATAGCCCAGGTTGACTGTACCATCCATATCAAGTAAAAACAGGGTAATATCTTTTAAATCTGCCATAGCTTACCTTCCATAAATTGAGTTATAGTGTTTATATTTTTTTGTGTCAATGTAATTCAACTGCTCTTTTGTAATTCGATAAAGCCAGTTACCATCTGCCCTGCCGGGCACGTTAAGTCGGGTATCGTTGCCGTAGCCCAACAAATCCTGCACAGGGAAAATACACAGACCTGCATTACTGCCCATAATTGTACGTATGATTGCCCAACAACCGTCTTCATTCCATCTGTCGGGGTCACAAGCGCAATAACGCATAACATCGTGTTTAATATCCATAGGTGTTTCCCACAAATAACCAAGAAGCGTGTTGTTATCGTGAGTGCCTGAATATGCAATACAGTTATTTATATAGTTATGGGGCTTGTGTGGTGTTTCGCCACCGAGGAAGCCAAACTGAAAAACCCTCATACCGGGGAAGCCGCTTTCCTCAACAAGCTCAATAACCTCTTTTGTAATGTCGCCTAAATCTTCGGCAATAATCAGCTTATCACCTGCAACAGATTTAAGTGCATTAATAAGCCTCATACCGGGGCCCTTTACCCATTTACCCTCACGGGCGGTTTTTGCCTTGCCGTCTACTGCCCAGAAGCTTTCAAAAGCCCTGAAGTGGTCAATACGCACACCATCAAAAAGCTCAAGTGATGCTGCAATTCTGTCCTTCCACCATTTATAATCGGTCTTTTCAAGGGCAGACCAATCATAAAGGGGGTTACCCCAAAGCTGACCATCCTCTGCAAAATAGTCAGGCGGTACACCTGCTACATCTGTAAGGCGGTTGTTATCATCCATAAGGAATATTTCGCGGTTAAAATAAACATCTGATGAATCAAACGAAACGTAAATGGGAATGTCACCGATTATTTTTATACCCTTACTGTTAGCATACTCTTTAACCCTTGCCCATTGGGTAAAAAACTCATACTGAATAAAGCGCCAGCCGAATTCATCAACAGGTGAAAAAGCTTCAACTGTCCATTGGGGCCACTCTGTATTGTTATTTGCGCTCTTAAGCGCCATAAATTTACAAAAATCTGCAAGATGCTTGTTTGAGTCAATAAAATTATTTATTTTATCCTTCAAATCCTGCGACACTCGTTGAGAAGCAGTTATAAGTAAACCCACACGCTCTTTACTGAGTCGGTCAAATTCACATGAATATGGTGTTTGCTGCTTTGCGGATTCTAATTCAGCGCTTGTAAGAAGCCCATCTTTATAAAGCGACTCCAAATCAACAAAATATGGGTTGCCACCAAAGGTTGAATATGATTTATATGGTGAGTTGCATTCATCAACCAAGCCAAAGGGTAACACCTGCCAGTATGAAAAACCGCCCTCACACAAAAAGTCAACAAATTCATATGCGGCTTTGCCAAAACAACCACAAGAATAGTCACCCCATAGTGACGAAATATGCATCAGCACACCGCTTTTACGCTCCATAAATCTACAACTCCTGAACTTTGGATACAATAACCGAATATATATTACATTATAACATAGAAAAATATTTTTTGTAAATAGTCAAAGGTACAAAATCAAATGTAAAGATATGTATAAGAATAACAAAAAACAGAGTGTTAACCGAAGATTCGGTAACACTCTGTTAATATTTGGCTTTACCCCTTATCTATATCCTCTCACCATAAGGTTAAGGTAATGGGTATCAATAGCATCAATATAGCCGTCCTTTGCTATATCGTTTGCCACAAAGAAGTAGTGGTTGTTTTCGTTATAATAGCTACGATCAATTGTTGCCTGTCTTGAAATTGCATAGTCATCTGCATTAACAAGGCCGTCACCGTTAACATCACCATATACAACAAATGTTCTTGACTCGTATGTAACACCATCACAGTATTTTGATTCAAGAGTAACTGTTGCACCTGAGCCAACATAATCATCAGCTGAAAGCACGTTGCCGTTAAAGTCTTTGATTACAAGCACAGAAGCATCGTTATCAAACTTTGCAAGTACATCTGCAGCTGTCAATGAACGGCTTTCAGTAACAATGTAGCCTGTTGCTGTATCAAAAGCAAAGCCTGATTCATTAAAGATTCTGAGAACCTTATCCTCAGCAGCAACCTTTACGGTAACATCAGATGTAAGCACGTCGTCTGCACCTGCAAGAACATCATTTTCATAAGCCCAGCCACAAACTGCGATTTCATCTGTGCCTTCGGGGAGTGCGGGAGCAACGATTGTACCGAAGGCTGCACCTGAAACAAATCTTTCTGATGTGAGAATGTTGCCTTCTGCATCAAGGAAGGTTACTGTGTAGTATCTGCTTGATTCAAGTGTATTCAATGCATTGTTGAGTGCACCTGTTGCATCATCAACTACGCTCTGCTCACTTTCGGGAAGGTTTTTATCAAGAGCGTTGTCAATGTTATTTACTGCCTCTTTATATGCATTGAAGGCGTCTTCATCATAAACGGGGTTGCCGTTGCCGTCATCATTTACAAGGCTGTCTGCCTCAGACTTTGCATTGTTGTAATCTGTGTAATCTGCCTTTTTATCTGCTGAATTAAGAACATCCTTAAGGTCATTTACAAAGCTATCAACAACGCCCTGCTGTGATTCGGGAAGATCCTTATCAAAGTCCTCTGCATTCTGGAGTGCATCCTTTGCAGCCTCTACTGTTTCATCTGTATAGTTATCGGGATTATTTACAATTTCTTCAAGACTATCTACAACTGAATCAAATTCGCTGTAATCTGCCTTCTTTTCAGCAGAATCAACAACTTCCTTAAGACCTGCTGTGATTTCATCAAGAATATCCTGCTCTGT
>JAZQRX010000037.1:0-58685 GCA_045629785.1 Acutalibacteraceae bacterium | reverse complement strand
AGCATTTATACTCCTGACGGGTGGCGGTATCGCACCATTTTTCAAGGTCCTGGAGCATATACTCCTGAGCTTGTTTTTCTGCCTCGCTGCCTACGGGACGAGGTCCGAAATTTTTACACACATTCTTAATGCTTTTAATAGCATAGTTTGTGTATTCTCTGACTTTGATGTCATAGTTGGCAATACTTTCGTTTGCTTTCATAAACATTCCTCTTTTAAAATATATTTTTTACAATTATATAACATTAAAATTTATATATCAAGGCTTACAGCAAAGGTTTTAAATATTTGCCTGTATACGATTTTTTATTTTTTGCAACCTCTTCGGGAGTGCCTTGTACAACTATAGTGCCACCACCACTACCACCCTCAGGACCAAGGTCAATAATATGGTCGGCAGTTTTGATTACGTCAAGATTATGTTCAATGACGATTACAGAGTTTTCGGCATCAACGAGTTTATTTATAACCTCAAGGAGCTTCTTTACATCGGCTGTGTGTAAGCCTGTTGTAGGCTCATCAAGTATATATATAGTTTTACCCGTTGATTTTTTTGACAATTCAGTTGCCAGTTTAACACGCTGTGCCTCACCACCCGAAAGGGTTGTTGCTGACTGCCCCAGGGTGATGTAGCCAAGGCCAACCTCGTAAATAGTTTCAAGCCTTTTACGGATTTTGGGCACGTTTTCAAAGAAGCCCATCGCCTCTTCGACGGTCATATTAAGAACCTCGCTGATGTTTTTGCCCTTATATTTTACATCGAGTGTTTCGCGGTTATAACGTGCACCTCGGCAAACCTCACAAGGCACGTAAACATCTGAAAGGAAGTTCATTTCGATTTTTATTATACCGTCACCCTCGCAGGATTCACACCTGCCCCCTTTTACATTAAAGGAAAAGCGACCTGCATCATAACCCTTTGCTTTTGCATCCTGAGTCTGTGCAAAAAGTGTACGTATATCATTGAACACGCCTGTGTATGTTGCGGTATTTGAACGGGGTGTTCTGCCGATTGGTGACTGGTCAATATCAATGACCTTATCAAGGTGCTCAATACCAATAATTTCATCATGCTTACCTGCAAACTTACGTGCATTGTTAAGCTCCGAGGCAAGCTTTTTATAAAGGATTTCGTTAACAAGTGATGACTTACCCGAGCCGGAAACACCTGTTACCACAACAAGCTCACCAAGGGGAATTTTAACATCAATATTTTTAAGGTTATTCTGCCTTGCACCCTTGATTTCAAGGAATTTGCCGTTACCCTTACGGCGTTTTTCAGGCACCTCAATCTTTTTAGCACCTGACAGATACTGACCTGTCAATGATTTTTTGCACTTTTTAATCTCATCAACTGTACCTGCACAAACGATTTCACCACCATGCACACCTGCACCGGGACCTACATCAACAATGAAATCAGCCTCATTCATTGTATCCTCATCATGCTCAACAACAATAAGCGTGTTGCCTAAATCACGAAGATTTTTAAGTGATTGCAAAAGCTTTTCGTTATCACGCTGATGCAGACCTATACTTGGCTCATCAAGGATATACAGCACACCCATCAGTGATGAGCCGATTTGTGTTGCAAGACGGATACGCTGACTTTCACCACCTGAAAGTGTACCTGATGAGCGTGAAAGTGTAAGGTAATCAAGACCTACGTTACATAAAAAACGGAGTCTTGATTTGATTTCTTTGATAATCTGTTTACCTATGATTTGTTCCTTTTCATTAAGCACAAGACCTTCGATAAACGCCAATTCATCACCGATTGACATATCGGTAAATTCTTTGATATTTATGCCACCAACTGTTACGGCAAGTGGGCCGGGCTTAAGACGTGCACCCTTACAATCGGGGCAAGGACTTTCGGTCATATACTGTTCAATCTCACGTCGTGACCAGTCACTTGTGGTTTCACGATAGCGACGTTCAAGGTTATTTACAATACCCTCAAATTCTGCCATATAAGTACCGCTGCCATATTCATTCTGACGAATGATTTTAATTCTTTCACCATTGGTGCCGTAGAAAATTGCGCGCTGACCTTCGGTTGGAATTTTATTAAAGGGTGTATCAAGTGTAAAGCCGTATTTTTCAGCAAGGGCGCTGTAATACATACCTGCAATTGTACTTGAATCAGTTTTACCCCAACCACAGCCCTTGATTGCACCCTCATTTATAGAGAGCTTACGGTTTGGCACAAGCAAATCTTCAGAAACGCGCATAAACACGCTTAACCCTGAGCAAGTGGGACAAGCTCCAAACGGGTTATTGAATGAGAATAAACGAGGCTCTAATTCATCCATACACGAGCCGTGCTCAGGACAAGCAAAATTCTGTGAAAACAGAATTTCTTCACCATCAATTACATCAATAAGCACTGTGCCCTCTGTAAGCGAAAAGGCTGTTTCGATTGAGTCGGTAAGACGTGAGCCTACCCCCTCTTTCATAATAAGACGGTCAACAATTATTTCGATATTATGCTTTATATTTTTTTCAAGCTTGATTTTTTCAGATAAATCATAAACGATACCATCAACACGGACCCTCGAAAAGCCTGATTTTGAGGCACTTTCAAAATCCTTTTGAAATTCACCCTTTTTACCCTTTGCAATAGGTGCTAAAACCTGAAATTTGGTGCCCTGAGGCAGTTTCATAATTTCATCAACAATCTGGTCAATAGATTGCATCTCAATCTGACGACCGCAAACCGGACAATGGGGTACACCGATACGGGCATACAAAAGCCTTAAATAGTCATATATTTCAGTAACCGTACCCACCGTTGAACGAGGGTTTTTTGAGGTTGTTTTCTGGTCAATAGAAATAGCGGGTGAAAGCCCGTCGATTATATCAACGTCAGGCTTTTCCATAATACCCAAAAACTGCCTTGCGTAAGAAGAAAGGCTTTCCATATACCTACGCTGACCCTCGGCATAGATTGTATCAAAGGCAAGTGATGATTTACCTGAGCCTGAAAGACCCGTAAAAACAACAAGCTTATCCCTTGGTATTTCAACGCTGACGTTTTTTAAATTATGCTCTCGCGCACCTTTTATAATCAAATTCTTTTCCATAAAAATTAATTTTCACCTTTTAATTTGTGTATCTGGTCACGCAGATATGCCGCGTGTTCAAATTCAAGAAGCTTTGCGGCTGCCCGCATTTCTTTTGACAGGCGGTCAATAAGCTCACTCTTTTCTTTAGCTGAAAGTCGCTTCTTTGCCATACGCTCCTGCACGTTATCCTTTGAACTGATTTCTAATATATCACGAACATCTTTTCGTATAGTCTGCGGAACAATATTATGAGCCTCGTTGTATTTCATCTGTTTTTCACGTCGACGATAGGTTTCATTAATAGCTCGTTCCATTGAGCTTGTAACCTCATCGGCGTACATGATAACCTGACCATTTGCATTACGTGCGGCTCTGCCTATGGTCTGTATAAGTGATGTTTCACTACGCAAAAAGCCTTCTTTATCAGCATCGAGTATAGCAACAAGTGAAACCT
Organism: Acutalibacteraceae bacterium; assembly: GCA_045629785.1. Lineage (GTDB taxonomy): Bacteria > Bacillota > Clostridia > Oscillospirales > Acutalibacteraceae > DTU089. Next base: position 55,163 of record JAZQRX010000037.1, on the reverse strand, counting down.
CAGGGATATCAAGACCCTCACGCAGAAGATTGATACCTACGAGCACGTCATACTCACCTAATCGCAAATCACGAATAAGCTCCATTCGTTCAATTGTGTCAACGTCAAAATGCATATATCTGACTTTTATACCATAATTTGACAGATACTCTGTTAAATCCTCCGCCATTTTACGGGTGAGTGTAGTTACAAGCACACGTTCTTTGCGCTCTACCCTCATATTGATTTCTGAAATAAGGTCATCAATCTGACCATCGGTAGGTCTTACGCTTACCTCGGGGTCAAGAAGACCTGTGGGACGTATAACCTGCTCAGCAATCTGTTCACTTTTTTGTTTTTCAAGGTCACCGGGAGTTGCACTCACAAATATTTTTTGATGAGTTTTAGCGTAAAATTCATCAAACTTAAGTGGTCTGTTATCAAATGCAGACGGCAACCTGAAGCCGAAGTTTACAAGGCTCTCTTTACGTGAGCGGTCACCACCGAACATACCCCTTACCTGAGGCAACGTAACGTGAGATTCATCTACAAACAGAACAAAATCATCGGGGAAATAGTCAAGAAGAGTATACGGAGCACTGCCCGGCTCACGCCCCGACATAACACGCGAGTAGTTTTCAATACCCTTGCAAAAGCCCGTTTCACGGAGCATTTCCATATCATAAAGGGTACGCTGTTGAATGCGCTGTGCCTCAAGCAGCTTGCCCTCTGCAGTAAATTCCTCTACCCTGCTTTGCATTTCATTATAAATATTTTCAAGCGCCTTTTCCATTTTATCCTGCTCAACAACGTAGTGAGAAGCAGGGTAAATCGCCACGTGAGAGCGTGTACACTTAACCTCACCCGTAAGGGGATGAATTTCAGAAATTCTGTCAATTTCGTCACCGAAAAACTCTATACGATAGGCAGTTTCTGAAGAGTAAACAGGGAAAATTTCAACAGTATCGCCCTTAACCCTGAATTTGTTACGTGTAAAGCTGACATCGTTACGCTCATACTGAATTTCAACAAGCTTTTTTATAAGGTCATCTCTATCCTTTTGCATACCCGTACGCAAGGAAATAACCATACTGCGGTAATCAATAGGGTCACCGAGAGTGTATATACAGGAAACCGAAGCTACAATAATAACATCGCGACGCTCCGAAAGTGCAGATGTTGCAGAATGGCGCAATTTATCAATTTCGTCATTAACAGCACTATCTTTTTCGATATAAGTATCAGTTGAGGGAATATATGCCTCGGGCTGATAATAATCGTAATAGGAGACAAAATACTCCACCGCATTTTCAGGGAAAAACTCCTTGAACTCACTGCAAAGTTGTGCGGCAAGGGTTTTATTGTGAGCAAGAACAAGGGTGGGACGGTTAAGCTGTGCAATAACGTTTGCCATGGTAAAGGTTTTACCTGAGCCTGTTACACCCAAAAGGGTCTGCTCCTGATAGTCCTTATTAATACCATCAACAAGCTGTGCAATTGCCTCAGGCTGGTCACCTGTAGGCTGGTATTCAGAATGTAAAATAAATTTATCGGGCACAACCTCACCCCTTTCTGTTTTACTGACATTATATTATACCACAATACATTAAAAGATGTAAATAAAAAAAACAAGCCGAGGAAACCTCGGCTTGAGATATATTATTTTCTGTAAAGTGTGTACGTTGAACCATTTTCATAGCAATAGCACTCAAGTGTATCTGCATCGATAAATGTGAATTTATAAACATCACATATTTTTTTATAATTCGAATCCTCCCACACATAAACCTGATTCTGAACATCATAATATTCAGCATCTTCATCGGGAGTTGGTAAATTCCTGTATTGGACGGAAATGCCACCATCCTCCTCATCCTGATAAAACTCTATATATCTTTCGTCGTAATAATAGGTAGCTTTATTAGACCATTTACCTAACATGAATGTGCAAATATAATCGTCATTCAAGTACATAGCTTGAACTTCTTTGTATTCAAACAATTGTTTGAAATCTTCAATCCATCTTTGCCTATTGGATTTGTAATTACCATCCTCAAGTTCTGCAATCAACGAACACACCTCGTCAATCATTGTTGTATCTGCTACACCCTCAGGCAATTTATGAAGTAAATCTCTTTGGAGTTCTGCATAAAAAACGAAGCTACTATCCATATCACCAAACGATTCATACACCTGACCGAACGACCACTTTGATGACAAGGAACTTGCTTTTTTTATAAAAAGCTCATAATCTGATTCAGGTATATTTATTTTCATTTTATGGAAATGCTTGTTTACAAAAAACTTTTTTTCACCCAAAAAACTTATGAGTCCATCATAGTTTTTTTGATCAACATACTGTTGTGCAGCTGCAGTTGCACATTTAAAGGCCATTTTACAAAATTCCGTATCATTTTCATAATTATTCTCTGAATAAATGCTAATTTCCTCAAAAAGAAATGATTGATATGCATATTGGTGCCCATCAAAACACCATCCAAAAGCTTCTTCATACGCCCCTTCATTGTACAATTCATTAATGAATTCTAGCTTTTTTTTAGGCCCCCAATCAGTATTAACCTTATAGAAACACACAACAGATGCGATTAAAGAGATAAAAGCTAACAACAGACTTATGCTGGAATGTAATGGCCTTGCTTTATTTTTTGCGGAAAACAGTCCGTAAAAAGAGCTTAAAAATGCTATTACAAAAAGTGGTAGCATCGTTTTAATTTCCAGTTCTTGAACAACATAACCATTGTCATTTATAAAAATTAGGGCATAATATACACCTATCAATAACAACAAGGTGCTCGCAATACCCAGCAATACACCGAACAGTTTATAGCGTGTGTATTTACCCTTTTTTACTAAAAGTTTGCGATTGATTTTAATCTGCTCTGACTCACGACAACGTTTCAGATAAATGTCATAGTACGAGTCATTATCATAGACCACTTTTTTTGTTTTTTTCAATTCATCGGTAGAGCGAAGTTTGTTATCAGCCAAAATCGTGTACAAATACGGCTCAGGTCTGTCAGGACTTGCTAATCTTGCTTTTTTTGCGTAACTACGTGCCTCGTTCCACTTTTTACTTTCAAGCGCAGCAGACGAAAGTCTAATCATTTTTTCAACATCAACAGTCTCTTTTTGGGAGCGCTTCGCATACCCGGGGTCAACTGTAATTTTTGGTGATTGCACCGGTTGGAAGTTTACAATCTTCTTCACACCCCTAACAAGGTCTTGGATATAACCGATCTTGCCAATATCCAAGGATTGAAGATACGTAAATTCCTCCGGCATATCATAGGGCGATATATCCTTGTAAACCGGAATAAGTGTTTTATTTTTCCCTGCTTTGATAAGCCCCAGGAAACGACTCCACTCATTTTTCACCCACACTGCATCAAAATACTCACGTTTAGTACCAATAGCAATCATAACCTGGGCAGAGTTTAGTGCAGAAAAAATGTAGGGCTCATACATTGAACCTAATTTATCCTCGAGTGAAACTCGCGCAAAGAAAACCTTTAAACCCTCTTTGGTAAGCGCATCATAAATATCATAAGCATAAACGCTATCCTGGGTTCGTTGACCATTTTCATCAGATTCTTTATAACAGATAAACACATCAAAAGGCTCTTCATCTTGTGAAATGCGCAAAAACATTTTATGAATATTGTCAATTGCTTTCGCCTCTGCCTCATAAACAGCTTTTTGCTCGGGCGAACAACAAGCGATAGCCGATTTATAATCATCATCATCAAAAACTGATATAAATTGCGAACGATTAACCGTGGGCATTCTTCTGCCTGTCTTGGGATCCTCGACATACGCAATACCATATCGACAAAGAACAAGACCCCAATAAGCTTCCGAATCATCTTTTGAATCGCTAAGAATCATTTCATAAATACCCATTGCTTTATCGAACTCATTAGCTCGACGGAAGTGGTTAGCTCTGTCAAAAAGCTTTACTCGCTTTTCATCATCAAGCTTGGGCAAGGTTTGTTTTGTGCCACAATATGCACAAGACGCAACAGATGCACCGGGTATTATATCAAGATCGCCACCACACATTTTACATTTCAAAAACGCCATATTCAAACCCCACATATCGTCATTATAAAACGAATTTTTCCAACATTTTATTAGTTTAATTTTATCATATTCGACAAGTTGAGTCAAAGGCTTTTTGATGTCTTATTAGCCAATAATTCAATAGGTTTTTCATCATTTTACACAAACATAAAAATGAACCGAATGCAGAAGCACTCGGTTCATTAAATTATTTATAAATCAGGTTTTCATACTAACTGTAGCTTCACCAATTACTTCACCATTAGCATAGAATTGTAGCTTCAATGGTCCGCGCTCACCATATGCAGGTACGGTGTAAATACCTGATGCCCAACCATAGTAACCCACGTAGCCATCGTGGAATTCTTTTGTTTCCATCTCGGATGTGGTACCGTTGGGGTAAGTTGCCACAAGTGAAACATTAATTTTTTCACCCGGGTAACCGCCATTTACCTTAAAGTGGAAGTATACCGAATCATAAACGCTGAGTGATACTCTGTTAGACTGTTCATCCTTTGCAGATGTATTAATCGCAAATACCTCAATGTTCCAATCGTACAAATCATTATAAATTGTACCGCTGTCCTTATAACCCATATTAACCAAATCATTAAGGTATTCGTATGTTTTGGCATTTGTTCTGTCCCTGTTATAAGTAACGTAGGCATACTTTGCTTCATTAATTTTTGCATACGCATCGCCATAAGAACCTGCTTTATTGAAATACTCTATAGCATTTTCAAACTGGCCTGACTCCTGAAGGCTGATACCCTGATAATAGCAAGCTTCAATGTAAAAATCTGCACCGGCATCAAATTCAGCACACTGTTGATACCATTCAATTACTTTTGCGTAATTCTTTTTCTCATAGAAATACTGGGTACCTTCTGTAAGGCACTTAGCCTTAAGGCTTTGGCTATCCTTGTATACACCAATATCATTCAATACTACCAAGGCGTTCTCATAGTCGCCCTGTTTTAAAAGATTCTGCGCGTATATATAACCGCAGACAACCTTATTATCACGGCTATCCTTATAGCCCTGAACTGATTCAAAGGTATTGTATGCACCCTTGTAATCCTTTTTGCTCATCTGATCCATACCATAAAGATAATTTGCCTCTTTGAGGAGGGTCAACGAATCTTTATAGTGACCTAATTCTGCATAAAGCACAACAGCCCCAACATAATCCTTTGATTCAAGGCATTTTGCTGCTTCCCTATATTTCTGTGCAGGAATAATAGCCTTTGTTATAAGCTGAAAAGCAACGAAAATAACACATACCGCAACAATCGCAATTCTGATAATTTTCTTTCTGAGCTTTTTCTTGGTATCAAGCTCTTCTAACAGCTTTTTGATTTTATTCTCTAACACTTCAAGACGCTGGTCAGCATCCTTATAGCCGGCAATACTTTTGTACTTAGCGGCAGCACTCTGCAAATTAGAGCACTCGTTCATTTTATCGTTATACTGACCATTTTCAAGGTGCAGGGCCTGTTTGTAGATTTCCTCGCACTCTTTGAGTCTGATTCGCTCTTTAATAGCTTTTATATAGCTTTGCAAGAGATTTCTTAACCCGCGGTCTGCATAACGAAAAGCCTTTGTGTAAGCAGGAAGATTATCAAAGGGCTTTTCACAGTTTGAAAGAAGCTCTTGCCTTGGCACCTTAAGTTCAATCATAAGAAGACCAAGATATGCCTTTGCATTTTCAGGGTCTACATCAAGCACCTTTTCAATATATGCTTTTGCATTTACCCATTTTTTATCTTCAATAAAAATGAAAGCACGTGTAAGAACGGTATCAATGTTAACTCCGTTTACAATTCTGTTAGGCTCCGGCTTTTTGGGAACGGATTTGTCGACGAGCTTTTTAACACCCCTGACAATATCCTGAGTGTAACCGATTTTGCTCATATCCTGTGACTGAAGCAATTGGAATTCTTCTGGCATATCATAGGGTGACATACCCTCATAAGCAGGGATAACGATCTTTTCTTTACCCTCTTTTATAAGGCCAAGGAAACGGCTCCATTCATTCTTAACCCATACAGCATCAAAATACTCACGCTTGGTGCCGACAACAATCATAACCTTTGCTGAATGAAGGGCGGCAAATATGTATGGCTCGTACGCTGAGCCTAATTTATCTTCAAGTGTTACACGGGCAAAGAACACCTTAAATCCCTCTTTATCAAGGGCATTATATATATCATAAGCACGTACACTATCCTGTGTTCTTTGACCATTTTCATCAGTTTCTTTGTAACAGATGAAAACATCAAAAGGATCTTCTTCGCTTGAAATTTCAAGATATTTTCTTTGAATGGCATCAATCTCTGCTGCCTCTGCCTTATGGATAGCCTTTTGCTCATCATCAGCATATTTGATTGCAGATTTATAATCAGCATCATCAAAAATCGAAACGAACTGTGCACGGTTAACTGTAGGCATTCTTCTGTGGCTTGCGGGGTCATCAACATATGCGATACCATAACGGCAAAGCACAATACCCCAATATGCTTCAGAATCATCCTCATTATCGCTGAGAATCATTTCGTAAACACCCATAGCCTTATCAAACTCATTGGCAAGACGGAAGTGATTTGCTCTGTCATAAAGCTGAATGCGTTTTTCGTCGTTGAGCTTTGGTAAGGTCTGTGTTGAACCACAATATTCGCAGATAGTGACAGATTTACCGTGCTCAATGTTAAGCTCACCACCACACATCTGACATTTAAATAATGTTACACCTTCTGCCATATTTCTTCCCCCAAAAACAATTGTCGAAAAGCTTGCTTCGGCATATTTCGACATTATATTATGTAAATTGTACCATATACAGTATAAATAGTCAAAGTCTTTTTAGTGCTCTATTTGTCAATAAATCATAGTATTTTTTTACTATATTATACAAATATTTTTTTATACTTAACTTCGGCTTGATATAGGTATTTTAACTATGATATATTAAGTATGAATATTTTATATAATGGAGTTGAATTTATGAGAACGCCAAAAGAACGAGTTTTATATCATATGATGATTCAGTTACCCAAATACATTGAAACCGAAAGCGTTACAATGAACAACTGGACAACCTATGACGGCAATTATCTTGGTAAGGGCAAGTACGAGTATTTCCCCGAAACTGCTGAAGAAAAGGTACTTGGTGACCATTGGTTTGCACGCTATGACTGTGCAAGAATTTTCAAAACAACTGTTACCCTGCCCGAAAGCTTCAAGGGTAAAAAGGTTTACCTTAACCTTGATTTCGGCGGCGAAATAATGGTACGTATTGACGGCAAAATTGCTAACTCAGTTTCATCACGCGAGCATAGTGGTTGGGTTGCCCGTGAAACAGTTGTTATCAATGACAAGTATTTAAAATACGGCGAACCCATGGAAATTGAGCTTGAGGCAGTTCTTGACTCAGCAGCTTTTTGTGATGATGCCAGAGCAGGTATTAAAGAGTGCGAATATAAAATGAAATTCGCAAACCTTGCCACCATTGACGAGGTATGCGAAAAGTTCTACCTTAACTGTGCGTTAACGTGGGATGCTTTACCCCACATCAAGGATGCCTACATCCGCGAGGCAGTTTACAAGGTACTTGATGATTCACTCCACATGGTTGACTTTGATTTTGACGATGACGAGGTACGTCAGTCAATCTATACCGCTTGTGAATATTTTGATACAGAGTTAAGCAAAATCAAACACACGCCTCAGTTCGAGGTTATTATGGATGGTCACAGCCACCTCGATATTGCGTGGCTCTGGCGCGCACAGGAAACCGAGCGTAAAACCGCCCGTACCTTTGCAAACAACCTTGCGCTTATGGACCACTACCCCGAATTCAAATTCACACAGAGCCAGGCTATTGTTTACCATTGGATCAAAAACAACAACCCTGAGCTTTATGAAAGAATCAAAGAAAAGGTTAAGAACGGTCAATGGTACATTGTTGGTAACACCTGGGTTGAATGCGACACAAACGTTGCATCAGGTGAAAGCATGATTCGTCAGTTGCTTTACGGTAAAGAGTTCTTTGAAAAAGAATTCGGTGTTTCATCTGATACATATTGGTTGCCCGACTGCTTTGGCTTTTCACACGCATTACCACAGATTATCAAAAAGAGTGGTATGAAATACTTCATTACCTCAAAGCTCCGCAGCCAGGATACTAACCGTTTCCCACATACACTTTTCAATTGGAAGGGTCATGACGGTTCTGAGATACTCGCATTTAATCAGCGCACACATTATCAGGGCGACTACGACCCTGCATATATTGTTGAGTCAGCAGATGCAACAGACCTTAAGGGCACAATGAAAACCGCCTTTGGTATGTTTGGTTATGGTGACGGCGGTGGCGGAAGCACCTATCGTATGCTTGAAAACGCCAAAAGACTTGAAAATTTCCCCGGTCTGCCTACCGCAAGAATGGGTCACCCCAACGAATTCTTTGCCGAAGCAGAGAAAATACGTGATGAATTACCTACATACAACGACGAGCTTTATTACGAAAACCACCGCGGTACATACACAAGCCAGGGCTTTATCAAAAAGGGTAACCGCAAAAACGAATTCAGACTAAGCCGTATTGAAATGGCAGGTACATTCGGTAAGGGCTACGATAAGGAGCGCCTTCACGATTTATGGCTTATGCTCCTTAAAAATCAGTTCCACGATATACTCCCCGGCACATCAATACACGAGGCTATGGAGGATTGCAGACCTGATTTTGCTCACCTTGAAAGGGAAGGCAACGCTATGCTTACAGAGGGCCTTGAGGGTATTGCAAGCCGTGTTGACATCAAATCTGACGGCGTAATTGTATGGAACCTGCTTTCACACAAGGTAACAGGTCCCGTAAGACTTCTCGGCAACAAAACTGTTGGCGAAAAATGCCGTATATCCACAAAGAACGGCAAGGAGTTTACTGAATTTATTGCAACAGACGTACCCCCGATGGGTTATAAATTCTACCCCTTTGCCGAAGCAAAGGCATGCGAACCGCTTAAAATCGGTAACGGCATTATCGAAAACGAAATTCTCAGAGTTTCTTATGATGAAAACGGTATTCTTACATCAGTATTTGATAAAGAGAATAATCGTGAAGCCCTCAACGGCAAGGGTAATGAAATTTCAATTTTCATTGACAAATGCGTACACGAAACTGCATGGAACCTTGAACAGAACTATGAAAAGAAAAAATGGACTCTCACCAAGGCAGAGAGTGTTGAGGTTGTTGAATGCAACTCTGTAAGAGCCGTACTCAAGGTTGTAAGAAAATTCAATAAATCAACTATCAAACAGAACATTATGCTTTACGCAGGTAGCCGTCAGCTTATGTTTGAAACATACGTTGACTGGCAGGAGCGTGACAAGGTTATGAAGGCCGCGTTTGACGTTAACGTGCTTAACACAGAGGCAACGTTCGAGGCGGCACACGGTGCAATCAAGCGACCCACACACCGCAACTCACCATTTGATGCTGCACGCTTTGAACAATGTGCTCACAAATGGGCAGACCTTTCTGAAGGTGACTATGGTGTAAGCATTCTTAATGATTGCAAGTATGGTTATGATATCCTTGACAGCCGAATGAGAATTACACTCCTTCGTGCGCCCACCTGCCCCGACCCCAAGGGTGATATTGGTGAGCATAAGTTCACATACAGCTTTTACCCACACGCAGGTACATGGCAGACAGGCGGTACTGTGCAGGAGGCATTCCAGCTTAATATGCCCCTTTGTGCAACTGCAGTTACAAGGAACGAGGGCGAATTACCCCAGGAATACAGCTTTATCAGTTGTGATAATGATGATATTATTATTGATGCAGTTAAACAGGCACAGGACGGCAACGGAACAATTATACGTATTTATCAGAGCCGTCGTGTACGTGGTGAAAGAACGCTTACAATCAATCTCCCCTTCACAAAGGTTTACGAATGCAACCTTATGGAGGAGGAAAACACAGAATACCCCTTTGATGGCAACAAAATCACATTTAACGTAACACCTTTTGAGGTTAAGACGTTCAGATTGGAGTAATTTATGAGCAATAAAGTTACAAACCCCTACGCGCCCGGCACAGGGAATAGCGTATTATTCAGAATCCCCGCCCTTTACACCCTTAAAAGTGGCAGAATACTTGCCTGCTCTGACATACGCTATGGCAACGGTACAGATGACCCTGCTAACGTTGACGTTGCGATACGTTACTCTGACGATAACGGCAAAAGCTGGTCTGATGTAAAATTCGTTAACCACTTTGAGGATATGGTGGACTGCGACCACAACGTTGCCATTCCGACAAGCGCATCATTTGTTGACTCTGCCATTGTTGAGTGTGAGGACAACGTGGTTTACCATATGTGTGATGCCTGCCCTGCATACATGGGTCTGTGGAGTGCAGGTACATACGGCAAGGGCAACGGATATATTGACGGTAAGCTTGTTTTGAGTGACCTTGTTGACCCACTTAAGGCATCAAGCACAAAGCTTGACAAGGAGCATTACCCTTACTACGTTGATGAATTCAACGCAGAGGGCTACGCACCCGTGCTTAAATTCAGCGATAACAAAAGCTACGATAATTATTATGTAGACAAATCATACAACATCTACAAGAAGAGCGAAAACGGATACGACCCTGTATACGTTAAGCAGATGGAAAAGGACGGCACTTTGAGTGACCGCGATATTATTGCAAACACATTTTACGCATACGCACCTATCAAGATGTACCCCACATACTATCTGTGGATGAAAAAGAGCCTTGATGGTGGTGAAACCTGGGGTGACGGCAAAATTCTGAACACTCAGGTTAACTCTCGCGGATTTACAGGCTTTGCCCCGGGCAGAGGCTTTGTGGTTGAAAAAGACGGTAAAAAGCGTGTTCTTTTTGCTGTATACGACAACAACGACCTTAAGGAATACACAAGTGTAATTTACACAGATGATGGTGGTGAAACCTGGCACCGTTCACAAAAAGCAAACAAGGTTGGCACAACAGGTAAAAGCTCTGAAACACAGTTTGTTATGATGAACAACAACGTTCTCAGAATGTACTCACGTAACACAATCGGCTACATCAGCTACTGTGACTCAACAGACTTTGGTGAAACATGGAGTCCCTACACCGCAGACAAAAACCTGAAATATTGCTCAAACTGTCAGTTCAGCGTTATAAACTACAGTAAGAAAATTGACGGTAAGGACGCAATAATCATATCCTACCCCACCGAGAAAATCCGTAAATGCGGTGCAATCAAAATTGGTCTTTATGGTGATGATAACGTTGTGGAGTGGAAATACCGCAAGAACGTTACAACCGACCTTAAGCCGTTTACATTCGTTTACTCCTGCATTACAGAAACAGCAGAGGGCAGAATAATCGACCTTTACGAAAGCTACAAAGCAGAGCTTTCAACAGTTGATTATGATATTGAAGAGCTGATGGTTAAAGAGAAAAACCACCTTTCATTCTTCAAAAGATTACATTCAAAATACCGTAACGTTACGGAAAAGTAAGCTAAAACCGTCACCATTTGGTGGCGGTTTTTTAATGCAAAATGCAAAATGCAGAATGCAGAATGCAAAATTATCGGGGAAGCTCCGCTTCCAAACGTTATAAGGCTTTGCAAGCACTCAACTCACTGATATCTTCTGAAAATTTCACTTTCCCTGTTGACAAATCTAAAAATATATGCTATTTTGAAACTGTGATAGGTGTGATATCACAGTTACACCAATAAAGCAAAAAAGAGGTGATGACATGATAATAATTGACCCCAGAAGCAGAACACCCATATTTGAGCAAATCAAAGAACAGATAATGAACCAAATCAACACAGGCGAGCTGAAGCCCGACGATAAGCTACCCTCAATCCGTCAGCTTGCCTCGGACCTTGAACTAAACGTAAACACGGTCAAGCGTGCCTTTCAGGAGCTTGAAACAGAAATGGTTACCTACTCCGTCCCCGGCAAAGGTGTTTTTATCAGCGAGAATGCCGTTGCCAATGAGATTGTACGCAAAAGTGCAGAAGCAGAGCTTTTGAGAATTTTATCATCATCAAAGGCGAAGGGAATCCCCCTCGAAAGAATCATAGAGCTTGCTGAAAATATTTACGAAACAGGTGAAAATAATGATTGAAATCAAAAACGTTACAAAATCATACGAGAAAAAAGTTGCTATTGAAAATATAAACCTCACAGTAAATGACTCTTCCGTGCTTGGTATTGCAGGCTTTAACGGAAGCGGTAAAACAACGCTCCTGAATATCTGTGCAGGCATCTACAAGCCCGACAGCGGTGAGGCACTCCTTGACGGTGCAGTTGCCTTTGATAACGACGTTGAACGCAAGCAGATGTTTTTCCTTGCAGATGAATTTTTCTTCCCTGCAGGCGCAACGGTAAAAAGCGCGGCAAGGTTTTATTCATCATACCACCCTGAATTTGATTTTGAGCTTTTCAAGAACATCTGTGACATTTTCGGATTAAAGGAAAAAGCCACAATCCGCAGTCTATCAAAGGGTATGAAAAAACAGGCTTCACTTGCTGTTGCATTTGCCTCAAAGCCCAAATATCTGCTCATCGACGAAACCTTTGACGGACTTGACCCCCACAAAAAGGAGCTCCTCAAAAACATTCTCCTTGAATACATCAACGAAACAAGCGCAAGTGTAATTATTGCATCACACGACCTTACGGAAATTGCAGGTGTGTGTGACCGCGTCGCCATACTCAACGGCAAAAACGTTATCCTTGACAGCAACATTGATGATATAAGCGACCATTACAGAAAGGTTGCACTTACCTTTGAAATGCCTGTTACCGAACAGACCTTCAAGGGCACAAACTACCGCAATCTTAAGCTTTCAGGCAGAAATGTTTATATGACCATATTCGGTGATATTGACAAAGAAACACAGAAGCTTAAAGAACTCGGTGCAACAATAACAGACAGTACTCGCCTTACCTTGGAAGAGGTATTCATTGAGGAAACGGAGGCGGAAAACGAAAATGAAAAAATTAAATCTTTATTCAAAAAGTAATATTGAAAGAAATCACCTTATAGACACCATCACAGGCAAAGTCGATGGTTCGACCCCATTCTTTTTTATTTTGGCATTGGCAATATACATTATCCCTTTATTTCTTTATATTGGTCTTCCTGATGGTACGACACCCACCCACAAATTTCTGATAACAAGCTTGGCCAATCAAACAGTTCAAACTCCTTCAAGTGATCTCACATATATTTTCGGAATTTCTTCAATACAGTATATGTTTGCCACACTTTTAGGTATTGTTTCCGTTCTCCCTCTTCTTCATCTACTTTTTAAAGCAAGCGCAACATACCAGCTTTCTGTAGGAATAAAACGAAAAAGACTGTTTTCCACACTAACTTTCGCACCACTTTCGGTTGCAATTGTTTGTGTAATAACAGTTAATATTTTCTTACTCTTGTTAAACTTGAGATATGTTGGTTACTCTGCCGTTTTAGTCCCTGCATTTATGGCTCACCTTATGTACACAATCAGTTGCATATTATGGGGAGCGATGTGTCTTGCGGTAACAATTATACTTGCGCGTCGCTGGGTTGAAGCATTAGCTTGTTTCTTAGGTCTTTTAACATTTCCGCTAATAAAGTTTTTGATCACAAGTATCTTTGACGTAACACTTAACGGCTTTGACATTCATAATCGTTATGTATCAAACATCAACACAGATTTATTTAATTTTAACGAAATCACTTACTACATTGATTATGTTATGCCACCAAGTCTTGCAGCATATGTGTCAGGTTATATAAATTTACTTACCACAGCAAGAACAACAGAACCGCTGAATGACTCATTTTTCATTTTGATTTCGTCAACAATATGGTGCGGTATTATCTTCGCAATTCTTTGTTTGTTAAGCAAATACTTTGAAAAAAAATACAAATTCGAGGAATACCGACAAAAGGGTAAAAGCAAAGCTGCACTTATAATAGCTTGTACATCCATAACACTGTATCGCATTGCTCTTTTAATTTTAAAGTTTGCCCTTAATGACAACACAACAAATCAGTTTGATAATCCTATTGAAGAAATACTGATAATACTGTTGACAATTTTTGCTATTTCCTTGCCATTGTCCTGGATTGTATCATTAAAAATTAAACGAAATTATACGGGCTTAATCAGTGCCGGTATATGTATTGTTTTGTGTATTGCGATTACTGTTATCGGTTTAACAGGAGCTTTTGGTTTTGAAGAGTGGATTCCTGAAACCAAGGAAATTGAATCAGTCACAATAAGACCATATTTTAAAATGTGCTCTGATAATCGTTCGGTACCGTTTCAACTAAGTATTAGCAACCTCAACTCGTATTATAAACTAACGACACAGGATGATATTGAGCTTTGCCGTGAAATCCACAAAGCTTACATTAATAGTGACAAAAAGGAATTTTCAGGTAATTGCACCATAACCTACACTCTCAAAAATGGCAAAAACATTAACAGAACCTATGAATTTGTTTCAGAGGATGTTGTTAATACGGCGTTGAAGCTTTGGGAATCCGATTATGTAAAGGAACAATATGCACAGTTATTGCAAATAACAAAACCGCAGTATGATGTTACCGGTGATGCAACCTCATCAAGAATTTTACAATTCAACAATCTGCACATCATATCGAAGTACAATAAAGCTACCAACATCACAAATAGTGTGACTAAAGAGCAGACAGATGAATTGAGACGAGCTCTCTACAAGGATATCTGCACACTCTCTGCCGAGGAATGGTTTGCGCCCGAACATCAGTATGGTGTATTGGCAATAAGCAACGACAAGGGTAAAGGTGGACTCATAGATGATGCCCTGCCCATTACAACATTCAACGGTGAGGAATACGATCAATGGTACTTCTTTGTTAATTCCAATATGACAAATACTGTAAACGTACTAAAAAAATACGATTACTTTAAGTTTTTTGATTCAGCAAAGCAAATCAAGTCAGCTTTGACTGTTGAGATTGAAGACCTGACGATATGGACGTTGGATTCCTTTAAAACAAGCTATTTCTCATCTGATTACAAAAAGCCACACCTTGTGGATGCACGAACCCGTGACGGTAAAACATTACACACCACATACCTTATGTGGAACAATAGCCTTACAGAAAAATACATCAAAGTGTGTCTGCTTAACAATACCACAGATTACGACTCACTAAACCCCTACGCCCAGCCTCCCATCACAACCGTAGTTACACCCACCGAGGCTACAAAACTAGTCAACGATGGTTATCTGGGCTATAATGTAGGCGATGAGGGTAAGGTTCTGATATTATTCTACAGCGACGGCACGTACAACACCGTTATAATACCCGATAAATAAGGAGGTATTTATATGAAGAAGGACATTGAATTTAAAATAAAGCTAAAGGATTTTGCCAACGGAACATCATCCGCTGTGCTTATAATCCTGTTTGTTGTTGCCATAATACAGTTTTACTGCATAACCACCCCTGCAGAGCAGCATGGTGAATGGTATTTAGAGATTTACCGTGTTGCAAAAAGTTCTGCAGATTATTCAAAATATCTGTTCTCCGTAAATATGATGGAAGGTATATTTATGGGCTTGTGCGGTGCAATTCTTGCAGGTATTCAAGGCTCATTTGCTTTCAGAAAATCAAAATGCAGTACTATTCTCAGCAAGGGTATCGGCAGGAAAGCCGTTTTCAACAGCCGTATTTACCCTTCAATAATCGGTCTTTGCCTGACTGTTATTGTACCCAAGCTTTATGCTTACCACGCCAACATTGAGGCAGACGGCTTCAGCCTTGAGCTTCTGCGATTCTGCTTGGCAGACTTTCTTGCCCTTATGACAACAGGCTTGTTCGTTTACACAGTGATTATTGCATGCTGCTTTATTACAAAGCATTGGATAGATGCAATTTTCACATCGGGTACAATACTCTTCTTCGGCTCAATCACCAAAAGCCTTGTTGCAGACCTGCTACACACCACCCTTTACGGTGGCAGACGAGTAGGCATCAATTTTGTTGACTCCACAAATCTGCTTGACCCAATGCAGGTTACAGCTTCACTCCTTACGCAGGAGGTTTCTTACGAATACGCCGAAACCAACAATGTTTATTTCCTTATTGCAGGGTCAGTTATAATGCTTATTGCCTGCTTTGTTGCCCTGCACTTTACAAAAAAGCATTTCTGCACTACCTTCAAGGCAGAAAATATCGGCAGACTTTCAGACAACAAAGCCGCCATTATGTTCAATAAAATTACGTTGGGTCTCCTCGGTGCTTCAATTGCAGTTTCAGGTATATATCAATACTTTGAGCCCTTCTTCAACAACACCATCGTTATTATTATAGCTTTGAGCGGTGTGGCTTGTGGATTAGTATTTATTTTACTGTACAATCTGTTCACATCAGAAAGATTTCATTTCAACAAAAAAGACCTTATCCCCCTTGCCACAACTTGCATAGTAATTGCGCTGTGTCTTGTTTTGGGTGCAACAAGCTTCTTCGGCTTGTACGATAAAATTCCCGATGTTAAAGAAATAGAAAGCGTAACGGTGAGCGTACCCTTTGACGGCTTTGTGCCTGTACCCGATATAAGTACAGGCTTCACCACCGCAGACGTTTTTAATACAACCACACTTGAGCTTACAAATGAGGAGAGCATAAAGCTTGCAACAGAAATCCACTCTGCGGCAGTAAGTGATAAGACACCTGAATTTGCGGGTAACGTTTATCTGAAATACACGCTTAAAAACGGCACAGTAATTGAAAGGCAATATAATCAGGTAAGCGAGAGTGCCTATGACTGTGCGTTGGCTCTGTGGGACACTCCTGAGGTAAAGGAATTTTACAAGAATGTTTTATTTCCCACAAAGGAAATGCTTGATGACACTCAGAAGGGTTCTGTTCTGCAAGCATATACCGATGATGATTCTGTAATTGAAATTGTGTCAAAGTCTTATATCAGAGAGCCTCTGTTTGTTACAACGCGCAATAAAAACAGAATGATTAAAGAGGCTATTTACAAGGATATATGTGCTTTAAGCTATAAGGACTATTTTATGCCCGAAGCACCTCAGCTTGGCGCAATTACAATTGATTACAAAAAAGTGGTGTATAGCTATGACAAGCCATTTATTTTCCACGTAACAGATAAATGCGTAAACACAATAAAGGTGCTTAAGGAATTAAATCTGTTTGAAAAACTGGAGTTAAGCTACCCCATAAAAAGCGTTTATTGCATTGATACTGCAGAATATATGAAAAATCAATTGCCATTAGCCAATGCAGTATACCTTAATCCGGCAACTGAGAAAGCAATAGAAAATATACACGTGCCTTTTTATGATATAATGCATAACAATTTCGGCTTAAACTCACCTGATATAGAGCAGTACAATGTAACCGATTCATCACAATGGAAGACCCTGTTTGATAGTGCATATATGAGCTATTACATCAAGAACGAGGGCAAAATACTTGTGATTGACTACGAAGATCACCCAAGAATGTTCTACGTAATTCCGAAATAACCAAAAGCTCGGTCATAGACCGAGCTTTTTCAATTTTAAATTTAAAATCAAGGAACGCTACCAAATGCTACCAAACGCTACTAAACTCTAGCAAACTCTAGCAAACTCTACCAAAGCGTAGCAAATCTAGCTGATAATGATAATGATAATGATAATGACAATGATAATGACAATGACAATGTCAATGTTAAAACAACAGCTTCATATTTTTTCGAAAGCAATATAATCTGCGCTTGCGCCCGAAATTTTACATTTTAAATTTAAAATTAAATTCTGCTTCCGCCTTTTCTCACCAATATCATATCCGAGCCGATTACCACGATATCCTTCCAACAGACGGTGAATTCTTCGCCCCTGCCAAGAAAACCGCAAATACCTTTACCGCAAAAGACGGTTATGCTTACAAGACAGCCTGTGCAGGTATCAATTTCAACATCGGTTACGCATCCAAGACGGCAACCGTTATCAACGTTCACGACCTCTTTTGCACGTAAATCGGTTACGGTACATCTCAAAAAAGAACACCTCTCAAAGTATCAGACCCATCAGCAAAAGGGTCTGTATTTTATTGTAAATATCATCAAATTCGCTTAATGGCAGAGGGTTTTCACCCTTACCTACCTCTATAGTAAAGGCAGGTTTTCTGAACTCTTCAATAAACCAATCCTTAAGCCCACCGCTACTGTAAAGGCCTTCGTTTTTTACAAGCCTATAACCGCTGACGGCACTTAATACACCTGCAATTGTATAGGCTTTTTCGGGGGTATTATTGCCATATTCATAAAAAATCTCTTCACCCTGCGAGTGAAAGCTTATTACCATATCAACAGGTATACCGCGTAGTAATCGGGTTATTGCTTTTGTTTCCTGCTCACTTTCGGGGAAAAATCCGCCGTATCTGCCTGCACATGGCTCGTTTATGCCACTTGCCCGTTCAAAATCACGTAATTTGTACCACTCTGCATTGAAATTGTGGTTAATATCCACACCCCTTGCATTTGCGTTCCATCGGGTAAAGTCACCCTTACAGACCTCAAAATTTTCTTTTTTAAAACGTCCGCAGGCAGAGGCACCGCGCAAAGCGATTTCTATACCATCGGGGTTTAATTCGGGTATAATAATAAGGCGTACGTTTTTCAAAATACCACTTACAGAATAGCCTGAAATCGTGCCGTTATATGACTTTGACAACAGCTCCTCACAAAAACGCAACAGCAGTAAAGAGGTAATCCATTCAGAGCCGTGTGTACCGCCTATATAAACAACGTTACGCTCACCCTCACCTATTACAAGTGAATAAATTTTTTTACTCAGGTGACTCTTACCGCAGGTGGTTACCTGCAACGACGGATAGCGTTCTTTTAAACCATTTATGTAACTCTCAAGCACATCATACGTCAGCGTTTGTTTTTGTATAATTTTTTCCATAAACAATCCTCGCTTTTTGTTTTAAATTTTAATACTAAAATATATGCGAGTTTTATGGCAATATTTACAAAAGAGCATTTTTGTGGTTTAATATACTATAGATTAATATATAACTCGTTGGAGTGATTGTTATTATTGTTCTGTGCTTTTTAATACTGATTATTTTTTCAGCAGGTGCTTTTATTATTTATAAAAAAAGCCAAAAACCTAATAAAATTATTTACAATTGCGTTGGTGCATTTATTGCCTGTGTGGTACTTGTTACGGGGCTTGAATTATCCTTGTTCAATATAAATTACTACACCACAAGGGATTACGTACCCCAAAGCATAACGAATCACACCACCAATTGCGACGTAAAAGATGGTAATCTTTTAATCCCTTATGGTGAAACAGTAAGCTTTATAAATATTAATAAAGAGATTAAAAATATCAAAATCACTTTAGGTGATAAGGCACCCTTACGCACAAGGGTATTAATTCATATAAGCGATGAGGCAAACGAATATTTGCTGAAAACAACTATACGGACAATATACTCAAAGGTAAAGCAAAGCCAAAGCATTAACATACACACCGCAGGTGTTTCACAAAGCATCGGCTTTGAGTTTGAAGGGCAAGAAACCTACCTGCCGGTAAAGGATATATCTATAAACGTGCCACGTGACTTCGATTTTTCATTAACACGCGCAGGTGTGCTTGTGGCACTACTTATGCTTTTATATATATTCAGACCTTCATCCCCCTTGTACGGGCAGGATTTAATTAAAGCCCAAGAGTTAAAAAGCAATCTTACTATGGGCTTTATTGCCTTACAATGCCTGATTATTTTAGTTACAAGCACTATGAATACAGCATTTTGGGGGCTATACTTTGCCGGTGATGACTTTATATTAACCACACTACCAATGAAGCACCATAACCAATACGATGATTTGGCACAGGCAATACTCCAGGGCAAAACTTATATTGATAATAACGATATTCCGCAGTCGCTACACGATATGAAAAACCCCTATGACCGCGTTGCCCGATATTATTATGAGCACGCAACAGGTGACAAATACGGTTGGGACGTTGCATATTATAACGGTCACTACTACGTTTATTTTGGCATAGTGCCACTATTATTAATGTACTTGCCCTGCAGACTACTGTTTGATGCCCCCTTCCCATCGGCATTGGGCGTTGTAATATTTGCGATATTATTCAGTATTGCGGTATTCAAATTACTTGGGCTTATTTGTGAAAAGTATTTCAAAAAAACATCAGTAGGCACATATTTATTACTGTCAATGGCATTCATTAATTGTTGCGGTGTAATGTTCCTTGTAAAGCGCCCCGACTTTTACTCTGTGCCCATAATAACGGGTATGACC
This sequence comes from Acutalibacteraceae bacterium, assembly GCA_045629785.1. GTDB lineage: Bacteria > Bacillota > Clostridia > Oscillospirales > Acutalibacteraceae > DTU089. The sequence continues at coordinate 34,719 of JAZQRX010000037.1, read as the reverse complement.
TTTATGCTCACGGGTCTTTACTTCTGGCTTAAGGGTAAAGACAACCCCAAAAAGCAGAACCTGAATTTCTTACTCGGTTCACTTTGTTGCGCCCTTGCCGTAGGCTGCAGACCTCAGTTTGTTTTGCTTTCGGCACTTGCATTACCTATATTCCTGGGCTATTTCTTTAAGGGTATGCACATCAAAGAAAAAAGCGGTATTTTAAATCTTTTATCACTTGCCCTGCCGTATGTAATTGTGGCTTCGGGTATTATGTACTACAACTACATTCGTTTTGGTTCACCATTTGATTTTGGGTCTTCATATAACCTGACCACAAACGATGTAACCCGTCGTGGCTTTGATATGGGTAGAACAGGCTTGGGTATTTTCACGTATCTGTTCCAGCCACCACAATTCACCGCTATATTCCCCTTTATAAAATCTGCCGCAGTTGAAACAAACTACGTTGGCAGAACAGTTAAGGAATACTGCTTTGGCGGACTTATAACCTCATTACCCATATTATGGTTTACAGGTGTTCTGCCAAAGGTAAAGAGCATTTTAAAAGAAAAAAAGCTATACGCTTTCACTCTTACGCTACTTTTAATTGGTGTTGCATTAGTAATTGCAGACACTCAGGCAGGTGGCCTTTTGCAAAGATATTACTGTGATTTTGGCTTTGTTTTCTTCCTGGCGGCGGTGCTTGTAATATTGGCGCTGTGCGAAAAGGTAAAATCAAAGGATGGTATAAAAAACCTTAACACAATAATATATGCTTTAACTGTAATAAGCGTTATTTACTCGGCTTTACTTGTATTTTCTGTAGCAGATGCTACAATAGATACATTAAACCCAACATTATTCGGCAAGATTTCACACCTTGTGCAATTCTGGCTGTAACGAACAACTTAAAGGACTGGTTTTTATGTTTAAACTCAAGCGCTCATATTTTGGCAAGGCTTTCTCACTTATGCTTGCAGTAGTGCTCCTTACAGGCTCGTTTGCTGCCTGTGGTAAGGAGGAGCCCGAGCCTGTGGAAAGCACCACAATCACAACCACAGCACCCACCACACAGTCACCCTATGACAAGGGCGAATACAACCCACTTACAGGTGAATTAGGCTATGACACAAGCCTTTTAAAAAACAGAACTGTACTTGTATCTGTTGAAAACTCACCCCAGGCAAGGCCACAATGGGGTATTGCATCAGCAGACATTGTATGGGAAATGGTTGTTGAGGGCGGTATTTCAAGAATGCTCTTAATGTATGCAGATGCATCGCGTTTGCCCGACAAGATAGGCCCCACGAGAAGTGCAAGGCATTACTTTGTTGAGCTTGCAGAGGGCTTCGACTCAATCTTTATACACTATGGCGGAAGCCCACAGGCATATAGCGCTATTAAAAAGCAGGGCACCGATGATGTAGACGGTATGACTTATGGTGACAAGCTCTTCCCCCGTGATAAAACACGCAACGTATCAAGTGAGCACAGAGCATACACCACTAAAGAGAACGTAATAAAAGGCATTACTGACAAGGCAATACGCACAGAGGTTGAGGAAGGCAAAGAAAAGCCATTCAGATTCAGCCCCACACCTGCCACCTTACCCGATGGCACCTGCACCGCAGTTAAAGTACCTTTTTCAAACGACTACACATATAATTACACTTATGACGAAGCAACAAGGCTTTATATGAGTGCCCTTGGTGACAAGCCCTTTATGGATGATAACGGCACACAGCAGAGCTTTACAAATATCATTATCTGTTACGTTGATGTGACCCCTATCCCCAACGACAACAAGGGCAGAGTTACCTTTGACCTTTCAGACGGTGAAGGCGTTTTCATCAGCAACGGCACATATCAGAACATCACCTGGGAAAAGGGTGGTTACACCGATATAATGAAATTCTACGTTGATGACGGCACAGCCACAGAGGAAGAAACAGAAAAAACAACTGCTGAAAAAACAACTGCTGAAAGCACAACAGAAACAACCTCTGCTACCACCACAAATAAAACAGAAATCGCACTTAACGTAGGCAGAACATATATCGCACTTGTACCAAGCAAAAATCAGAGCAAGACTGAAATAAAGTAATTTGTAACAAAAAGAATCAGAGGACTACTTCCTGAGCAGGAAGTAGTCCTCGTTTAATTATGCGGATTAATATTTAAAATCTGAATAAGTAAGGTATGTACCCATTGAAGCGTTGTATTTTAAAATAGGTCCATAACGGAAATCCAATGACATACTACCCTGAACATAAACCTGATCGCAGGAATGTGTTGCGCTGACAATCCTACCATCGGGAGTAATCTCTGCAGTTACTTTAAAGCCTTTGTACAAGGAGCTTGCTCTACCCTGGTGAATTACATCCTCACTTTCCAACGCATCAAACAAATCCTTATAAGCAAAATAGTTATATGAAACTGCACTAATTCCGTAGTAGTTTGTATTATAATCGGGGTTATACTCATCCTTCAACACCATAGTAATAACATAATTATCACCTTTTTTAACACTCGTTGCCGACGTTACAACGCTGAATGCAGGTACACCGGATTTCAGAAGTGATTTAGCTTCCTTCGAGCCCTTTGAGGTTGTTACAACAAATGGATTTGATGCAGGATAGTAAAGAGTATCAAACGCTTCCTGGAATGCCTTTTGAGCATTCTTATCGCTACTTGATATGGTTGAATACTTCACGTTCTGCCATTGTTTTGCTGTGTAGCCCGGAGCTAATCTGTAAGTATTTGAAGCAGCATATCTGTAGAAGTTATATGCCGCTGTTTTATCAAGATTACCTGTGGGAATAAACTTTGCAGTAAGGCTATCAGGTGTCATATTACTTTTCTTACTATAAGGATCACGTGATCTGATAACATAAGAATATGACTGACCAACAATAACACCCTTTGTATCCTTATACTGACAGTAGTTAGCGTTTGTTCCGCCGCCGACACCCATAAGGTGAACAAAGCCCTGATCATTTGGACCCTTACGATAGATTTCATAACCGGCTGCACCGGGAACAACGCTCCACTTAAGATAAATGCCGTTTGAACCACAAGCAATACCCATAAGCTTGGGGGCTGCAATAAAGTATGATACAAGACCCTTTGAATCATAACCGCTTAACGTGCCGTTATAATTAGCTTTAATAACGTACTTATATGTAGATGCTTTCGGAATGCTTTCATCAAGGTAGCTTGTTGTTTTAACTGTCTTGAGGTATGTAAAATACTTTTCACCTGCGGCACGTCTGTAAACATTGTAGCCTGTTGCACCTGCAGTAGACCCCCATGTTATCTGAAGTCCGTATGGCTTTTGTGCAATACTTCTCAAAGCAGGAATTTCATAATATTTTAAAACGGGACCATTTTTGTTGATATCGCTTGTATACTTACCAACAAGGGCTTTAATTGCAAATTTGTAATAATTGCCTGATGTACATGCTCTGAAAATTGCGCTTGTACCTGTGTGAGTACCTAATTTTGCATAGAACTTCCAATCGCCACCTGCTGTACGGTAATACATCTCATAGCCGGTAGCACCTTCAACAGCTGTCCATGTAATACTTGCACAGCCAACTGCTGAAACAGCCTTTGTAACCTTAGGTGTTTCAACATAGCGCATAAGTACACCTTCGGTTTCGATACCCTCGTTTTCGCCAAAAACAGCTTTTATACTGTACTTATAATAACCACCGTTTGCAACCTTTGTGTCAACATAGCTTAAATTTTCAACTGTTGCAATAACAACAGCCTTTGCCTCACCTGCTGCTCTGCGATAAACGTTATAGGCATCTGCACCCTTAACGCCTGACCACTTAACCTCAATACCATCAACAACGTTAATTACACTATCAAGTGTGAGCTGGTCGGGTAATGTTGGCTCTGTGGGAATTTCTTCTTCAGGAGTTGTTGTATCCTCCTCTGAAGGGGTTGTTGTGTCCTCCTCTGAAGGAGTTGTTGTGTCCTCCTCTGTGGGAGCGGTTGTTGCTTCTGTTGAAGGCTCTGTAACATCTTCAACCGCCAAAGCAGACAAGCTGCCGCACATACCAAGCACAACCATCAATGACAGAAAAATGCTTATAATTTTTTTCATAATGAACATCCTTTCTTATATATAATCCTGACCTAAAACCAGGGTCATATATATATGACAAATATTTAAAAAACTGACAAAAAATTTTTGTTTTTTAGCAATTAAATATCTGTACTTTATTTAAATATACGCATAAACAATTTAAAAGTCAATATAACACTAACGCAATTTTTATTACAAAATTGTTATAAATACAATTATCAGAATATTGATAAATTATATATATGACGCTTAAATAAAAAACTGACAAATTATTTTCAACATTTTTTCAAAAACCTGTAAATTTGTTAAGGTTGTACGTTTTTGAAAATTCTTTTTGGTCAGTTTGTCATTATTTATTTTTGAGGATATATGGTACAATGTTGTGGATATTCACAGAAAGGTTATGATGTTGTGATTGATGCTGTTAAGGCACAAATAATTGCAGAAAAATATTATAAGGATGTTTATTTGTATTGCTATTCGCTTACAAATTGCGACAAATACGAGGCAGAAGTATTAACACAAGATGTTTTTCTGCTTTTTCAAGAAAAATGCGATGAATTAGATGATGAACTTATTCTAAGATGGTTGCTTGTAGTTGCCAAAAACAAAGCGAAAGAACTCTACAGACAAAAAAGGAAGGATGCATCATTAATGTCCCTTGACAATCCTCTTTTAGAAGTTGAGGATATTGATTTCAAGCTACTTTTTGAAGAGCATTTACCCGATAGTGACGAAGAAACTCAAAAATATGTTGAAATACTGATAAAAGCACTTACTCCCAAGGAGAGAGAGCTCTACCGAAAAATATATATTGAAAAGAAATCCCACAAGGAAATTGCAGACGAATGGAATTTGAAGGAAAACACAGTTTCTGCACGTTCGTCACGATTAACCAAGAAGATTAAAGCTATAATAAAGTTGATGTTCTCATCGGTTGGTCAATTCATAATCACTATATTCTTTTAACCCTCACTATTTCAAAGTTTTTACAAAAACTTCATTTATAGTGATTTATTAGCGAGGTGTATATTGTGGAAAACAGTGCTATCAAAAAAGAACATTTTATTGAATATCTGTCTTTCGTAAGTCTTTGCGAATCAGAAAAGCCTATCAGCGAAATAAACACAGCCTTGATTACGGCTTGTACCAACATTTCGTTAAAGCTGCAAGGAAAGTCTTTTACCCTATCCCCTGAGCAAATCAAGGAAAGGGTTGAGAAAATCCCCTTTATTTTACCTGCTGATTTTGGTAAGGAAGCACCCCAAAACACAAAAAAACACATAAGTAAAAAGAGAATACTTCTGATTGCTGCAATTATTGCATTGTTATGTGTTATTTTATCTGTATTTTCTATCGGGCACTATCTTCACCCCAGTCACATCTTCATAAATGATAAATTTGGTTCGGTATTTAATGCACCTGTTGGTGAAACAATTCCTATTGGTGACATAGATTTTGTGAGTTCAGGTAATTCAAGTCAATATAAAAGTACAAAGGATTTTTTCAAGCACGAGAAACATAACGTTTTGCTCCCCGGAGCTTTGCCTGAGAAAATAGAGATTTCGAGAATTTTGGTTACACCCTACGACAGCACCATAACTGTGTCATTTAATTCCGTGATAACCGCATACGAGATACAACTTAATGCATCTATACCCGACGTTTATAAGAAGGATTGCGAGGAAACAATGCAGATAAACGATATCACCTGCTACGTTGACAAAATGTATGAAATCAATCGCACCCAGATATATTTCGAACACAATGGTAACTCTTATCTACTTGGATGTGTAAGCAACAACGAGCAACAGCTGATTGAAATAATCGAGGGACTTGTAGATCGTAACACCACAAAGAAAAAATAAAGCCGGGAGTGCTATTATATGCAAAAAATTGTTACAAAGCACCATTTATTTGAATACCTCTCTTTTATACGTGACTGCGAATTAGAAAAGCCCCTTAAGGAAATCAACGAGGAGTTAATTACCGCGCATACCCACGTACTATTGAAGCTGCAACACAAGGATACTTCTATGGCAGATGAGGAACTAAGCGAACGGATTAACAACATTCCTTTTGTTATAACACCTGATTTCAACAACGAAAATCTTAAGAAAAATAAAAAACGTATAAGAGCAAAAAGAATTTTAATTATAGCTGCAACAATCGCTTTGTTATATGCGTTAATGGAATCAATAATCAGCTATTCAAATTCTACCGAAGATCAGTTTCTACGTGATATTATAGAAACAATAGGACTTGAAAATATAGTTTACGGCAAGGAATATAACGTAAACGGTACCACGTATATCGAAAACGAATACATAGCCTACTACGATGATATTACGGATTACCCCAAGGATAACCCATACAACATACTTCTGCCCACATATATGCCAAAGGATACAAGGCTTGGATCAATTTCTGTAGCAAACCAAAATAACGGCAACTACACTGTATTGGTATCAAGCAACATTCCTACCCTATCATACGAGATGTATCCTGACACAAAAATTCCACAGGTAATAATTGACAATGCCCCGGAAACAACTGTTATAAACGGCAAAACGGTTTATATTGTTACAATACCGGATGTAACCCAGTACCAGATGTATTTTGAGCACAATAGTGATTATTACGAATTGGTTTTCACCGATAAGGAAGAGCTTATAAAAATCATTGAAAGTATGGAATAACAAACATATTAAAACCCGGGTGTCGGCTGACACTCGGGTTGTTTTTACCACTCAAATTCGGGGCGTTTATTTTCTACGTGCTTTGATGCTTTTAAAAGGAATTGGCGCATTGGCTCCATTTTGCGGACATAAAAAATCAGTAATTGGGCAAAATTTTCGAAGTCATCAATATCCTCATCAGGTATTGAAATTATCATATCCCAATACTTATGTTTTATATATTCTGCTGCAGGGTCATCCTTAGAAAATCCCCTTGGCATAGCCTTCAGTTTATCACCGCCAAGTGAAATACCACCCTCATTAAGTGCCTTTAAAAATTCATCATAATGAAGTGATATATAACTGCGGATATTATTCATTTCAGCCGTTGTTTCGCACCATACACCCGTACCAAAGCAGCTTGAACCGGGGCATATACGCAAAAAATAACCAATAGGCTTATTAGACTTACGGTCTGCAGATACATACGCTCTGAATGCAGGGTTATAGGGTGGCCCATTTTTGTGAAAGCGAATATCCTTTGCCACGCGGTACATCCATTGACGTGGCTCCATATACATTATTGCTTTGCCTATATCAGGCGCTTCCTCAGAAAGCTTGTACCTGAACATATCAAGAAACGCAAGGTATTCCTTCCTTGCTTTTTCATAATAATCGTGATTTTCATGGAACCAAGTACGGTTATTGTTCTGACTAAGATCACCACAGTAATTTAAAATATTTTTAAAGTTCATAGCTTTATCCTTTTTTGTTATTTGCTAATTTAAAATATCACAGCTTCAATTAAAATACAATATTATATTGACAATAAATATATAAATAAAGTAAAATTATTGTATAAATACGACTATATGCTTACACATTAAACATATACCTACGGAGGTTTTCTTATGGCAGTTTTCAGACCCTTCAAGGCGCTCAGACCCACACCTGAATACGCTTCTAAAGTAGCGGCACTCCCCTACGACGTTATGAACAGCGAAGAAGCAAAGGTAATGGTTGAGGGTAACCCTTACTCTTTTTTACACGTTGACAAGGCAGAGGTAGATTTACCTGACTGTACAGATATATATTGCGATGAAGTATACGCTAAGGCAAACGAAAATTTGCTTAAATTAGAGAGTGACGGCATTTGCCAAATGGATGAAACACCCTGCTTTTACATCTATCAGCAGATTATGAACGGCAGAGCACAGACAGGTCTTGTTGGTTGCGCATGGGTTGATGATTACATCAACAACCGCATCAAAAAGCACGAGCTTACACGTGCCGATAAAGAGGCTGACCGCATCCGCCACGTTGACACCTGCGATGCTAACACAGGCCCCATCTTCCTTTGCTACAAGGGTCAGGCAGAAATCACCGATATTATAGATGCTTACAAGCAAGGCACACCCGAATACAACTTTACAACTGATGACGGCATCAGTAACACAGTATGGGTTATAAATGATGCTGAGGCTTGTAAAAAGCTTGCAGACCTGCTTGGTAACGTTGGTGATTTTTATATTGCAGACGGACATCACCGTTGCGCATCTGCCGTAAACGTTGCTAAAATGCGACGTGAACAGAACCACGATTACAACGGCACAGAGGAATTTAACTTCTTCCTTGCAGTATTATTTCCTGCAGAGAGCCTTGAAATTATGGACTATAACCGAGTTGTTAAAGACCTTAACAACAATACCGAAAGTGAATTTATTGATAAAATAAAAGCTGCTTTTGTTATTGAGGATGCACCTTGTGATGGTGCATATCATCCCGAAGCAAAGCACACCTTTGGTATGTATATGAGTGGTAAGTGGTACAAATTAACTGCAAAGGACGGTACGTTTGCCCCACAAAACCCTGTTGACCAGCTTGATGTTTCTATTTTACAAAAAAATCTGCTTACACCTATACTCAACATAGGTGACCCACGTACAGATAAGCGCATTGACTTTATTGGCGGCATCAGGGGTCTTGGTGAATTAGAGCGTCTTGTTGATGGCGGTATGGCTGTTGCATTCTCAATGTACCCCACCACACTTAATGACCTTATGGCGATTGCAGATGCAAACCTTATTATGCCACCAAAATCCACTTGGTTTGAGCCAAAGCTTTTAAGCGGTCTGTTTATACACAAATTAAAATAATTGGTGATTAGTATGTTTATTATTGGTTGTCACCTGTCAAGCTCAGGCGGTTACCTTGCTATGGGTAAAGAGGCTGTGCGTATAGGTGCAAATGATTTTCAGTTTTTTACACGTAACCCACGCGGTGGTCAGGCAAAGCCCCTTGACCTTAATGATATTAAGGCTTTTGAAGAATATCGTAAAGAAAATGGTATTGTAAGTGTGCTTGCCCACGCGCCTTATACTATGAATGCTTGTGCGAAGGATGAGGGTCTGCGTGAATTCGCAAAAAACACAATGGCAGATGATATTTTCAGACTTGACCACATTGAGGGTGCCTTGTACAACTTTCACCCCGGTAGTCACGTTAGTCAGGGCGTAGATGTTGGTATACAGTATATTGCAGATATGCTTAACTCTGTTTTATTTCCTGAGCAAAAGACCACCATACTCCTTGAAACAATGGCAGGTAAAGGTAGCGAGGTTGGCAGAAGCTTTGAAGAAATCCGCGCAATAATTGACAAGGTTGAGCTACAAGATAAATTAGGTGTTTGCCTTGACACCTGCCATATATTTGATGGCGGTTATGATATTGTGAATAACCTTGATGGCGTAATAGATGAATTTGACCGAGTTATCGGTCTTGACAGACTTAAGGCAATCCACCTTAATGACAGCCTTAATTACCTTGGCTGTCACAAGGACCGTCACGCAAAAATCGGTGAGGGTGGCATAGGGCTTGAGGCAATTGAAAGAATCATAAATCATCCCAAATTAAAGGATTTACCGTTCTTTTTAGAAACACCCAACGATATTGACGGCTATCAGAAAGAAATTGAGCTTTTAAAAACATTATACAGAGGTTAAAAATATGAAATCACATAAGATTTTATTGTCACTTATTCTTTGTATTTTTACGTTAGTGGCATTTACAGTTACTTCAAACGCAGCACTCAATGGCGATGTAGACGAAAACACTGTCTATTCCACAGAGGACGCCAGACTTGCTTTAATCTATGCCGCAGGGCTTGATACACCCGACAGAGTGCAAGAAACGGCTGCAGATATCAATCGTGACGGCTATGTTACAACAGACGATGCGTATGAAATATTGCGTATTGCTTGTGACCTGAGCGTTGCACCAAAGCACCAATACACAGCCTGGGTTGTATCAAAGCATCCCAACTGCACAGATGATGGCGTTGCTTATTCGGGCTGTTATAATTGTGATGAAACATTTACAAAAATATTGCCTGCAAGCGGTCACATTGTAAATTATCCCTCCTGCACCTCAAATGGTGAATGTATGTTTTGCGGTGCTATAGTAGACCCCAAAGGGCATCAATACGTTAACGGCGTTTGTTCAGAATGCGGCCACACCAATATAAAGCCTAATGTCACCTACAGAGGCAAATCAATTCTCTTTGGCGCTACTGCTGAAGGCACAAAGGCTTTGCTTGGTACCCCAACAGAAATACTAACCGATAACGCATCTTCACTTGGTAAGGTTACAATATACGTTTATGCCGCAGATTACAAAAACCTTGGCATTTTCACATTCGTCAACAACAAGATGACACAGTTTTATTCAAACAACAAAACGTCACAGGTTGTAAATGGTTCACAGAGTTATTCACTACAAAAATCGGGTACCAACTACCTTACTATTGGCGATATAGAGATATATCCGTACACCGATAACCACGCAGAGGGCGGAAAGTACGTTTACAGCTACGATGCATCATTGGGTGGCAGATATACCTTTGCCAGAACAAGTAACAGAAATGTGGCTGAAAAGCTTATTTTACACATAACAAACGGAATGAGAGCAATACACGGGTTATCATCACTCACCTATTGCCCTAAGGCTTCAACTGCGGCATACAAGCACAGTCTTGATATGGCAACAAGAGGTTATTTTGACCACTACACCCCGGAAGGCAAAACCCCTTGGGAAAGAATGGAGGCAGAAGGTGTTGTATATTACGCTGCAGCAGAAAATATTGCTGCCGGATACATTGATGCCTACGATATATCTGATGGGTGGTACAATTCTGCGGGTCACAGGGCAAACATTTTAACGCCTTACTTAACCCACCTTGGCGTTGGCGTTGCAATTGTACCCACTTCGGACTACAGATATTACGGCACACAGAATTTTTACCGATACGAGTAAAATAATAAACACAAAAAAGCAGAAATATCTTTTGGATATTTCTGCTTTTTATATTGCCAAATGAGAAAAAATATGATAGAATAATAATCAACAAGTGATGTTTATCAGAAGGATGTGGTTTATTTGGCACTTGACCAAAAACGCCGTTTAAATAATACAGACAGACGAGTTAAAAGGACTAAAAAGGCGTTGCGCGATGCTTTGCTCACTCTTTTAGAGAATAAGTCAATTAACCAGATTTCTGTAACAGAGCTCACTAACCTTGCAGACGTTAACAGAGCTACTTTTTACTTTTACTACACCGATTTACTTGATATGCTTCAGCAGATTCAAAACGAATCATACCAGGCATTTAAAAATATTATAAACGAGTCCACCTCATCAATCACTACTATAGAAGGCTTTACAGAGTATTGCGAAAGGTTGCTTGGCTATTGTCAGGAGCACGAAACACTGGTACGTTTCATTATAAACAACGATGCAAACAACCAGTTATATAAACAGATTCGTATATTAATGCTCAACAACATCCCTAACTCAAAGGATGTTTACGACGAAACTAACCCTGCACGATACAGCACAAACTTTATTCTTACAGCTATGGTTGGTATTGTTATTGACTGGATGGATGAGGGTATGAAAATCCCTGCACATGATTTGGCTGAATTCTGTGCAAATACATACATCAATGGCTCTTACAAAACAAAACAGCTTTATGCAAACAAATAAATAGTCAAAAAACAACTCCTCGAAGGTATTCTTCGAGGAGTTAATTTTTATTATTCAACAGACTTAAGCGACTCAACCATACTGATTTTCTTCAACTTGAAGTGCATAAGCAGATTAACTATAATAGCGAATACAATAGTGATTGCTGCCGCTATAATAAAGCTCAAGGGTTCAAGTTCTGTTTTGAAGGTAATTGTATCAATATCAATTATACCAACAACTGCATAGTTAAGTGGTATACCAAGCACAAGTCCTACACCTATGCCAATCAGGGTAAGGAAAATGTTTTCACGATAGATATATGCCGAAACCTCACCATCATAGAAGCCAAGCACCTTAAGTGTTGCAAGCTCACGAACACGCTCGTTAACATTGATATTATTAAGGTTGTAAAGCACAACAATAGCAAGTGCCATAGCGGCAACAATAAACAGAATGATAACCATATTAAGTGTGTTAACAATGTTAGCAAAGTTATCAATAACAACAGTTGTGTAAACTGAGCCGTTAACACCCTCAATTTCATTAATATTCTTTTCAAGCTGCACCTTTGTAGCCTGCTCTATATTATCAGGTATTTTGCAGAACATATTATTATACTCAAGAACAGAGCCTGTAACCGATTGGAAATATGCAGGTGTCAGATATACGTAATGGAATGCATAGTTATCAACAATACCGGTTACCTTAACCTTGTGTTCAACTGTACGTGCACCCTCTGTCCAAGAAACAGTAAGCAAATCGCCAATCTGTGTTTTGGTTTTGGAGGCAAGCTTTTTAGATATTACTGCACCATTATCAGTCAATGGAACATCCTTATCATTAAGCTTAAGGTTAACAAAGCTCTTGAATTGTGCAGGATTTTCAGGCACAAGAATATCAATCTCGATTTCATCATCACTTCTGTCAGAGAAACCTTTACAAACCTTTAACCAACCAAGCATTGATGAATCGATATTTTCAAGTGCGGCAATTTCTGCACACACAGCACTTTCAGCATAGCTTGTCTGACCATCCTTAAGAACAACCTGAAGGTCATACTGTGCAACGCCTGTGCCCTCACCATATTGGTTATCAATAACACCGCTGACTGCATCACGCAGACCACAAGCAGCAAGAAGGAGTGCTGTACAACCTGCAATACCGATTACTGTAACAGCAAAACGCTTTTTGTTACGGAACAGGTTACGGACAGTAACCTTACCTGTAAAGCTGAGCTTTTTCCAGATAAATGTAACCTTTTCAAGGAATACTCGTTTACCTGCTTTCGGGGGCTTGGGTCGCATAAGAACTGCAGGAACATCCTTAAGCTCTTTACGACAAGCAAGATATGCGGCAAGTACAGTTGTACCCAATGTAATAACAACACCCAAAACAAGGTATATGGGCATATATGATGCGATAATTTCAGGCATCTCATACATAATACCCCAGGCGGCAAACAAGACTCTCGGCACAATCGAGAAGCCGAAAACTATACCTATTGCTATACCCACAAAGCTTGCAAGTGCAGAGTAAAGTACATACTTACTTGCAATCATTTTGTTTGAATAACCTAACGCCTTAAGTGTACCTAACTGGGTTCTTTCCTCTTCAACCATTCGGGTCATGGTTGTGAGGCAAACCATTGTTGAAACAATAAAGAAGAATGTGGGGAAGATATAAGCAAGTCTTACCATATTCTGGGCAGCCTGACCATAACCTGTGTAACCCGGGTTATCGTCACGAGTGTATACTGACCAACCAACATTATCGTTAATATTGTCAATAAGTGCCGAACCTTTGTTATATGCCGTTCTTGCAACACCTAATTTTTCATCAATCTCTTCTTCGGCAGCATTGATTTTTGCCTCTGCCTCTGCGATTATAGTTTTTATATTCTGATACTGTGACATTTTGAGGGCAAGTGTTGCCTGCGCAACCATATATTTATTCTGCGCCTCAATAGAGCTGAACTGCAGCTCATTACCGCTTGCCTGGAGCTTATCCTTAAAGCTCTGCAACTGACTCTCGGCATCCTTAAGCTGTTTTTCAGCAGCATCAAGCTGAACCTTTGCAGATGCTAACTGTTGCTCTGCGGCGGTACACTCTGCGTTTCGTGCATCGTACTCAATTTTACCTGCATCGTACTGCTCTTTTGCAAGAAGCAATTCTGACTGATACTGGTCAAGGAGCTGGTCAACCTCAACAATAGCGTCGGCTGCCATACCCTGTGCAGTAAGGTTTGATGCAGAAAGCAAAATCTTTGCAAGCTCAGGGTTTGTTTCCTCAAGTCTTTCTGCAATTTTATCAAGGTCAAGATCTTCCTGCGATACATCCTGGTTAGCCTTGAGTGTCTGCAAGGTATCTTGTGTAGTTACAATAAGTGTTTCTGTATACTTAATTTCTTTTTCGGCAACAGTAAGCTCAATCGCCGCTTTATCAAGCTTTGCACGGGCATCGTCTGCCTGTGCTTTTTTAGTATTATATTCGGTCTGTTTAACTGCAAGGTCTGCCTGACCCTGAGCAACCGCTGTCGCCTTTGCATTGTACTCGTTAACAGCCGAAACATACTGATTGCTACCACTCTGAAGCTGAGACTGTACCTTTGCATACTCAGCATCCATTGTTTTCTGAGCTTCCTCTAACTGCTTTGCACCTGTTTTTTCCTGCTCGTAAAGCTCTTCTAACTTCTTTTTGCCTTCGCTTACCTGTGCACCTACGGTAGACTCAGCCTTATCAATCTGCTGCTTTGCTGATGCAACCTTCTGCGGAAGACCTACAATAAGCCTTGCTCTTTCTTCGGCAGAAAGCTGCTCTGAAAGACCTGCAAGCTTCTGCTGGGCTGCATCCACAAACGCATTATACTCATCACTATAAGCGGTATATTGGTCAGCACCTTCAAGTGTTACGTAAGCTTCACTGTAGTATGTAATATTCTCGGTAAAGGCATCGTTATTAACGTAAATAAAGTCACCTAACTTACCGCTACCTGCTGTTGTAACACCACGCTCGTAAGATACCCAATAGGGTGTTTCAATTATACCAACAATTTTAAATTCATTGTGCTTGAGTGAATATCTGATATCCTCATCATCACCGGTAACACGGATTGTATTGTTGATTTTAAACTGTTCAGGCGTTGTAAGACCGCTACAGGTTACTACACATTCATTAGCAGATTCGGGGTATCTGCCTTCAACAAGCTCAAGCCTGTTAATATAATTAGGGTCGTTTGCGCCGTTCTCAAAATTAACGGCACTCATAAGGTCAAGCCCCGTTACCCTGATTGTAAGCTCAGAGCCGTCGATATCAACAATACCTTCATATTCACCTTTATCATCAGGTGTCTGTACATAACCGTCAACAAACTTGACACCCATTACGGACTCGACACCCTCAATATTACGCACCTTCTCTAAATCCTCTTCGTAAAGACCTAAATAGGATTGTAATCTTAAATCCATAAGGTTATAGTCCTTATAATATTTATCTGCCGTATCAATCATATCAGGACCGATGGCATTAAGACCACAGAAAAGTCCGCTACCCATCGCAACTATTGCAATAATCGAAATAAATCGACTCAAGGTGCGTTTAATGGAACGGAAACTATCTGTAATATAGGCACTTGTCATTTTTATATTATCCTTTCAAAAAGATAGTTTACCATTCAATATCTTCAATAGATACGGGATTTTCGTTAGTTGTAATATCAACAACTCGTCCGCTCTTCATAGAAATAACTCTGTCTGCCATAGGTGTAATAGCCTGGTTGTGAGTAATAACTATAACTGTCATACCGGTTTCACGGCTTGTATCCTGTAACAATTTCAAAATTTGCTTACCTGTATTATAGTCAAGAGCACCTGTGGGCTCATCGCACAAAAGGAGCTTTGGGTTTTTGGCAAGGGCACGGGCAATTGATACACGCTGCTGCTCACCACCTGAAAGTTGTGCAGGGAAGTTGTTGAGACGCTCACCAAGGCCTACCCTTTCAAGCACCTTGGCAGGGCTTAAGGCTTTTGAACCAATCTGTGTTGCAAGCTCAACATTTTCAAGTGCAGTAAGGTTTGGCACAAGATTATAAAACTGGAAAACGAAACCTACATCAAAGCGTCTGTATTCAACAAGACGTTTACTATCGTATTCATTGATAAGCTCACCTGCAACGCGGACCTTACCGTCATCACAATCATCCATACCGCCTAAAATGTTGAGGACTGTTGTTTTACCTGCACCGCTGGCACCAACAACAACGCAGAACTCGCCTTGCTCAACGTTAAAGGTAACACCATCGGCAGCGTTGATAACAACCTCGCCCATTTTATATCTCTTATAAACAGAGTCAAATTCAATAAAGCTCATTTAATTCAGCCTTTCGATATTATTTTTACGCATTTAATTTATTTTACAATATTAAGCCTTACAAGTCAATAAAAAATACTACTGTAATATAATGTTAACACTATTAAGCCATAGTTTCATAAATTTCACCCATAACCTTTGAAGCAATAGGCAAAGCGTTCTCTGAGCCCCATCCGCCATTTTCAACAATCACAACAATCGCAACGGGGCATTTAGAGTTTTGTGAATAACCAACAAACCAAGAGTGAGGCTTTTTATCATCCTCAACCTCCGCAGTACCTGTTTTACCGCACATTTTAAGACCTTCAAAGGTACTGTCACCGTAATTATCGGTAACTACAAAACGTAGCATATCATTAACCCTTGATGCAGTTTCAGGAGTAATATACGTTTCGGTTTTGGCTTTGTTCTGCATAACAACCTTATCAGCAGGTGTGCACACCTCTGACACAACGTACGGCAACACAGCCACGCCATCATTTGCAATACTACCCATAACTGTAAGCATGTGGTACGGGTTAACAAGTGTAGTATACTGACCAACACCTGCCCAGCCTATATCACCCTTAGGTGCACCGCTTAAATTAAATTTACTCGGATTTGTTTGCTGATTACCAAACTCAAACTGTTTACCGAAGCCGTATTCATTGGCAGTAGCAGTCAATTTTTCAGGTCCCAAATCAACAGCAAGGTGTGCAAACGCACAGTTGCAGGAATTAGCAAGGCATTCCTTGAAATTCATTTTGCCGTGAGTTGACGGACAAGTGATTTTAACACCATCAATTTCTGTCTGACCTGAGCATTCATACTCAAAATTCTGAACATCGGGCATATTTTCAACAGCACAGGTTGTTGTAACAACTTTAAAAATTGAACCGGGTGTATACATACCATCAATCAATCGATTAAGATAAATACCCTCATATTTACCGCTTTCATCAGAATTTATTTCTTCGTCAGATGGCTTGTTATTTATATCATAATTAGGACTTGAAACAGAGCAGATAATTTCACCAGTTTCATAATTATAGGCTGCAACCACACCATTTCTGCCATTAAGTGCATCATATGCATCGGCACAGATTTCGGCATCAATGGTAAGCTTTACATCGTTACCCCTACCATATTTTTTAAGTGAATATAAACCTGTAATCGGGTTATACCCCGTAAGCTTTGTTTTGTATGCTGTCTGCACGCCTGAAGAAATATAGCCCTCCGTATCACCTACGATATGGAGTGTAGCGCGTCTGATACGTTCAGATTCGTTATAGCATCTGTCCTCACCCTCGGTATATGCCAAAAGCTCACCATTTCTGTCAGTAACGTTACCTGCAGCAATAAAGCTACCATCTTCATTAAGGTGCTCATTAGCCCTCATAGTTGCCCATTTTTCACCATTAATTGCAAACTTTGATGCAAGAAAGCCAAGACCTGATACAACTATAGCAACAAGCACAAGCACCGCAATACTTCTTTTAGCCGTTGTTCTCATTTATCCTCAACCTCCTTCACTTTAAAGCTTGCAAAGGAGCGCGTATCAATACTCTTGATATACGCAAGCAGGCAGAAGCAGCTTATTATACTTGAACCGCCCTTACTTACAAACGGAAGTGTAACACCTGTAAGCGGTAACAGGTCGGTTATACCGAAAATACTCAGCATTGACTGGAACAACATCATGCTTATTGCGGCAACACCTGCAATTGCATAGAAGGTTGATTTGCTCTTTTTGGCATTGACAACAGCCCACACAGCAATCGCACAATAAGTGAGAGGCACAAGAAAGCCCATTATAATACCAAACTCTTCACAAACCACACCAAAAACGAGGTCCTCGGATGCGGCAAAAATATTACGAAGCTCACCATTACCAAGTCCAAGACCGAATAATCCGCCTGAGGCAGAATAAATAAGCGTTCGTGTTTGCTGATAACCGCCCTCATCCATAAACTCCCACACGTGCAGATACGTTGAAAAACGATTTGCAACATATGGCTTGAATACAAGTATAAGCGCCGCACCTATTGCCGCTGCACCGCAGACAAGCAATATTGTTTTAACATCACCTGAGCGCATAAACGCGATTACAATAAACGTAAAGAAGAATATAAGAGCTGTACCGAAATCATACATCAGGAAAAGCTCGCCTACGCAAACCGCCGCAAAGATTATATATAACGTCAGGTTACGGATTGATTGTAGTTTTTCAAGGGTTGCGGCACCTGCGAAAATGAAAGCTACCTTAACAAGCTCACTGGGTTGTATTGAAATACCGCCTAAGGAAAGCCAGTTTTTGGCACCATTGGTTGTTTCGGCAAGTATAAGCGTAACACCAAGAATAAGTATAGATGCACCTGCAAGCACCCAACGGATTGCCTTCATTGTATCAACAAAACGTAAAACAAGCAGAATACCGCAAAAACCAAAGACACCTATAACTATAGCCACAAACTGCTTAAGTACTGCATCGGGGTACATACTGCCGATAATTGCAATGCTGACAGATGAAAACATAAACGCTATCATCTCTAACTCAAAGTTATGAATACGAAGCACGTAAGTAGCAAAAAGGAAATATGCCCATTGAAGTGCAATATAACCAAGATAAACCACCACAACAGCCATGTGTAACTGACCATCAGGGTACATATTAAGAAGCATTGAGCAAATATTGAAAAGCGCAATCATCAACAATGCAACAGCATACGAAGGTCTGCCTGCCATAGGGCTTTTATCTTTTATAAATTTATATTTTGCCTCATGAAGCATATATTCAATGCCGCCGATATTGATTATATCACCATTAGAAATATAAGCCTTCTTATTTATTCTTTCACCATTGACGGAAATACCCGATTTTGAAAAAGTATCAAAAATAGCAAAGCCTTTATTCCTGTAAGAAATTACCGCATGTAGCCTCGAAATAGTATCAAAGGGCAATACAACGTCGCACTTTTTATTGCGACCAATTGAAGTTTCACGCTCATAAAGTGAAATAGCTTCATTAGTAACAGTATTTATGAGCTTTGCTCTGATTGGGTCTGTTGTTTTTTTGAAGAATAAGGCAACAATCATACGTATTACAACAAAAAGCACAAGCCCCAGCATTACATACCGCAACGCAGGTGATAACATCACAATCATATCAATCACAGCAACCCCTCCTTAAATCAATCGATAATACTCAATGTTATTATAATAACATAAAATATGTAAATAATCAATGAAACTTAAGGTCTGAAATGTTAAAGAATTAATAAGAAATTGTAAATTTAATTACAAAAAGGAAGAACACCCCTTTCTCACCTTGACACACAGCGTTTGCATAGGTTATATTTATAATAGGAATTTATGGAGGCGAATTATATGTCAGTTATAAAATCAATTTACGGCGTTATGAACGGCAAAGACGTTCACGCTTTTATTATTGAAAATTCACAGGGCGCAAAAGCACAGATTATCGAAAAAGGTGCTACCCTTGACAAGCTTTTTATAAAGGATAAAAACGGCAATTTTATTGATGTTCTTGTAGGCCACGACACACTTGACGGTCACATTAACCGTAGCGATTACCAGGGTGTTGTTGTAGGTCAGTACGCAAACCGCATTAAGGGTGGTAAATTCACAATTGACGGTACCCAATACAACGTTACATGCAACGAAAAGGGTATCACCTGCCTTCATGGTGGCGGTGAATACAGCTCTGCGCATTGGAATGGTGAAATTATTTCTGACAACGCAGTTAAGTTTACATACTTCAGCCCCGACGGCACAGAGGGCTTTCCCGGCAACGTTAACGTTAGTGCAACCTATACCTTTACAGATGACAACAAGCTCAGTATCGAATACAAGGCAGTTTCTGACAAAAAGACTGTTATAAACCTTACAAACCACGCTTACTTTAACCTTAATGGTTATGACAGCGGTGACGTGCTTAATCACACATTAAAAATCAATGCGGACCGCTACACCCCCATTGATGAAACAAGCATTCCTACAGGCGAGTTACCTGCAGTTTCGGGCACTCCCTTTGACTTTACATCACCCAAAGCAATTGGCAGAGATATTGATGCAGACCACCCACAAATCAAGAATGGTATGGGCTTTGACCATAATTTCTGTATTGCTGATTTTGATGGTAGTCTTAAAGAAATTGCCGTTGCCACAGGTGACAAAAGCGGTATTACTATGACTGTAAGCACAGATTTACCCGGTGTACAGTTATACACCGGCAATTTCCTTGACGGCTCTGTTATCGGCAAAGGTAATAAACCCATTACAAAGCGTAGTGCATTCTGCCTTGAAACACAGGTTTACCCCGACTCACCAAACCACCCTGAATGGCATAAATGCATTTATGATGCAGGTGAAGAATATTCAACAGTTACAGAGTTTGCCTTTTCATTATAATTGATACAGATTATTGACGGTCAGATATTTTTTTGATATAATACTTAGGATATGCTTACTTGAAAGGAGATGTGAATTATGAAAAAAACGACACGATTTTTATCTATCGTTTTGGCAGCTGTGTTATTTTGCATCGCAATAATTCCATCTGCTTTTGCCCGTGATTTTGCGCCAAAATTCGACGCAACAAATCTCGGTATGCAAACACAATATGCATACTCCGAAAATAACGTATCATGGCTACGAAAGCTTGTCATCAAAGAGGATATGCTTTCTACACAAGGCATCATGGCCGAAGCACCGCTTCACCCTGTTACAGATTACCCCTATATAACCGATGCCCCCCACTTCAAAGCAGAGGTTAACGAATGTGTAAAAACATACACTCTTGACGAAGAATCACAAAAAGCCGCATATCTTTACGTGCTTAATCAGATAGGTGCTCTCTCTATTATTTCAGAGCCTACCACATCTAACGAAACCAAAGCAGACTGGTTACGTGCACATGGCATTGTTATCACAGCCGAAGATGAAGCCGACGCTGATAAGGTGCTGCTTATAAGTGCACTTTATGCTCTGATGCGCAACGATTTTTACTACGTATTAAAAGGTGAGCACCTTACAATACCTGCAGGTACAACTCTTGAAGAAGCTATTGTCATGTACCTTACTGCACTTTCAGGTCAGCAGAATTCTTTAACTGAGTTTATGCTTAAATTTTTCGGCAAAACATCTATCGGTAGCTTAGAGGATTATATTTACTATACCTCGCTTATGGCCCTTTACACAAACGGATATGTTTCTGTTTTAGAGATCACTACCCTTCCAAGGAACGAGGTTTTCCGCAGACTTGCAATTATGACTATCCGTAACTACGGCCTTGCAATTGACGCTGAAAACGCTACCACCCAGGAATTGCAGCAAAAATACCTTACTGCTATGCTGGGTACTCATTACAGAGTTTCACTTGACCCTTCATCTTTAGTTAAGGCAACCACCAACCAAGGTATAGCATATTACGTTCTTCAAAGAATGGCTACTGAGGATGCTAATTTAACTATTTCGCATACACGTTATACATACGAACAATGCTTTGATTACGTACTTAAAAAGACTCAGCGCTTTGACCTTGAAAAAGAGTTTTACTCTGACATATACGAGTACAACCTTTATCTTGGCAGTAAACGTGAAAATATTTCGGTAAACCCCACACCGCTTACAGCCACATCTGTTGTTAAAATCAATAACGTTGCTGTTGTTGGCGGTCAGTATACAAAGATTGAATTACTTGATACAGGTATTCAATCATTCACCGTAACATCAACCTACACAGTTAACGGCAAATCAACAACATCCAACTACAAAATTAATGTTATACAGGGTACAACCCCACCACCCGATAGTGACCTTACAGGACTTGTTCCGACTATGGGTACATCAAATAACACAAACGGCACTCCGCTTATAACAGACCCCAGCGGTAACGTGCTTGTTACTGTACCCCCTGTATCTGTTGTTTTACCTTATGTTACGGGTGTTAACGGATTAGCATCTAACCTTTTAGGCAAGGTACTTTCATTGAATGACAAGGGTCAGTTGGTTGATGAATACGGCAACGTAATCAGTCAGGGCACCTTCGAAACCTTACCCCCGGGCTACAAATACGTTTTAGGTGATGATGGTGTTATTCAGGTAGTCCTTATGAATGAAACTGAAACAAACCCATCAAATGACTCAATTTTACCCATAACAGGCGAAGATACAAGCGTACGTTCAATTATAATAACAGGCTCAATTGTATTATGTGTTTTACTTATACTTGCTATGGTTATTACGCTTGTCATTATTAAAAAACGTGGCTCTGATGCTGATAAAGTAAAAGCCCGTCGTCAAAAAGAAAAAGCTAAAAAAGCAAAGCTTGAAGCCAAAGAAGCAAAAAAAGCAAAGAAGAAAAAATAAACCGAATTGATTTTGACGGCACCATAGCAAAAACGCTGTGATGCCGTCATTTGTCAAACAAAATGTTTTAATTAAATCAACTTTTATTTTATAAATTGTTCATATATTTTTATGTAATATGGTATATAATTACATTATGATATTAATTATATATATCAAAGGAGGATAAAAATGGCAAACGCAAAAATACTCATAATCGATGATGATATTAATATTTGTGAATTGCTTCGCCTTTACCTCGTTAAAGACGGCTTTGATGCAGAAGTTATTACAGACGGTATAACCGCACTTAATACCTTCAGCACAATTCAACCCGACCTTATTTTACTTGACATTATGCTACCTGGTATGGATGGTTGGCAAATTTGTCGCGAAATCAGAAAAACATCACAAGTACCGATTATTATGCTTACTGCAAAGGGTGAAACCTTTGATAAGGTGCTCGGTCTTGAATTAGGCGCTGATGATTACATCACCAAACCCTTTGAAACAAAAGAGGTTGTTGCAAGAATTAAAGCTGTTTTAAGACGTTCAGGCACACAGAATGCGGTAGCTGATACACCAAAAGAGGTATCATTTGATAAATTGTCTATAAACCTTACAAACTATGAGCTTAAGGTTGACGGCAACCCAATCGATACTCCCCCTAAGGAATTGGAGCTTATTTTCCACCTGGCAAGTAACCCAAACAGAGTATATACCCGTGATCAGCTTCTTGATGAAGTATGGGGCTTTGAATACTATGGTGACTCAAGAACTGTTGACGTTCACGTTAAACGCCTCAGAGAAAAGCTTGAAGGCGTTTCAGATAAATGGGAGCTTAAAACAGTATGGGGCGTAGGCTATAAATTTGAAACAAAGTAAAAAGGTGATTTTATGAACCCCCGCAAAAGCAAAAAGGGTGCCTTTTTCTTCAAATATTTCTTCATATTCTCTGCAATTGTACTTGTAAGCTTTTTTATAATCGGTGTTTCACTTATGTTGTTTGTAGGCAACTTTCTTACAACACAGATGTTAACCGAAACACAAAATAATGCAGTACAGCTTGCTGATATGTCAGAGGAGCTTATGAGCTCAGATTTCATCCAGCAAAACCCCGAGGGCGCCGTAATGGTTTTGTGCAAAAACGTTACACTTATGGCGGACTCTGCAGGTGCCGACATATTCATTTGCGACACTGATGGTGGCGTGGTAATATGCCCCGAAACAGTCGAAGGCTTCAAGCTGACATCCAACAACAGTTGCAAAAACCATTATAGCTATAAAATACCCGACATTTATACACAAAGGGTAAAGCACGGTAGGGTTTCAGAGTTTACATCCCTTGGTGGCATTTACGAAAGAAACCATTGTGTTTCTATGGAGCCATTTTACGTAAATAACACCTACACCGGTTTTTGTGTTGTTGCCACTCCCCTTTCGGGTGCCGTATCAGAAAACCTTGAAAACATTTTTGTTATGTTCGTTTCATCAGCAGCAATTGCACTTGTTATTGTTACAATTGTTGTTTATATTATGACCGGCAAAATTGCAAGACCTATACGAAATATGGAGATTGCTACAAACTGCTACTCATCAGGCGACTTCACATACCGAGTACCTGAATTAAAATCAAACGATGAATTAGCGCACCTTGTAACAAGATTCAATGCAATGGCTTCATCATTATCGCAATTAGAGGATTCTCGACGGAGCTTTATTGCAAACGTCTCTCACGAATTCAAAACACCTATGACAACCATAGGCGGTTTTATAAATGGTATTTTAGATGGTACAATACCACCTGAAAAACAACCCTATTACCTTAACATAGTTTCGGCTGAAATCAACCGACTTTCACGTATGGTTACAACTATGCTTAACATTTCAAAAATTGAAACAGGTAACGTAGATATGACCATTGAACCCTTTGATATTTCACCAAAGCTTGTTACTACATTCCTTGGCTTTGAACAGCTTATATCTAAAAAGAATATTGAAGTAACAGGTCTTGAGGAGCTTGAAGCTACAACCGTACATGGTGATAGCGCTATGATTGACCAGGTTATTTATAATTTAGTTGACAATGCAGTTAAATTCACAGAAAAAGACGGCAAAATCACAGTAAACACTGCAACTGACAAAAAATATTCTTATTTTGCAATCACAAATAGCGGTAAGGGTATCCCCGAAGCCGATATCGATAAGGTTTTTGACAGATTTTATAAGGTTGACCAATCAAGAAGTACTGATGTAAAAAGCACAGGTCTTGGTCTTTACCTGATAAAAACCATTGTCAATTTGCATAATGGCACAATTACTGTTGAAAGCAAACCCGAAAACTACACTCGCTTTACAGTAAAGCTGCCAAAATAACAAATACTACATTCAAATCTGTCTTTGGGCAGAAACGGAGGAATACAAAAAATGGAAGACAACTTCAACAACATTCCCGAAACACCGGATACTGCAACACCTTCGGCAGAGCCTGTACCACAGCCTACCGTTAACGTACAGCCTACACCCGTTGCACAACCTGTATCATACGAACCAATACAACCACAGACTCCACCTGCGGCGTATAATTCGCAGCCAGTAATGCAGCAAAACCCCTATTATGCACCTGCATACGCACCGGCTTACTCACAACCTGTACAGCCCCAACAAACTGCACAACCTACACAGACTGCACAACCACAGCAAGCTGAACAGTCACAGCAGGATTATAGCCAGACTACCACAACATTAAAGCCTACAAAAAAGAAAAAAAGTCCGGGCAAAGTTATATTCGTAGCTATTATCTGTATATGCATCATTGTTGCATCAATCGGTCTTGGTACTACACTTTCATCAGACGATAAAACAAAGGACAATGACAAAAAGACAGAGGATACTTCAAAGGTCGAAGATACAACAGGCGTAGGTGCAGATGCAAAGACTCAGGACTCACCTATCTCTTACGAAAAATATTCAGGTAAGGGCGCTATGACACCCGAGCAGGTTTACGAATCTGTAAAAGAGATCAACGTTGGTGTGCTTGTTTATGCACAAGGTCAGAAATCAGGCGAAGGCTCAGGTATTATCGTAGGTGAAGACCCCACAGGTAAATTCACATACATTTTAACCGCAGCTCACGTTATTGCTGATGCCAACGTAGATGTACAGGTACAGTTCTTTGACGAAACAGAATCAGAAGCCGAAATTGTTGGTATTGACCCAAAAACAGATATCGGTGTTCTTAAAGTAGCAAAAACAGGCTTCAAAGCTGCTGTTTTCGGTAATTCAGACAAGCTCAGGGTTGGTCAGAAGGTTTATGCTATTGGTAACCCAGGCGGTACAGAATTTTTTGGTTCGTTCACAAGTGGTATGATTAGTGCAATTGACAGACCCGTACCTACAACAAACAGCTCTTACGATTTACCCTGTATTCAGCACAATGCGGCGATCAACCCCGGCAACTCAGGTGGTGCACTCGTTAACGAATACGGTCAGGTAATCGGTCTTAACTCATCAAAAATATCAAGCACAGAGTATGAGGGTATGGGCTTCTCAGTACCATCAACAACAATGCTTAAAGTATACAAAGAGCTTGCTGCACACGGTTACGTTTCAAACAGACCTATGTTAGGTATAACATATTTACCTGTTTCAAGCGATTACTCTTATGCTACAGTTGCCTGGAAAAACAACTTACCATACGGTTCTATTGCAATTGCCACAATCAGCGAGGATAGTGATTTTGTTAACCACGACGTTAAGGTTAATGATATTATTACTGCTGTAAATGGCAAAGACCTTGAAACAACTGATATACTTCTTGAAGCGATCGAAAACGCAAAAGTCGGTGACACACTCGAACTTACTATATGCAGAATCGGTAGAAGTGGCACTATTACAAAAACATTTAACGTTAAGGTAAAGCTTGTTGAAGACAAGGGACAAAATAAAGTAACCGAGCCCGAAACTCAGTACGACCCATTCGGTAGTTACTTTGAGGAATTTGGTTATTAATATTATTAATACAGAAAAATCCGTTCAAGTTAAATAAAACTTGAACGGATTTTTTATTTATTCTTCTATTTTATTCCATCTGTCAACACCTGCGCGTTGCATCGCACCAACAATGCGCTCAGGTACATCACCATATTGCTCCGAGAGAGCCTTTATAAGCTGTTTTACGTCCTCACGCTTAGTGTTTTCATTGGCAGGGCATTTACTCTCTACAACAGGCAAAGAGAGGCGTTCTGAGGCGCCTTCCGCTTCACGCTCACGAACGTATATAAGGGGTCTTATCATAGTAATATCTCTACGCGAAAGGTAGGTTACAGGGGCAAAGCAACCAATTCTGCTTTCTATAAGCAAATTCATCAGAAATGTTTCTGCCGCATCGTCAAGATGGTGCCCTAAAGCAATTTTATTGCAACCAAGCTCTTTTGCTGTATCGTGCAAAATACCACGTCGCATACGGGCACACAAGCTACATGGATTAGGCTCTTTACGCACCTCAAATATAATTTCATATAAATCCGTAGGTCTTACAACATATTCCACACCGTAGCTATCGCACATCTCTTTTATTGCTGAAAAATCGCCATCCTCACAACCAAAACGCATATCAAGTGTTATTGCAACAATAGTGAAATCAGCAGGGTAAAATCTTTTAAGCTCACAAAGAGCTTTTAAGAGCAAGAGTGAATCCTTACCACCGGATACACCAACGGCAATCTTATCGCCATCGGCAATCATTTTATAATCATCTGCTGCCGCTCTTACGCGACTCACAATACGCCTCATAAATCAATCCTCTTTCTCTTCATCTGCGAGTAAAGATTTCGGGGACTTGTCAGAGGATTCTTTATTATCTTGTTTCGCATCCTCATCGTCATCAACATCACTCTGTTTTGCAGGAACACGTTTGAGTGATACAACAAGTATAACCAAAGCCACAACCAAAAGAACACAAAGTATAATAATATATATAAGCTTTCTGCCTTCTCTGGCTTCACGCTCTTCATCCTCGATATCAAGGTAAATCTCGTCATACTCATCCATTTCACCGATATCTGTATAGCGGTTATTAATATTGATTTCAAGCTCAACAGCTGTAGTTTCCTCATTGGCGGCATAACTTGTAACACATAATGAGCCCAAAGCCACAAAACAAAGAAGTAATGCGATAACTTTTTTCATAACACACCAACCTTATAATTTTTCACAAGCAGATTTCAATCTGTTCAATGCACCTTCAAGAACCTGACGAGGACAAGCTACGTTAAGACGAGTGTATCCTTTACCACCCTCACCGAACCAAAAGCCAGGGTCCTGTATAATACCACACTCATTCTGCAGGAATGAATCAAGCTCTGTATCACTCATACCAAGGCCACTCATATCAAGCCACACAAGGTACGTACCCTGACATTTAATCATTGTAATCTGAGGAATTTTATTAACGACCTCACTTACAAGCCTTATGTTATCATCAACATAAGAATTCATATCATCCAACCAATAATCACATTCTGTATAAGCACTTATTGTGGCTGGTCGCGAAACACAGTTTATACAGCTATAGCCATCACGTGAAAGCTGTTTTCTGAAGGCTTCACGAAGGGTTTCTGACTCAATAATAATATTTGACGTGCCAAGCCCCGCAAGATTAAAGCTCTTGCTGACGGCAGTACAAATAATTGTATTATCTTTAAATGCAGGGTCAACGTTATTTATAACAATATGCTCCATATCTGCTCTGATTATATCAAAGTGAATTTCATCAGATAGAAGAATCACATTGTTTTTAAGGCAGATTTCCCCTACTTTTTGCAACTCTGCCTTTGACCACACTCTACCTACAGGGTTATGTGGACTACACAAAAGCATAAGCTTAACATCATCTTGTGATGCAATTTCCTCTAATTCGGTAAAATTCATTTCATAAGAATTACCTACTCTTACTAACGGGTTATCGGCAACGATTCTGCCGTTATTTTCAATTGAATTTTTAAAGGGATAGTAAACCGGTGATTGAATTATAACCTTATCACCCTCATCAGTAAAGGCTCTTATTGCCGTATTAATAGCAAAAACAACACCGCCCACACAGGTTATCCACTCGTTATCAATTTTAAAATTATGGCGGCGAAGCATAAATTCACGCACCGCATCACGATAGTCCTGGTCACCATCTGTATAACAGAAAAAGCCTTTTTGTGAGAAATCTGTAATGGCCTTACGTACCTCAGGCGGTGTCTGAAATTCCATATCAGCAACAGATAATGGGTAGGCACCCCTTTCGATCAAGCCATCAGTAACAATAGTATCCCACTTATAGGAGCCTGTGCCACGTCTATCAAAAACCTTATCAAACATAAAATCAACCTTTTATAAACAGAATTGACGATGCAAGAAGTACCTGACCTGCAAAATAGGTTACAATATTGAATATCTTTATTGGGTAATTCTTTTTCAGGCCGCCAAACATAATAACACCCAAAACAACGTCAGACATAACAAAGCAAAGTGAACCTAAAACAAGCACAATCAAAGCAACAATACCATACTTACCGCCCGAAAGCATATAATTAACACCAAGGGCTGTTGCTTTAATAAACATAGTAACAAGTATAAGGAAATATGTACCCATACTTAACTTGACGAATAAACCGGGCATATCAAGTTTTAATTTGCAGTAACAAACAAGAGCGCATACGCACAAAATTAACGCCACACCGATCTCTGCAAGGCTGACAACCGGATAATCAGGAAAAATATTACCCAAAGCACGCACATAAGAAATAATGTAAACGATGTGACCTATAAGAAAGCTTGTAAAACCTATACCAAAGCAGGTTTGGGTGGAATTAACGTGAAGAAAGAAATCACCCAACCAACCAAAAACCAAACCAAGAAGCATAGTGTAGGCAAACTCGGTACGATTATCACTTATATACATTGATATAACGCCAACTGCAACAAAAAGCGAAGCACATATCATTTTCAGCAAAAGAGATTTTTTTGACGGGTCAGGCCACATAACCTTTAAAAACCACGGTACAAAAACAAACTCTAAAGCAACACAAACGCCTAACGCTATATATAATGCCACAAGAACACCCCTGAAATCGTTTTTTATAATTGTACCACATACTGCTATAAAAGGCAACAAACAATAAAAAGAGGCTGTAAAAAACATTAGTCTTTTACAGCCACATTTAATAATATCAATACACCAAGTCGGTTATAAGCACTGTGCTAAAAAGTTCTTGACGCTCTAACCCTATTTTACCAAGACCCACAACATCCCCTGAACCCTTAATGCTGACATCTACATAATGTTTAAGGCTTATAATTTCAAGGTTATTGGGGTTAAACACAACCTCAACATAGGAATCATGGTAACGCAAGGAATATTCAACATTAGTTGCAAAAACAGTTATAATCGGGTGATTTACTGTTCGGTCTATCCTTGCCTTTGACATAGGTGAAAATACTGCACCGGTGTAGCTTGGTGCAACGTTGGAATTTTCTGCAATAGGCTCGGGGTTATCCTCGGTCACAATGTAGAACTTCATTCTGATATTACCCTCAGGAGTTACCCGATATTCGAAATCATCTCTAATACCATTAGGGTCAGTAAGATATGAACCCTTTTCCCTTGAAAAAACGGGGAACAAAGACATATCCGCATCGCCTTTTTCATGGATATAAGGTTCGGCTTCTGCCTTTTCCTTGGGAACAAAAACGCCTAAGCCCTCTATAATACCTAAAAACTTATTTACTGTTTCCTCACCGGCACTCTCTTCACCCTCTGAGAATACTCTGTTGGCAGGGTCACCGGGCAGCTCCTGGTATTCAACCTTTTTAAAGCCGGGCTTTTTGGCTTTTGCATTATTCATAACATCGGCATATATTTTAACAATATCAGCCTTTGTTTTATTTGTAGCAAGCAGATTGTTTGTTGCCTGATTAGAATTATGCGCGCTTTGTGAAGGATTGTCACCAACATTATTTTTACCGGCAGAATCAGACACCTGATTTTTATTGTTAGCTACAGTTGAATGAGAGCCACCTTGAACAGATGAAAAATTGCCACCAAAACTATTCTGTGAACCATCGTTTACAACAACATCCTGCTCAATAACCTGCTGACCATTTTCATCAACATACACACCATCAGCAACCTGAGTCTGCACAACAGCGCCACTGAGTTTTTTATCCTCCGTCAATACACCAACAACTACAAGTGATAAAAATGTGCTAAAGGCCAAAAGACCTGAAAGAGCAATACACCCCACAAGGTAGCCTGTGCTCTTTTTTTGTTTTTTCATTTAAAAACCTCTTTCAAAGATAATACAATATATAGATTATATTAAAACACTTGAATTGTCAAGATTAGATAGCTACAAAAACAAAACCGACCCCAAAAGGAGTCGGTTTGAATTATGTATTAATAATTAATACACGAAATCTGTATACTTTGAGTTGAATTCGAGCTCACCGTTAGCATTGATTGAACCGTTAAGGTTAGCCTGAATGTAACCGATACCATGGTGAGTAATGCTTACAAACTTACCATCAGCTGTCATTTCAGCTGTGATTGTGTATGCCTTGTACTCAATCTGGCCTTCAAGACTCTTAACAATCTTAGAAACTGTGGGATCCTCTACAACTGTCTTTTCAACGTCCTTGTAATCAAGGAAGTCTCTTGACATAACTGCAAGACCGTCTGTATCTGAATATGAGGGGTTAACCTGATCCTTCATAACGATAGTGATTTTGTTGCCTTCTTTCTTACAAGAAGCAACTGAGCCCTCTGAACAGTTACTGAGAGGCATACGACGCTTTGCATCATCTGAACCCTTAGCGTTCTGCTTAACTTCTGCTTCGTCCTCTGTTGTCATGAAGCTTTCAAGAACAGGAACGATAACGCTATCGAGAATGCCGAGACCCTCAATCTTGAGAGGCTTCTGCCATGTGATGTTGTTGTAACCTGCAATACCCTGCTCGTTAATAGCCTTTGCTGCGTTCTGGAACTCAGTAAGAGCTGCCTTATCAACAGGACCTGTTGATGCTGAACCTGCATTACCTGCATCAGCTGAACCTGAGTTACCTGCATCTGTTGAACCTGAGTTTGATGAACCTGAGCCTGAGCTTGATGAGCTTGAGCTTGATGAGCCTGAGCTTGATGAGCTTGAGCTTGATGAGCTTGAGCTTGATGAGCTTGAGCTTGAGCCTGATGAAGGTGTGCTTGAGCTTGATGAGCTTGATGAAGGTGTGCTTGATGTTGAACCACCATCAACAACAGTAGCGCTGCCTTCGCCTTCGCCTTCGCCACCAACAGCTGTTGATGTAGCCATACCACCATTTGAAAGTAAGATGACTGAAACAACTGAAACAGCGTTGCTTGTGATGATTGTGAAGAGAAGTGCTATACTGAGGATGATAGCAATAACCTTCATATCAGAATTTTTCATTGGTAAAATACCCCTTTCACCATACCGCCCTACTTGGACAGTATAACATTCTTTTTTAATAACTTAAGATTACCCTAAAGTCCACAAAAAGTCAAGTGAAATTTACTTCAAATAGCATACAATACTTTATTTTCGTCAAAAAGCCGAAAAATCAGTCCATTTTTTGTGTATTCCATATATCTTTTGCATATTCATTTATAGCTCTGTCGGCTGCAAATCTACCTGAACCTGCAATATTCATAAGTGACATCTGATTCCACTTTTTAGTGTCCTTGAAGGTTTCGCGTATTCTTTGCTGAGCAAGTTGATAATCAGCAAAATCTGCAAGCACCATAAATGGGTCATGGTGAATGATTGTACCTGAAATATCTGAGAAATCTTTGCCATCAATACCGCCATGACTGATAAAATCAAGAACCTTGCTGAGCTCAGGATTATTATTATAGTATGTCTGAGGATTATAACCTGCATTTCTGAGCTCAGTTACCTCATGGGCACGCATACCGAAAAGGAACATATTATCGTCCCCTACAGCCTCGTTAATTTCAACGTTTGCACCGTCAAGTGTACCGATTGTAAGCGCACCGTTCATCATAAGCTTCATATTACCTGTACCGCTTGCCTCTTTACCTGCCAGTGAAATCTGCTCTGAAACATCTGCCGCAGGCATAAGTCTTTCGGCATTAGTAACGTTATAATCTTCTACATAAAGAACCTTAAGTCTGCCTTTAACGTCAGGATCCTTATCAATCATTTCGCCAAGGGCAAGAATCATACTTATAATACGCTGAGCTACAAAGTAACCGGGAGCAGCCTTTGCACCGAAGATATATGTTTTGGGCACAAAATCGCCATTGGGATTTTCTTTAATAGCAAGGTACTCAGAAACAATATTAAGCGCATTAAGGTGCTGACGCTTGTACTCGTGAAGACGCTTAACCTGAACATCAAAAATTGAATCAGTATTAAGCTTTACGCCTGTTGTTTTATAGATATGCTTAGCAAAATCCTCTTTATTTGCTTTTTTGATTTCGCCAATCTTATTAAGAACTGCTTCATCATCTTTAAAATCAGCAAGTCTTGAAAGATTTTCAGCATCATAAACAAACTTATTATCACCAAGGAGCTCTGTTATATATGATGTAAGGCGTGGGTTTGCCTGGCAAAGCCAACGTCTGTGAGCAATACCATTGGTAACATTTGTAAATTTATCGGGTGTAAGCTTATAGAAATCATTAAAGAGAGAATCCTTAAGAATCTGGCTATGAAGAGCTGAAACACCATTTACGCTATGACAAGCAGCAACGCAAAGATTTGCCATTCTTACTGCGCCACCTGAAATAATTGCTGTACGCTCAACATAATTTGCATCGTGTGTACTTTCCCATACGTAAGCGCGGAATCTGTTGTCAATCTCTTTAATAATATCGTATATACGGGGAATAAGACGTTTAACAAGGTCCTCACTCCAGCACTCAAGTGCCTCGCTCATAACTGTATGGTTTGTATATGCCATAGTGTTTGTAACAAGGCGCCATGCATCATCCCAACCATAGCCACATTCATCAAGAAGAATACGCATAAGCTCGGGTATTGCCATTGTGGGGTGAGTATCATTAATATGAATTGCCAGTTTTTCAGGCAAGTTTTCAACTGTACCATACTCGCGGAGGTGATGACGGATAATATCCTGCACAGATGCAGAAACAAGGAAATACTGCTGACGAAGTCTTAATGATTTACCCTCAGGGTGATTATCCATCGGATAAAGCACCTTACTGATAACCTCAGGCATAGCCTGACGCTCCATTGAGCGCATAAAGTCACCCTGATTAAAGGATTTCATATCAAATTCAGGTGCACGGGCGCTCCACAAACGGAGCACACTTATACCCTTGCCATCTTTACCTGCAACGAACATATCATAAGGAACCGCCTGAATAACGTTACCATCAACAATATCAACGTGATGGTAGTGATTATCCCATACTTCCTCAACGCGACCTTCAAAAGTGATATTAACTGCACTGCTTTCTCTTGGAACAAGCCATACCTCGCCACCGGGGAGCCAATTATCAGGCAGCTCTGTCTGTCTGCCCTCAATAAGCTTCTGGCGGAAGATGCCGTACTCATAAAGGATAGAATAGCCACGTGCAGGGTAACCCTGTGTTGCAAGAGCATCAAGATAGCAAGCGGCAAGTCTGCCAAGTCCACCATTGCCAAGACCTGCATCAGGCTCACAATCATAGATACTGTCAAGCTTTATACCATAATCTTTAAGAACGCCCTCAAATGTGCTTGTAAGATTAAGGTTAAAAAGTGTATTTTTAAGGGAGCGACCCATAAGGAACTCCATTGAAAGATAGCATACCCTCTTTTTACCCTCATCATCGGCTTTTTTGCTGAGCTGAGCCCTTGACTGCGCCATCATATCACGCACAATCATAACAACAGCTTTATAGTACTGTTCATTAGTTGCGTTTTCGGTTGTAATACCGAAATAATGAAGAAGTTTATTTTCAAGCATTTCTTTTGCTTGTTTCTTTGTAAGCTTGTAATTCATACAAATCCCCCAAAAGTTGTTATAAAAATAGGGCTTTTCACCCCTTTGATTGTACATTTTACACTAAAATAACCCTAAAATCAACTGTAACGAAGAAAAAATATAGCTGTTTTTAAAAGTATGTATATATTATATAAAAAGTATAGGCAAAGTATGTATAGTAAGTACATATACTAATTTTAATTAATTTTG
>JAZQRX010000036.1:0-8333 GCA_045629785.1 Acutalibacteraceae bacterium | reverse complement strand
AAAAGTTTAGAAAAACATATAAAATATAATTGTTATGACAAATTATATGATGAAAATAACAAAAGAATATGTAAAACTATGTTACGTAGTATTGTTACAAAATTAAGAAAGGAGAAAAAAATGTTATGATTAAAACAATTATAAAGAAAAATTATATTCCTGCTAGCGATCTTATTATGAAATTGATAAAAGATACCAAATTCAACGAAATAACTTGGATCAATATGGATTACTTAAAATCATATTTAAGAAAAGATGGAATATCAATTAATGATATCCGTGTTTTAAGGGATTTTCTCCTTTATTTGCAATCTGAACGTTTTATTTTTGATTGTGAAAATACATATTTATCTAAATCTGAAGATTGTCTTTTTATTGTATCAAAAAGTAAATATTCTAATGAGTATCGAGTAGATTATTATGATTTTAATTTGAAATCTGCTTGGAATAAAGCTATTTGTTCTTTTTCACATATTTTGAGATTAAGAAATATAATTGAAATATCTCGTGAAGATAACGAATCTGAATGTGCAGAATTTTTGACGACTATTTCATTAAATAGTCGTGTTTAGTTCTTTGAATTTCTTCAAGTAGATACTCTAAAAAAGCAATTAAAAGTATTAATTTGCTAATGTCACAATAATTATCAACATTATCTACTTTTGAAGAGATTTCTTTTAATTCTATTTTTATTTTATTGATTAGTACTATAGAGTAAGTTTTTAACATTTCTAAGGTAATCGGTGTTTCTGAAGCATCGATTACTTTTTTTATATATTTTTCAGTTTTTTTAAAATGAAATGTCATATTCTTCATCCTTTCCTTAATAAGTATAGACATATTAGTATAAAAATATTCTTACAAAAAAGCTAAAAGACTGTTTTAAAATAGAGTTTCAAATCTAAGACGATTATCATAGTTCAATACTATATTTAATTATGTAAAATTATTTGTCCATAAAACAAAACAACCGTCACTCATGAAGGTAACGGCTGTTTATAGTAGTAATACACATTAGACCAAACTATAAGTTTAATGATAGTGTTTGATTTTTTTCTAACATTTGTCCTTTTTTTGTTGCTTTAGGGTATTAATGTTCGAGTGTAAGCAATATGGTTTTATTGTTGGAATCATTCATACATAAGGGATTATAACGTTTTTTAACTTAAAGCAAATCCAACTTAAACTGTCGCTTATAAAACTACGAACAGAAGATATTAATCACTATGATGTAGAAACCGACCAACACTCGTAACAAGTGTCGGTCGGTTTTTTATGGTGGAGCATAGGGGGATCGAACCCCTGACCTCTTGACTGCCAGTCAAGCGCTCATCCCAGCTGAGCTAATGCCCCTTGTATATTATTGTGTTTTGGTGTCTTGGGGATGTTTACCTGTTAACTCGCTCTCCCAGCTGAGCTACGCCCCCATATTATACAACGCTGACGCATTGTGTTATACACATATTGCGATTTTCATTGAGCTACAAACGTGTATTGAGTATATCATCCTTTGTGTAATTAGTCAATATTTTTTTGGTTAACGGGGCAAAGTACATATTTACTAATCGAAATTCACAAAATTACAGCTATTCTTATGTATTTTTATTAAAAAAATATAAAAACTCTTAAAAAATTGTTAACAAATTGTTTGCATTGATAAATATTGTGTGATATACTGTATTATGTCTAAATACATAAAAACAAGAAAGGATTGTTTTTAATGAAAAAATCAACAAAGTTGCTTGCATTATTTCTTGCAGTTATAATGCTCTCAAGCAGCATCACCTTTGGTGCAAGTGCTGTACTTGTC
The DNA here is from genome assembly GCA_045629785.1 of Acutalibacteraceae bacterium. Classification (GTDB taxonomy): domain Bacteria; phylum Bacillota; class Clostridia; order Oscillospirales; family Acutalibacteraceae; genus DTU089. The sequence continues at coordinate 6,523 of JAZQRX010000036.1, read as the reverse complement.
GGCGGTGAAACACCCTATGTTCCCGTTGATGAGGATGTTCTTCCCACAATTATCGTTCCCGGTCTTTTCCAGAGCGAAACAAAGCTCTATGATGAAAATGGCGATGTAGCGCTTGACGCTAACGGCAACGAGTACGAAATGCCCTTCTTCATGGACACCACAATTGAGATCGCAGGTGCAGCTCTTGAAGAAGCTCTTATTCCCCTTGTCACAATGATCGGCAAGCAGGAGGATAAGGAGCAGAAGGCTGCTCACGCTGTTGCTGATGTTCTTAGTGAAACATTGTTAGGCAAGCAGAAGCTTGACGAAACAGGTCACTTCATCAACGATATACGTGCTACTGAGTATCCCACAGCATTTGAAACTCTTTCAAAGCATGACCAGGAAACAATCTTTGGCCACTTCCCCTTAGAGTACTTCGTTAAGCACGCAGGTGGCGATAAGCTCTTCATTTTCAGCTATCCCTCACTTGACAATATGATTGATATCGCAACAAGACTTGACGAATTCGTACAGAGCGTTAAGGAGCAGACAGGCTACGATAAGGTTAACATCGTTCCTATCAGCCAGGGTGGTTCAGTATTCAACGCACTTATGGAGATGTATGATGAGCAGGGTCGTTCATTAGCAGACGATTTCAACAAAATCGTTTTTGCAGTTCCTGCACTTGATGGTTCAACACTTGTTGGTGAAATCCTTGAAAAAGGTCTTATGGATGATGATTCAGAGCTTTACAAAGAAATGCTCCCCTCACTTATTGGCGAGGATCTTGGTTACCTTATCAACATCGTTCTTCGTTTCTTACCTAATGCAGACGTACAGAACCTTCTTGACATCGTATTTGAAACATTCATCAGTGAATATGCAGGTTATTCAACTGCACTTTGGGCACTTTGTCCCTCAGGCAACTACCCCGGCGCACGTGAGAATTACCTTATGGCAGAGGGTATGGAGCAGATCCGTGATCAGACAGACTGGTTCTACCAGGCACAGCTTAAATCAGATGCACACATCCTTAAGGCTGTTGAGGAAGGCGTTCAGGTATTCGACATAGTTGACTACAACGTTCCCCTCCTTCGTATCGTAGATTCATGGAACACACCCTCAGACGGTATCATCCAGATCGATTCAACATCAATGGGTGCTTATGGTATTGCAAATGACGTTGAGCTCCCCGCTGATTATGTTCCCACACATTCTAACTGTACAGATCCTGAGAATCATGATCACACTGATCCTCACAACCTTATTGATATCTGCACAGGTCTTCTTCCTGAAACAACATTCTACTTCTTTGAGCAGTCACATGAAAGCTCAGCTTCAAACGACGTATTTATGAAGCTTGCTTGCTCAATCATTATGGATAGCAACTTCACAAGCGTTCACTCATATCCTGATATATTCCCTCAGTTCAACGGCGCTCGTAAGACAAAGGGTCTTATGAACGATATCGTTAAGACAGAAGGCTTTGATATGACAAACGTTTCAGCTGATGATCAGGCAGAGCTTGAAATGGCTATCAAACAGGCAACTGAAATGCTTGATAACACTGTAATTGATGCAGATGAGGAAGCTGCTGCAAAGACACGCTTCTATGCTATCTATGACAGAATCAACGCTATTCAGAATGGCGAGGTTGAGCCTGAGAACCCCACAGGTGAAAAAGAGAACACAGCATACCTTGATTTCAGCTATGCACTTATGGACTTGTTCTACATCCTCAGCGAGCTCTTCTTCATCCTCTTTGGTGGTAACGGCTTCAGCGATCTTTAATTACAGCATTAAGCCCTCTGTTACTAAAACAGAGGGCTTATTTACAACTTAAAAACACCCGTAATTCTGACTAAAGAATTACGGGTGATATTTTTATCTTATTTATTCAAAAGACGATTCATCAAACCGGGGTCATCTGTAATAAGACCATCAACGCCAAGCTTAATAAGATGCTTTGCTGTAAGCTCCTTATTAATTGTCCAGGGGTTTACCTGCAAGCCTGCTCTGTGAGCACGCTCAACATAAAGTCGTGTAACGTACATAGCGAATGGGTGAAGAGCATCACAACCAATTTCTTTTGCAAACGCTACAGGGCGTGCAGAAATCTTGATTGAAACAAGATTATCAGGACTATAAAGAATACCTGTTTTACAATTCTTATCAATCTTTTTGCACACAACAAGTATTGCCGGATCAAAGCTTGAAATAAGAAGCTTATCAAACAGACCGTGATTTTTAACGGCATCTATTGTTTTTTCGGCAAGCGCAGTACCTGCTTCACCAAACTTTTCACTTTTAAGTTCTATATTAAGAACCTTCATTTTATCGCCCATTTCCTTGCTTACCTCAAGGAATTCATCAAGCGTGGGTATTTTTACACCCTTAAACTGCTCACCCTTATAGCTACCAAAATCATATTGGCGGAGCTCTTCAAGTGTCATATTTTTAATTGCACCTTTACCTGTTGAGGTTTCATCAATAGTAAAGTTATGGCAAACAACGGGTATACCATCCTTTGTAAGATGAATATCTGTTTCAAAGCCATCGCAGCCTATTTCGATTGATTTTTTAAAAGCCTCTATTGTATTCTGGGGTGCAACCTGATTTGCACCTCTGTGGGATATAACATTACAGCCTGTCATAGCTCGCACATCCTCCCTTATTTTTTTATAAGTTTTTTTACGCCTTTTATTGCACCGTATGTAAGTAAGCCTGCACCTGCAGTTACACCTGCTATAAGGGCAATTTTTTGCTTAAGCATACCATCTGCATCCCATATATATCTGAGCTCGTCTGCAAGGGAGCTGCCACAAATAGCGTTATATGTGTGGAATGTTGTTTCATATTCACCGGTTGCTTCATCAATATCAAAAAGCCTTACACCGCGTGTTCTGTCACCATAGCAACGGAATGATGCACAAGATGTCTGTACAAAATTAACTCCGTCAACAACACCCTCAAAGCAATTTGTATGGTCGTGACCAAAAACAACAGCCTTAACGTCACCACATTCTTTTATAGCATCAAGCTGACCACTTTTTTGTGATACTGTGCAAGGGTATTCACCCATAACACCGCCAACATCTGCTTTTAATTTAAAATATTTATTATCAGGGCCGGGAACTGCACCAAAATCATCCTTTGAGCATTCCTCAATAAGCTCTAAGGTTTCAATCATAGGAATATGCTGGAACATAAGTGATGGAACAGGGTTACCATCATTACCCTCTTTAAGCTCGGCACTTTTTTTGCGATACCATTCAATAGCCTGTGGCTTTACAAATTCATAGCACTTATCCTCTTCCTTATCGTGCCATGCGGAGTCAAGCATCCAGATATTGAATTTTATTTTTTCACCATCTTCAGAATAGATGGGTATATTGTACGTGTCACAATCACCACTATCGGTACCATCAAGGCCGATATTACCGCTGTATGCTCTGTAATAATCTGCCTGCTCCTCTTTAGTAAGACGGTTACGGTCATCGTGATTACCGTAAATCATAGCAAAGGGAATTTTACGCTCATCTATAGGTGCAAGCAATTTATCGATAGCGGTTTTCATTGCCGCTGCCTCACCTGCCTTATCCTTAATAACAAGGCGTGAGCCAATACGAGCATCACAAAGGTGATTACCCAGAATATTATCACCGGTAAGCACAATAAGGTCAGGCTTAAGGCTATCATAAGCCATATTAAGCATACGCACCATTGTCGGCCTGATAAACTGTAAATCCTGTGGGTCGCTGACCTGCATTATTCTGAATTTACCATTTTTAAACTTTAACATATAATCACCTGTATAAACTAAATAAACATTTTTATGATAATGCGGGGATAAATGACTTTGCAACACTGAAATAAACTAATAATGAAACAGCGTCCACAATAGTTGTAATAAAGGGGCTTGCCATTACTGCAGGGTCAAGCTTTAATACCTTTGCAGCAATAGGAAGCACACAGCCTATAAGCTTTGCACAGATAACTGTTGCACACAAGGTAAGTGCCACAACAAGGGCTACAAGCTCATTTACACCGTCTGTGTGGAGTAACATACCGTCAATAAATATAACCTTAACAAAGCATGCAACTGCTAATGATACACCACAAAGTATTGATACACGGGTTTCCTTCCACAATACTCTGAAAATATCCCTTGCCTCAACCTCACCTAACGAAAGACCACGAATAACCATAACTGATGACTGGCTACCCGAGTTACCGCCTGTACCCATAAGCATAGGAATATATGCGGTAAGCACAACAACTCTTGAAAGTGCATCTTCAAATGATGAAATTATAATACCCGTAAAGGTAGCTGAAAGCATAAGTAAAAGGAGCCAGGGAATACGCACCTTCCATAAATCAAAGACAGAGGTTTTAAGGTAGGGCTTATCTGTGGGGGCAATAGCCGCCATTTTCTGGAAGTCTTCTTCTGCCTCTTCCTGAATAACGTCAATAGCGTCATCAACAGTAACAATACCAACCATACAATTCTCTTTATCAACTACAGGTATTGCAAAAACGTCGTATTTATTAAATAACTGAGCAACCTCTTCTTTATCAGTAAGGGTATTAACTGTTATAGGGTTGTCATCCATAATATCCGTAAGGATTTCATCATCGTCGCAGGTGAGCAAATCCATAGCAGAAATTGTACCTAAAAGCTTGTGCTTTTCGATAACGTAACAGATGTTAACTGTTTCAGAATATTCACCGCGTGATTTGATTTTTTTGAGGGCATCACCTATTGTCATAGTGGGGTAAAGGCTGATGTACTCAAGTGTCATAATACTACCTGCACTATCCTCAGGGTAATTGAGTATCGCATTAATAGCATTACGCTTATCACCTGCTGCAAAAAGCATACGTTCAACTACGTTAGCAGGCATTTCTTCAATAATATCAACAGTATCGTCAATGAACATATCGTCCATAATGTTTTCAAGCTCTGTATCAGTAAAAGCTTCTAACAAAATCTGTTGATGCTCAGGTTCAATGTAAGTAAAAACATTTGCGGCATTTTCTTTAGGGATAAGCCTAAATAATAAAACAAGCTGTCTGTCTTCAAACTCCGGCAACAGTGCCGCTGTATCAACCGGATTCATTGTATCAAAAATACTTTTTATGGCTTTGTACTGTTTTTCGTGTAAAAGCCTTTCAAAAACTTCTTTTGTCATTGTCCGTTCCTCCTTGTTTTGATAGTCCATAAAGTGTAGAAAACAACCACTCTACGCTATTACGACAGAATAGGTAACGGGGAATTGCAATAAAAAAACCGAGTCTTACAACTCAGCGAAAAACCTGTTATTATGCAAAAGGGCACAACTTCCCTTATACGCACAAATAAAGTATGGTAACAGCCCTGTGATTACAGGCTGAACTAATCGCTGTGGTCATATAAATGCTACTTCGCCCATGTCCGCTACTGCCTGAATCCATCGCTCTGTCACACTCCTTATTTCTAAAAATAACTTTATTATAACGGTAAAATAAACTTACACTTAAATATAACCCAATACGTAAGCTTTGTCAAGAAATATAAAGTAACAATATAATAACAAAAAAATAAAGGGTTCCGAAGAACCCTTTAATTCAACTTAATTAACCGATAAGGCTTGTAATTAAAGCCATAACCCATGCAAGGAAAGCCTTGATACCTGTGTACTGAGGTGTACGCTTGTGGCCACAAACCTTACAGATGTTGTTTTTAACAGCAGCCTCATCCATACCTTCATCAAGGTGTGTATGAGCACCCTTCTGTGCCTGACCACCGCAATCGTCGCAATCACGCCAGTGGTTCATACCATCACTCTTATAAGAACCGATGGGGTTGTGAGCAACTGCGATTATGCACTCGTTTGAGTAGCTATAATCACCAGCTTCGTTACAAGCATAATATCTGATAGATGCGCCATCATCGTATTTATCGATAGGCTCACCATCATAGGGAATCCAGTCACCGCCGACAATTTTGATTTCCCAGCCCTGTGAATAAGCGTTACCAATAACTTCAATTTCACCTAAAAAATCTTTTTCAAGAATTGTGCCGGGACATACTCTGTATTCGGGGGGGATTGTAGTATTAACCTCAGGTGCAACAGCTGCAAGAGCAGTACAAACAAATGCTGTTACAAAAATGCACGCAGTCATAACGATAGCAAGAATTTTCTTTTTCATAGTATATAAAGCATTCCTTTCAACACTATTTTTTACTATATTACCACCATTTGACTGAAATTGCAAGTGATTTACATAAAATCATATAATAAATTTAATATTTATTATCACAAAACCCACGCACAAAAGCACGTGGGTTTAAGCGACCAAATCGAAAAGGATTTATACGATATTTTTGTGATTTTTTGATTTATGAACCCTATACGGGTGAATAAAGCAGAAAGGACACGTGCAATAACCTTTTTTAGTGATTTAAAGAGTTAGTGTGCGTGGATTTTTTGATTTATAAACCCTGTAGCATACAACAGTACGCAATACGGGTGAATAAAGCAGAAAGAACACGTGCAAT
>JAZQRX010000035.1:0-1798 GCA_045629785.1 Acutalibacteraceae bacterium | reverse complement strand
CCAGGAGCTGAAGCAGATTGGTGTTTCTCCCATTGCCTCAAAGCGAAGACCCTTACCCTCTTTATTTCTGAATTCTACAAAGCGCACATCGGTACGGTTTGCATTCTCCTGAGGTCTCATATAATGGTGCTCAAGGTCTGCAACGGATTTTTCATGCAAGGTGATTTTACCACCTGTTTTACGGTCAAAATATGTTTCGTGAGGACCTCTGCCATACCACTTGACCATATCAAACTCACGAAGAATTCCCATCTTTGTACCAAAGCGAAGAAGCTTGAACATCTTTGGTGTGCCTGTATGTGTAAGCTCTATGCTTCCATCAGGGTTAATAACAAAGGCGGAGGTAACTCCCTTAAACAGCTTAACGCTCCAATTAACATTTATTACAAGCTGTCCTTTTTCGTTTTTGTTAACAGACTTTATACTGCCCTTTGCAGTATTTGTTGCCCAACGCCAATTGAAATATGGATTTATGGGAATAAGGAAGGGCACAAAATTAAAGTTAGAAATATCGTTATCGGTAAGTGCACGGAAATAGTTGGGAGCAATGGGCTCCTTAAGATATTCCTTGCCGTCATATTTAAGTGAAGTGATTTTTCCTTTAACAATCTGCAATTCAAAGCCTTCACCCTTAACGCAGACTGCTTTACCGTTTTTATTAAAGGATATTTCACCCTGAGCCTCAGCTTTTTGGGTTTGTGCTTCTTTAACGATAAACTGGTCAAAGCTCTGCTCATAGCCCGCCTCGCACCATGGGTGGCTGTATTTATTAATAAATGAAACTATAAGCACACATTCTTTTTCTGGTAAAGCAGTCAGGTCATAAGGAATTGTAAAATCAACCTGTGAAAGAGGCTCACAGTTAACCTCAACTGTTCCGCCTTGAATTTCAATGCCCTCTGCCTGTAAGCTCCACTTGAATTCAAAATCAGAAAGGTCTGTGAAAAGCTTTTTATTTATTAAGGTGTAACGCCCTGCATTAACATCCTTTTCCTTAACCTTAATTTCACTGTAAACCTTTTTAACCTCATAATATGAGGGATGAGGCTTACGGTCAGCAGTAATAATTCCGTTTGCATTAAAGTATGTATTAGAGCCCGTCATTGCAGTTGTGTTTGGCAAATGAGTGTATCTGCCCGGCTCGTAGGGTTCAAAATCCGTACCATAAAGCCACTGGTCACCCTCGGGTGTTTTTTTACGGATTGCCTGGTCAACAAAATCCCAGATATAACCGCCGTGCATATGGTCATGTGCCTCAAAATCATCCATATATTCCTGGAAGTTGCCAAGGCTGTTTTCCATAGAATGTGCATACTCGCAAAGCAAAACGGGTCTGCAATAATCCTCTTTCTTTATGGGCTTTGAGTCTGCCGCAAGAGCATTTGCAATGTTATCATAAAGCGTAATTTCAATAGGCTCCTTGTTGCAAAGCTTTTTCATTGCAGCTTCAACAGGATACATTCTTGAAATAACATCACTTTTTGTAAAGTTAAAGTCACCCTCGTAATGGAACTGACGGGTGTTATCCAGCTTAAGAGCAGCCTTCTTCATTTCGGCAAAGTTGCTGCCGTCACCAGCCTCGTTACCCAAAGACCACATAAACACACAAGCGTGGTTTCTGTCACGAAGCACCATTCTCTCCATACGGTCAACAACTGCATCCGTCCAGACGGGGTTATCCCCCGGAACCCCCTTACGACGTACACCATGGGTTTCAAGGTCACATTCATCCATAACATAAAAGCCGTATTCATCACAAAGGACATAGAAATAAGGGTCATCGGGGTAATGTGATGTA
>JAZQRX010000034.1:0-8683 GCA_045629785.1 Acutalibacteraceae bacterium | reverse complement strand
TGTCATTTCGTCTAAACGAAAACTATTCAAATTTAAACTGCTTTGCACCTTAAATCAATTAGATTTAGATGCAGAGCAAGGAATAAATGCGAGGGCACCCTGACGGGTTCCCTCGCATTTTAACAAAGCTATGCGCTAAATGTAATGATTTAAGGCTATTAAATCCCTAATTTACACTCCCTAAACAAGTGATTTTTATCATTCCATATACTCTAAAATAAATTCATCAATATATTTCCAGTATTTTTCTTTATCAGTGTGCATACAACGACAATGTGCAGCACCTGTCATGTACACGTGGTCAGAGCTTCTGTCAGGGCTTGCTTCAAACATATCGTTACTTTGGTCAACAGGTACAATTTTATCGTCACCACCATGAATAAACAACATTGGCACCTTAGCTTTTGCAACACTTTCTTCGACAGGTGGAACATCAAAATCAAAGCCTTTTACAGATTTTGCGTAAAGCTTTGCAATTTTCAATGCAGGGAAGCTGTTTTTATTGTAAAGCTCTTTAATATTGTGCTTAAACACAGCCTCAAGATCATTATAACCGCTATCCTCAATAACACCTTTAACATTTACAGGTAACCCCTCGCCTGCAGCCATAACCACAGTTGAGCCACCCATACCTATACCATAAAGGAAAATTACCGCATCGGGGTCAAGGGCTGTGATTTTATTAACCCATAAGGGAATATCCTTAACGTCATCTATACCAAAAGTAAGGCTTTCACCTTCACTTTCACCGCAACCACGTGCATCCGGCATCAAAACATTAAAGCCCAGATCATAAAAATGATACGCAAATTCTGCCATATCAACGGCGCTACAGGTTGCAGGGTGACACATTATAACATACTTCTGATACACATCCTTTGTAAGGCTGAGCGCGTGAAGCTTAAGACCATCACTTTCAATGTAATCATCTGTTGCGTTTTTTTCTAACCAGTCACAATACTTCTTTGATGATAAATCGGTTATGATAACCTGCTTTGCCTGAGGCGAATTTGAAAGCTTACTCCAATCAAGCACCACAGTACACATCATAACAGAAGTCAAGGCTTGGTAAAGTATTGCAACAACCACTACAAGTGCCACAATGCGCCATATTTTTATTTTTTTAACAAAGCCCCATACAAGGCTTAATATTTCTTTAATCTTATCCATATGATTTCACCCACATATATAAATCGTGTAATATGATACCACATTTTTATTTTTAAATCAATTATTATATTGACTTCTTATATATATACATTATATAATCTACTTCCCTAATTGAATTGGAGTTGATTTTATTGGGTATTATTGATACCATTTTACTTGCTGTAAGCCTTTCTATGGATGCTTTTGCAGCAGCATTATGTAAGGGGTTATCCCTTAAAAAAATCAGAATCAAGGACTGCCTTGTAGTAGGCTTATGGTTTGGTGCCTTTCAGGGTCTTATGCCACTTTTAGGCTTCCTTTTAGGCAACACCTTTGCCGAGAAAATTCAATCTATCGACCATTGGGTTGCATTTATTTTATTGGCAATAATCGGTGGCAATATGATTAAAGAATCTTTCAGCAAGGAAGAAGAATGTGTCAATTGTTCACTTGGCTTCAAGGCTATGCTGCCTATGGCGGTTGCAACAAGCATTGATGCCCTCGCGGTTGGTGTAAGCTTTGCATTTACCCCATTCAAGCCCGAATGGTTTGTTTACATAGCCTTTATTCTTATCGGTGTTATCACCTGCACTCTTTCAGCAATAGGTGTAAAGGTAGGTAACATCTTCGGCACAAAATATAAATCAAAAGCCGAGTTTATCGGCGGTGCAGTGCTTGTTGGCTTGGGCATTAAGATTCTGGTTGAAGGACTAATTGGATAATGCAAAATGCAGAATGCAGAATGCAAAATTATCAGGCACTGCGTGCGGCATTTATAACGCTATAGCAAACAAAAAATTAACAAAACACAAAAAGCCTTGTTTCCAACAAATAGGAAATAAGGCTTTTAATATCCACAAATACAGTTGCTTCGATAAAATTCATTTAATATGCTATTTGCTAACAGCTACATCTATAATCAACGCGTAGCGTTCCTTTAATTTTGCATTTTGCATTTTGCATTTTGCATTCTGCATTTAAAAAGGTCTCCGAGAGGAGACCTTTTTTATCTTATTTAAAGTACTTAACAGCAGCCTCAAACATACGGATATCGTAGTTACCGGGAACGTTCTTGTAAAGACCGTCACCGATACGCTCGCTGTGACCCATTTTACCAAATACTCTGCCATCGGGTGATGTGATACCCTCAATAGCAAACATTGAATCGTTGGGGTTAAAGTGAACGTCGCTTGTAGCGTTGCCCTCAAGGTCAACGTACTGTGTAGCAATCTGTCCGTTTTCTGCAAGCTTTCTGATAAGCTCTTCACTTGCAAGGAATCTACCCTCACCGTGTGAAATCGGCACGTTGTAAACGTCGCCAACCTCTGTAAGTGCAAGCCAGGGTGACTTGTTAGATGCAACACGTGTTCTTACAATTCTTGACTGGTGACGTGCAATTGTATTGTAAGTAAGTGTGGGGCAATTTTCATCAGTATCAATGATTTTACCGTAAGGTACAAGACCAAGCTTAATAAGTGCCTGGAAGCCGTTACAGATACCACACATAAGACCATCGCGATTTTCAAGGAGGTCTGTTACACCCTCTTTAACAGCTGCGTTACGGAAGAATGCTGTAATGAACTTACCTGAGCCGTCGGGTTCGTCACCGCCCGAGAAGCCACCGGGGATGAAAATCATCTGTGCATCTTTAAGCTTATGTGAGAATTCCTCAACACTTGCAGTAATACCTGCAGATGTGCGGTTCTTGATAACAATGATTTCAGGCTCTGCACCTGCATCACGTACAGCCTTTGCACTATCGAACTCACAGTTTGTACCGGGGAATGCAGGGATAAGAATCTTAGGCTTTGCAACCTTAATTGCAGGAGCCTTACGCTCTGTAGCGGCAAATGAGAAGTTTTCAACCTTTGTGCCTGTATCTGCAATATTGCAGCTATATACACTTTCAAGCTTATCCTCGTAAATACCGAGAACATCTGTTAAATCAAGGCTCTCGTCACCGAGTGTGAATACTGCTTTATCTGTAACAGTACCGATAAATTCAGCATCAATATCCTCTGTTGCTTCAAGGATGAATGAAGCATAGTTGTAACCAAAGAGGTCTGTCATTGTAAGATCTGCATTGAAATCAAAGCCAAGTCCGTTACCGAATGCCATCTTCATAACAGCTTCAGCAATACCGCCCATACCGGGTGTGTAGCAAGAAACAGCCTTGCCCTCACGAAGGAGTGCGCAAACCTTATCAAATACACTGAGGAGTGATGCAGTAACAGGAAGTCCGTTTTCATCAAGCTCAGGCTTAATGATATAAACCTTGTTGCCAGCCTTTTTAAATTCGGGTGAAACAATATCTTTAACCTTTTCAGTTGTAACTGCAAATGAAACAAGTGTGGGAGGTACGTCAATATCCTCGAATGTACCACTCATTGAGTCCTTACCACCGATTGAGCCTACACCAAGCTCCTTCTGTGCCTTGAATGCACCAAGGAGTGCTGCAAGGGGCTTGCCCCAACGCTTAGGCTCTTTATTTACACGCTCAAAATATTCCTGGAAAGTAAGGTATACATCCTCAAACTTTGCGCCTGTTGCAATAAGCTTACAGATTGACTCTACTACTGCAAGATATGCGCCGTGGTAGGGGCTCTTTTCTGTAATGAAGGGGTTGTAGCCCCAAGACATAAGTGAACAATCGTCTGTATGCTTTTTCTCAACAGAAATCTTCTGTACCATAGCCTGAATAGGAGTAAGCTGATACTTACCACCAAATGGCATAAGAACTGTACCTGCACCGATTGTCGAGTCAAAACGCTCTGAAAGGCCACGCTTTGAACAGATGTTAAGGTCATCTGCCATAGCCTTCATATTATCTGTAAATGTACCGTCAACAGCCTTTTCATAGCTTTCGGGCTTTGCAGCAGAAACATTAACGTGCTTGTCTGCACCATTTGAATTAAGGAACTCACGGCTGATGTTACAGATAACCTTGTCATTCCATGTCATAACAAGTCTTGGGTCAGCAGTAACCTCTGCAACAGGACAAGCCTGAAGGTTTTCTGTTGCTGCAAGCTCAAGGAAACGCTCAACGTTTTCTTTCTCAACAACAACTGCCATTCTTTCCTGTGACTCAGAAATAGCAAGTTCTGTACCATCAAGGCCTTCATATTTCTTGGGAACTGCGTTAAGGTCAATCTTAAGACCATCTGCAAGCTCACCGATAGCAACTGAAACGCCACCTGCACCAAAGTCGTTACAACGCTTAATCATAAGTGTTGCTTCCTTATTTCTGAACAAGCGCTGAAGCTTTCTTTCTTCGGGGGCATTACCCTTCTGAACCTCTGCACCGCAGGTTTCAAGTGATGTTGCAGTGTGTGACTTTGATGAACCTGTTGCACCACCGCAACCATCACGGCCTGTTGAACCACCAAGGAGGATAACAATATCACCGGGGTCGGGACATTCACGACGAACGTTCTCCTGAGGAGCAGCTGCTACAACCGCACCGATTTCCATACGCTTTGCAGCGTAACCCGGGTGGTAAATTTCATCAACAATACCTGTTGCAAGACCAATCTGGTTACCATAAGATGAATAACCTGCTGCTGCAGTAGTAACAATTGTTCTCTGGGGGAGCTTACCCTTAATTGTTTCACTAACAGGCTTTAAGGGGTCTGCAGCACCTGTAACACGCATAGCACCGTAAACGTATGCACGGCCTGAAAGCGGGTCACGGATTGCACCACCGATACAAGTAGCTGCGCCACCGAAGGGCTCAATCTCTGTGGGGTGGTTATGTGTTTCGTTTTTGAAGAGTAAGAGCCAAGGCTCTGTAACGCCATCAACATCAACGTTGATTTTAACTGTACAAGCATTGATTTCTTCTGATTCATCAAGCTTGTCAAGCTTACCGTTTACTCTTAAATATTTAACTGCAACTGTTGCAAGGTCCATAAGGCAGATAGGCTTTGTTCTGCCTAATTCCTCACGTGTTGCGATATATTCGTCATAAGTTTTCTGAAGAAGCTCATCTTCAAACTCAACGTTATCAATAACAGTAAGGAATGTTGTATGACGACAATGGTCTGACCAATATGTATCAATCATACGGATTTCTGTTATTGTGGGGTCGCGGTCCTCTGACTTGAAGTACTGCTGACAGAATGCAATATCATCAGCATCCATAGCAAGGCCGTACTCTTCAACAAAGCCTTCAAGACCTGCTCTGTCAAGGTTAATAAAGCCCTCAAGAGTTTTAACCTCTGTGGGGATTTCATACTGCATAGCAAGTGTTTCAGGCTTTTCAAGTGTAGCCTCACGTGCCTCAACAGGGTTAATAACGTACTTCTTGATTTCAGCAAGCTCTGCCTCTGAAAGGTTGCCGTAAAGGGCATAAACCTTTGCACTCTTTACTGTGGGGCGCTCACCCTGTGAAATAATCTGAATACACTGTGCTGCTGAATCTGCACGCTGGTCAAACTGACCGGGCAAAAATTCAACTGCAAAAACTGTTGCACCGTCAACGTCGATATCAGCTGTAGCAATATCAAGCTGAGGCTCTGTAAAAACAGTTTTGATAGCATAATCAAAAAGCTCTTCTGTAATATTTTCCGCATCATAGCGGTTGAAAACACGTACATCCTCAAGGCTTTCAATACCAAGAAGTGTGCGTACATCACCTAAAAGTGATTTTGCCTCGTTGGCAAGCTCTTTTTTCTTTTCAACAAAAACTCTAAATACCATTTAACTTACTCCTTTCACCCTATAGCCGCAAGTGCTTTTGCACCTATATCGTGACGGTAAAATGCATTACCGAAGCTGATTTTATCCACAAGGGCGTATGCAGAATCTATAGCAGACTTCAAATCACCCTCAACAGCAGTTGCACCAAGTACACGACCGCCGTTTGTGAGAAGCTTGCCGTCTTTAAGAACTGCACCTGCTACGTAAACGTTATCATTTATTTCAGCAGGGATAGTCATCTCAAAGCCTTTTTTATATTCTACGGGGTAACCCTCAGATGCCATAATAACACAGCAAGCGCTCTTTCCGCTGAACTTAACCTCAGTCTCTGCAAGAGTACCGTTTGTGGTTGCCTGCATAATCGTGAGAAGATCACTTTCAAGCAAGGGCAACACAACCTGAGTTTCGGGGTCACCGAAACGGCAGTTATATTCAATAACCTTTGGTCCGTTGGGTGTAAGCATAAGACCGAAATAAAGGCAACCCTTGAATGTTCTGCCCTCTTTATTCATAGCGTCAATAGTGGGAACAAAAATCTTTTCCATACACTCTTTAGCTACAGCCTCTGTGTAGTAAGGGTTGGGAGCTACTGTACCCATACCGCCTGTGTTAAGACCTGTATCATTATCGCCTGCCCTTTTATGGTCCATTGATGAAATCATAGGAACAACAGTCTTGCCGTCTGTGAATGAAAGCACAGAAACCTCGGGGCCTGTAAGGAATTCTTCAATAACAATGTTGTCACCGCTTGTGCCGAACATTTTATCCTGCATCATTGAAACAACTGCTGCCTTAGCCTCGTCACGAGTGTTAGCAATAATAACACCCTTACCGAGTGCAAGTCCATCTGCCTTGATAACTGTGGGAATAGGCGCAGTTTCAAGATACTCAAGAGCCTTTTCCATATCATTGAATACTTCATAAGCCGCTGTGGGAATGCCGTATTTCTTCATAAGATTCTTTGAGAAAACCTTACTACCCTCAATGATAGCTGCCTTTGCCTCAGGACCGAAGCAAGGAATACCCTTTTCATTGAGTGCATCAACGCAACCGAGCACCAACGGGTCATCAGGTGCTACAACTGCATAGTCGATTTTGTTTTCTACTGCAAAATCTACGATTTTGTCAATATCCTTTGCACCGATGTCAACAAGAGTTGCATCCTGTGCCATACCGCCATTACCGGGAAGAGCAAATATCTCGGTAACGTCTTTATTTTCTTTAATCTTTTTAATGATGGCGTGCTCACGACCGCCGCCACCCACAACCATTATTTTCATTTAATCACCATATCCAAGAGAGATATTATGTATTTACGTTTTTAGTTTTGAAATAATCGTTCAAAACACTAGTGCTATGTGCGATTTTATCCAACCTACAGTGTTTTGAGAGAAAATCGTTCAGAGTGCTACCTTTAGCCGAATGGTGCTGTATACAGATACTGCCCTGAGGCTAAAGTAGTGCTATGGGCGATTTTATCCAAAACAAATTAGTGGTGGAAAAGACGCATACCGGTAAATGCCATTGTCATACCATACTTATCAGCACATTCAATAACAACGTCATCACGGATTGAGCCACCGGGCTCTGCGATATACTTAACACCGCTACGCTTTGCGCGTTCAATGTTGTCGCTGAAGGGGAAGAAAGCGTCAGAGCCAAGTGCAACACCGTCAATTGTTGCAAAGTAAGCCTTCACGTCTTCATCTGTAAGGGGTGCGGGCTGCTCTGTGAAATATTTCTGCCAGTTGCCGTCTGCACAAACATCCTCTTCATTCTTATTGATATAGCCATCAATAACGTTGTCACGGTCGGGTCTGCCAAGCGTATCCTTAAAGGGAAGGTTAAGCACCTTATCGTGCTGACGAAGGAACCATGTGTCAGCCTTTGTACCTGCAAGGCGTGTACAATGAATTCTTGACTGCTGACCTGCACCAACACCGATAGCCTGACCATCTACTGCATAGCAAACTGAGTTTGACTGTGTATATTTGAGTGTAATAAGTGAGATTATAAGGTCACGGATTGCGCTTTCGGGCATATCCTTGTTCTCTGTAACGATATTTGTAAGAAGCTCACGATTGATTTCAAAGTTGTTTCTACCCTGCTCGAAGGTAATACCGTAAACCTGCTTATGCTCGATGGGAGCAGGAACATAATCAGGGTCAATCTTTACAATGTTGTAGTTACCCTTACGCTTTGATTTAAGAATTTCAAGTGCTTCGGGCTCGTAGCCGGGAGCAATAATACCATCAGAAACCTCGCGCTGAATGGGCTTTGCTGTTGTAACGTCGCAAACGTCTGAAAGTGCAACCCAGTCACCGAATGAGCACATTCTGTCAGTACCTCTTGCACGAGCATATGCACAAGCAAGGGGTGACTCGTCAAGACCCTCAATATCATCAACAAAGCAAGCCTTTTTAAGCTTATCAGAAAGCGGAATACCAACCGCTGCAGAAGTGGGGCTAACGTGCTTAAATGATGTAACTGCAGGAAGGCCGAGAGCCTCTTTAAGCTCCTTAACGAGCTGCCAGCTGTTAAATGCATCAAGGAAGTTTATAAATCCGGGTCTGCCGCAGAGAATCTCAATGGGAAGCTCACTGCCGTCTGCCATAAATATTTTTGCAGGTTTCTGGTTGGGGTTACAACCATATTTCAATTCAAATTCTTTCATTATGCTTGCTCCTTATTTATTTTTGTTTACAATACGAGAATCATATTTACCTGTTTCAAGGTCAATATATCTTACAAAAAGTGAAACCTTGTTATCCTCGTTAAGATTTTTCCAGATAATGTCTGTAAGCTCGTCAATGCTTACATCGGGAAGTTCAAGAGT
>JAZQRX010000033.1:0-31241 GCA_045629785.1 Acutalibacteraceae bacterium | reverse complement strand
CCTTAAAGCAATTGAGCTTATTGCAAAGCATCTTCCCGGTGCTTGCGAGAACACTCCCGAAGGCAGAGAAGGTATGGCACTTGCACAGTACGTTGCAGGTCAGGGCTTCTCAAACGTTGGTCTTGGTATTGTTCACTCAATGGCACATGGTCTTGGTGCTCTTTATGACACACCACATGGTGTTGCAAACGCAATTCTCCTCCCCTCAATTATGGCTTACAATGCAGAATGCACAGGCGACAAATACCGCGACATTGCAAAAGCAATGGGCGTTGCAGGTACAGACGCTATGACAATTGAAGAAGCAAGAAAAGCAGCAGTTGATGCAGTTTATGCACTCAACGAAAAGGTTGGTATTCCTAAAGACCTTAAAGGTATACTTAAAGAGGAAGACATTCAGTTCCTTTCCGAAAGCGCATTCGCAGATGCTTGCCGTCCCGGTAACCCCAAGGACACAAGCGTTGAAGAAATCGCAGAGCTTTACAGAGCACTTATCTGATAGTGTTACTATAAAAACAACCTGTCGTTCAAACGAACGACAGGTTAATTTTTTTATTTAAATTCTACAAATCCATATTTCTCGAGTATTTTAAAATACTGTGATAATCTTTCGTACAAGGGATTTGCCTTTTCGCCGAAGTGCGCCTCAACGTACTTGCCGATTTCGAATATATCACGCTCACCGTCAATGAGCGGCCACACAAAGCTACCATTCTCATCAAGGTGGATATAACTGATTTTAGGCTTTTTAAGAATCTTCTGGGCAATTCTGTTAGCCACACCCTTATTTTCCATTTCAAGGGTAACTGAGCCGTCTTCACTCTGTGACCAACCAAGTCCCTCTTTTCTCACAGGTACTTTTTCTAAAAAATTCTCGTTAGAATTATTTTTCTTCATATACTTTATCACGCTTTTTCCAGATTGTGAACTTAAGGACTGTAAGAATAATAAGTGCAAAGAGAAGGAGTCCGCCTAAATCTGATACTGCTGAAGGAATACCAAGCTTCTCTGAAAGGTTAAGTGCTGAGTCAATGCCGAATACTGCAAGTAAAGCAAGAATAATACCAACAAGGCCTTCACCTGCAATCATACCTGAGCAGAAAAGAATACCATCGTTAACGATTGCCTCTTTATGCTCTGCCTTTTTGCCCTTGATTTTATCCATAGCAAGGCGGATAAGACCACCAACCATAATACAAGCATTAAGCTGTACGGGAAGGTAAACACCAATAGCAAAGGGAAGAACAGGTATACCGATAATTTCAACTGCAACAGCAATAAACACACCAATAAATACAAGTGTCCAGGGAAGGTCGCCACCCATTACGCCCTCTACGATAAGCTTCATGAGAGTTGCCTGGGGAGCACCGAGCTCGTCTGAGCCAAAGCCCCACGCACTGTCAAGGAGGTAAAGTGTGCCACCGATTGCAAGTGCTGATGCAATAACACCGATAAGCTCACCTGTCTGCTGCTTTCTGGGTGTAGCACCAAGGATATAACCTGTTTTAAGGTCCTGTGATGTGTCACCTGCAATAGCAGAAACAATACAAATAATTGAACCGATTGCAATAGCGCTGCACATACCTGCAACACCCTCTGCACCTGTTACCTTAAGAATAAGTGTTGCAATAAGTAGTGTTGCGATAGCCATACCTGAAACAGGGTTGTTACTGCTACCTACAAGGCCAACCATTCTTGATGATACAGTTGCAAAGAAGAAGCCGAATATAACAATAATAAATGCACCAATAAGTGAAACAGGTATTGCAGGAATAAGCCAGATAAGGATTGCAAGTATAATAATTGCAACAATAACTATCTTAAGGTTAATATCCTGTGCTGTACGCTCAGTTGATGAAACACCTGCACCCTTCATACTCTTAAGGGCACCTGTAAATGTTTTTACAATAAGCGGAAGTGACTTCACAAGGCTTATAATACCACCTGCTGCAAGTGCACCTGCACCAATGTATCTGATGTATGTGCTCCAGATTGCACCTGCGCCACCATCAGCAAAAATTTCACTGATGGGTGCTGTACCTGGGTACATAACAATCTCTGCACCGAAAAGAACAATAAGTGGAATAAGTACAAGCCAGCTGAAAATACCACCGGCAAACATATATGATGAAATTCTTGCGCCGCAGATATAACCAACGCTCATAACAGCGGGGTAAATCTGTGTACCGATTTCACCTGCATACCCCTTAACGCGGAATGAAATTTCACCCGAAACAAGCTTAAGACCATCAATAATGAACTTAAACAATGCTGCAAAGCCCATACCTGCAAAAACAGTAGATGCACTTGAGCCGCCCTTTTCACCTGCTAAAAGCACCTCTGCACAAGCAGTACCCTCGGGGTAAGGCAAAACGCCATGTTCTTTAACAATAAGAGCATTACGAAGGGGTATCATAAAGAATACGCCCAAAAGACCACCGATAAGTGCAATAAGTGTAATTTCAACAAGGTCAGGCTTTTCCATTTTGCCTTCTGCCGCCCAAAGGAAAAGTGCAGGCAAGGTGAAAATTGCACCTGCTGCAAGTGACTCACCGGCAGAGCCGATTGTCTGCACTACGTTACTTTCAAGAATTGAGTTTCTGCGCATAACAATACGTATAACACCCATAGCAATAACTGCTGCAGGAATTGAAGCAGAAACAGTCATACCTACTCTGAGTCCAAGGTAAGCGTTTGCGGCACCAAAAACAACCGCAAGAATAATACCCATTACGATTGATGTAACCGTAATTTCAGGTGTTACCTTTTCGGCAGGTACGTATGGCTTGAATTCATTTTTGTTATCCATACTTTCTCCGATCCCGACTGCGACACATAGTGACACAGTCTAATTAAAATTTGACGATTAATTCTACCATAAACCGACAAATATTACAATGTAATAATTATCTCAAATTTGCCAACAATTTCAAAAGCATTTTATACACATTCGCAGTATCTGATATACATACACGCTCTTTTGTTGTATGCACGTCATATAAATATGGTCCTATTGCAATACAATCAAAATCATTGATTGCAGAAGCAAACACACCACATTCAAGACCTGCGTGAATTGCTGCAATACCAGGCTCTTTGCCCATTTCTGATTTATAAATTTCAACATAAAGTGAGCGCAGGGTAGAATCTGCCTTATATTCCCATGGCGGGTATTTGGCAAATACGTTGCTCATAAGATTCTGTGAATCAAAAAACGCTTTAAGCTTTTCTTCAAGGGCAAGAAGTGCAGTCCACTTGTTACTTCTTAAAGTGATATGAAGCTTAATAAATTCATCCTCTGTTTCAAGTATACCAAGATTAAGTGAGGTTTCAACAAGACCGCTTACACCTGCACTCATCGCCATAACACCATCGGGCACGCAAGCGAGTACAGATATTATCTGTGTCCTTGCTTCGTCAGAGAAAACGCTATAGCTACCCTCACCTTTTACTGAAATATTATAACAAAAATCAGGCTCTTTATCGCTGATTTCATTTTTCACAACCTCAATGTACTCGGTAGCATTCTTTACAAATACGTCAACATTGTCAACACAAAGCACGATTTCACAGTTATTGGGTATAGCGTTACCCTTGTCACCGCCATCAATGGAAATAATATCAAAGCTACACTCACCTTTAAGGTGATTTAAAACCCTGCCTGCAAGGATATCGGCATTTATTCTGTTACCATTTATTTCAATACCTGAGTGACCGCCCCTGAGACCCTTGAATGAAATCTGCACCATAGTGCCTTGCTTTTCACATCTTGCTAAAGGGATATCAACAGTAAAGTCACTACCACCTGCACAAGAAACAGTTATAATGTCTGCCTCCTCCGCATCAAGGTTAACCATACGCTTACCGCCGAGCTTGCTCATATCAAGCGCCCTTGCACCTATCATACCGATTTCTTCACCGGTGGTAAACACCGCCTCAATAGGCGGATGCGCCAAAGAAGCATCCTCCAACACAGCCAACATCATAGCAACCGCTATACCATTATCTGCACCAAGGGTTGTACCCTTTGCTTTAACATAATCGCCGTCGATATATGGCTCAATGCCTTGCTCGAAGAAATCTATATCTACGCCATCATCCTTCTGGCAAACCATATCAATATGACCCTGCAAAATAACAGGCTCTGCATTTTCATAGCCTACTGATGCAGGTTTATATATAATCACGTTACCCGCATCATCCTTGTAATAATCAAGCTTGTGATTTATTGCAAAATTACGACAATAGCGTGTTACACCGTCTGTATTATCTGACCCATGGGGTATATCACAAATCTGTTCAAAAAAGTAGAACACTCTTTCAGGCTTTATATTTTCAAGCTTCATAATTCTCATTCCCTTATTTTAATATCTTACATTTGAAAAAACATACACATCGCCCTGACCATCACGGTTGTCACCCGTTGATACTATTGTACCATCTGATTTAAGACCTATTGTATGCATGTGACCTGCAGATATTGCCACAATATCTGTCCAGCCCTCAACGTCACATTGACCTTTATCGTTACGGCCTGCAGCAACACAAGTACCGTCTTTTTTAAGTGCAACGGTAAAGCAATCACCTGCAGAAACTGCAACAACATCAGTCCAGCCCTCAACATCACATTGACCTGAGTTTTCACTGTTATAAAACTTTGTGCTGACAACTGTGCCGTCTGCTTTTACACCCACTGTATGGTAATCACCTGCAGATATTGCCACAATATCAGACCAATCCCCAATATCACATTGGTTAGTTTCATTGTAGCCTGTAGCAACACAAGTACCATCCGATTTAATGCCAACTGTGTAATAGTCACCCGAATCAATGGCAACAATATCACTCCAGCCCTCGACGTCGCATTGACCAAAATAATATGCGTTAGCACCCGTATATTTTGTAGCAACACAGGTACCATCCTTTTTTAAGCCAACTGTATGACTCCAACCTGCTGAAACTGATTTAATATTACTCCAGCCGTCAACATCACCCTGACCATAATCAAAGGAATTATTCATTGTGTGTGGTGTAGAAACAACTGTGCCGTTATTTCTGAGCCCTACTGTGTGATACCAGCCCGATGATACTTCGATAATGCCACCCCAACCCGAAACATCGCATTGACCGAAATATCCGTCAGCATCACCTGTGTATACAGTTGAGTTTACGCCACCATCATTACGCACCGCAACAGAATGGGAATAACCTGCAGAAATTGTATTTTGCTTTACTTTGATTTTACTTGCGCTATCGGTAAGACCGCTATCATCCACAAGCTCTTCACTTGCGTTTCCGTCAACCTCTTGCTCAACTATATATTCCTCAGGCAGATTGTAAAGTATAAGCCAACCGCCAAAAACAAAAATAAGCACGGCAAATGTAACTGCAACTGCTATTAACGTAACTTTTATTCTGTCTTTTTTATTCTTTTCCTTCTGCGTTTCCTGAAGCTTCTGTGCAACAGCCTCACACTCTGTAGCAAGCTCAATAGAATTTTTGTAGCCCTGCAAGGATTTAAAGGTCTGCTTTGCCTTTTGCACGTCAAGAAGATTTTTAGACCTCATATCCTTCAGCGCAGCGTTATATGCATTTTCTGCAACCCTTTGTTTAACAAGCTGATCACACTGCTGCAGTTCATTTTTCTGCTCCTGAGTGCCAAATCTCATAACCTTTGCATAGTTAGGGTTTACATCAAGGCTCTCGGTTTTATTGATAACCTCATTCAGACCTTTTGCTTTAAAATCAATAAGCAATTTATAGTAATATGCAGAGCCGTTTTCAGGGTCTATATCAAGTATTTTTTCACAATATTGTTTTGCGTTTTCCCAATCGTTATCCTCAATGAATATGGCAACACGCTTTAAAAGGTTACTTGTATTAACACCGCTAACACCCTGAGAAACATTAACCTCATCCTTATTCTTTTGGCTGTTAATAATTTTTGTTGTTGCGTGTACAATATCCTGCATAAATCCTATACGCGACATATCCTGACCCTGCAGATGCGCAAACTCCGTTGGCAAATCATAAGGATCTATATTGCGATAAGCAGGTATAATTACCTTCTTTTCACCCTTGTTTATGAGCTGCATATATCTTGCCCACTCATTCCTTACCCAAGGGGCATTGAAATTTTCAACAGACGTGCCAATAACAATCATTACCTTGGCAGAATTAAGTGCTGCAAATATGTAGGGCTCATACTCCTGCCCCAGCTTATCCTCAAGGGTAATGCGAGAGAAAAACACCTTTAAGCCTTCACGCTCAAGCTCATTGTAAAGCGAGTTTGCAATAACCGAATCCTGTGTACGTCTGCCACGAGAGTCAGTTTCTTTATAGCAAATAAATACGTCAAAAGGCTCTTCGCTATCAGAAAGGGCAAGTATTTTCTTTTGAATACCGTCTATAATTTCTGCCTCTTCTTTATATATAACCGCCTGCTCAGGGGTAGCGTATTTTATGGCAGATTTATAGTTTTCATCTGATGCAACAGGGGTATACTGCACCCTGTTAACTGTAGGAATACGCTTACCGCTATTCTGGTCAACAACGTAATCAATACCATATTTGCATAATATAAGTGACCAATAAGCCTCTGCATCGGTTGTATCCTCATTAAGCACAAGCTCATAGATGGCCATAGCCTTATCAAATTCACTGTTACGGCGCAAATGGTTTGCCCTGTCATAAAGCACGGCTTTCTTATCATCAAGCCTTGGCAGGGTCTGTTTTGTGTGACAATATTCACACTCCGCTACGCTTTCGTTAAAAATATTTAACTCCGCGCCACACATTTTACATTTAAAAAGAGCCATTTTCTATCTCCCTTAAATACACAAAATCAGAAAGCCAAACAAACAAACGGAACAAAAATAAGGGCAGGTAAAAGATTAGCAACCTTGATTTTTGTTACACCAATAAGGTTAAGACCCAATGCGGTAATCATTACAGACCCTGCACACACAAGCTCTGCTATTGCAAAATCGCTTAAAAATGAGCCTAATATCATCGAGAGTGCTACAAGTCCACCTTGAAAAGCAAGTACAAAAACAGCAGATACAAGCACGCCCACACCAAGACTTGCCGCAAGCATTGTTGATGAAATCAGATCAAGCACAGATTTTGTGTAAAGCATCTGATTATCACCTGATATACCTGCATTCATTGAGCCAACAATAGTCATAGCACCAACGCAGAATAATAATGATGCTGTAACAAAGCCCTGCGAAAAGGAAGATTTTTCGCCCTCTTTATTTTTCTTTTGTAATTTATCACCGAGCCTCTGAAGTCTGCCATCAATATCAATGAGGGTACCCACAACAACACCAAGCACCATTGAAATAATCATAACAAGCTGATTTTGCCCTTTTATGATGCCCATAACACCTATGGCAATTGTACAAAGTCCAATAGCAGTCATTACCGCATCGGTTAATTTTTCAGGTATCTGTTTTTTCAGCACAAGTCCAAGAATACTACCTGCCACAACAGTAAGCACATTCACAAGCACTCCGCTGAAATTATGTAAAATATCAAGCATTTTCTAAGCCTCCGAACACATTCCACGGGTAAACGCCAAAATCAGGCTCTGCAGAAAAGACTAATTTCTCGTTATTTACAGGATGGTAAAAAGTGATTCTGTACGAATGTAATGCAATATCACCTGTAGTTTTATCCTTACTACCATACTTTACATCGCCTGTAAGGGGTGTTTTGCGTGATGAAAACTGAACTCTTATCTGATGTGTTCTGCCTGTATGCAAAAGCACCTGTACCATAGACTTTGAATCATTACTTTTAACTACCGTATATTCAAGTGATGCCTCGCGCACACCCTTACGCATTCTGTTAACAACATAAGAACGATTCTTTTTTGAATCCTTAAAAAGCAGATCCTTATAAACACCGCTTTTTTCAGCAGGTACACCATCTGTAATTGCCAGATATTCTTTATAAAACCTGCCATCCTGTATAGCCTTGCTTAAGGTGGCAGCACTTTTTTTGTTATTTGCAAAAACCATAACACCGCTGACGTTACGATCAAGGCGGTGCAACAAGTGTAGCGGCTTACCTGCCCTGTCACTCAGCAAACCGATGATACCTTTTTCACCATTTTGTGCATCCTCACTGAGTAACCCCCTGGGCTTTACGCAAACCGTAATATCATTATCTTCAAACAAAATATTCAAATTCATATCCGACATATAAATCACTCTACATTTCAAAAGTCCTAAAGCAGCTGCTTTAGGACCTTTGCCTATTAAATCAGATTTTTGAGAATCCGTGGCAATTGATGAGGGCATCAATTTTCTTTTTATCCTTACAAAGCGGACACTCGTGAGCAGGACAGTTAAAGTAACCGTCAAGGTCGTGAGGATTAAATACAGAATTAACCTTATAATCCCCGCATTTTTCTGATGTAGCAAATATTGCAGAAACACCTGTAACGTTACCGCCATAATAATTAACTGCCTCAATAGCAGCCTGAGCAGTAACACCCGATGCCACAGAAACCGCAAGAATAAGCACATGCTTATCTTTAATCATAGGCACAATATTGTCACGGAACATCATCTGTGAGCCATTTGTCATTTCAGGTGTAACAACATAAATTGTCTGATGAGAGTTAATGTTTGCAAATGAGTTCTTTGTAAGCTCGTTTGCAAGGCAAGTACCGATAACCTCTGTACCATCAAGGCAAAGAATTGTATCAATAATAGTTGATGTATAGTTATAGTTTGCACAAAGCTCCTGTGCCACAGCCTTAGCCTCTGACAGACGTGACTTCTGTGCCGCAACGTCAATATAATAATTGGTGTGAGAGTGGTTAGATGCAAAATGACCTTTTGCAACTCTCAAATAAAGATTTTTTCTTTTTGTTTTGATTTTATCAACATTTGTTGTAGGCATTAAAACCACTCCTTTTTTATGGATATATTTATTTTATAATAAATTCAATAATTTTACAATAAACAATGTATATAAATACACGCACTATTTTTTGTAAAAATCATTTAATCATTTCTTCAAAATCATCTTCTGATATGATTTTTACACCTAAATCGTTAGCTTTTTTCAGTTTACTGCCTGCATTTTCACCTGCGAGTACAATACTTGTTTTTGCTGAAACCGAGCCGGATGCCTTACCGCCGAATTTTTCAATAATCTCTTGTGCTTCACGTCTGCCGTATTTTTGTAATGTACCCGTTAACACAAAAATCATACCCTCAAAGCGGTTATCCTCAACCTCTGTAAGGTTATTCATATTAAGTCCCAGGGATTTTAATTCCTCAATCATACTGCGGGTCGCAGGTAATGAGAGTGTGCTTAAAAGTGTATCAGCCGAAACGTCACCCATACCGTCAATCTCTAAAATTTCATCCTTAGTAGCATTAAGGAGTGCGTCCATTGTGCCAAAGTGATTTGCTAAAAGCTTTGCCGCCTTAAGACCAATATGGTGAACACCCAAGGCAAAAATCAATTTAAACAAATCATTCTCTTTTGACTTTTCAATAGCATCTAAAAGGTTAAAGGTGCTTTTTTCACCCATTCTTTCAAGTGATACCAAATCCATAGGGTTAAGGCGATAAATATCAGATGCCTTTGCAATAAGCTTTTCGTTAACTAACTGTTCAAGCACCGCAGAGCCAAGACCCTCAATATCCATAGCATCGCGTGAGCAGAAGTGAATAAGCTTTCTGAGTAGCTGCGCAGGGCAATCAGGGTTAAGGCAACGAATAGCAACCTCGCCCTCCTCACGCACAACCTTACTGCTACAAGCAGGGCATTCAGATGGGTACTGATACACGTCATTTTCACCATTATGGTCCTTAACGCCAAGCACCTCGGGTATAATGTCACCTGCCTTGCGGACAATAATAGTGTCACCAATAGCAATACTCTTATCCCTGATAAAATCAGCATTGTTAAGGGTTGCTCGTGAAACTGTTGTACCTGCAAGTGTAATAGGCTCAAATATAGCAGTAGGTGTCAGCACACCTGTTCTGCCAACCTGAATTTCAATATCAAGTAGCTTTGTAGGCTTTTCCTCAGGGGGATATTTAAAAGCAACCGCCCATTTAGGGAATTTTGCCGTACTGCCCATTACACGGCGCATTTCAAAATCATTAACCTTTATAACTGCACCGTCGATGTCATATTCTAATTTACCTCTGTTGTCACCGATGGTTTTAATTTTATCGGTAACCTGTGCCATTGTGTCACAAAGGGCGTAGCCGTCAACTGTACTGAAGCCCAGATCTTCAAGATATTTAAGTGACTCCCAATGAGAGTTAACCTCTCTGCCACCCTCTTTTTGCTGAATATTAAAAACAAAAATATCAAGCTTTCTGCCTGCGGTGATTTTAGGATTTTTCTGCCTTAATGAGCCTGATGCTGCATTACGTGGATTTTTAAAGGTTTTTTCCTCATTAAGCTCCTGCTGTGCCACAAGCTCATCAAATGATGCGTGTGACATATACACCTCGCCCCTTACCTCGATAAAAGGAATATTTTCCTTTAATTTAAGGGGAACAGAACGTATTGTTTTGACGTTTGCGGTAACATCCTCACCAACATCACCATCACCACGTGTAGATGCCCTTACAAGCACACCATCACGATATTCAAGCGAACAAGAAAGCCCGTCAATTTTAGGCTCGACAACGTACTGAGCCATAGGGAATTGCTTTTTTACACGACTGTCAAATGCGTCAAGCTCATCTTGTGAAAAAGCATCCTGCAGACTTTCCATACGTACAGTATGCACAACCGACTCAAAGGTATTATCACTACTTCCACCCACCCTATGTGTAGGTGAATCCGCCTTAAGCAGCTGCGGAAATTCTTCTTCAAGTGATGAAAGCTCTCGCATCATCATATCGTAGTCATAGTCAGATACGTCACTTTCGTTACCCATATAATATTTTTCAATACAATCATTAAGGATTGCAGTTAACTCATTAACTCTTTTTTCGGCAGATGTAAAATCCATAATGCACCACCTGATAAAAAATTATGTACGAAGGTTATTGTACCATATTCAACAAAAATTGTCGAGTGTTTCCGCTTTAATCTGCATTATTGTACATTGACAAAAGTTTAGCATTTTTTTATAATTTAAAGGTATTATATTTAATAAGTGAAAGTGGGTGTTTTTTTGAAGGATAAATTAAAGAATGCTCTGATTCTTTTTACAACCTTCTTCAAAATAGGTGCATTCACCTTTGGTGGCGGCTATGCGATGATTCCCATCATTGAAAAAGAAATGTGTGAAAAGCACAAATGGCTCAAGGGTGAAGAGATTTTAGATATCTTTGCAATATCCGAAAGCACTCCCGGACCTATCGCAATAAACTCTGCTACCTTTGTGGGCTACAGAGTAGCAGGTACAATCGGTTCATTTTTTGCAACTCTCGGCGTTGTACTCCCCTCGTTTATCATAATATCTGTTATTTCACTTGTTCTTCAGCAATTCAGTGAATATGAGGCTGTTCAGTTTGCCTTTAACGGCATTCGTGCAGGTGTGTTAGCCCTTGTTATCAAGGCTTTTGTTTCGATGTATAAAAAATGCCCCAAGGGACTTTTCAGTTATATTATTATGGCGCTTGCTTTTGGTGTTTCAATGTTCATTGATATTGCACACCTTGATATAAGCATTATTTACATCATTATTTCATGTGCAGTAATCGGACTTGTTCACTCTGTAATCCAGAGAAAGCGAGGTAAAGAAATATGATTTACCTTGAACTTTTTCTTACATTCTTAAGTATCGGCGCTTTCACCTTCGGTGGCGGTTATGCTATGCTACCCCTTATTCAGAACGCAGTATTAGAAAAGGGTTGGCTCACCGAAAGTGAGATTATAAACTTTATTGCCGTAAGCGAAAGCACACCCGGCCCCTTCGCCATAAATATTGCCACATACGTTGGTATGGTTACGGGCAGAGCACATGGTGATATGGGTCTGCTTGGTGGCTTTTTAGGTTCATTTTTTGCAACACTTGGCGTTGTACTCCCCTCATTTGTAATTATTCTTATTGTTGCCCGAATTTACAAAAAATTTCAGGAAAGCAACATTGTCAAGGGTTGTATGACAGGCTTAAGGCCTACAGTTATCGGTCTTATTGCAGGTGCGGTGCTTACCATTGGTCAAACAGTTTTCTTCCCCAATGGCTTTGCACTTCAGAGCCTTGACTTATACGCAATTATTACTTCACTTGTAATATGCCTTATTGGTATATTCCTTATATTCAAGAAAAAGGTTCACCCCATTTTACTTGTTGTTGTATCTGCGGCACTTGGTATTGCAACAGGTTATATAGGCAAACTTATGTAAAAAAGGTTGGTTGTAATGAAAACAGTTACAGATTTTTTCGGTTGTGATGTATTTTCTGCATCAGTAATGAAAGAAAGATTACCCGTTGAAGCCTACGAGGAATTTCAGCGCACTCTTGACACAGGCCACAGACTCAATATTGAGGTTGCTGACATTATAGCAAACGCTATGAAGGACTGGGCTATTGAAAAGGGCGCAACACACTTCACCCATTGGTTTCAGCCACTTACAGGCATTACCGCTGAAAAGCATGATAGCTTTATTTCAAGCAAAAAAGACGGTAGAGTTATAATGGAATTTTCAGGCAAGGAGCTCATTCAGGGTGAGCCCGATGCTTCATCATTCCCCTCGGGCGGTCTTCGTGCAACATTTGAGGCACGTGGCTATACCGCTTGGGACCCTACCTCATTTGCATTTATTAAAAATGGTGTTTTATGTATCCCCACCGCATTCTGCTCATATGGTGGTGAGGCACTTGACAAAAAGACACCCCTCCTTCGCTCAATGGAGGCTATTAATAAGCAGACTCTCAGAATACTTAAGTTATTCGGTAACGAGGACGTATATGCTGTTAAAACAACTGTCGGACCCGAGCAGGAATATTTCCTTGTAGATGCCGAGGTTTTCAACAAGCGTAAGGACCTTGTTTATACAGGCAGAACACTCTTCGGTGCTATGCCCCCCAAGGGTCAGGAGCTTGATGACCATTACTTTGGTGCAATCAAGCCACGTGTACAAGCCTTTATGAAGGACCTTGATGACGAATTATGGCGCCTTGGTGTACTTGCTAAAACAGAGCATAATGAGGCTGCACCTGCTCAGCACGAGCTTGCACCTATTTTTACAACAACAAATATTGCAACCGACCATAATCAGATTACCATGGAAACAATGCAGAAATGCGCAAAACAGCATGGTATGATTTGCCTTTTACACGAAAAACCCTTTGCAGGTGTTAACGGTAGCGGTAAGCACAACAACTGGTCAATTTCAACCAACAACGGCACAAACCTTTTAGAGCCCGGTGAAACACCTGCTGAGAATGCACAATTTTTACTCTTCCTTTGTGCAGTAATAAAAGCGGTTGATGATTATCAGGACTTGCTCCGCATTTCAATTGCATCTGCAGGTAATGACCATCGTCTCGGCGCACAGGAGGCACCACCTGCAATTGTTTCTATGTTCCTTGGTGAAGAGCTTACCGAGATTCTTGAATCAATTGAGCGTGGCGAGGACTACGATAATAAAGAAAAAGAAATGCTTAAGGTAGGAGTTCACGTTTTACCACGTTTCCCCAAAGACACTACCGACAGAAACAGAACATCACCCCTTGCATTTACAGGTAATAAATTTGAGTTCCGTATGTTAGGCTCATCTGCTTCAGTTGCAGGACCTAACACCACTCTCAACACCGCAGTTGCAGATGTACTCAAAGGCTTTGCCGATACACTTGAAGGCTCACAGGATTTTGAAAATGACCTTCACAAGCTTATCAAGGGCGTTATCAAAAATCACAAGCGCATTATCTTTAACGGCAACGGATATGACGATGCCTGGGTAAAAGAGGCAGAGGGCAGAGGTCTTCTTAACCTTAAAACAACACCCGATGCACTCCCCTATATGCTCCACGATAAAAACGTGCAGCTTTTCACAGCCCATAAGGTTTATAGTGAAACAGAAATAAAGGCCCACTACGAAATCAAAAACGAAAAGTACTGTAAATACCTTAACATTGAAGTACTTACAATGATTGATATGGCTAAAAAGGATATCCTACCTTGTGTAAGCCGTAACATTCACGAGCTTGCAGACACACTTATTGCAAAGCGCACCATCGGTGGTGAAATTGATACAACCTATGAAGAAACACTTGTAAGAAAGCTTTCAAGCCTTTCTGCAACAGCATTCTCAAAGGTAAAAGAGCTTGAAAACCTTTCAAAAGAGGTTAAAACAATTGAAGAAAGCGATGCAAAAGCGATGTTCTATAAGAACAGAATTATCCCCGTTATGGCAGAGCTCAGATCTGCCGTTGACGAAATGGAAACACTTTGCTCATCAGAGCATTGGTGTTACCCATCATACGGTGATTTACTTTTCAGCGTAAAATAAAAAACAAGTCCTTGGATTCATTTCCAAGGACTTGTTTTTTCATATAATATATTCCTTATACTTTTCCAAAACAAAAATCTCTGCAGTAATGTCAAGGAGTAAGCCATCTGCTGTATATTCTTCTGCGTGTACAACACCCGTTTTGCGAAGCTCTGCACCCGCACCACCAAGTGCAAAGGGTAAAAGTATTTTCACTCTTTTACGTGTTGGGGGCAGGGCTTTTGCTATGCGTTCAAGTAATTCAGGCAACCCCTCACCTGTTTTTGCAGAAACACGCACACAGTTGTTCATAAGGGGTAGCTCTGTATCATTTGCCAAATCACACTTGTTAAGCACAGTTATGATCGGCTTATCACCGCACTCAAGCTCCTCTAAAAGCTCCATTGTAACCTTGTAATGCTCAGAGCATTCTTCACTTGAAGCGTCACATATATTAAGTATAACGTTAGCACTTACAGCCTCATCAAGAGTTGATTTAAACGCTTCAACAAGCTTATGGGGAAGTCGACGGATAAAACCAACAGTATCAATAAGCAAAACACTACTACCATCAGGTAAGGTTAATGCCCTCGCAGTGGGGTCAAGGGTTGCAAAAAGCTTGTTTTCTGCAAGTACGCCTGCATCTGTCAGAGTATTCATAAGGGTTGATTTACCTGCGTTGGTGTAACCAACAAGTGCAACTGTAACAACCCCATCCTTTTTACGTCGCTCACGGTGACGTGTACGTCGTTCTTCAAGAGCCTTTAAATCCTCAGCCAGGGCAGAAATTCTGCGCCTTATGTGACGTCGGTCAGTTTCAAGCTTTGTTTCACCGGGGCCACGTGTACCAATACCACCACCAAGACGTGACATTGATGCACCCTTACCACCAAGACGGGGTAAAGCATATTTAAGCTGTGCAAGTTCAACCTGTAATTTACCCTCACCCGATAACGCTCTTTGAGCAAAAATATCAAGTATTAAGGTAGTACGGTCAATAACCCTTACATCAGTAACTGTTTCTATATTTTTTTGCTGTGCAGGTGAAAGCTCACCATCAACAATAACAAGGTCAGGCTTTTCTGCCTCACAAAAATCAGATAATTCCTGTAATTTACCTTTACCAAGGTATGTGCCTGCCTCGGGTGCTTCACGCTTTTGGGTCATTTCACAAATAACCTCGGCACCTGCTGTACGCGCAAGCTCAGTAAGCTCCACAAGAGATGAATCCACATCAAATTCACCTGTATCTACCGATACAAGCACAGCCCTTTCCTGTTCAACTTTGTTTTCGTAATATTCCATATAACACCTTTAAGTAATAGTATAAATATTTTTCGCTTGAATTATATCATTATTCAGCCATATATTCAATAGGCTAAAAATTCACCCTGCAAAATTAATTGCAGGGTGTCTGTTTTAATTATTTACTTTTAGCTCGTTTTTCACGCTTACTGCGTTTATTGACTCTTACAAGCATCGCTGTAGAAGCTACACCGCAAAGCATAAATACTGTGAACCAAGCTGCACCAACAGGAGCAATTTCGTCATTAAGTGAATACTCTGCAACCACAATCAAGGGCTTGAGTGCAAGTCTTACAGCCGCCTTAAGACCCTCATGCTCAGCAATAAAGTCTGCAATAGGTGGTGAAATTGCATAGTAAGCATCAACAAAAGCAGACCCTATCGGGTTAGTAAGCAAGCACTTATCACGGAATTCGCAAAGCATACCAACCTCACCGGAATTCAATCCGTAGGATGCAGTAGCTACAAAGCACATTGACGGAACAGATACAGAAGCCTCAGTATTATCAGGACTAATTATTGAGTCACAATAAACTCTTAAAACAAGTCCTTTTTTACCGGGACAATCACAGTACACACAAAGGTCACATGATTGACTGGTGTTATAGCATCCACAATGGTTATATGAGCAAGTTTTTTCTTCACAATGGATAGCATAAACAGTATTACCCGATTTACCACCTGGTGAATTGTTTTCTACCTGCATATATGTGTCAGCAGATGCATACTCTGACTGAGTTTTATGGTTAACCATCGAATACTCTGTACTAACAACCATATTGGGGAAGTGGTAAGCAACGTCAAGGCTATAGTATTTTTCGTCAGATGTGGGTGCTTTACCTGAAGAATAGTCGTAGTCATCTTCAAGAGCTGAAAGGGTAATTGTAACAGCATTATATTGCTGTGCATATACCACTTCATTAAGATTTGAATCAAGCTTGGTTTTTGTTTCAACGTATGGCTTTATTTCAACATAAATAGGCACGTCAGAAAGCTTGATGGCATTTGCCCTCGGCTTATCTTTGTTCTGAACGTATAAGAAATAGCCGTCAACCTCGCCTGTTTCTTCATTTATACTTTCTGTAGCAAACAAGTAAGAGAAGGATGGGTCAGCCTGTTGTGCACCTGAAGGCACAACATCAACAGTATCAAAAATATCTGCTGTCTTTGCCGCAGCAACACTTGTTGTACCTGTCTGTAAAACAGCTGCAACATCCTTAACTGCCTCTTGCTTAAGATAACGCTCCTCACTTTTATCAAAGGAACGATATGCAACACTGAACAAGTTGCCTAATGCAACAAGACCTAACGAAAGCAGAGCAAGAACCATTAAAAGCTCTACAATAGTATAGCCCTTTTTAGATGTAAGTAATTTATACATGGCACCTGCTCCTTTCACTAGTTAGTATCTCTACCTGCGATTGCATACAGGTCAACTGCGGTTTCGCACCACAATAAATCATTTACGTTGTCTGATTTGCAACCCTGTGCAGCATTTGTAAGTGATTTTGTTGTAAGAGCTGTTCTGCTTGTATCACGTAATACGTCTAACGCAACACCTGCAAGCCAACCATCACCAACAATGTAGTAATAACCACCAACTACTGCGGCATCGTTAATAATAGATGTAAAGCCACAGTTCTTAACCTTACGCCAGCTCCAGTTGTTTGTAGCAGGATCCTTAACACCAACAACAATATATTCCTCGCCGCCATTCTGCATGGGGCCTGTAATGATAATAAGGTCATCCATTACGTCGATAGTACCAATCTTTGAGAAAATCTTATCAAGACCCTGACCATCAACATAGATTTCAACCATCTGTGAAGGTGTATCTGCAGCAACTGATGCAATATGTGTAGGTGTATCGCTTATGTATGGCACAAGACTTGCACCGATTTCGTCAGCGTTTGCATCGCCAACCTCACCGCTTGATGTACCCGATGCAGAAGCAACAAGTGAATAGAAAACTCTACCCTTGTTATCGCCATAATAAGCATAGTAGTTAACTGTATAGTTTTTATCCGTTTCTGAAGTTTTTACGTTTTCAACCAAAAGGTCAACTGCAGTAAACTGAACACTATCTCTACCATGCATACCATACTTAACGTCGCCGTATGCTGCATACTGCGGATAATCTTTACCGGTTGATCGAGTCTTATCATAAAGAGAATAGTTATCAAATGATTCGTTATCCTTATAGTAGAGAAGGTTAACAAAGGCTGCATCCTTACCCTCAATCATAGCAGAAAGAACGCCATCATTATACACACTACCAAGTGCGGTAGAAGTTGCATTGTTATCATTAGGATGTGAATACTGATATGAAGAGCCTGCAACAGCATAACCTACTGCAACAGTAACGCCGTCCTTTGATGCAATCTTGTTAAGATTGTACATTTCACCGGGGAACCATACGTTGTAATAGTCATTATCAACGTGGTTAAGGTAGGTCTGATTAGTCTGAAGACCGCCATTACCATTGCTGACCGCTCTGTTCTGCTGGTGAATACCAAGGGCGGGACCTGAATATGCAGCCTGATTTGCTCTGAATTCGGTAAAGCTCAACTCACCATTTTCTTTATAATATGTAGCATCCTGACCATAGTGTGAACGCCAGTAAAGACGCTCGAATGAACGCACGTACTCAACCTGACCGTCATAGGTAATATTAGTATAAACTCTTTCACGGTTTGATGAGAAGCCAAAGGTGAAGGATACGTCATCAAGGTAAAGGTATTCCCATGTATTTTTCTGATTAGGCAGGAAGAACTCTGCTCTGCTATCAGCGTTTGCACCGGAATAAATTCCATCAGGAACGTTCTTGTAGCTTATGTTAGCATCATTAGCTATAATGTAATCATTTGCAAAGCAGAACTGATAACCACGTCCCTTGGGGTCGCTGACGCTACCCAACCATTCAGCGGTACGTGAATAGTCACTATCATTAAATTTACAAATATATGTAGCAGTACCTGTGGGGTTCGAAATAATAAGGTAGTCTGTAATAGCGCCTTTGGGGTAAGAACAGGCATTACCATTATAGAATGTGGAACGGTTCTGATACCATTTACCAATCATTCCGTTACTTGAAATGTCTGTATCCTTTTTCTGACCGATGGCATTTGTATATTCATGGTGCTCGGCTGCGCCACCTTCGATTTTATCGGTCTGAATAACGTTTGCATAAGCATGAACGTTACCGATATAGAAGGTTGAGCCCTGTGTGGTATCTGTACCGGGTATATAAATAACGTCTGTAATGTTAACGTCGTTATCATAGCCGTAAAGCAAGTCTTCACTTGTTTTCTGAACGTGCTTAAGCTTAGTCATACTTGTTGTATTTTCATAGTCTTCAGCACCATCGAAATAGTCCTCACGCGTATCTCTCATACCCGCGGTAATTGGGTATGATGCGAGAGTCTTAATTCTGATACCACCGTAAACATAGTCTGACTGCTGATCATCGTTCTGGTTCTTATAGTGGAATGCAAGTGTTTCAGCTGAGTTTTTATAAATTGTGCTACTACGGATATTAGCTGTAGTCTGATTTCTGTCCCACAAAGCACAGAAGTCTTCAAAAAAGTCCTTATCGGGGCTGGCAGGGCCGATAACACCGTAAAGTCGGATTGGCCAACCGCGCTCTGTAAGAATATATGAAACGGGCTTGGAGTTTTTGAAACCGAATTTATGGTTAGTACCTGAGCCGTTGTAATAGTAACAGAACTGCGCGTATGCACTCATTGTGTTATATGCAGGGTCACCTGTAAGACCTGCCCTTTCAAGGTCACCACTTTTAGCAGAGGTTGCCCAAGTCTGGTCATTAGAGTGGTTTGCAGATGGACCGTAAGCAACTCGTTTTTCCGCAGAGGTATACTCAAAAATATGAGCATAGTCGCCACCCCATAATGCAGGGTAAACACGCTTACCGGCATCTGTTGTATAAACTCTGTCTATATAGTCGTGAGTTGTATTGAAAAAGCCTGTGGATGTATTTGCAATAGTTGCACCCATAGATGCTTTAAAAATATCAGCCTTATCAGATGAGAATGTGTACATACGGTAAATAGCACCGTTTGTACCGGTCATTACGTAGTATGGGTTAAGACCCTGGGTTTCATCATTATCAATCCAACGGATTGCTCGTATTTCTGTGCCGTTATTACTTGGGCCACCAACAACAGGAACATTATACTGACCTGGTTTACTGAGGTACACGCTGTTTGATGTACGCATAGTACGGGCTTGTGCCTTAAGCTCATACTGTATTTTCTGTTCATCGTCATTGTCACTGATATCAATTGACTGAACACCTGCAGATGTATAATAGTCAATAGAATTACTACCACTCTTAATTGTTTCACCTGCCATAAGCAATGTTGGCGGGTCAATATACAAGTAGTCAGAAACTGTTCTTAAATGACCACGGTTATTGATGTAATAAACCTTAACCTTGAGTGGTGAATATGTAAAGTCAAGTCTGTCACCTGTAGCAGGGCTTTTTACCTTAAGCTTAATACGACCACTATCTGTAGTATTAGATACTTCAAGGCCACCCTGAGGAATATTTTTACTGTTAAATTTTGTGTGGAAATATTCAAGCTCACAGAATCTGCCAGAGCTATAAACAAGCTCATCCTCGGTACCAATCATATTTTCATCTGCTGTACCTTCTGTTTTTTTGGTAGCCTTATTAGGTGCAATAACCTGAATATGAATCTGGTCAGCAGGCATTTTGTTACCTGCACCGGGTTCATTTGTTGTATCGTATGTAAATGTACCAAAGGTAATCTTTTTATACTCAAGACCAAATGTCTGCAATATAATTGTGTGATTATCCTGATTATCGTAAACTGTTGAGGGTGAAACAATTTCAACACGAGCGCGAATCTGACCAAAAACTGTTTCAAGACCTTCCTGGAAGGTTGAAATAATTTTTCGGCCGGTAACATTTATCTGGTTGAAAAATGCATCTGCATTTACTCGCATATTAAGCTGTACTGCAACTGCGTTTTCAGAATCTCGCCTTGCAAGACCCTCTTCAATCTCTTCTTTAGAATTGTATACGCCACGCACCCTTTCGCCTGCTTCATACAGGGTCTCATAGGATGATAAAAGCATAGGTGTAAAGGATGTGATGATAAGCGCAAGCAACGCAACCGCGGTGATTAATTCAACATAAGTCAGACCGACCTTGTTTTTAATAAGCTTTTTAAAGCCTGTGCTTTTATCTTGCTTTTTAAAAACGCTTTTTTTCATACTATCCTCCCTTTCTTGTGGGTTTCATCAATTGTGTGAATCAGCTGCTAAAAAGCTTAGCTTTCCCAAATTACGTAGAAATCGTCTACGTTGGGTGAACCCTGTGTACCGGTGTTCATATTACCAATCCACTGTAAATCCTCTGCTTCGTAGGTTTTTGGTCTTAAACCACTAACCGCAGAGTCAAATATCATACTCTGAATACCTGACCACAACTGCCACCATTTAACATTGTTGGTGTCAGTTGAATCTTTACTATAAATAACATCCATAAAGTAGCCGGTCATTGAAAAACCTGCTTTTTTCATTTCACCGTTTATAGATGTTTCAACCTCTGAGTTAAACAGGAAAACGTCACCTGCATTGGCAAATTTGTAAAGAATAACGTCTTTACCTTTATAGTAAACCGACTGTGTACGGTAGTTTGAACCATTTTCTGTAAATGGTACAAGCCATACGTATGCATCCTCAGCAAAGTAAACCTTACCTGCTTTAACAGTTTTAACTGAACCATTCTTCTCAACCTCCATAGTATATGGAGTGCTTTCGGGTGCAGCAAGTATAATGCTTGACATTCTGTAGGCATTATAATCAAATACCAATGAAAGAAGTGATGTTTTGGTATAAAGTGAAATAAAGCTGTTTACTGTTTCGTTAAATACAATTGTGGGAGCCTGCAGATACAGGATTTTATAAAGTGACTTATTACGATGTATACCGTCACCGATACGACCTGTACGGCAGGGGTTCATAATAATGTTAACGGGCATATCAAACTGAATGCCGTTTGTTGCAGTAAAAGCAACAAAGTTATCACGCTGGGCTGAAGATGCCCATGTACGCATATTGTTTGTTTTAAGACAGTTAAAACCGGGGTCTCTTTCGGGGTTAACTGTTGTTGTTTCGGGGTGAAGTCCCAATGAGAAATCTGCAAGATTACTACTTATCTGGGTATGCCAGTCGTTTCTGTAATCGTTTCGCTGGTTCTTTGGATTTGCTGCATTCCATGCATCAATCTCTTTGTTGTGGTCTTCGACCTCTTTATTGTGCTTATCAACCTTATCATTATAAGCTTTTATATAATCAACGTAATCTAATGTTGCACCGGGTTCAAGACCTACGTAGTCACCTGCAACAGCCTTGTATTTGATATTTTTGGTAGTAAGCACCATATTACCGATACAAGAGAAACCATATACAGGCTGACCCTGAACTGCTTCTTCATCAATAAAGTAACTGTTGTTCTTCATTGAAAGTGCAACAACACCACTTGCCTGTGATGTATCAGGGAAAATCTGGTTACTTTCAAGGTTAGCAGGTACAATCCAGCTATTTTCTGAAGGCTTTGTAGGTAATACAAGAATACATCTGCGGAATGCACCTTTACCATTAACAACCGCATGTGAAATAAATTCTACATTTTTATTCTGCACCTTGAAAAGCTGCGGACTTTCTTTTGAGGTGGATAACTCATTATTTGAAGCTAGTGCTGCTTTTGCTCTTTGAAGATAAGCCTGATACTGGTCTGCCGCATTACTATCAGTAATTTTTTCGGTTTCCCATGCACCTGTAGCAATATCTTTCCATGTTTTGTAATATTCAGTAGAGTCATCATAAGTTACAGAGCATTGTGCATAACCGAGGTACTGTCCCCTTGCAGTTAATGGCTCACCTGCTTTATTGATATATGCAATATCTGTTTCAATACCCTGTGGCACCTGATTTGCAAGTACCTGCTGCTGAGTGTACCCTGCAGGTACTGTTGTTGAATAAATAATACCGGTATCCATATACTTTTGATATGCAAGTAAGCATCTTTTACGATATTCAGCATCGCTTTCATTGGGCTTACGCTCCGGATATTCAACATTTTCGGGGTCAGGATAAGCTGTGTCGGAGTCAAGATTTCTATACATATAAAGAATACTGACATCCATCTTTTTTTCTTTTTTTAAGAACTGCTGTAACTTATATAAGTCTGTTCCTTTTATTTCGTCGGTTATCTTGCTTTCATCATCGGGGATTTTAACACCCTCTGCCTCATCCTCTTCGGCAGAGTCGTAACATTCCTGGAAAGCACCAACAGTAAACTCAATCATAGTACGTGCAAGGTATGAAGCACGCTGTTCATCCTTACCGCCGATGGATTCTTTGGTAGCATTATCTGCCATTGTAAACATTGCAGGTATGAGTAATGTCAAAACAAGCAAAACTGCCAGTACTGCAATAAGCGCAACACCGTTTTTCTTGGTTAAAATACTCATTTAAATCACCCTTTACAAATTTACTGAATAACTACTGCCAAAAAGTCTACACAAAAATTATACAAGAACACGAAGAACCTCTTCAACTGAAGATGTACCATCAAGGATTTTATCAATACCCTCCTGATGGAGTGTATGCATTCCCTGTGACATTGCAAGTTCTTTAATCTCCTGCACGCCTGAGCGCTTAAGGATAAGCTGTTTCATTTCGTTAGTAACCTGAAGGAATTCGAAAACACCCTGACGGCCCTTATAACCTGTATTGCTACAAGCAATACAACCCTTAGGCTCGTAAATTGTTGTTGTATCATCAAGTGTTTTACCCTCAGGAATGGGGAAATCTTCAATACTTTGACGAAGGTCACGATAAGTGATTTCTACGGCTTCCTTACAACGTGGGCAAAGCACACGAATAAGACGCTGTGCAAGTACACCAACAAGTGATGATGCTGTAAGGAATGGCTCAACGCCCATTTCGTCAAGACGAGTAATTGCACTGGGTGCATCGTTTGTATGAAGTGTTGAGAAAACCATATGACCTGTAAGAGCTGATTCAACGGCGATTTTTGCAGTTTCACCGTCACGAATTTCACCGACCATGACAATATCCGGGTCGGCACGAAGAACCGAACGAAGGGCTGCCGCAAATGTCATACCTGCACGGGTATTCATCTGTACCTGACAAAGACCGGGCATACGACGCTCAACGGGGTCTTCAAGTGTAATTGTATGCTTTTTGATATCAGAAACCTCTGAAAGAGTAGCATACAGAGTTGTAGATTTACCAGAACCGGTAGGACCTGTAACAAGCAGGAAACCGTAAGGCATAAAAATTGTTTTCATAAATCTGTCTGCCTGTGCTTTAGAGAACTTAATGTCCTTCAACTGAACAGACTTTGCGCCACGTTCAAGAAGACGCATAACAATCTTTTCACCGTAAACTGAGGGAAGAACCGCAATACGGATATCAAATGTACGATCATCAACCTTAACTGTTGTACGACCGTCCTGAGGAATACGTCTTTCGGCAATATCCATACCACCGATAACCTTAATACGTGAAGCAACTGAGTTGTGAAGCTTAATAGGCTGCTGAAGAACCTCGTGAAGAACGCCGTCTATACGAAGACGAACTCGCATTGTTTTCTCCATAGGTTCAAAG
The DNA here is from genome assembly GCA_045629785.1 of Acutalibacteraceae bacterium. Lineage (GTDB taxonomy): Bacteria > Bacillota > Clostridia > Oscillospirales > Acutalibacteraceae > DTU089. The sequence continues at coordinate 6,824 of JAZQRX010000033.1, read as the reverse complement.
TGAATATCAGATGCGCCTGACTTAACTGCGTTTGTAATAACCTGGTTAACAAGCTGAACGGCAGGTTTTTCATCTGCAGCAAGCTCATCAAGTGCAGAATATTCTTCCTCCTGAGCCTCTTCTTCATCATATGTATCAATATTTGATGCATTGTTAGCAATTGTATTGATAGCTGCATTAAGCTCAGAATCAGTAGAGATAAGCGGAACAATCTCCATACCGCCTGTTCTGACAGACAAGTTATCGCGTGTAACAACGTCATTAGGGTTACGCATTACAACGAACAAGCGTTTTTCATCCTGATAAAGGGGCAAAATACCGCGTTTTGCCATTAAGTCAGGGGATATTATATTTGCAATAGCAAAGTTTATGCCGACTTCTTCGATAGAAACGAATTTATAACCCGTTTTTTTCTCCATAGCCTTAGCAATATCAAGTTCAGTACAAAAGCCACGAGAAACTAATTCTGCGCCAATAAGGTTTTTACTTTCTTTTTGGCTTTCAAGAGCATCCTTTAACTGTTCTTCAGTAATTTTGCCGTCTTCAATAAGATAGTATGCAACACTACCGGGAACAACAACATTCATTATATCTGACAAAATAGCTAACCCCTTTGTATATGGTTTAGAAAATTAACTTAAGCTGCAACCTCATCAGGTAACACAGCTGCACCCTCAACACCCTGCTCTGAAAGGATTACAAGTGTGAAAACTGTATTATAATTACCTGTTGAAGCATCTTTGTTAAGTACAATTGAATCAAATCTGTGCTGCTGCTCAAGATTTGAATAATAATTCATATAGTTATAAATATTTGTAAATGAACCGGTTGCGCTGATTGTAAAAGCAACCTCTTGTGTTTCGTTTGTTGTAACAACATAGTCGATTGTTGTAACTGCAAGACCAAAATTCTTACATTTAGCAACAACCTCCTCCTGAAGGAGATATACGTCACCTAATGAATCAGGTAATATACCTTTACATTCTTCAAGCTGTTTTTCTGCTGCCTCACTTTTGGCTTTAAGTTCTTCAAGAACGGCAAATTCTTTTACATTCTCTTCATAAAGTGTACGTGCATCCTGTATATCATTCTTTGTCTGCTGAATGTCCATAACAAAGAATACAAGTGCTGCTACACAAAGACCGATAAGTAATAACATCATTACCGCAACAAAATAAGGTGAGGAGGTAATATCTTTTAATTCTATATTCTTATTTTTCACAGATACCTCTCCCTTCTTATTCTACTGCTACTGCTTCTTCAGCAGATGTTTCGCCCTCTGCCGCAGTTGTATCTGCTGCAGTTGTTTCAATTATAGCTGCGCCACCTGAACAGTTGATGGTAATAGTGAACTGTGCTTCAGCCTTACCCTCTGTTGTGTATGAAACTGTGTATGCTGTACACACAACATTCTCAACACCTTCAATGGCTTCAAGCTTTTCCATATATTCCAGGAAAGCCTGTCTTGACTGACATGTACCCACAAGTGTACATAAACGAGCAGTTTTCCACTCTGTACACTCAATTGTTGTAACAGAAACATCTACGTGAGAAACGTTGCTTACCAACGCAATAAAGTTATAAAGTGAAGGTTCTTTAACCTGAATATTTTTAATAAGCTGAACCTTATTCTGCAAGGTATCATTGATTTCGCGATATTTCTGAAGACCCTGAACCTTTTGCTCATATTCAGCATTCATAGCCTTTACCTCGCGGAGCTCTTTATCTGCAACAAGCTTACCGCAAAGCACTATGATAATAAGTGAAAACATTATCATAAGGGCAACAAGCGAGAGCACTTTAACCTTTTCGGCTTTCTTTTTACTGTTTATACGCTTCCTGTTTTTTTCAGGAAGCAAACTAACTTTATACTTCACGCTTATCCCTCCAATGCTACCTTTGCAAGGCTTATACAACCAGCAAAGTTTTTAGGTGAAAATGAACTTGACATATATTCATTATAGAATGCAGGTACAGTAAGTGGAACATAACATTTTTCACCGAGTACCTGTGCTATACGATCTTCAAGAACAGTTGATGCTGAGAAAAGAACATTACCGATAAGCTGATTTGTCTGCATCTGGAAATAGTTCATTGATGAAGAAAGCTCTGAATATAAGAAGTCTGTAATTGTTTCAAGCTCTAAAGTAGTGATTTCATCACCTTCATTAAAAGCTTTTTTAATTTCGATTGCTGCACGATCAGGGATATTAATTGAACGAACCATTTTAATATCGCCATCTGAAACTGCCACAAAGTTAAGAACATCATCAGTAAGCTTAAGGAAAGCAAACACTGAATCCTGTGGCTGCTCTTTAATAGCAACGCGAGTCCACGCAAGGAATGAACTGTCTATATCAACAACTTCCATTTTTGCTGATTCAAAGTTAGAAATAAGATTCTGGAGCATATTGCTTCTTGCGCCAACAAGTAATACGTTAAGCGCAGGCTGGTCATCATCATCAACAGTTTCGTCAATAACAACAAAGTCAAGACCAAGCTCACTAATGGGTACAGGAATGAAATCCTGCGCCTGCATCATAATAACGCCCCTCAGTTTATCCTGTGGTACTTTAGGGAATGTTGCATATCGCATAATAACGTTTTCGTTATTAACACCAACAACAATAGGTGATGTATTTTTTATACCCGACTGTTTGAACAAATCCTCAAGTGCCGCAGAAAAAATTGGTGCATCAGTAACAATACCTTCAGAAATAACTCCTTCTTTAATTGTTACAGAGCCATAACCTGTTACGCGGTATGAATTATCAGAATTTTTAGTAAGCTCAACAGCTCTTATTTCGTGTGAATCGTATTCAATGCCTACAGCACTGTTTACTTTTGCCATTTATATCATTCTCCCTTGCAAAAGAATCCGGTTTTAATAATATTATTTTTATGCCTGGTAAGATGTTGTTGCCTGGAAAACAGGAAGATAAAGAGCAACAATAAGGAAACCAACTACTGAACCAAGAAGAACAAGCATAATAGGCTCAAGAACAGAACCTAAGTTTTTAGCAAGTGCGTCAACGTCTTCCTCGTAGAATTCAGCAACCTTATCAAGCATGACAGGAAGTGAACCTGCCTCCTCACCGATAGCAATCATACTGATAACCATTGGTGGGAATAGTTTACATTCATCAAGTGCCTCGTGAATTGTAGTACCATTTTCAACAGCCTCAATTGCATCAAAAACAGCTTTTTCTATGAGCTTTGAGCCCGATGTGGGTCCGGCTGTTTCAAGCGCTTTAACTGCTGTAACACCACCGGCAACAAGTGTTGCAAAAATACGGCAGAAACGTGCGAAAATAGTTTTTGATATAAGCTCACCTACAACAGGGGCCTGCATTTTGTGATTTTCCCACAGTTTTTGAACAGGTGGGGATTTTATAGTCTGAACAATAAGGAATATTGCAACAACTACTACCGGTATAACAATAAACCACTTTGTTCTGAGCATATCAGACATATTGTAAATCAACTGTGTAATGGGGCTGATATCTGTCGCACCCTCTGTCATACCCTGGAATGTAGGTACCATGAATATAAGCATGAAGATAACAATAACAATTGCAAGACCACCAACCATTTTAGGGTATGATGTTGCAGATTTGATTGAGTCCTTAAGCTGTTTATCTTTATGTAACTGGTTTGACATCGCCAACAAGGTTTTGTCAAGCATACCACCCATTTCACCGGCAGCAACCATTGAACAGAACAAATCAGAGAAGACGGGCTTCTGTGCGGTAAACGCCTCAGAAAGGTCCGCACCGCCTTCAACATCTGTTGCAACGTTTTTAATAGCGTCTGCAAGTGTGGGGTTTGTTGTCTGGTTAACCAGTGTAGACATAGCCTGTGTAACAGGAATACCTGCACCAATCATGGCAGCAAGCTGACGTGCAAACATTGACATATCTGCAAGTGTAACCTTTTTGCCACCCTTTTTCTTTGTTTTGGCTTTGTTTTCAGTAAGTGTTGTAACAACAACACCTGCCTCACGAAGTTTTTCATAAGCTTCGGCAGTACTGTTAGCAACAACTTTACCGGTTATGGCCTGACCTTGTCGGTTTAAGGCTTCATAGGTAAAATCCAAGATTTTGCCCCCTTACGAATCTATATATATATAATAGTATAGTAAATTTCTTGTTTATTTCATCAATACATCTGCATCTGACGAAGAACTTCAGAACGTTCAACACAGTTTTCAAGTACTGATTCACGAGAAATTTTTTGCTCTCGCATAAGCTTAAGTAAAGCCTGGTCCATTGTCTGCATACCTTCTTTTTGTGCGGTCTGCATTGTTGAATATATCTGATGGTCCTTACCCTCACGAATCATATTACGAATAGCGGGGGTATCAACCATATACTCAACCGCCGAAACTCGACCGCCACCCAATCTGGGAAGAAGCTGCTGTGAAATAACAGCTCTGAGTGTGTTTGAAAGCTGACTTCGAATCTGATTCTGTTGTTCGCTGGGGAAGGAGTCAATAATACGTGCAATAGTAAGCGGTGCAGTCTGTGTATGAAGTGTAGAAAGCACCAAGTGACCTCTTTCAGCAGCTGTAAGAACAATACTGATACTTTCAGGGTCACGCATCTCACCAATCATAATAACGTCAGGGTCATGACGAAGAACTGTTCTCAAAGCATTATTAAAGCTGAGAGTATCACCGCCAAGCTCACGCTGTCTTACGATTGAACGTTTGTGAGAATGAAGGAACTCTATAGGATCCTCAATGGTAACCATATTATACTCAAAGTTAGAGTTCATATAGTTAATCATAGCAGCAAGGGTTGTTGATTTACCTGAACCTGTAGGACCTGTTACAAGAATAAGACCACGAGGTAATGTGCAAAGTCGCCTTACGTCTGCAGGAAGACCTAATCTGTCAAGTGTAGGAACCTCAAATGGAATAGCTCTGAAAACTGCTGCCAAGGTGCCACGCTGAACAATTACGTTACCTCTGAAACGAGCACACTGAGGCACAGAGTAAGCAAGGTCAAGCTCAAGCGTTTCCTGAAGGTCACGCTTATCCTTTTCTGACATAATAGGTGTAAGCATATTTTCAACGTCTGCAGGCTTCATAGGGGGATAGTCCTGCTTTACGATATCACCATCAATTCTGATACATGGTGGCATACCTACAACTATATGAAGGTCAGAACCTTTTTTCTCAACCGTGAGCCTGAGCAATTGCTCAAGGCTCACAGGGTATTCACTTGGTTGGTTCAAAAAATCCACAATAAATCAACTCCAAAAAGCGTTATGCAAGTTTGCCCCACATTTCTGTGATGAGGTCAATGTTTTCAGGTGATTCAAGAACGTAAAGGATGTACTTAACGCCTTCATCTGAAGGATCAAGGTCACCGGAAACCTCAAATGATGTAACTGAGATTGTAGGACTGTTAATAAGTTTAACGCAAAGCTCCTGTTTAGCAGCAAGAACAGAAAGCTCTTTTGCATCTGTAATTGTTGCGATGGGATAGTACATATCGCCAAGGTTTGTATCAAGTGAAGCAATAATCTGCTTAACCTCATCAACCTTATTTGTTGAGCAGTAAACCATAATTGACTTTGTAAGCTGTGGATATGAGCCGAAGTAGAACTCTACGTCCTCGATATCGATAAAGCCAATCTTACTCTGAAGCTCAGAAGCAACAATGTTTTTAAGCTCATATACGAAGAAGGTTCTGTCTGTGTTGTTATCTGCTGTATCATTCTCTTTAATTCTATCAACAGCAGCGTTAACCTCTTCAGTTACACCCTGAATCCAAATTCTCTTTTCGTAAAGGTCAAGACCAAGAATCTTAACGTCATAACCGAATGTATCGATAATTGACTTAGCAGCCTCTTTGTTTATATAGGCAAGGTCAACTCTTACAAGTGATGTTTCACCATCGGAAATAACAACGTCGCTCGATGTACCACCGTTATTTGTGTCACCGGTGTTTGCGCCACCATTGTTTGCATCACTGTCAGTACTGTTGTTTGCGCCGTCTTCTGTAGCTGCTCCGCCTTCTGCGCTCTGTCCATTCGGATCATAGTAGTCAACTAATCTCTTAATGTTCATAATGTCGTTATATGCATCGCCTGATGCGTATACGTAAAGCACCATTGGATGTGCGGTCATTGTAATACCACTGTGAAGGCCGAGTGATGAAAGTAAACCGCTGAATTCGGTAGCTGTAATGTGCTCAAGCTCAATAGCTGTAAGGCTTGAGCTGATGCTTGCGCTGCCTACTGTAATATTCTTTTTGTTGTCGATAGTATCGATGAGCTCTGCCATCTTTGCAAGCTGCATTGGGTAACCACTTACCCAAAACTCACGAAGATTAATGTCAACCTTAACAATTTGCACGCTGATGCCAAGTGCTGAAAGCTGAGATGTAAGTGTATCAGTAGAAATGTACTGAAGTGAGAACTTGGTAAGAGCCTTGCTGTCAATAAAGTTTGCATTAAGAGCATCTGCTGTACCAACATAAATGAGGTTATCATTCTTTATGTAGGTCATATCAACCATACGAAGCACATAATCAATAGCTGTAAGAGGAGTAACATCTTCGAGCTCGATTGCAGGAACCTTTGCTGCAGCGCCCTTGTAAATCATCTTGTAGCCTGTATGTGCAAGTATTGTTTCGAGAACACCAACAAGGTCTGACTCGGCAGCAACATTTATTGAAATTGTGCTTGATGAGCCGTAGACTGTTGTTGAGTCATCCTCAACAGATGTTGCTCCTGGAATAAGGAGCTTTTGACCGGCATAAAGCTTTGATGAAGCTGAAATGCCATTGTTGTCAACAATGCTTGATACTGTTACG
>JAZQRX010000032.1:0-8749 GCA_045629785.1 Acutalibacteraceae bacterium | reverse complement strand
TACCGTGAGCTTGATTTTTCCTTAAAAAGCATCAAGGAGATTTTGGCATCCCCGAATTATGACAAAAGCAAGGCGTTGAAAGAGCAAAAACAACTGCTCATCCTGAAAAAAGAGCGATTGGAGAGGTTGATTTCTGCCATTGATGGTGCCGTGAAAGGAGAAAATGTTATGAAAGTATTTGACAACAGCGAATTTGAAAAGTATAAGACCGAAGCGAAAGAAAAGTGGGGCGAAACGTATGCCTACAAAGAACATACAGAACGGACATCGAATTACTCCAAACAGAAGTGGAATGACCTTGCCGAGGGAATGGACTGCATTATGGCAGAGTTTGCATTATGTATGAAAAAAGGTGAAGAGCCTGATTCCAGCGAAGCACAAAACCTTGTAAAATGCTTGCAGAACCATATCACCGAAAATTACTATCTCTGCACAAATGAGATTTTAGCAGGTCTAGGCCAGATGTATGTAGGCGATGAACGCTTCAAAAATAATATTGATAAGCACGCTGATGGTACAGCAGCGTTTATATGTGATTCAATTGAAGTTTATTGCAAGCAATGAGTAAAGAAAAATTCCCCCACTTTGCTAACTGCTGGACAGGTAGCTTAAAGGACTAATTCTTAACACAAAAAATTCCTCCCGAGAAATCGGGAGGATATTTTTATGTCCAAGGAAAAATTTTCATCAATCACTTCATCACTCGTTTGTTATTGAAAAATGAGTGATGAAGTGGTATAATAAATGCGAGGTGAGAAAATGTATAATAAAAAACCACCATTTGAAATTACAAATGAGATATTGGATTCTATTACAGAAATTGCAGAACTTGTAGGAAATATTAATGCTACGCAGGGTTTATCTACCAATCCTACGTTAAGACGAAGTAATCGAATTCGCACTATATATTCTTCATTAGCTATTGAGCAAAACACATTGAGTTTAGAACAGGTGACAGCAGTTCTTAATGGTAAACATATTATTGCACCGCCCAAGGATATAGCAGAAGTTAAAAACGCATACGAGATTTATGAAATGATGGATACTCTGAATCCATACTCAGTTGATGACTTGTTAAATGCACATGGTGTTATGACCAGGGATTTAGTTGAAGAGTCAGGGAGCTTTCGTTCAGGTCCTGTAGGCGTTGTAGATAAAGACGGAAATGTTTTGCATATTGGTACACTTCCTGATTATGTCCCGACACTTGTATGTGAACTTATGGATTGGGCAAAAAATAGTGACGTTCATATGTTAATCAAAAGCTGTGTCTTCCATTATGAGTTTGAGCTAATACACCCATTTGCTGATGGCAACGGCAGAATAGGTCGTTTATGGCACACACTTCTATTAACTCAATGGAAGTCTATGTTTGCTTGGTTGCCTATAGAATCAATTATTCACGACCGTCAGGATGAATATTACAAGGCTATCAATCAATCAAATTATGAAGGTGACTCAACAGCATTTATTATATTTATGTTGGATGCTATTAAAGAGGCATTAATGGAAGCGGTAGAAACTACAGTATTAACTGAAAAGATGTCGGATGCAGAATTGCGTTGGCATAAAATTGAACACTTTCTTCAAAAAAATGAATTTATTACTAATTCAGATGTAAGACAAATGTTTCAGGTATCTCCTGCGACTGCAAATCGTATTCTCGCAAAACTAACTGATAAAGGAGTTATTCAAAAGGTGAGAATTGGCAAATCATGGGGATATGAGCTTGTATGACAGGTTTTTGATTTCCCCACTTCGCTAACCGCACCACAGATAGCTTAAAGGACTAATTTCCAAATATAAAATATACGCCTTCGGTTTCCCGAAGGCGTTATTTTTATGGAAATTTGTCCTTGAAGTTGTATTCGCCTAACGGCGAGTTCTATTACTTCGTAGTGATATTCGGCTAAAGCCGAGTGATATTGCCCTTCGGGCAGTTTGAAAAAAGGCGAATACAATATCACTAAAGCAGAAGGCTTTAATATCACTTTAGCTTTGCTAAAATATCACTCTGTTAAAGACGGAATATCACTTATAACTCTATCAAAGAATCCAAGTAATTAGATTTATAAAGCAAATTTATCCCGCTGCTGAGAAATCGGTAGAGGGATTATTGTATATCTATTGAAATTTCTTTGTAAATTGGTATAATGGAATTAAAAGGTGATTTTATGAGCATACTTACTTTGCCAAAAGTTTTACAAGATATGAGTTTCAACATCGTTATTAAAAAGGGCGGAGACCGATTGCCTGATGGGTGCATTTTGGAAAAATTTAATCTGCACAAAGAAAAAGATAGTGTTGTGAAAATTTTTTGGTCTGTAGGCTTTGGCTACTCAATGGGAAGTCACAGTCCTGGTGCAGGTGGTGACGATATAGTTCCCGCAGAATATTTCGTTAACAAGAATTTATCTGCATTTGCTTCGTATATATCCAACAAATATAAAGATATTATAACGTATGATGATATTTGTTATAATGGTGAAATCCAAACGTTGTTTGAATTGTTAACGATAGAAGACGAAACATAATTTCCCTCTTTTGCTGATAGCAGCACAGGCTGCTATCAAGGACTAATTCCTAATAAAACAACAAAATCTGTTGCCCGAAAGGGTAACAGATTTTTTGTTTTGCGATATAAACCGAGGATTGATTTTGTTGACTTGTAAAACACATCACCATTCCTTGTGTCTATTGCCAAATTCTTTTTGAAATGCTACAATATAAAAAACGAATGAACGGAGTGTGGGTAGCATGAAAAAGCTGTGCTTACTTCTTGTGCTTGCAATAGTGGTTGCATTTTTTGTTCCTGTTGTTTCTGTGGCTGCTGCTTCGGCAAATGGCGGCTACATAGTCCTGCAGGATGAAGCAGACCAAAGGCTTATTGCAGCAGGTGATACTCTTAAAAAATATATGGAGCAGGTGACAGGTAAGGTGTTTGTCGTTTCACCTGAGGGTGAGGGAATTAAGCTTTCCCTTGGCTATTCCAAGGATATTCCCGACAACGGCTATGTGATAGAAACTGCCGAAAATGAGGTTACTATTTACGGCAACGGAACAAGGGGCGTTATCCATGGTGTGTATGCCTTCCTTGAAAAATATTGTGGCTGTGATTGGTACACATCCACTCTGTATTCAATCCCCAAAAACGAAAGCCTTACCATTCCCGCAGGGGAAAGGACTGAATATAAGCCATATTTCGAATATACCGATACCGACTGGGTGAGCCCCCGCGATGTGGAGTATTCCCTTGCAAACGGTCTTAACGGCAGCCCCTACAGAAGTATTCCTGCAGAGCTTGGAGGCACGGTGGAATATATTTCGGGCTTTGCTCACACACTTGGGTCACAATTCTGCTCAAGGGATACATATTTTGAATCAAATCCCGAATATTTCGCACTTCACAACGGTGTAAGACAGAGCGAGCAGCTCTGCCTTACCAATGAGGACGTGTATAACCTTGTTCTTGGTGAGGTTATGACCCTTCTTAAGGAGCGTCACGACCCCGAAAAATCCTTGCAGATTATTTCCCTGACACAGGGTGACAGTACTGCAGATGCCAAAATGTGCCAATGCTCGGATTGCCGTGCAATTGATAATGAAAACGGCTCTCATTCCGGTACAATGATAGCCTTTGTGAATCGCATAGCAAGGGCTGTTAAAGAGGCCGGCTATAGCAATGTGGCAATAGATACCTTTGCCTATCGCTATACAAGGCAGGCACCCACCAAGGTTGTTCCCGATGATAACGTAATTGTGCGCCTTTGCACTATTGAGTGCTGCTTTGCTCACGCCCTTGATGATGCCACCTGTGCCGAAAACACACAGCTTATGGCTGACCTTACGGCTTGGGGCAAAATCTGTAAGCGTATTTACGTGTGGGATTACGCAACAAACTATGCTCACACCTTGGGAATATTCCCCGATTTCGGTGTGCTTCAAAGAAATGTTCAGGTGTTCTATGAAAACAATGTTGTGGGCGTTTATGAAGAGGGCAACTACTATATGAGCCAATGCGACGGAGAGCTTGGTGAGCTTCGTGCCTACCTGTTGTCAAAGCTTATGCAGAACCCTTATATTGATTACTCTGCTTGTATGAATGAATTTCTTCAGGCTTATTACGGAGCCGGCTGGGAGAATATCCGTCAGTTTATTGATATGACAATAGAAAAGCCTGTAGCCGAGAATGGTCACCTGAAAATTTATGACCCCATGTACGAAACACTCGGCTTTACAGATGATGATATTGAAAGGGCTGATTTACTTTGGGCAAATGCCAAAAAGGCAGCTGAAAATGATACTCACCTTAAAAACATAGAGCGCAGCGAAATATGCTGGCGCTATTGGAAGGGCTTTAATGTATTTGACAAGGGCGAAAGCGAAAAGCTGATTGCTGATATGAAGGCGCTTGGCATTACAATGGTCTGCGAGGGTGATACTGTGGGTCCCGACGGACTCAGCTTTTCAAACGGCAGGCTCAATGCCGTGGGCGATAACGCTTTGTTCCCCATTTCAACCGCTTTGTATGTAATTGCAATTATAATGTGCCTTGCGGTTGTGGTAATTGCCCTCAAAAACAAGCCCCGAAGCTTTGCATACGTTCCCTTACTTGTGCTTATGGGTCTGTTTGTTGAGCTGTTCGGCTGGCACAAGCGAGCTTTCTTCGCAGGTGTTGATTTGTTCGGCTATTGGCTGACCTTCGGGCTTACAATAGTACTGTTTGCCTATGGCGGCGCATTGATGACAAGGGGCAAAAAGCAAAGATTACTTTCAGCACTTATCTGCGCTGCGGTGTGGACTGCTTTGTATTCGTTGGTGGTGTTCCTTATAGGTGAGACTGCTCTGGGCGGCACCGCAAAAAATCTTTGCCTTGCAGTAGCATATGTACTGACAGGTGCCGAGGCTCTCGTGGTGCTTGGTGCTATGCTGAAAAGGCTCATCAAGGAAAAATGCAGTAAAAAAGGGGTAGGAGAGTAAGCCTGTGCCGATGATATACGCATTTAAAACAAGAAAATTAAGGAGTGACATTTCAAGTGGCAATCTTATTTGTAAACGCGTGTGTGCGTGAAAATTCAAGGACGTTGGTGCTTGCCAAAAGCATTATGAAGGATATGACAGGTGATGTGGTTGAGGTTGACCTTAATACAGAGAATATTCTATCGTTGAATCGTGAGCTTCTTGCAAAAAGAGAGGCGCTGGTTCACTCAGGTGATTTTAGTGACCCAATGTTTTGTTATGCAAAGCAGTTTGCTTCGGCAGATGAAATTGTTATTGCAGCACCATTCTGGGACCTTGGCTTTCCTGCAATTCTTAAAACATATATGGAGCAGGTTACAGTTGCAGGCATAACCTTTGAATACAGAAATGGTAGACCCTTTGGTCTTTGCAAAGCAAAGCGACTGACATATATCACAACGTCGGGCGGTCCTGTTTTTGCAGATTTCGGTTATGCATATATAAAAGCACTTGCAGGTAATTTTTATGGTATAGGTGAAACTAAAGCCTACCGCGCAATTAACCTTGACGTGGAAATGATTACTGCCGAAAATATCCTTGAGAAAGCAGAAATTTCTGTTATAGAGTAAGACACACATTCTGCACACAATCGAAAAATAAACAAAAATCTGTTACCCTTTCGGATAACAGATTTTTTGTTTTGTAATATTCTGAAAGCCTTTAGCTGAGTGTGAATATGAGCATGGGGTTCTTGTATATGGTTATACAAGTCCAATCTTCGGGCGTTGCCCAGAAGCCCCAATACCAATGATCTTCATCATAGTGTGCCTGTGCAAGTAGCACGGTGTTTTCGGCTAAGCTTCCGTCCATGGCCATTGTGTCGGCACGGCGATAGAAGTGTGAGGTGAAGTACTCCTCACTAAGATCGCCATTAGTACCTACTTTAATAACGTCGCCAACCTTCTGCCAGGTTGAGTTATATATACGTGTAACAGTCATTTCCTCGGTGTTATCAAGGGGTATATCCTCAAGTGATATAGGTGAGCATACAATTAATGCCTCCTTTGGATATTCCAGATAGTCGAATAACACGTTAACATCAACAAGACCAACTGAAACAAGATAACGGCTGAATGAGTCGGCATCACTCACCCCGGTTTCACAAAGGTATTCGTAGCGCTTGTACATAAGGCTGAGCTGAACCTTGTCCATATACATACCTGTTTTAAGTGTATCGGGCTCAATCAGGTTGCCGTCCCAGCAGCTGCCAAGGTATAGGTCTGTTTCGTGTGATGGTGACAGACCTTGTGTTGAGTTGTTTTCATATTGTGTTACCTCTGATGCGGTAACTACCTTGTTTGCAATGTATGAATAATAGGGATTTTTTTCTTCAGATGCCTTTGTAATCTGCTCAGCAGCCTTGTCAAAGGATTTGTTAACAATATCCTGCTCGGCAGAGGGTGTGAAATTGTATGCCATTGTGGAAATAAATGCGCCCTCGGCAAGAACTGAATAAAGCCATGTAAGCGTTGTTTCAATATCCTTTGCGCTTTCAACGTAGAAGTTATAATACATTGAAAGCATTGTAAGGTAATTGTCAATGGGCTTTAAGCCACCTGCAGAGCCCTCGCCTGCAATAGCACTGCAAAGGCTTGTGAATGCATTAAGAATGTCAGCAGCACCTGCGGTTTCGAGGGCATACAGAGTAGCGTTCAACTGAACAGCATCAAGGTATTCCTCTTTGGTTATGTCTACAAACATACGCTCAAATTCTGCATCGTTTATTTCAACAATAATGTCATCCCAGTAGCCATCATAAAGGCGACCGCCATTTTCCATAACCTTTGACTGAACATTTTTAAGCTCGGCAACAAGGTTGTAGGCATCAATAGATGCAAGCACCTTGCCGTCAACAGAGTACCAGGTTGAGTTTGCACCGTTTGCAGGGTGGGGAAGTGTAACGTTGCCGTCAACATCCTTCCATACAGTAATGGTGTGGTGAATGGAATGAGCATTCATAATGTAATTGAGCATATAATCGTTATATGCCATTTCAAACTCGGTGAGCTCATTCTGAAGGGGAGTAACATAAGAACCAAGGAATTGGTCCCAGTTACCGCTTGCTGTGATATAGGTGTTGTACTGTATAGCGTTCAGGGTTTCGATTGTGCCTGAGGTCATAGCAGTGCCCATTTTATCAAGCTTTTTGTCCAAGGCTCTTATAGACTGCTGAACCTCTTTTACAATTTTACGTGTATCGTCTATTTTTGCATTTGTGCTTTCAACAATACCTACCATACCAAGGATTGTATATATACCGCTTGCAATACCTGCGGCTGTACCGATATAGCTACCCACAGTTGCAATTTTACTAAAAGTGCCTGTCTGGGCAGGTATAAATGCGGTAATTTGCTTGTAGCCGTCAAGGCTCAGACCGTGGCGGATGTAGTTAAGCTCTGTGCTGCACTGGGGGAGTGCTGTGCCCCAAAGGGTTTTTACCTTGCCCTCTGCAACAGTTACAGCGCCCTCAAGGGTAACCTTGTTAAGGTTAATGCCGTTCTTTTTAAAGGTGAAGTCAAGCGTATAGGTATTTTGTGCCTTGGTAAGGCCTGTAATTTGTGCATCGGCAAATGCGCCACCGAGAGCAACATCACCAACAGAAAGCGAATCTGCAAGGCTACCATTTTTAACAAAAAGAACAGCGGTAGCGTTATATGTGTTTTCTGCCTCGGCTTTTACAATGTGGTCAATGGTTGCACCAAGGGTTGCCTCGTTTGCATAAAGCTGAACTGCCTGTGCAGTGCCTGATGAGAGCTTGTCTGCAGGGATAGTGATTGTCTTTCCCTTAATCTGTGCGATTGCGCTGTCAAGGTCGGTTGCCTCTGTAGGTACTGCTAAGGTGATTGCGGCGCCATTGTCAGCCACGCTCTTTACTGTGAATGAAAGTCCGTCACCCTCAACTACATCGCCAACGCGAAGTGTGGAGGATGTGTTAAGACAAGTCATAGTAAAGGATAGTTCGCCGTTGGAAAGCGTGAAGCTGTCCTGCTTTATGTATGCATTTCGCATAAGGAGCTGACATTCTGCACGAAGCTCTGTTGAGGCCTGTGTTGCTTTTTCAGAAATGTTAACTCCGCCTGTCAGAGGAATTTCAAAGGGGATAACACCCTCTGTAAGCAGGGTAATGGTTGCACCATCTTGTGTAGCGCGGGTTATTTCAAGGTTGGCAAACAACTCGGTAAGCTCAAACATATCAGCCTTGATATTGCTTTTGGCAGAGGTGTTTTCAAGCTCAATAGTGATTACCGGATTTTCATCGCCCAATGCATATTCACCGATTATAGCTGCAGAGCAGATATCCTTAAACTCGATGCCCTCGTTTTGTGAGGGTGAGCTGATAGTGGGGAGGAGTGACTGCAGCATCTGAAAGATGGTGAGTAGAAATGCAATTATAGATTTTAATGTCATTGAAATTCTCCTTTTAAAAAATGTTAGGGGAAGTTATTACATTATAATACTATCATCTGTTCGTTACACTGTCAATAAATGGTGAATAAAAATGTGTGATGGGAGAGCCACTATATGTGCCTGTGGCAAGGGAGATGGTATGAGCTCTACCTTTAAATATCATTCAAAACAATATATCCGACTTAGGGAGTGTAAATTAGGGATTTAATAGCCTTAAATCATTATATTTAGCGCATAGCTTTGTTAAAATGCGAGGGAACCCGTCAGGGTGCCCTCGCATTTATTCCTTGCTCTGCATCTAAATCTAATTGATTTAAGGTGC
>JAZQRX010000031.1:0-25330 GCA_045629785.1 Acutalibacteraceae bacterium | reverse complement strand
GGCCGAGTAGCTATGTGCGGATTGGATAAACGCTGAAAGCATCTAAGCGTGAAGCCATCTCCAAGATTAGATTTCCCATAACTTAAGTTAGTAAGACCCCTCAAGGACTATGAGGTTGATAGGCTGCGTGTGTAAGCATGGCGACATGTTCAGCTAAGCAGTACTAATAGGTCGAGGGCTTGACCATTTCGTTTGTTTCTTCGCTTCTTCTTCGTTCAGTTTTCAGGGTATATGCCTTGTAACAGAGATTGCAAATTGCAATCTCTGTTTTATTTTTTTCTTTTTTTATTGACATTCAGTTTTCTTGGGTGTAATATAGTAAAAAATTGAGAGGAACAACGTTATGAAGACTACATTCGCAGCTACATACTATTATTACTATTGCTTAGTTTAATAAGTGATAGTGATTTGTGCTGCTGTTTTTATTTCGTTTTTAACCCTTGCAGGCATTTCGCTGCAAGGGTTTTATTATTTGGAGGTATTTTTATGAATATTGGTATTGTTGGTCTTGGTCTTATAGGTGGCTCTCTTGCTAAATCTGCAAAAAAGAACACTAAACATAAGGTTTATGGTTACGATATAGATAAAAAAGTAATTAATTCTGCTATTTCTGAGCAGAGTATTGATGGTGAGCTTACTGAAAAACGTCTTTCTGCCTGTGATTATGTTTTTATACCTTTGTACCCTGAGGCTGTTGTTGAATATGTTAAAAAGAGTGCTGATAATTTTAAAG
Organism: Acutalibacteraceae bacterium; assembly: GCA_045629785.1. GTDB lineage: Bacteria > Bacillota > Clostridia > Oscillospirales > Acutalibacteraceae > DTU089. The sequence continues at coordinate 24,597 of JAZQRX010000031.1, read as the reverse complement.
AAAATGCAGTCGTAATTGATTGCGCCGGCGTTAAACGCTCTGTTTGTAATGAATGCTTCAGAATAGCCGATGAACATAATTTTTCTTTTGTTGGTGGTCACCCAATGGCTGGCACACAGTATTCCGGATTTGAAAATTCAAAGGATACTATGTTTTACAATGCACCATTTGTGCTTACCCCTAAGGAGAATGAAGATATTTTAACTCTTGCCAATGCCCGTGAGATTATTATGTCGCTTGGTTTTGGTAGAGTTTCGGTTATGACCGCAAATAAACATGATAAGCTTATCGCATTCACCTCACAGCTTGCTCATATTGTATCAAATGCATACGTTAAAAGTCCGTCATCACTTGAAAGAAAGGGTATTTCTGCAGGTAGCTATAAGGATTTAACTCGTGTTGCATACCTTAATGAGAATATGTGGACAGAGCTTTTTCTTGATAATAAGGATAACCTTATTTTTGAGCTTGATAACATTATTGCAGAACTACAAAAATACAGCGATGCTATGAAAAATAATGATCCCGAAACCCTTCGCCAACTCCTTAAAGACGGTAAAGAAATGAAGCTTAAGGCTGATTGAATATTACATAATAAATAAAACAAAGCAGACGTTTTGCATTAAAAACATCTGCTTTGTTACTTTTTATCTGATAAACCTAATAAATAATCTGTTGTTACTCCATAAAATTTACTTAATTTTATATTGTTTTTAAATGTTTTTTTAATTGTATTTTTAGAAAAAACATCCTTAAATAGCGTTATTTTATCTTGTTTCAAAGCTATTGGCCATTTTCTTCGTTTTGTTTTTATAACAAAAAAATTGGTTGTATTTTAGTTAATCTGCTACTTCCTAAAAATCAAAAAAGTGCTATAATATAATAGTAAATTAATATACCCATAAAGGAGGAGTATTTCATGAAGAAAGCATTAAGTTTATTTTTGGTAACGCTTATGTTGTTCTCTGTTTTCAGTGTTTCAACGTTTGCCTTGTCTCCATCAATTGATGTAGGTGAACACACCCTGCCTAGTTTGGAGGATTTTTACTTCACACCAACAGAGTCGGGCTGGTATTCTTTCGTTTCGTCCGATAATATTGATTATGACATCGATCCTTACATTCAAATTTATCGTGAAGATGATGCGTCTTTAGATTATTACGATGATGATGTTAATGATGATAATTATGAATTTGATCTTTATGAATATTTCGAAGAAGGCGTAAAATATACATGCTATCTTGGTGAATATGATGATCTTCAATGTGATATTCACTTCGATATTATATATAGAGGCCAGGAATACGATGAAGAATATGATTCAGATATTAGTGGTGATGATTACAATGATGATTCAGGTATTGAATCATTTTATTTCACTCCTGCAGAGCCTATCGTATTAACTCAGTATATAGACGGTTATTATGAAAGATGTTATTGCAATTCTTGCGAAGATTATTGGTTTTTTGTTTACAATGTTGATGGTGCGGTTCATAAAGAGGGTAACAAGGTTACCGTAAATTATGATGATGGCACAACAAAAGAATTCATCTATTCAGAGGAAGAATGGGGCTTCTATTCAGCTGATGGCGATGAAATTTTCTGCTGGGTTGATGACAATCAGCTTGAAGAGGATTCTCATTGGGGTGCTGGAAAAACTTATGATGCGATATTGCACATCGAAGGTGTTGATGATGTTTCATCTACTTTCCAAGTTTCCACAAAGGCATCCAACATTAAATCAGTCAAATATAATTCATTGGTACCTCTTGAACTTTTTTACGAAGCTGACGGTTATTGGGATACGGATTACAATGATGAAGAGTTTTTTGTATATGAATATGAATATAATTTATTAACATTATCAGGACAGTCTGTTACTGTTGAGTACCTTGATGGTACAAAAAGAGATTTCAAATGTATGCCAGACAGCAATTTCTATAATCATGATTTAGGATATGATTTGCCGTTTATTACATTAGATAATCAATATGAAGAGCATTGGGATTCTTACGGAACATATAACGTAACTTTTGTTTGTCTTGGTAAGACTATTAATATCCCACTTAAAGTTGTTGAAAACCCTGTAAAATCAATTAGTTTTACAACTAAAACTCCTATCACTTTTATAGCCAATACAGGTGGTGAATGGGATGTTGATTATGATGATAAGGATTTTTTCTATTACGAGATTTACGAAAAAATTTATGCTGTCGGAAATACATTAACAGCAACTTATACAGACGGAAGAGTTGTTAAGTATGATTATAATAGCTCCGCAGGTTCTTTTGTGAATTCAAAAGGGGAGCGCTATGATATTGACTGGAACACAAATCAATATGAGAATCATTGGTATCCGGGCAAAACATATAATGTAATTATTTATGGTTTTGGCAGGGAGTGCACTATTCCTGTGGCAATTGCACCAGAAAAACCTGCAACCCCAAAGGTAAGCACAACCAACGAAATTGGTGGTGTTCAGGTCAACTGGAATAAAGTTGCAGGCGCAACAAAATACAATGTTTATCGCAGACAGGGTGGCTATAAAACATGGACACTTGTCGGCACAACAACAGGTAATACACTTCTTGATAAAAATGTTAAGAGTGGTGTTTACTACTGCTATTCTGTAAGAGCATATAACTCATTAGGCAAATACAGCGATTTCGTTCAGGCTAATACACAGACCCGTAAATATATGGCAACACCCAAGCTTACAACTATTTACAACCACGTTAACGGTCTTGCAATTAAGTGGAATGCTGTAGCAGGTGTTACAAACGGTTATCGTGTTTATAGAAGGGGAGCAGGTTCAACCTATTGGACATACCTTGGCACAACCAAAAACCTTTACTTCATCGATAATGCAGTTAAGAACAAGAGTGGCGAGTACTTTAGATATACTGTTATTGCAGACGGTGGTTATCATAGTAAGTTTGACACAACCGGTCTATATCTCAGAAGACTTGCTAACCCCACACTTACAAGTGCAGTTTCATCAACATCTGGTATCACAGTAAAATGGGGTGCAATCAAGGGCACAACAGGCTATTATGTATATCGCAAAACTGCTAACTCAAGCTGGGTAAGAGTTGCTGCAGTAGGTGGCACAAACAACACAACCTTCCTTGATAAAACAGCAAAGAAGGGTACAACATATACATACACAGTACGTGCGGTTTACGGTTCAACAACAAGTGCATATAACGCAGGTATAAGCTGTTACGATAAGTATTAAAAACGATAAAAAAGCCGTCAGATGACGGCTTTTTTGCTGCCGTTTTTGAGGTTTGGTTATTTTCTCCATTTTGTTGTGTTTTTATAACAAAAAAATTGGTTATATTTTAGTTAATCTGCTACTTCCTAAAAATCAAAAAAGTGCTATAATATAATAGTAAATTAATATACCCATAAAGGAGAAGTATTTCATGAAGAAAGCATTAAGTTTATTTTTGGCAATGCTTATGTTGATCTCTGTTTTCAGCATTTCAACAGTTGCCGCTACAACTCCCGTGATCACAGAAGCTTCTGCCGGCTACTTTGGTGCAACACTTAAATGGTCAGCAGATGTTGGTGCAGCAGGTTACGGTGTTTATCGTTTTGACTCTGCAGAGTCATCTCCTGTTTTGATTGCAGATGTTAACACAACATCATACATCGACAAAACAGTTGCATACGGTGGCACATATAAGTACGCTATTGCATCTAAAAACGTTGATGGTTCTTTTGAGCCCGTTAGCATCAACAACGCAAAGTTAGTTGAATATAATCGTGTTCAGGTAAGAACAGTTTACAGCAACTATAATGGTGTTAACCTTGTTTGGAAGACAACACCCGCTTCACAGAACGGCTACAGAATTTTCCGTTCAGTAAACAACGCTAAGTTCGAAACACTTGCAGATGTTAAGGGTACATCATATGTTGATGCAGATGTTGCTTACGGCACACATTATGAGTATCACATAGTATCTCTTGGTACAAATTTAGAGTTTGCTGAGTCACTCCAGACAGCAACTCCTATCAAGGTTAATTACAACCTTGTTGACCTTAAGGTTCCTACAGCTACAAACACAAGCGTAGACCTTGTATGGGGCAAGATCGACGGCGCAGCAGGTTATGAGGTTTATCGTAAATCAAACAAGGTTTATGAGGATGGCACAGTTGACCAGGGCGCAAAAATCGGTGAAACAACAGATGTTTGTAAGTTCTCAGACAGAAACCTTGAAGAGGGTCTTACATATAGCTATTGTGTAATCGTAAAGGGTTCAGGTGCTAAACCTGACTACGCTAACGGCAGAGTTGTTAAGTATACTACTGTTAAGTTCTTCAAGCATGTAAATCAGTTTGATGGTCTTCTTTTAGAGTGGGCACCTGTTGAAAATGCTGTAAAGTATTATCTTAAGAAAAATGGTGAAATTATCGAAGAGCTCGACACACCTTCATACCTTGATAAGAATGTTAAAAATGGCGTAGCTTACAAGTATGATCTTACAATTCAGTTTGAAAATGGTGTTCTCGCTAACTTTGACTATAGTACTCTTGTAAATCCTAAAAACTACAAAGAGCCCCTTGAATATATCAACGGTTTATTGTATGTAGCTCCTACATGTAGCCGTATTGTTGAAATTGATGGTCAGCTCTATCATGTATTTGAGCCCAGCATCGACAAAAAGGTTATTGACCGTTATGCTACAGTATATGAGATCGGTTATATGCATTACATCTGTGCAGAGTGTGGCGCTCATTCAAATAAAAAAGTGATTGCTCAGCTTGCACCTAAGACTCCTGAAATTATTTCTCTTCATAATACAAACCTTGGTACTAAGTTAACATGGGAAGCTGTTGACGGCGCAGACCTTTATGTTGTTTATCGCAGAGCAACAATTAATGGTATCAGCGGTAGCTGGCAGATGATCAGAACTTTCTCAAGCAGCATAACAACTTGCTATGATAATACTGTAAAAACAGGTGGCTACTACAAATATGCTGTTAAAGCACTTCGCAGAACAGCCGATGTAAATAGTCTTGCTGTTGTTAAGAATGCTAATGGCACAAACTCATTGTTCTGGCCAACAAACTTTGCAAGAGCAAATGCATATTACATCTATCGTAAAGATGATGTTACAATCAACGAGTGGACATTACTTGCTCTTATGAGTGATGATTACTCATTCTATTCAAACACATCAAAGAAGTATTTAACATATTTCAATGATGGTCAGCCTAACCCCGATGCAGCAGGTTACTTTGTTAAGGGTGTTCTTGTTAGTGATCTTGGCGCAGGTAGAGTTATCAGAGCGGTTAAGACTCCTGTTGGTCACACTGTAAAGAACAACGTTACAGGTATTCTCTTCTCATGGAATAAGGTTGAGGGCGCAACAAGCTACAGAGTTTATCGTAAGGTTGCATCTGACAGATACTGGACATTTATGGGTTACACAACAAAGACATTCTACCCTGATTACGATGTTGAAAGCGGTTTAACATATGTTTATACTGTAAGAGCTGTTTCAAACGGCCACTTCAGTGATTATGTTCGTGACGGCGTTTCAATTTACAGACTTGACGCTCCTAAGCTTGTTTCAGCTAAGTCAACACGTGAGGGTATTGCAGTTGAGTTTGAGCATGTAAATGGTGCATCAAAGTACTTCGTTTACAGAAGAGAGCCTGGTAAGGCATGGCAGATGATTGGCCAGGTTGATGATTTGAAATCATACACATATCTTGACAGATTTGCAGTTAAAGGTGTTACATATATCTACACTATCAAAGCTGTTGATGGTAAAACAATGAGTTCATATTACTCAGGTATTTCTTGTAAAGATATTTATTAATTAAACTAAAACCTCGGTTTCGAAAGAAACCGAGGTTGATTTTTTATATGCTTATTTAATATAGTTTATCTAATATCTCAATAGCGTGGGCTATACATCCGTCATTGTTTGAGCGTGTCACGTGAGTTGCAACATTCAAAGCCTCTTGTGAGCCATTTTCGGGTACAAATCCTGCATTAGCTGCAACAAGCATCTCAACATCATTATACCCGTCACCTGCTGCGTAGGTGTCTTTTTTAGTTATCCCTAGTGACTCAGCAAGCTTTAGGAGTCCTGTACCTTTATCAACGCCCTTTTTGAGTATTTCAACAAAATCACCTGTTGTTTTCAGGTAGTTTATTTCGGGATGATTTTCAAGAATGTTTTGTACCTCTTGCGAACAACCATGGGCAGCTATCATAACCTTCGTCCAGGGGCGGGGAGCATCTTCAGGTTTTTCTACCTTGTGAAATTTAATTTCTTGACTTGTGAAGTGGTGTAGTGAGTGTTCATTAAGATTTACTGCACAAACTTTATCTATATTATAAAATTCAATGCAAATATCAGGGTAGTGCATCAAAATATCATTGACAGCGCTTAATCCTTCATCACCGATGGCGTCGTTAAAAATGATTTCTTTATTTTCATAGTCGTATGCCATAGCGCCATTACCCAATAAAACAGGTGCATTTATATATTCAGGATCATATAAACGAAAGCCCTGATATATTCTGCCTGTACATACTGTAAAATAACCACCTTCAGACATAAAGTCTGCTATTGCAGAGCGTACGTCAGCGGTTATTTCACCAAGGTCGTTTTTTAAGGTGCCATCAAAATCACTAGCAAGTATAACATTTTTGAATTTCATATTATCACCATTGATATTATATCAAAACGCAAAAACTAATTCAATAAATAATTGCTTAGGTTATTATAAAAAGCCGATAAAAAACTTGATTATAAATATTCTCGGTGATATAATACAATAGATAAATTATGGTATTGAAAGGTGACATTTGTGGACAGAAGAGAAGACTTAAGAAACGTTGCGATTATTGCTCACGTTGACCACGGTAAAACAACACTTGTTGACCAGCTCCTTCATCAGAGCGGTATTTTTCGAGATAACGAGCAGGTTGACGATAGAGTTATGGACTCAAACGATTTAGAGAAAGAACGTGGTATTACCATACTTTCTAAAAATACAGGTATTCATTACAATGGTGTAAAAATCAACATTGTTGATACCCCCGGTCACGCCGATTTCGGTGGTGAGGTTGAACGTATTATGATGATGGTTGATGGAGTTTTACTTCTTGTTGATGCCTTTGAGGGCTGTATGCCTCAGACACGTTTTGTGCTTAAAAAGGCTTTGGCTCTTGGTAAAAAAGCCATTGTTGTTATTAATAAAATTGACAGACCGGGCGCAAGACCGTTAGAGGTAATTGACGAGGTTCTTGATTTGTTTATAGAACTTGGCGCAAATGACGAGCAGATTGAGTTCCCTGTTGTTTTTGCATCTGCGAGGGATGGCTACGCATCACTTAATCACGATGTACGTGAAGGGGATATGAGACCTTTGCTTGACTCTATTATAGAAAATATTGAGCCACCCTGTGGTGATATGAACGGACCCTTACAGCTTCTTTTCTCAAGTCTTGATTATGATGATTACCTTGGCAGAATTGGTGTCGGTAGGGTAGAGCGCGGTAGTGTTAAAGCAGGTCAGCAGGTCGTACTTTGCAGACAGGATGGATCTACTCAAAACGTTAAGGTTGTTAAGCTTTATAATTTTGAGGGACTTGCACGTGTTGAATGTCCTGAAGCAAAAATGGGTGATCTTGTTGCTGTTTCGGGTATTGCTGAGCTTAACATAGGTGAAACTGCCTGTGATAAAGAGCACCCCGATCCATTACCCTTTGTTAAAATTGATGAACCTACAATTTCAATGAACTTTATGGTTAATGACAGCCCCTTTGCAGGTCAGGAGGGTAAGTTTGTTACATCACGTAATATCCGTGCTCGTCTTTTCAAAGAGGTAGAAACCAACGTAAGTATGAGGGTTGAAGAAACTGAATCAACCGATACCTTCAAGGTAAGCGGCAGAGGTGAGCTACACCTTTCAATACTTATTGAAACAATGCGTCGTCAGGGTTACGAATTCCAGGTATCACGTCCTCAGGTTATTTATAAAAATGGCCCTGATGGAGAGCTCCTTGAACCAATGGAATTACTTATTGTTGAAGTGCCCGAGTCTTATGTCGGCGCTGTTATGGAAAAAATCGGTTCACGTAAGGGTGAGCTTGAAAATATGGATGTACGCGATGGCGGTTCAACTCATATCGAATTTAAAATTCCCGCTCGTGGACTTATTGGCTATCGTTCAGAGTTTATGACAGATACTAATGGTAACGGCATTATGAACAACCTTTTTGCAGGCTACGAGCCATATAAAGGTGATATTCAGATGCGTGAGCGTGGTTCGATTGTTGTACATGAGTCAGGCGAGTCTACAGGCTATGGCTTATTTAACACACAGGATCGTGGCAGACTTTTCATAGGCCCCGGTGTACCTGTTTATGAGGGTATGATTGTCGGTGAATGTGCAAAGAATGAGGATATCGTTTGTAATGTTTGTAAGAAAAAACAGATGACAAACACACGTGCATCAGGTAGTGATGATGCATTACGACTTGTGCCTCACACAACCCTTTCACTTGAACAATCTATGGAGTTTATTGGTGATGATGAGCTTCTTGAGCTTACACCTGAATCAATGCGTTTAAGAAAGAAAATCCTTTCAAAAGAAAAACGAATGAAACAACAGTTTGGTCATAAATAATTCGTACGGAGGTATTATTATGAACAAAAAAGTTTTTGTGCTACTCTTGGTTGTGGTAGTTGTTGCTGGTTTTGTTTTTGGTTTTGCTACAGCAAAAAAAAGTGATGCAGAAGACGTTACTACAACACTTCCCCTTGTTGATGTTAACGATGAGCCTAAAACTAAAGATTTTGTCGACGAGGGTATTGAAACCGATACAGAAACAGAAACTGCTTACGAGACCGAAACAGAGACAACTGAAGCAGAAGAAGAGCTTAAAAGTGATATTATAGAAACAGATTATTTTATCCTTGAAACTCCTGCCGAGTGGTATGGTGAATATTCTTGCAAAACTAAAAAACAAAATGATGATGGTTCATACCAGCTTGTTTTTACCCACCCGGAAACCGAAAAGCTGACTTCTTCAAAATTGGATGCTACAATTTTCACAATTGATGTCTTCCCAAAGAAAGGAAACGAGAAACTTGAAGTTGTGACGAACGAAAAGGAAAAAGGAATCCTTACTGTTGATGGTGAAGAGTTTTATGTTGTTCTTGTACCTGTATCAGATGTGCGATACATAGAAGAAACAGCGGAGAGCTATACCAAAATTCTTAACGGTGCAGATGAGTTTATGGAATCATTAAAGCCTGTAAACGGCGTTGAATATGAACCATATGGTGCTAAAGGGTGATAGTTATGAGTAAAAATGTTTTTCATAAAACAATGTCATTATTTATGGCATTGATTAGCGTTGTTACTCTTGTTGGTTTTGCTTCGGGTTGTGATAATAATACGGATATTGACGATACAACAACTACGCAAACAACCGAAGCAACAACTGAAGCAACAACCATCGCAACTGAGCCAACTAAAGCACCTGTTCAGGATGAAATGACTGAGGCTGGAAAGGCTTTTTTCAACGAGCTTTTGGTAGAACACAACAATAGCTTTATCGAACTTATACGTATGCTTGTTGACCCACAGAATGTTAATGCAACCTGGCTTATTACACCTCAATACGAGGATTTCTCTGCTGCACAATATGACGCGGTAATATATCCCGAGCTTTCTCAGGCCAAATATTCTGATGTAGTAAACGAGGAAGAGTTTGCGGAGCTTAAGGGTGATGGTAAAGCAGCAAATTATTGGTTTTTCATTAATGGTGCAGATATTGATGGTTTATTTAACCAAGTATTTGAAAAAAACAGATTTACCACTAAAGATCTGATGGGTGGTAATGATGTTGAAAAAATAACCTCAAAAGGTTATTATATGTTCCAAAGAGAGAAGGAATATAACAGATATTATACTTATTATGTAAATTATCGTTATGTAGAACACGTTGATAACAAGGTTATTCTTAAGGTTAATCTTATAAGTGCTGTTGAAATTTCTGCAACTCCCGGGTATGTGGGTGTATGTGAATTTAATACACAAAAAAATCTTGGCAGATTAGCGCTTAACCACGATATAGGTGAAATGCCCGAGGATTTTACGTATGAAAAAGTAAAAGAACAGCTTGATTTTAATGAGGATAGCTTAAAGGAATTTACCTTTACTCTTATTGAAACAGCGGAAGGCTTACGACTTTATTCAGTTGAAATTTGATTTTATAAAATACCGTCTTATGAATTTTCATAAGACGGTATTGCTCTTAAGTTGCAAATAAATAAAAAATGTGGTACAATAATGTGCAATTCAAAAAAGTGAGGTGTTATCGTGTCAGAGAAAAGATACCCAAATGATAACGATAATCGTAAAATTAATGTAGATGATGATTATATAGAGCTTATGGATAGCTTTGAAGATGTTTTTGGTAGCTCTGTTCCCGATGTTATCGAGATTGAGTCTGATGATATTTTTAGTATGTCATCAAACGACGTGATTATTGATAAACGTTCAGGGAATGAGCCTGATAATAACATTTATTTTTCCAAAAGGCGTTCTGTTGACGAAGTGCCTGTGCGCAGAGCACCACAACAGCGCCCTGTGCAAAGGCAACAAGCTCCTATGCAAAGACCGCAACAGCCTATGCAAAGACCACAACAGCCTATGCAAAGACCACAACAGCGTCCGGTACAAAGGCAACAAGCCCCTCAGCAAAGGCGACAGCCCACACCCGAGCAGATTCGTCAGCAACAGTTGAGGGATAGGCAGATTGCTCAGCAACAAGCCAATATGCGACGTGGTAACAGTAAGTACGATACCCAAAGGGTAAGGCAGGTCGATAGCGAGGATATTTCAGATTTTGAGGCTCGCCGCAAAAAATTACCCACCAAGAGTGGCGCTCGTGCAAAAAAATCACCTGCGTTTCTTGTGCTTGTCATAATTCTTGCGGTTATAATAGGTTTCGGTGGTATAGTTTTTGCTATGGCAGGTTCAATTGTAGGCAAGTTTAACGAAGCCGATCCTATTGAGCATATTGAGGATGTTGATTCACTCCGTAGCGAAAATCACGTAAGGAATGTTCTTCTCATCGGTGCCGATGCTGATCGAGGTGGTTCATCCCGTAGTGATAGTATTATGATTGCTTCTGTTAATAAAAAGACAGGCAGAATCACAGTTTGCTCCATCCTACGTGATACCTACGTTGAAATCCCCGGACAAAGCTCATCCAAAATCAATGCTGCGTACTCATGGGGTGGCGCTAACCTTCTTGTACAGACAATCGAGCAGAACTTCGGTATAAAGATTGATGATTACGCCGTTGTGAATTTCGAAATGTTCACAGCACTTATTGACGGACTTGGTGGTATTGAAATCGATGTTACCGAGGATGAGGCAGATTACATCAATAATCGTCATAAATATGGTAAGGAAGAGAAGCCGGAGGAGGTTCCCTCAGGTGAAAATGTTCATCTTACAGGCTATCAGGCTTTGTGGTACTCACGTATACGTAAGCTTGGTAATGGTGACTGGGACAGAACCGAGCGTCAGCGTAAGGTTATTTCAGCTATTATGACCGATGTTAAGGGTCAGCTTAATCCCATTGGTATTTTCAGCCTTGTTTCTACAGCGCAGGATGTTGCTCCTTACATAACCACAACTCTTTCATCAGGTGATTTCTGGTCACTTATGTTCAGCCTTATGTCCTGCACCACTAAATCAGGTGGTAATATGGATAATATGCTTGTTACACAAAAGCTTCCCTTTGATGATGCCTGGTGGTATGACACTGTTGATGGCGCAAGCATTATTGCTATTGACCTTGAATCAAACCGTGAACAGCTTCAGTCATTACTTTATGATGATTATGAGGTTGTAGAGGAAACTGACGAGGCTGCCGATGATGAGTATTCTGACGATAGTGAAGAATAATAAGACTAAAATGTAATAACAAATTAAACTCCCGCATATATTTTTTTAGAATATATGAAGGGAGTTTATTTTTATGGATATTACTTTAAAGCATACGGATTACATATATTTAAAAATGAAGGCCGAAAATACTCTTGAGGAGGTTGTGGATTGTGAGCTTACACTACCTGAATATATGCCCGAAATATTACGGGTAATAAAATCTACTGCAACCCCTAAAATAACGTCGTGCCGTCTTGTCGGTGAGCGGATTACTGTTGATGGAGTATGTGAGTTGCGAATGATTTATACTGCCGACGATGAGTGTATATACTCGTTTTCACAGTCCTGTAGCTTTACCCGTTATTGCGAAAGCTCTGAATATGCAGATTGCGTTGATTCCATAGCCAATGTAGGTGTGACTTACGTTAATTGCAGGGCTACAAGCACCAAAAGGGCTGAACTTAAGGCTGGACTTTCTATAAGCTTTAAGGCTTTTATAAAGCAGAATGAGGATATAATCTCTTTAGGTGATTCGCAGGGCATTGAAGAAAAAGGTGAGTTTGTCAGAGCGATGTCTTTGGGATGCCGTCAGACAAAGCAATTCTCAATGAGTGATACAGTAACACTTGATGTGCCGTCAGCCTTTATAGTCAGCACTCACGCAGGGGCAATCTGTACCGAGATTCGTAAAATCAATAATAAGGTTATGCTCAAGGGGGACGCGGTGGTTGACGTATGCTATGTTGATGGTGTAAATGGTGGTACTACACATAAAATAAAGCATCTTATCCCAATTAACCAGATTATTGAGTTTGATGGAATGGATGAACGCTTTACAGGTAATGTTTCGCTTCGCGTGTGTGGTGTTGACGTAATTCCAAAAGGGGAGTCGGGTGGTGCTTATAGCTGCTTTGATATTTCCTTGGGTGTTGATGCTTCGATAACAATGTGGGAGGAAAAGGAGCTTACAGTTATTTCAGATGCATACGCAATAGACGGTAATATTGAACTGAAAAAGAAACCTTGCAAATTTTATAGCGCGGTAACAGAAATACGCGAAACATTTGTTAGCGAAAACACATTCACGTTATCTTCTGAAGGTGTTTCAGCGGTTGTTGATATAACAGGTGATATAACCGATGTAACAGTAAACAGGGATAGTGAAAAGCTATGTCTTAAGGGTAGCGTTGCACTTTCGTTTATTATCAAAGATAACAGCGGTAATTTTTCTGCAGTTAATAAGATGATGGATTTCTGTTTAAACAGGGCAATATCCTGCGAGTATAAAAATATAGTTTGTAACCCCGAATTAACAATTGTTTCACTTGATTGCGGAGTTAAATCGGGCGGTGTAACTGTCCGCGCAGAAATTAATGCCGTCGCAACAGTAATGGGTGAGGTTACAATAGATGCTGTCACAGATATTATTGAATCAGATGCACCAATAATTAAAAATCAGAATGCAATAACAGTTTATTTCCCACAGAGCGAAAATGAAAGTCTTTGGAATATTGCCCGTAGATACAATACAACAGTAACAGCCATAGCGGAAGAAAATTGCCTTGAGGGTGATACTACCGACAAGCTTAAGATTTTGTTTATACCAGCGGTTTAATATTGAAAAATTCAATAGATGATACTATAATAGACAGGTAAAAAAACTTTACCTGTCTATTGGGGTGTTATTATGAATTATAAAAAAATACTTACTCTTAGCTTTGATGATGGCGTTACACAGGATATAAGATTTATCGAGCTTCTTGATAAATACGGTATTAAGTGCACCTTCAATTTGAATTCTGAGCTTCTTGGTAAGGATGGTTATCTTGATATCAATGGTAAAAAAATCAGCCACAAAAAGGTTTTGCCGGAGGCTGTAAAAGAAATTTATCAAAACCACGAGGTTGCCGCACATACACTTACACACCCATTCCTTACACAACAAACAGCTGAAGAGGTTACACGTCAGGTTGAACAGGACAGGCAAAATCTTTCAAAGCTTGTGGGCTATAATGTACGTGGCTTTGCATATCCCGGTGGGGGAGTAAACTATAATGCTCAGGTTGCAGATGTAATTGCAAAAACAACCGGAGTTGAGTTTGCTCGTACCATTATGTGCAGCTATAATTTTGATTTGCAGAGCGATATGTATACCTTTAAACCTACAATAAGCTTTATTAAAGAGAAAGACAAAATCCTTGAGCTTTGCCGTGAATTCACAGAACTCCAGACAGATGAACCTAAGCTTTTTTATATATGGGGTCATAGCTATGAGATGGATATAAACGATGATTGGGATTTTGCCGAAAAGGTGTTGAGTATGCTTTCGGGTAAGAACGATATCCTTTATTGCACCAATACAGAGGCTTTTGATTATATAAAAACCTTTTGTGAATAATTCCAAAAAAAGTTATAAAAAACTGTTGCATTTTACAAATCATTGTGTTATTATACTTAAGTCTATGTGTGCGTTGTTTCCCGTTTATGGGGTCAACGGCAGTTAATGGCAACATTAAAGCTGGCGGTCCGCTGCAATCTTATTGTATGAACGCTTGAAAAAAACGGAGGATTATTATGGACGCATTAAAACTTATTGCACAGGACAGCCTTAAGGCTGAGAAGCCCGCTTTCGAAATCGGTGATACTATCCGTATCGGCGTTAAGATTCGTGAAGGCGAGAGAGAAAGAATTCAGGAGTTCGAAGGTACTGTTATCGCAAAGCACGGTAGCGGCATCAGCGAAACTTTCACAGTTCGTCGTGTATCATACGGCGTAGGTGTTGAAAGAGTATTCCCTGTTCATTCACCCAACGTTGCAGACGTTAAGATTATCCGTCGTGGTAAAGTTCGTCGTGCAAAACTCTATTATCTTCGTGACAGAGTTGGTAAAGCTTCTAAGGTTAAGGAAAAAATCGGCTAATCACGCCGAAAGGTTAGGGCAGATAATTTATCTGCCCTTGATTCTTTTATTACTAAAATTTTACAAAATATACTTTTATTTACACATTACAGGGTGTATAATAATTAAGATATTTGTTTTTGTACGGGGTGAGTATTGTGCGTAAAACTGAGGAGTACAGTATCAAGCTTTCTGATGATAACCAGGTTATCGAAAAAAAGCGTGTTAAAAAAGATAAACTGAATATATTTGAGGTTTTTGGTGCAATTGTTGCAGCTATTGTCGTTGTAACATTTGCCTTCCTTTTCTGCTTCAGGGTGTTTAATGTTGAGGGTTCATCTATGAAGCCTACTCTTCAACCCGGTGATAAGGTTGTTGTTTCAACCATCGGCTATACACCAAAGCAGGGTGATATTATAGTCCTTTCAGGTGCTGAGGGTGTAAACAAGCCTATTATTAAGCGTGTTATTGCCGTTGAAGGTGACAAGGTTGATATCAACTTTACAACAGGTATTGTTACCGTTAATGGTAGGGAGGAACACTATGCCGAAGACCTTACCACACAGCAAAAGGATATTGCTTTCCCCCTTGAAGTACCCGAGGGAACAGTTTTTATCCTTGGTGATAACCGAGCTATGTCACTTGATAGCCGTTCAAGTGAGGTTGGTTGTGTTGACGAAAGGCAGATTGTTGGCAAGGTTTTATTCAGATATTTCCCTTTAGGCGATTGGACGGTTGAATAATATGAATAATGATAACTTAAACGAATTAAATAGCACTTCTGCTGATAATGATGAGCTTATCATTGAAGATGTTGAGGTTGATGAAAACACAGTTGAGTCTGTTGTTCAGACTGAGGAGGAAGAGGTTCTTGTTGCTGACAAGAATGCAAATGTCTTTTCAGGTGAGGAAGAGGAGATTGACCCAACTAAAGCAGATGATAAAAAAGGTGAAAGCTCCGCTAAAAAGAATTTCTTTTTAACCGTTTATGACTTTGTTTCAATAATAATGAGCTCGTTTATTATTATTGCAGTTGTGTTTACCTTTGCATTCAGGCTTGTTGGTGTTGATGGTGAGTCTATGACAAATACCCTTCAGCATGGTGATTGGCTTATTACAGTTAATAAGGCTGAATATAAATATGGTGATATTGTTGTAGTTACACAGGACACATTCTTTCACGAGCCACTTATTAAGCGTGTAATTGCAACAGGCGGTCAGACTATCAACATCGACTATGATTTAAATAAGGTTTACGTTGATGGCGTAGAGCTTAACGAGCCATATATACGCGAGGATTTTATGGTCAAAAAAAGCGACTATCGCGAATTCCCGTATACTGTACCTGAAGGGTACCTTTTCTGTATGGGTGATAACCGTAATGGTTCAACGGATAGCCGTTCTCACCTTGTTGGTCCTATTGATGAACGTGAAATTTTAGGCAAAGCAGTTATAAGACTCCTTCCTTTAGGAGATCCGGATATTTACGACTATGAATGATAATCAAAAGCAAATAGTACAATGGTTTCCAGGTCATATGGCAAAAACACGCAGGCTTATTAAAGAGAGCCTGCCTTTTGTCGATTTGGTTACCGAAATAGTTGATGCACGTATACCTATGAGCTCATCTAACCCCGAATTAGGTGAAATGATAGGCAACAAGCCACGCATAGTTCTTTTGAACAAATGTGATGTTGCAGACGAAAAAGCAACAGCAAAATGGGTTGAATATTATAAATCAAAGGGTATGTTTGCAATACCCGTTGATTGCCGTTCAGGCAAGGGGCTTAACGCATACCTTCCTTTGGTGCGTCAGGTGCTTAAAGATAAAATTCAGCGCAATACCGAAAAAGGTATGGTAGGTAAGCCCTTAAGGGTTATGGTTGTTGGTATACCAAATACAGGTAAATCATCTTTTATAAATAAAATGGCAGGTCGTAACAGGGCAAAGGTTGCCGATAAGCCTGGTGTAACACGTTCAAACAGTTGGTTTGCTGTGGGTAGTGGTATCGAGCTTTTAGATACTCCTGGTGTTTTGTGGCCCAAGTTTGAGGATAAAGCCGTTGGCGATAAGCTTGCCTTTATAGGCTCTGTAAAGGACGAAATTCTTGATAGTGAAACATTAGCCCTTCGCCTTATAAATGTTCTTAAAGACGGTTATAGCGACCGTATCAGCGAACGTTTTAAGATTACAGACTTTGATGATAAAGAGGATTACGAAATTCTTGAAATGATAGGCAGAAAAAGGGGTATGCTCATATCTGGTGGCGAGATAGACTATGAGCGTGTTTCTGTAATGCTCCTTGATGAATACAGGGGCGGTAAGTTAGGCAGACTTACTCTTGAATTTCCTTTATAAATGTTATAAAATTAACTCGGAACAAAAATTTGTTCCGAGTTTTTTATGAGGTGTTATTATGCTTGATTTTTCATATGAAACAGAAGCCCACGAAAATGGCTATAACGTAGTCTGTGGTGTTGATGAAGCCGGTCGCGGACCGCTTGCAGGTCCTGTATTCGCGGCAGCGGTTATTTTGCCCGAAAATTATTCTCACGAAATACTTAATGATTCTAAAAAACTGTCAGAGAAAAAACGTGATATTGTTTATGACGATATTATTCGTGATGCAGTTGCGTATTCAGTGGGTATTGCTACTGAAAAGGAAATTGACGATATAAATATACTCAATGCTACCTTTCTTGCTATGAAAAGGGCTGTCGATGGCTTATCTTTAAAGCCTGACCTTGCCTATATTGATGGCAATCAATACCCTAAAACAGGGGTAAAAGAAGTTACTATCATCAAGGGTGACAGTAAATGTATGTCTGTAGCTGCCGCATCAATAATCGCAAAGGTCAGCAGGGATAGATATATGCTTAAGGTGGCAGAGGAATATCCTCAGTATCAATTTCCAAAGCACAAGGGTTACGGCACAAAACTGCATTATGAAATGATTGAACAGTATGGTGTGTCACCTGTACACAGGCGCACATTCCTTAAAAAGATTCTTGGTGAAAATAAATGACGTCACGTCTTGTAGGCGCTTTCGGTGAATATGTTGCTGCACGTGAATTGCGTAAAAAGGGATATGACATTCTGAGTGTAAACTATTCTAACAGTGTTGGTGAAATTGATATAGTTGCACAAAAGCTGCCATACGTCTGCTTTGTTGAGGTCAAAACAAGGCGAGGTAACACAATGCTCAGACCTGCCGATGCAGTTGATTACCATAAGCAGGAAAACATAAAGTCTGCCGCCGCGTCATATATGAATAAGTATAAAATAAAAGCGTTGTTAAGGTATGATATTTTTGAGGTTTACATTGATGAAAATAATAATGTAATTAAAACCGATTACTTACCTGATGCTTTCTGAGGTTAAAATGAAAATTTTTGATTTGCATTGTGATACTGTAGGGGAGTGCTATAAAAACTCTCAGCATCTCCGAAAAAATAATATGCACCTTTCTTTAGAGGGCGCTGCCGAATATGATGAATATTGTCAGGTTTTTGCTATATGGATAACCGATGACCTTCGTGGTGAAAGGGCAGTTGAATATTTTAATAATGTAGCCGACCTTTATCATAAATCTGTTGGCGAAAACAATGATTTAATATCTTATTACAACACTGATAGCAAAACTCCCGTAAAGGGTATACTTGCCTGTGAGGGTGGCTCTGCCTGTGGCGGTACACTCCAAGGCCTTGATAATATGTATAAAAAGGGCGTAAGGCTTGTAACGCTCACCTGGAACAGTAATAATGAAATTGGTGGCGGTGCTTTTGCTAAAGGCGGTCTTACACCATTTGGTGCGGAGTTTGTAAAGCGGTGTGAAGATATAGGTGTAATAATTGATGTTTCACATCTTAATCGTCAAAGCTTTTGGGATGTGGCAAAAATTACAACAAAGCCCTTTGTTGCATCGCACTCAAATGCTAATATAGTTGATAATTTTTATGGTAAGAAGCGTAATCTTGATGATGATCAAATCAAGGTAATCCGTGACCGAGGTGGGCTTATAGGCCTAAACTTCTGTGCTGATTTTTTACAACAAGAAAACTACCCTGGCTTGTTATCTTTAGGTGAGCAAATCAGATACTTGCTCTCGTTAGGCTGTGAGGATGTTATAGCCTTCGGAAGTGACTTTGATGGTTGTGATATGATAGATGAATTAAAAGGCGTTCATAAAATGAAGGGTGTGTACGAAAACCTCTTAAAGCAGGGCTTTGACGAGTCAGTCCTAAACAAAATATTTTATAATAATGCAAAGCGCTTTTTTGATAAAAATTTAAAATGATATAAAAATAACTCCACCTCGTTTGAGGTGGAGTTAAATCATTTAATTAACCAATTGTTGACTGTGAGGCAGACATCTTGATGTTTTTAGAAATTGTTTCTTCGATTCTGTCACCAAAGAACTTGATCATGGGGTCAGAAAGCTTAACGCCCTTTTCGATTGCGTCGTAAGTTTCTTCTGAGAATTTCTCAAAGCTTGTTGATGCAATAGCTGTACGAACATCGCTTTCCCATTTCTGTGTAGCATCTGAGCCAACAAAGTACATAATGTGGTAACCGTATGTTGTCTTGATGATGCCTGTATCACCCTTCTTGTGGGGAGCAAGTGACCACTCAAGGAATTCAGGTACATACTGGCTTGATGAGTTAATATCCTCATAAAGACCGCCTGTTTCAGCTGAACCTGTATCGTCTGTATGCTCTTTAACAAGTGCTGCGAAGCTATCTTCTGTTGCGTCGCCTGCTTTCCACTGTGCAAGAAGCTTGTCAGCCTCTGTCTTAGCTGCTGCGAAATTAGCATCGATTTCAGCCTGGCTTAAGCTTGTCTGGTTGCCTTCTGCATCTGTTTTTGATGTTTCAGCCTGTACAAGAAGGTGACGAATATCTGCAGCAGCAGTTGCTGTATCCTTATTAGCAGGACTAACAATCATAATGATGTAGTAAGCTTCAAGTGTGGGAAGATCAAATACCTTGATTTCACCAGTCTTTCTTTTTGCATCAAAAGTCCAGCTGGTAAGCTCTTCTGAAAGCTGTGAAAGGTTTGACTTTGTAAGGTTAGCACCAAGTGTTGTTGCATCTTCCTTATATGCGTCTTTAAGTGAAGGGGGAGCAAATTCTGATGCAGCTGCAGCAAAAGATGCTTCGTCAGTTACCTTTGCAACAAACTGATCTGCACGAGTCTTTGCTTCTTCTTTTGTGTAAACAGGGTCAGTTGAGCCTTCTGCAGCAGCAGCGTAAGATACTGTGAAGAAACGAACTGATGCGATGTCATAATCTGCCTTGTTTGCTTCGTAATATGTGTTAACGTCTTTTTCAGAGATTTCTGATGAAAGGTGATCCTGATACCACTCAAGGTAGTACTGTGCGTAGTAGTCTCTTTCAAGGAGCTCTCTGTAGCTGTCTGCTGTAAGACCTTCACCGCAGGTTTTTGAGATGTAGTTTGTTACTGAATAGTCAGCCTCTTTAGCGTATTCCTCAATCTGTTTCATACGCTCGTCGATAGCGTCATTCATCTCTTTTGTCTGTTCTTCAGTGAGTGCAAAGCCTGCTTTCTTAGCTTCGTCGCCTGTTGCCTTTTTATAAAGCTCTTTAACAACAAAGCCCTGTTCAGATGCATGGTATCTGAAGTAATCTGCCCAGGTTTTAACGTTCTCATTAGCATTGTCGCCTGTGTAATCCTGGTCTGCAGGGTCAACAGATGTATCAAAATACTGTGAACCGCTACCACTCTGCTGCTGATCCATATACTGTGAATTATAAACAGCCTGATTATAAAGTGACATATAGTAGTAGTTGTATTCCGCAACTGTGAGCTTTTCATCACCGTATGTAGCTGCTGAAAGCACCTTTTGTGGAACACATAAAACAGATGTAAGCATTTGACCTACAAAATAAAGAACAAGTGCTGCAACAATTGCAATGCAAACTATTTTGATAAGAATACTGAGAGCCTTATCGCCTTTGCCGGATTTTTTCTTTTTTGCTGCCTTTGCAAGACGAGCCTTGCGCTGCTCGCGATAAATCTCGGCATTAGTTTTGATTTCGTTGTTTGCCATAAATTTTCATCCTTTGCTTTCTTTTATCGTGTGATATACACAAACAGTATTCCTATTTTATAACAAAAATTAAAATTTTACAAGACTTTTTATATAATTAATTACATATATAATATTTATTTTAAATAATTTAACATTTTTTCAAATTTAAAGCGATAAAATGTTCTCTATGTTTGACAATAATATGGTGAGCGTGTTATTATATAGTGTATTTATTTTAAAGTTAATTTAAAGGTGTATTTATGAAGTTATCTAAACAAAATGCTCCCAAAATCATAATAATTTGTTGTGCTGTTGTAATTGTATCAATTTTAGCGGCAATGTTTTTGCCTGTTATTATGATGGTAAAGCCTGAAAACCATACCCTTACCGACAATAAGCATGAGGGTGTTGAGTTTTCAAAGGCTTTTAATACCACGGTTGCAGGTAGTAATGGTCAAAAACTACTGGTTAACAGCAAAAATGGTGCTGTTGCATTGGTTTCATCAGATGGTAAAACTGTTTTTAACTCAATGTCACCGGATGCTGCCCGCTATACACTTGCAAGCGTACTCAAAATCAGGCTAAGAGATAAAAAGGGTGATATCTATATTATGGATTCCACCGATAACAGCGTTGATTTTGGTACAGTAAACGTACTTCAGGTAAACGGCACCAATGCTACAATCAGCTATAATTTTTTCCCCGATGCAGAGTCTGCATCAAAGGGCGTTGAGAATGCAGATATTTATGCTACAATAAACGTAGATTTTTCATTCAAGGGTGGCTCGTTTACTGCATCTGTTGATACAACAACCGTAGCCTTACCCAAAGGCTTCTGCCTTGAAAAAATCAGCATTTTACCCGGTCTTTTCTCTGTGAATAGCGGTGTAAAGGGTGAATCATATTATATTCCCGATGGTTGCGGTGCACAAATTGACCTGGCTGCAAAGAATCAAGAGGATTATAGCCTTAATCTTGGTATGTATGGGTCCGACGTTACATTCCACGCACAGGCAGATGGCGCAACATTACCTTTCTTTGCGTACGCTAAAAATGGTTGCCTCGTTAATACAATTATTACCGAGGGTGACGCACTTTCAGAGCTTACAGTTAAAAAGTTTGCTAATGGTGGCGGCTATCTTTATAACACGTTTACAGTAACCGCTTGTGGTATTGTTAAAGAAAGGTTTGTAAAAAGCCCTTCTTATGAGGGTATTATTGCACAGTCCTATACCTTGAGTGAAAAGCAGACTGATTATAACGTAATTGCATCACAGGTAAGACAGACTCTGCTCAAAAAAGGCTATGTTGCCGAAAAAATGAGCGAAAAATTCAAGGATTTACCTTTCTTTGTGAACGTTTTAGGCAGTATTGATGGTAAAAACAGACTTACTACCTTTGAGGATGCAACTGAAATTACCACACTTTTAAAATCACGCGGTGTACGTAATATAGCTTTGCGATACTCTGGTGCAGGTACTAAGGGTGTATGGTCAAACGTAAAAAATGGTATGGGCTTTTCATCAAAGATGGGCGGTGAAGATGGCTTTAAAAAAGCTGTGACAAAAATCTCCGGTCAGGGTAATAGCTTGTGGCTTGATATTAACGTTGCTAATAATCGCGCAAACTACAACAAGCGTACCGTTAATATTTACAACGATGAGTTGAAGTTTGCAGGTTATGCTGATAAAGATTTTACCCTTGCAGGTACTGATGAAATCGGCAGAAACATCTCTAAATGGTGCAAAGCCGTCACAGAATATGAGGGCGCAGATATATGCCTTAACGATTGCTCAAAGCTTCTTTATACTGATATTGAAGATGATTATAACAGACAGGATATGCTTAATAATATGCGCAACAGTACAAGTGCATTAGGTGCATATAGCGGACTTATGCTTTCTGAACCTGCCGTTTACCTTTTGAGTAATGCCGATGCGGTTTTTACAATGCCCGAGACCGCAAAATGTCAGCGATACAGCGGTGTTACCGTATTACCTATTTTGCAAATGGCAATTCATGGTAGTGTAATTTATGGCAGCAGTTATATGAATGTCAGCAACCTTTCTACACAGGATGCTTTGCTTAAATGCATTGAGTATGGCGCTGTGCCGTCATTCTTATTTACACATAGCAGCGGTAATACACTCAATTATAACGCGTACGTATCACAGACCGCATCGCTATACGCAGGGGCTAAAAAGCTTTTGCCGCTTCTTGATATGTCTATCACATCTCACGAGGCTGTAGTTCCCGGTGTATATAAGGTTACTTATGAGTATTCACGCGTTGTATATGTTAACTACAATCCCTCAATGGTTGATGTTGATGGTATTATGATTCCTGCAAAGGATTTTGTTATAATTTAAATATTGCTCCCTTTGCCTTCGGGTGAAGGGGCTTTTTTATAAAATAGTAAATATAATGTTATCTTTTTAACAAAAAGTGTTTGCTTTTTTTATTATTTATGATACAATAATATTGTCTAAGTGTAATTCAAGAAAGGATGAAAATAATGGACTACAAAATGGAATTAACCCCCGAACAGTCCGCCATTCTTAACGGCGAAAAAGGGGAAGTAATGGCAAAGGTTATGAAGACCCTTGTTATGTACGGTGAAGCTTTTGGTGCAACAAAAATGATTCCCGTTACAAGTGAAAAAGGTCACCTTGTTACAAGCTTCGGTCTTAAAGTTATGAGCCCTGTTTATGATCTTATGGATCAGCTTATTGCAGCAGGTATCACATCAACACAGAAATTCTCTGTTGACCCCAAGCCCGTTGACCCCAAGGTTCCCTCAAACTTTGCTAAAAATCTTGTTTTCAACAAGTTTATGTACACTAAGCAGGATAGCTACGATGAACAGCTCAGAAAGCTCGGTCTTGTAAGCGACGATGCTTATACATGTACTTGCTATATGGATGAAGTTGGTAATACACCCAAGATGGGCGATATCCTTTCATGGGCAGAGTCAAGTGCGGTTGTATATGCAAACTCTGTTCTTGGTGCACGTTGTAACCGTAACTCAGGTATTATTGAGCTTTTCGGTTCTATCGTTGGTTGCGTGCCTTACTTCGGCCTTGTTACTGACGAAGGCAGAAAGGCAACATGGATTGTTGAGGTTAAAACAACAAAGAAGCCTGAGGCACAGATTCTTGGTAGTGCTATCGGTATGAAGGTTATGGAAGACGTTCCTTACGTAAAGGGTCTTACTGATTGGATCGGCACAGAGCTTGACGATGCTACAAAGGCATACCTTAAAGACTTCGGTGCTGCTACAGCATCAAACGGTGCGGTTGGTCTTTATCATATTGCAGGTCTTACACCCGAAGCAGTTGAGCAGGGTGAAAGCCTTATTGCAGATAATGCTCAGGTTTACGTTATTGACGATGCAGAGCTTGAAAGAGTTTACAAGTCATATCCCGTTATGTGGAAGAAGCCTGAAAAAGCACCTCAGCTTTGCTTTATCGGTTGTCCTCATCTTTCACTTCAGCAGCTCAAGGAGTGGACTGACAACGTTGCAGAGGGTCTTAAAAAGAGCGGTAAAAAGAAGGTTACAATTCCTACAGTATTTACAGCTGCTCCTGCAGTTTGTGATGAGTTCAACAAGACTGAATACGCTGCAAAGCTTGCTGCAACAGGCGTAACACTCAGCTACATTTGTCCTCTTATGTATATGAATAACCCTCTTGCTAAATCAGGCAG
>JAZQRX010000030.1:0-15823 GCA_045629785.1 Acutalibacteraceae bacterium | reverse complement strand
GCCCTCTGTACCGTATTTAAGGCTTGCGGCGTGGTCACCAAGCTTTGGACCTCTGCCAAGGGGTTCGATACCATAAATATCAACAGGATCATTAAGGAAGCCTGAGAAAAGACCTGCAGCATTTGAACCACCGCCGACACAAGCTACAATAGCATTAGGAAGGTGACCTGTCATTTCAATAAACTGCTCACGTGCCTCGATACCAACAACACTCTGGAAATCGCGTACCATCATTGGGAACGGATGAGGGCCAAGAACTGAGCCGATGCAATAAATAGCATCGTTATACTCGTTACAATATGCCTCAAAAGCGGCATCTACAGCCTCTTTAAGAGTCTGAAGTCCGTGTGTAACCTCAACCACGTTTGCGCCAAGAATTTTCATTCTTGCTACGTTAGGAGCCTGCTTTTTGATATCAACAGAGCCCATATAAATATCACATTCAAGACCAAAGTATGCTGCCGCAGTAGCAAGTGCAACACCATGCTGACCTGCGCCTGTTTCTGCAATAACCTTCTTCTTGCCCATATACTTTGCAAGAAGTGCCTCACCCATACAGTGGTTAAGCTTGTGAGCGCCTGAATGGTTCAAGTCCTCACGCTTTGCATAAAGCTGTACCTTGCCGCCAAGTGCATCTGAAAGTCTTTCAAGGTGTGTAACAGGTGTGGGTCTGCCCTGGAACTCCTTACGAATTCTGCGAAGCTCAGCAATAAACTTGCGTGACTGACAAATTGAATAATAAGCCTCTGTGATTTCCTCCATAGCCTTTTTAAGCTCGGGTGAAACGTATGCTCCGCCGTACTTACCGAAAAAGCCGTTTTTATCAGGATAATTGTTAAAATAAGTATCAAAATCAACGTTGTTTAATTTCATAATATATTCCTCCGTAATAATAACAAATTTAAATTTCAGCGCTTAAATCAAGGTCGCCATCGTTCTTTTAAAATAATCATAAATACCACTCCAAATAAAAAATCCTTGACAGAATTATACTCTGTCAAGGACGAATAATTAAATCCGCGGTACCACCTTGAATTCACGAAAAATCGTGCACTTTGCGAGATACTATCATACCCCCGACAACTAACGTATGCCCTCACGTTGCAGAATACTCTGGTAAACCCATTTGACTGCACCCTCAGCGGTCCATTTGACAATCTGTTTCATACCTGACTTTCAGCAACACAGGCTCTCTGTGATGGCATAACTGCCGTTATCTCCGCGTCAACGGTTTAAATATTAACTTGCAGTAATTATAAACCTACTTAAATTTTTTGTCAATAGTAAATTATTACATCTCGTTATATATAAGGTCTGTAATGCTTTCGGTAATCTTATTAGCAAGGGCTTTGATGCTATCAACACCATTAGCCATAGCATATGAACGAAATTCAGCAATCATATGGGTATCGTTTATGTTATCACCTACAGCAATAACATCCTCATATTTACCACCAACAACGTCAAGGAGTTCGTATATCCCCTTCGCCTTGTTAACCGAAACAGGCACAATATCAATACACGTGCCATTCTGCAAGGGGTTAAGAACATCTTTATATTTCTCATTAATTTTATGTACCACAACTGCAGCTTCTTCGGTACTACCAAGCCAGGTGCTTATCTGATTAAAATATGTAATCTCGGGCAACGTTTCAAGAGTACATTCCCCTTCATCACATTCATTTTTATCTGAACGAAGCGGTACAGGTACATCCTTATCAATATTTGCAAAAGTGCAACCCCAACTGAACAAATCGGTAATCAAAGGTACAGCACAAGCTCCGTCACAACGTGTTTCAGCAAGAACGTTAAGCTCTTTATCAAATATTATTGCACCATTGTTAGCAATAAGAAAATCATATTCAAAATCCTTGCCTTCAATAACCTCAAGCAAGGACTTAATTCCCCTGCCGCTTACAACACCAAAAAGGTTACCTGCTCTGCGCCACTCCATAATAGCCGAGCGTTTCTTATCGTCTATTCCATTATGATTTAATGTACCATCGTAATCAGTTGCTATTATTTTCATATAAATTCCTGCTATCCACTAATTTTTTCTTATTTAAAAAACGTTTCATACATATAAGGAGTATACATCCTGCTATAGGAAATAAAGCTGCCAAAAACATTCCGACCTTAAAGCCGATTTCTTCACAGCTCATCGAAAGGCGCTCAGCTATAGCAAATACCCATTCTGAAGCAGAAACGCTATCAACAACAGCACCCAACATCTGTGGCGCAACAGAAGCCCCCATATCGCCACCGGCAGCCATAAGCGCATATGCCGCTACACCAACTGCAGGGATTTTTTCCTCCATCAGAATAAGTGTACCCGGCCATAGCATAGAAGTGCATACGCCCAACAGTATACACGCCCCAAAAGAAAGAGCGATTACACTTGTAAACGAAATTGTAAGGTAACACAATGCCGCGCCTATCATACTTAATGTAAGTACACGGAATATATTCTTACCGAATTTTGCGTATGCTGACCTTGTTAACGCCAATAAAGCTGCAAATAGGCACATACCAAAGGTATCACCCCATATTTTAGGTATATGTAGAACATTTTCTGCATAAACAGAAATCCAGTTAGTCATTGTAACTTCTGCAGCAGCACCTAAAAAGATACAAATAGTACAAAAAACAAGAATTTGTTTTTTGAAAACAGATTTATCTTTAGATGACGTTTGTTGTATATTCATATCAGGTAAATTACACCTGAATAACATAACTGAAGCAATAACGGGTAAAATTGCCCAGAACAACGTTAAATAAACCCAATAATCACTTCCAACAAATTGAAGGAATAATGTACTAACAAGAATAACTCCAACTAAACCATATCCATACAACGAATGGAGCGTACTCATATCCTTATCAGGTGTATCTGACGGAAGAGCTGCAATTACAGGACTAATCAGAACCTCGCCTAAGCCTGCGGCTATAGAAAACAAGAAAGTACCTGCCACAAGACCTGCATATGCAAAATTTGACCAAAACGCAGGAATAAGTGCATATAACACAAGCCCGAGTGAAGTTAATAAGGGCATAAAACGTATAGCCTTGTGAATGTTAAAATACTTTGTAAAAAAAGTAAAAATCAAATCAACGGCAAGCTGTGTGCAAAAGTTAATCAAAACTAACGTACCAAGAAGTGTGTATGATATACCATACATTTCTCGGAATGTTGCAAAAAGCAATGGTGGCAAACCAAAAACTGATGACATAGCAACATTTGTTGCATAACAAGCTAGTTTAGTGCGTTTACAATCTCTTAAATCCATAAAACCCTCATAATTCAATTATTATTACGAGATAATTATATCACCCAACTAAAAGAAAAAGCAACAGTAAAAAATACTGTTGCTTGTAAAAACAATTATTTTTTTAACACTTTTTTGCACCAGGTACGCTTACCGCACTCAGGACATTTTAAGTAACGTGTAGTTCCCATATGCATAGCATTAAGTGCCTGTTTATAAGTAGGCACTATATCATAACCGCAGTTTTTGCATTTATAAGCACCCACACTCACCTCAAGCTTCAATGCATAAAAGCACGACGGCAAAAACAATACACATAGTCCGAGAATTGCAATAAGTTGCCACATACCTTCAGGTATAAAAAAACTAACAAGAAAGATACCTGAAATCAGAGCTATTATGCTTACACCCATAATTGTCCACATAGATGTCCATATTGTTTTATTTTTCTTCTCTAACTCCTTTGCCATATCAAGCAAAAGCTGTTCATTTTTCTGGTCATTATTTTCCATATCAAATTTCTCCCCACACAACAATTCATTTACACTGATGCTAATAATGTCACAAAGTTCAAGCATTATAGAAGTATCGGGCATTGTAAGACCACGTTCCCATTTAGATATTGCTTTATCTGTTATACCAAGTTTTTCTGCCAACTGTAGTTGTGTTAAACCTGCTTTTTTTCTGCGTTCAGCGATAAATCTTCCGATTTTAATCTGATCCATAATGCACCTCCTTTGACATTCAGTATATAATTTTTTGTTGATAAAATACACCTACCATTGGTTTAGTGGAAGAAAAAACATCAAAAAAAGAGTAAACTAACCATAAAACATCTGTTGATTGGAATTATATACCGATATCAGTATGGTTCAACTATTATTAAAATTACACATGGTGTAAAAATTATTTCTTTAAATTAATTTCAGCATTATTATCTGAAAATGATTTATTATTCCCTATGGTGTCAAGAAGCATATTTTTAAGATCAACACTGATACCATCCTTGCTGAGCTTTGGTTCAACTTTTTTAAGCACAAATGAAAATCTTGAAAGAATACCTGCAAGAAAATCATATCCAGGTGTACCTTTAACGTAAGGACCGTCGCCCGTAAATATACTTACACCAACCTCACCAACAAAATCAGTGATTTTTTTCTTATCAAACTCTTTATCCCTTTTTATAAAAAGAAGTCGCTTAACTGAACCTATAGTGATTTTATCAAATCTATTTCTTGCGAATGATTTAAGGTGCTTTACAATACTCTCACCGCCACTAAGTGCACCGCGCACCCTCGCAACAATCGATGTAGAAAAATGATTATCGAAATACTCTTGAGGTGTAAGTCCATTTAAATCCCATCCAAAATCAGGTACATCAAGTGAATTAACCTTTAGTACAGAGTTTTCATCAATCGTAATTTTTCTGTACTTTGCAGGACTACCTACATCTTAACACAAAAACAAAGGGGTTTACAATAGTTTTTTCTTGACTCAAAAATACAAAAATGGTATAAATTTAATATATAATTAATTACATATTATTTATCGTAAAAAATAAAGCAAAAAACTCTTCTGTTAAGTATATAGTAACCACAACTAAATAGTGTTACTGATATTACTAAAAGCAGTATAATAATTAGTTTTTCATAGAAAGGATTATTCCAAATGCCAAAAAAACACAAAAAATTTGCCGATGATGGCTGGGCTGTCTGGGTTGATGGTGAGGATACAAGCACAGTTTATATAAACGATTGGTTAAATCCAAAAGGCCGTAGCTATGTTGACCTTGCTGTTCGTGTACGTGGTGTAAAATCAAGCAAGTCTTTAAATGTTTACGTACCCTTTTCTATTAGCGCAGATGAAATTGAGGACGTATCTTTACAATTTAACAATACTAAAATTTTACAAGCCACATTCAGTGCAGCCTGTATTGTGGATTTCAAAAAAAACGATCATGCCTCTGAAATTGCATATAACGGCAAAACAGTTGATATTGTACATATAAGCACTTTACCATACAATGTTACTGCGCTGTCAGATGGCACTCTTATAAATATCGATATAGAAAAATTGCATCCCTTCCTCGATAATGATGAAGCTTATTTTATATGGCGTATGCCACACAAATCCCTTGACAATATTTTTAAAACCCGCGTAAATGTTGGCAATATAATTGATAGACTGCGTGATTTAATAACAACACCTGTTGTATCTGAAAAATATGGTTATTCTGTTCGTGTTAATGAATCAAGACTTTTACCTGAAGATATAACCCGAATCGGAATATTCCATCGTCAAAAGTTAAAAAAAGCAGTTGTTACACTTTCTGTTGACGAAAGTTATGAAATCAATGACGGAACGTGTTATCGAATTCGTCGTTTAGAAGAAAATCTGTACGAAGGTTACCTTCCTGAGGGTTATAATTGCGAAGATGTAATCACCTATCAATGGAATCAAAACCGCGATAACAATCAGCAAGGTCAATTCAACTTTTACTACAATCTAAGCAAAAATTCTGTAAGCAAAAGCAGTATGTTTTTATACATGGTATTGCTTTTAGCAATTGGCATTATAGGTAACGTTCTTTCTGATTGGGTAAGTAAATTATTCGAATTATTTATTTAGGAGGCTTTTTGAGTGAAATTAATTATTCCTATAATTTTTAACTGCTTTCTTGTACTTGCAGTTTACCTTATAGATAAATATACACCTGCCAAAAAAGCTCCCTATCTTGCCAAACAGATTATTATAGGTGTTTTATTCGGCGGGGTTTCAGCCTTTGCATCAAGCTATGGTGTTGAATGGCTCGGCACTACAGTGAATGTTCGTGATGCAGCACCTTTATCTGCGGGCTTGGTTTTCGGTGCACCTGCAGGTATTGTTGCCGGTTTTATAGGTGGACTTTATCGATGGTTTTCTGTTTATTGGGGTGGTGGCGTATACACACAGGTTGCATGTAGTATTGCGACCATTCTTGCAGGTTTTATGGCTGCAGGTCTCAGAAAATTAATGTTTGATAATAAAAAACCCACCTGGGGCTATGGCATTTGTATTGCTGTAGTTTGTGAGGTTATCCATATGATTTTGATATTCCTTACAAATATGGATGACTCATCTTATGCGTTTGAGTTTGTTAAGGGTGCTACTATACCTATGATTATCGGTAACGCAGCTGCAGTTGGCTTTGCAATTACCATAGTTTCTATTTTAAACCACGAAAGATTTTCACGTAAAAAGGGCAACGAACGAATCGCAAATACGTTTCAGCGATGGTTACTTTTATGTATTGTTATTGCCTACTTTGTTACAAGTGCCTTTACCTTCATTCTTCAAAATGGAATGGTGCGAATAGAAACACAAGAAGTGTTTACCGCAGCAATCAATGATGTTGAAGCAGATATTAAAGGTAAATCTGATGCACAGCTTCTTGGAATTGCAGAAAAGGTAAAAAGTGATTACGAAAAAAATGCAAAAATATCTTTGCAAGAACTTGCAAACAAATACGAAATTAAAGAAATTAACGTAGTTAATTCCAATGGTATAATCATCAACTCAACGGAATCAGATGTTATAGGCAACTACGATATGAACACAAAGGCACAATCAAAGGAGTTTGTTGATACGTTAAAAAAGCAAGACTCTTTTGTGCAGGAGTACAGCCCCCGTGGAAAGGATGAATCCGTTTGGAGAAAATATGCTGCCATTAATTTAGATAAGGGTGGATTTATTCAGGTTGGATACGATGCTGATCAATTCCACAAAATGCTTAATGAATTTGTTGTTGATGTTACCAAAAACCGTCACGTAGGTACAGGTGGCTTTGTTGCCGTTTGCGATGATAATCTATCATTGATAACCGACAATAACTATTCAGGTAGTCCTATATCAACAATCGGTATTGTTCCCCCTGCTGAAATGAAGGTTGGCAAAACTGCAACTGCACTTTATTATGCAGATATTGTAGACGGCAAAACATCATCAAGCGAAAAATATATGTATGTATTTAAGTTTGTTGAGGGCTACTGCATTATTGCTGCCATGCCTGAGGATGAAGCAATGTTCATGCGTGATGCTTCACTTTATACAAGCATCTTTATGCAGGTTCTCATATTTGCTGCATTGTTCATATTTATATACATACTTATAAAAAAGGTTATTATTAACAACCTAAACAAAATCAATACCACTTTAGGTAGAATCACAGATGGCGACCTCAACGTAACGGTTGATGTTCGTTCTAACAAAGAGTTTTCATCCTTGTCAGACGATATTAACTCTACTGTTTCTACTTTAAAAAAATATATTGCAGAGGCTGCAGCCCGTATTGATAAAGAGCTTGAATACGCTAAACAAATTCAACTTTCAGCTTTACCAACAAACTTCCCGGATGATGAAAATTACAGTATATACGCTGATATGATTGCCGCAAAAGAGGTTGGTGGCGACTTTTATGATTTTTATAAGCTTGATGATTCAACGGTAGCCTTTTTAGCTGCAGATGTTTCAGGAAAAGGTATTCCTGCAGCAATGTTTATGATGACAGCCAAAACAATTATTAAGGATTTAGCAGAAAGCGGAATGGCTGTAAACGATATTTTCACAAAGGCTAACGAAAAACTTTGCGAAAATAACGAATCAGGTATGTTTGTTACTGCTTGGATGGGCATTCTTGATTTAAAAACAGGCAACGTTCAGTTTGCCAACGCAGGACATAATCCACCATTACTTAAGAAAGCTAACGGAGAATTTGAATATCTAAAAACTAAAGCAGGTTTTGTTCTTGCAGGTATGGAAGGTGTTCGTTATCGTGTAGGTGAAATCACCATTAACCCAGGTGATAGATTATTCTTATATACAGATGGCGTGCCCGAGGCTACAAACAGTGAAAATATGCTTTATGGTGAAGATAGGTTGCTTACATTTATGAATCAAAATTCTAATATTGAAGCAACAAAGCTTTTACCTGCATTAAAAAATAATATTGATAAATTTGTAGGTAAAGCACCACAGTTCGATGATATTACTATGCTTATGCTTGATTATAAATCAAAAGAAGGTAGTGAGCGTATGGTTAGTAAAACATTCCCTGCAAAAACTGATGCATTAAATGATGTTATCGGTTTTGTAGAGGAAACACTTGAAGGCTATGACTGCCCCATGAAAACTCAAATGGCTATTTGTGTTGCAATCGAAGAGGTATTTGTTAACGTAGCCCGATACGCATACCCCGACAGCGATGGAGATATGACTCTTTACATCGATTTTGATAAAACAAGTCGCAACGTTACATTCCGCATTACAGATAAAGGTCTTCAGTTTGATCCTCTGAAAAAACCTGATCCCGACGTTACACTTTCAGCAGAAGATCGCGAAATCGGAGGTCTTGGGATTTTCATAGCAAAGAAAACAATGGATACCATAAGCTATTCATACGAAAACAATGAAAATGTTTTGACTTTAATTAAAAAAATCTAAAGGAGATTTATAGATATGACAATCGAAATACTTAAAAACGCAGATGAAACAATTATCGAAATTGTAGGAAGACTTGACACCATTACAGCTCCTGCACTCGATAAAACTATAAATGAAGACATAGAAGGAACAAAAAACCTTGTACTTAATCTTAAAGGTATGGAGTACATATCCAGTGCCGGGCTTCGCGTTTTACTTTCGGCACAAAAGAAAATGCAAAAAATCGGATCAATGAAATTAACAAACGTGTGTGATGCGGTTATGGATATTTTTGAAATGACAGGCTTTGCGGATATATTGGTGATTGAATAATGGAACTAGTTACTAAAGCTACAATCTTTGCCGTAAAAGCACATGATGGGATGAAAAGAAAAACAAATAAAAACCCATACATACTCCACCCTATGGAGGCAGCTTCAATAGTTGGAACAATGAGCGAATCGCAAGAGCTTATTGCTGCAGCACTTTTACATGATGTTATTGAGGATGCTGGTATCACAGCAGAACAGATTGAAACAGAATTTGGTAAACGGGTTGCAGAGCTCGTTTCATCTGAAACTGAAAATAAAAGAGCAGATTTACCTGCAGATGCAACATGGGAGCTTAGAAAACAAGAATCCATATCTTTACTTAAAAGCACATCTGATATTGATGTAAAAAAGCTTTATTTAAGCGATAAATTATCAAATATGCGTTCTTTTTACAGAGAATGGATGCTACATGGTGACAATATGTGGCAACAATTCAATCAGAAGGATAAACGAAAGCAGGAATGGTATTACCGCTCTATCGCAGATGCAACAAAAGAGCTTTCTACCTTTGAAGCTTGGCAGGAATACACCTTTTTAGTTGATAAAATATTCGGGAGAGTGTAATTATAATGGAAATAACATACCGTATTGATAAAGATATTTTATACGTTAGCATTATCGGACGAGTTGATGCCTCAAATGCAGCAGATGCTGAAAGTAAGATTATTACTATAAAAAATGAAAACGCTGATAAACACCTGGTAATTGATGCTGATGGACTTGAATACATTTCAAGTGCAGGACTCAGAGTAATTTTACGATTAAGAAAAGAAAACCCAAAATTAGCTATCATAAATGTTTCCTCTGACGTTTACGAGGTGTTTGATATGACAGGCTTTACAGATATGATTAATATCCAGAAAGCCTATCGCAGACTTTCTATTGATGGTTGCGAAATGCTTGGTAAGGGTGCAAACGGTGCCGTTTACCGATATGATGATGAAACGATTGTAAAAACATATCACAACGTTGACTCTCTCCCAGAGATTAAGCAAGAAAGAGAAAATGCAAGAATTGCATTTATTAATGGTGTCAACACAGCAATCCCCTACGGAATTGTTCGTATTGGTGATGGCTATGGAACTGTTACAGAGCTTCTTAATGCAATCTCTATTTCTAAAATGATAAAAAATGACCCGAAAAATCTTGAAACACCGGCTAAGTTTTACGTGGATATGATAAAAAACATTCACTCTATAAAATTAGATGAAGGTGTAATTCCCGATGCTAAAGAAACTGTTTTAGATTGGGCTGAGTTTGTTGCACCAAAGTTACCTGAAGCTGAAGGAAAAAAACTTTTAAAATTAGTATCAGAGATGCCCGACAGCACTAATATGATACATGGCGATTATCACACCAATAACATTATGATAAGGAACGACGAGGCTTTACTTATTGATATGGATACATTGAGTACAGGACATCCTGTAATTGAATTAGGCTCAATGTTTAATGCCTTTGTCGGTTATGGCGAAACAGACCATAATATAACACTTGATTTCCTCGGCTTTCCATACGATGTTGCAGGTAACTTCTGGAAAATTGCATTAAAAATGTATCTCGGAACTGAAAATGACGATGTAATCAATAGCGTTGAAGAAAAGGCTATGATTATCGGTTACACTCGTATGATGAGAAGAGCAATAAGAAGAAATGAAAGCGAAATTAAAATAAAGCGTTGCTACGATCAGCTTATAAAGCTTATCAACAAAGTAGATACACTTGATTTTTAATCACTAATTATTAAGAATCGAGGCGTTTTATGAAATATAATCTTGTTGTTGCCTTGGTGAAGGCGCAGCACAGCTACAGCAATCGCATATAAAACAAATAAAACCGCACATACTGTTGATATTAAAGCACTTCAGCAAAAGCTTATAGAAAATGGTGCGGTGTTGTAATACAAAAAAAATACTCCAGCCTACCATTTGGTAAGCTGGAGTCCTTATTTTATTCAAACTTCACCACAACCGCCTGACCGGGTTCAAAGTTTATAAGCACCTCTGATTCATTATTTGGGAAATCAGGCTTTGCAAGAAACATTTTCATCCATAATATTTTGGAGTAATCATAGTTGAATTTTGTTTTAGCCATTGCTCAGCCTCCTATAATAACCTCTTTATCGATTTTGCCTATAAAGACATTGTCTTCTGCTATTAAGGCATCAGCATCGGGGTTTTCAAGAATAATGCCATAGCTTGGTGAGTCGGTTTCTTCAGGTGAAATAAAGACATTATTTTTTACCTTCAAATCATAAACCATTGGTCTAAAGAAAATGTATCCCCTGCTTTTACCTATTCTGCCGGATGGTCCATCAAAAATATTGTTTTCAATAAGAATATTGTGGTGGTTAATATCCCCATGGTGACCAACACCTGGGAAACCGTCACATTTAAAAATATTGTTCCTGATTACTATATTACGGCAGACTGTATCATCACACTTAAAATCAATGAGAGTGCCGTCACAATTATAAACAGGACCATAGGAACCATCACGGGACATATCAAGCTGTATTTGCTCATTAAAGAGATTATCTGTCTTGAAGGTGTATGATGGTCCATCAAAAAAGCAGTTCTGAATAGTTGTATTCTCTGTGCCGTTAATTTCAATACAATGCCAATGAGCACAATGACGGAATCTGCAATTTTCAATGGTAATATTGCTACAATGAACTGTATTTACAATAGTTATTCT
Source organism: Acutalibacteraceae bacterium (assembly GCA_045629785.1). Lineage (GTDB taxonomy): Bacteria > Bacillota > Clostridia > Oscillospirales > Acutalibacteraceae > DTU089. Next base: position 4,071 of record JAZQRX010000030.1, on the reverse strand, counting down.
TTCATCAAGATTTTTATTACCATCAAAAATACCGCCTGAAATCACAACATCGTGAGCGCCGTTGTATTCGCCCCATTCAGGCTCAGAATAGGACGCAAGCAGATATCTTGTTAATATCTCACTTTTGTCACTTCTGAGAATAATCGCATTATCTGAAAATTTCAAATGTTGATATGAATAGAAAATCAATGCACCTGATATGAGATATGTACCATCAGGGAAATAGACTGTTCCGCCACCTTTAAGCTCGTCAATGGAAGCCTGCAAGGCTTTTGTGTCATCGTGAATTCCGTCACCGAAAACATCTTTATTCTGCTTTACATTAATAAATTTCATATCTATCACTCTTTTTATATAATGGTTATCTCTCTTACGTTGCCTCTGTCTCCACGATTGGTTACAAACTGCATTGCGCCATTCGGTAATCTGCTTTCGAATTCGAAATGAAGATGTCCTGCAAGCACTGCCTTAATTTGTGGCTCATTGGTAACAGAAGTAGCTATGAATAATATAAGAACAATAATAAATGTGGCCTTTTGCCAGGTTTTCAAGTAGATCATATCCTCGGTTAAATAATAATACTATTATAATGCAACACCTTGCACAAATCAATAGATTTTATCGTGGTTTTTTTGTGCAATTCTTTTCATTTTATAAATATTCATCAAATATCACCTATAAAAAAATAATGCAATTGCTCAGTTTTAAACCTTGCAACCGCATTATAGTTTTATTTAGTTTGAATACTCTCCCACTCAGCTTCCTTAAATCCAACGAACACAAAATCATCGCCCACTAAAATCGGTCTTTTAACAAGCATACCATCTGTAGCAAGTAGTTTAAGCATTTCATCATCTGTCATAGTTGGTAACTTTGTTTTAAGATCCATTGACTTATAAAGCAAACCACTAGTATTAAAGAATTTCTTTAACGGCAATCCACTTTGCTTAAACCATTCGGAAAGCTCTTCAAAAGTAGGGTTATTGAGTTTAATATCTCGTAATTCGTATTCGATATTATTATCATCAAGCCACTTTTTAGCCCTTTGACAAGTAGTACATTTAGGGTAGTATATAAAATATGCCATTTTATGCTCCTTAAAAATTAGTTATTGGTAAATATAACTTTGATTTTTTCAAGTTAATTATTACCCTTAATGATAAATTATTAATTAAATTTATCAGATTTTAGTTATTTCATATTACCATACCAAAAGTATTTCTTCAATAAAATTTTAGTAAAATAAATTAATAATCTTATTATTAAAATAGTAAGCGTGAAACCATATTTTTCAAACCAACAATATATATAAAGCTTTCGTGCTTTTGACCATATTAGCTATTAAACATGATAAAATATCTGCATCACAAAAAAACAACAAGCCGACTGATTTCACTCAGCCAACTTGTTGTTTATATCTGGAAAGAAAATGATTTTACATATTCAACAGCTTTTTAATGTGATTTACACCATATCGTGAATCCCCGGATAGAGTTCCTGAAGCAAAATGTAATCATCCTCATCGATTCTTCCGTTACAGTTAAGGTCAGCTGCGAATTTTTGATTCGTTGAAAGAGCAGGTGCATTTAATTCGATATCAGAAAGGGTATTGTAGAGACCAATCAAATCAACATCGGTAAATGCCTCACCATTAAGATCAAAGTCACCTCTCGAAACATTCTGAATATCAGCATATGACTTGTATCCATTTATAACAAGCGCCATAAGCGACGTATCCAAAGCATCAACATAGCCATCTCCGTTCAAGTCATATTTTATGATATCATCATACTCGGCTGTTCCGCTTTGATCGTTACCGCCACCGATGACCTCGTTTACCATAAGCTGATAGTCCTGAACATCTACAACGTCATCACCATTGATATCAACAAATGAAACGAAACGAGATTCACTATACGCACCACAAGCACAACAATCATATTTTGTACCCGGTTCTGTTTCTGTAGGAATACTGTGAATTATAGTCTCGTAATTATAGCTATGATCTGTTGTAACTGTCTCCCCACAAATGCAGACAGCTGTATGTGTACCGTCACCATTATCCGTGCAAGCAAAAGAATGGTCTTCAACATAACAATATCCGCATACACATACATAATAGTGCTTTCCATCATTATTGGGAATAAAGCCATCCTCATTCTTATGCTCGGACGTCTGAGTCCATCCACAGGTATCGCAGATTGACGTGTGATTATTTTCGTTGTGGATATACGTTAAGCTTTCGTGTGAGCAAATATGTTCCTGATTACAATCCTCACAATAGCGAACGCTTGAACCGTCAACCAAAGACTCCCATTCGCTCCAATTATGAGGCTGAAGTTCATCTTCATTACAAGAATCACAAGCATATTTATGATTTTCAATATCATACTGCTCATATATGAATTTATGCTCAACGGTATATCTGTCTCTACATTTACTGCAGGTTGCAGAATGAGTTCCATTGCCGTTATTAACATAACCCAACAACGGAGTATGGGCGGAGGTCTTCACATAATCACACACATTGCACGACGATTGATGTGAATAACTGTCTATACTGTTATAGGAGGTGAAGGAGTGTGTACCGGTGTACACCCTGTGACAAAAATCACATTCACCCCTATGCCCTTCATCATCGTAGGTATAGCTGCTTACACTATGTGAACCGGTTTGACTTTCTCCACAAACTTTGCAGCTTCGCACGTGACTGTTACCCGAATCTGTCCATTCACTCCATTGATGCTCCTCAACAACAACAGCGCCACAGAAGCAATAACCTACGTGAGTTTCGCCATCCTCACCAGGTAACCACTCGTTAATTTCATGGGATTCAACTGTTCCGTAATCGCAATTAACGCAACCAAATCTATGGCCGTCCTCACCAATATCCACCCAGTTTTCTGTCAGGTTATGATAGCCTTCCTCTCGCGCGGATTCACAATCCAAGCAGAAGCGTTGATGGCTTTCTTCATTAATGCTTTCCCATTTTCCCCAATTATGATCATCGACCTCTTCAGCAAAGCAACCATTACATTCACGTCTGTGCAGTCCGTCCTCAGTATCGATCCAAGGACTCCAATCGTGTTCACTTGTTATTCCCTTACCGCAGGTACAATATGTAGTATGAGTTGTTCCGTTTTCATCACCCCAGATGTTTATATAATCGTGTTCCTCGGTGATTCGCCAACCGCAACCCGTACATTCATGGCTGTGGCTTGTTCCGTTATCTGTCCAGTCACCCCAAGTGTGTCTGCTGTCTTTAGTAGTACCGCAGATTTCACATATACGTTGGTGCTGTAAATTACTAATACCGTACCATTCGCTCCAGTTGTGTGAACAATACTCTGTTGCATAACAGTCATTACAGGTATGGAAGGTTCCTGATCCGTCTGCGGCCTCTTCCCAGTCGCCCCAATTATGTTCTCCTGTTACCTCTGCACCACAGAAGCAATAACTGGTATGAGTGCCGTCACCATTATCACCGCATTTTGCAAATTCATGCTCCTCAGTGATTCTCCAGCCACAATCAAGGCAATCGTGACTGTGACCATTCTCGCCTCTGTTAACCCAATCATTATCCCAAACGTGGTCAACATTTTCAAGCTTGTGACATACCAGACACTCGTGCTGATGCTGTAGCATACTGATACCATACCAGTCATCCCACTGATGCGCACCATGCTCCTCTGCGCCGCATACGTCACATGTTCTCATATGACCGTTACCGGTTTCGCTCCAGTCGCTCCAATTATGGTCGCCTGTTATTTCGGCTCCGCAATAACAGTAGCCTGTATGGGTTTTGCCATCATTATTGCCAGAGAATTCAAAATACTCGTGAGGCTTAACTCCGGTATAACCACATTCGCAATACGCTTCGTGAGTATCATCGTCAATAAATTCGAACTCAACAAAGAGATGATCTTTTGCTTCATAATATCCGCAAGCAGCACAAATATGCTTATGTGAATTTTCATCAAGCTCTTCTAATAATTCCAGATTATGAGGTTCATCAATATATCTTTCGCAACCCTCATATGTACAATCACCATAATGATTTCCATTTTCATC
>JAZQRX010000029.1:0-104070 GCA_045629785.1 Acutalibacteraceae bacterium | reverse complement strand
GCACCTTAAATCAATTAGATTTAGATGCAGAGCAAGGAATAAATGCGAGGGCACCCTGACGGGTTCCCTCGCATTTTAACAAAGCTATGCGCTAAATATAATGATTTAAGGCTATTAAATCCCTAATTTACACTCCCTAAGGAGTGTTTTTTGTCTGAAAAAGCAACCTACTTCGGTGAAATTACTATTGGCTGTACTTGCTTGCCTTCAAGTGCATTCTTCAGGGTTGTGCTAATCTGTGTAAAATCTGCAACCAATGATGTTGGCTTGTTTACGCTATCATCTTCGCCAAATGGTACAAAATATACGTTCTTATAATTTAACAACGCACCTATGTTTTTTGCGGCATTTGACAAGCCATCATTTGTCGATGGCGCTATTATAAGGGGTCTGCCGTTTCTTAAATGTGCCTTTGCAGCGAGGGTAACCGATGTGTCTGTTACACCCGATGCCAGCTTCGCAAGTGTGTTACCTGTGCAGGGTGCTACTATAAGTGCATCCAATAGCTTTTTTGGTCCTATGGGCTCTGCACCGGGGATAGTGTGTATTATTCTGTTATCGGTTATTTCAGTCAGTTGACCACGCCAATAAGCAGCATCACCAAAGCGTGTATCAAGGTTATAGGCGTTCTCTGACATTATGGGTAGTATATTGTAGCCTTCATTTTTAAGGCGTTTAACTTCTTCGATTATTGCCTTGAATGTGCAAAATGAACCGCAGATTGCAAATCCTATTGTTGTCAATCAAATACCCCCTTTGCTTTTAAAATGGGCAATATTGAGCGACCGATTATTTCACCTGCGGTGCGTGGGGCAACCTTGCCCGGTAGTGAGCCTGCCTTTATTACTTCGAAAGCAAGCTCCTTTGCCCCTTGAAAATCAATACCGAACGGTGCCGATGCAGTTTCAATCAAAAGGCAATCGGGGTTAAGGTGTAATAAGACATCCTTATTGATCACCTTTGTAGGTACGGTGTTTATGAGGGCATCAAATTCATTCAGTCCTTGCTTAAGCTTGTCGTATCGTTCAGCTTTTATCGCTTTTGTATATGCATAGGCAAAGTCCTGCTCCTTACGTGCAAATACAGTTACATCTGCACCAAGTACCTTAAGTGTGGATGCCAAAACCTTACCAACCTTGCCATAGCCTGTTATGGCGCACTTCATTCCGTGTATTGTTATAGGTGTTTTTTCAATAAGTATCTGCAGTACACCCTCAGCTGTAGGAACCGCGTTGTATACAGCCAACTCATCAAGGTTCATATAATCGTAGCACTCCGCACCTCGTAAAGACATTTCTTCTGCAAAGCTTGTTGGAATATTGCCGCCTATAAATAACTTGTCGGGCACAGCAAGGGCACAAATATCCGTCAGCAAAATTGTTTCATCAAAAAGTGGGGTGTTTAATGTGGTTCTGTCACGCGTTGTGGGTAATGGCAGAATTATACAATCCGCTTCGTTTACAGCTTCGGTCAGGCTTTTATAGCAATCAGTCTGATTAAAGGCAAAATAGCATACCTTAACGCCTTGCTTTTCTAAATATTCACCAATGTAAAGTGAACGATTGTCACCGCCCAGAATCAAAAAAACATTATCTTTCATATGAATAATCAATCCTCTCGGTATATCATATTCTTATGAAAGATAATTGTGATTTAAAATATTGTCGTCAATGTGGGTTCGTTACTTGCAATCATTTTGTTAAGGTCTGATTTACATTCCTGTAGGTGTAATAGTGCGGTTTCGTAATCGCCATAATTTAAAAAATATATGGCTTTGTTTAAATCGCCGCGTATTTCAATTGTATCACCTTGACCTGAAATCAGGTTTAATATAGGTCTGTGCTTTTCGAATAAATCAATAAGCTCAATAAATGATGTCTGTGCCTCGTTACTGTTACGGGTCATTAAACATTCTTCAGCAAATTCAACCTGTTTAATTAAAGCAGAACAGCTGTATTCAACGTATGCCAATGATACAACGCCCAACACAATACACACTACAAGAAAAAGGGTTGCTATGAGTGGTCTTTTCATATTATTTCTCCTTGCGTATTATGGTGTGTTTGTTGGATTTTGTAACTGTCATAAGCAAAATATCTTTTTTATCAACTTTGTCTTTTTTAATTTTTTTGTTAATTTCATCAATTGTAACAGGGGAGTCATTAAGTGATGATTCAATGATTTTGCCGTCAATTATTACAACACAAGGCGCATCGGTTGTTTTTTTAGGGCTTTCATATGTTTCTTGTGTCAGAGGTTGTTTGTTTTGCTTTAATAAGACGGATAAGTTACCGTTTGTTTCAACTACCGCATATTCCACCTCGGTTATGTCAAAAATATCCTTTTGACGTAGTGCAGATAACACCTCATCTATTGTGAAACGTAGCGTTTTCAGGTTCTTTTGATTCAGTTTGCCGTGCTTTATTAAAGTGATGGGTTTGCCGTCACTTGCGTACCTGAATTTAAGGCTTTTGCGACATAGAAGGGAGCTGAATATCTCAAAGGCAACAAGTAACATTAATGATATAACAGTGTTGATAATAGGTTGTGAAGTATCTGTAATTGGTGTTGCCGCTATCTCTGAAATGAGTATTGTTATAACCAATTCACCAGGCTGTAATTGTCCTAATTGCCGTTTGCCCATAAGCCGTACGCATAGACTTACGAAGCAGTATATTATAAACGTTCTTATTATTGTTGCTATCATAAAATCACCATAAATTGTTTTTTCCTGTTTTAGCGTGAATATACCGTAAAATGTGGGTTAAACCACTATTGGTGATAATATGAAAAGTGAACCATTTTTATATGTGGATGATATTATACAACCACAATTCGGGAATGTACGTAAGGACCCTATTGAAAACGGCAGAGTCATAAAAAAGGCTTTTGAGGGTAGCTTTGATATAGTTGTTAAAAAGGGCTACTGTGGTGGCAAATGCGTTGTTTTTGCTAACTGTGACGGACTTTGTAACTCGCAAAAAATTGCAGATAACGCCATAAGACCCTTGCTGCAGTTTGAGGGTGTTTTGCCTGAAGAAGATTATCTTGATTATATAAGTGACAGACTGCTTTGCGGTACCGAGCAAAAACGTGAAACAAGCCTTGATAATGCTGTACTGAACCTATTACGAGGTACCTTGCTCATTTTTGTTGAGGGGCAAAGTGAATGTATTGTTTTTGGTGTACAGGCTATCCCCGAAAGAGCAATTTCAGAGCCTGATACTGATGTGCAGGAATTCGGCTCTCGCGAGGGATTTACAGAAAACATAAAAACAAACCTTACACTGGTACGTAAAAAATTGTGTTCTTCAAATTTTACGGTTGAACTGCAAGAGCATGGCGTTGAAAGTAAAACCCGAATTCTGATTTGTTATATGAAGGGCAGGGTAAGTGATGAAACCCTTGATGAAGTGAGGTCGCGGTTAAACAAAGTATCATTTGATACAATTCTTGGTGCAGGTTATTTGCGAAAAGCCCTTGATACAAAGCGCAAATCACTTTTTACGATGGTAGGTCAGACAGAGCGTCCTGATACCTTTGCCGCAAAGCTGTGTGAGGGCAAGGTGGGTATAATTATTGATGGTACACCATTTGCGCTTGTTGTACCCAGGCTTTTTATTGAAAATTTTCAAACACTTGATGACTATATTAATCGTCCTTTTTATGCTACGTTTATGCGTTTTGTACGCTTTCTTGCCTTTATAATAAGTGTTTTTCTGCCCGGTATATTTGTTGCTATTGGTCTTTTTCATCAAGAGGTTCTGCCTGATGATATGCTTTATAACATTGTGCTGATGGAAAGCAACACTCTTTTCACACTAACGGCAGAGGCTTTAATTATTCATTTTATATACGAAACTGTCCGTGAGGCAGGACTGAGAATGCCCAAATCAATAGGTCACGCCGTCAGTATAGTGGGGGCGCTTGTAATAGGTGATGCAGCAGTTACTGCAGGTCTTATAGGCGCACCGATGCTTATAATTGTGGCTATGACCGCCATTTGCTCACTTGTGTCATCAGATTTGTATCAGCCTATAGCATTGTTGAGAATTGTTTTTATTCTTGCAGGTGGCTTTTCGGGTTTTTATGGCATTATTGTAGGCGCAGCGGCACTTATAATTAACCTTGCATCTATGACGGATTATGGCGTGTCTTTTTTGTCACCCTTCAGCCCATGGCAAAGTCTTTATATGCGCGATACTCTGATAAGAGCTTCTACCAAAAGGATACAAAGCAAAATTTTCAGTATAAATAAGTTGAAATCAAAAGGGTCAGGTGATTAATTTGACGGATCGAAGGGTTTCTGCACCACAGTTTTTTTCTTTACTGTTTTTATCTGTGCTGAGTACGGTTTTTATGTATATTTCATCACCCGAGGTTCCTATCGCCCGAACAGAAACACTATTACGACCTATAGTGTTTATTGTTGTCAGCCTTGTTGTAGGACTTCCTGCGTATTTTATTTATAAAAACAATGTAAAATATGCTGAAAAAGGCTTGATTATAAAAGAAACAAAATTTCTTAAGATTACTACATCGTTATTTGGTGCAGTTTATTTTGTAGGGGCGTTAAAGACAATTTTGCGCTTTGATTTATTTGCAAGCTCCGAGCTTTTTCCGGGTACGGATATGTCAATTTTTCTTATTGCAATTGTGATAGTGTGCGGTGTTTTGTCAACCGTAGGGTTAAACGCTCTTTGTAGAGGGAGTGTGATTTTTTGTTTTATTGTGGTGAGTGCAACTGTGTTTGTTATGGTATCGCTTGTTGACGAGTTTGATATTCTCAATTTTACACCGTTGTTTTCAGGTGGCATCGGTCAGTTTGTGACAGACAGCTTTTTGTTTACTATTCAGGCTACAGAGCTTGGTGCAATTACATTGTTTTTACCACAAATAAAAGGGTCTTTCAAAAAACACTATATCACTTTCGTTGTGTTGAGTGGTGTTGCTTTTATAGGTATTTTCGCGTTTGTAATCGGCGCTCTCGGTTCATTTGCTGATACACAGCTTTTTCCCACCTATACTGCAGTTACACTTGCCAATTTCGGATTGCTTGAACGTATTGATGCGCTTGAAACCGCAATATGGATATTGTGTGTTGTGGTGAAAATATCCTTTTATATTCTTATTACCGTTAAGTGTCTCAAAAAAGTGCTTGTGAAAGTATCAGAAAAAATTCTTAGTATCGCAATTTGTATTGCTTTAGCGGTTATACCTGCTTTTGTTTCAGATAATATCGAATCATTCGTCTTTGTATCCAATAACATTCTTACATTCGTTTTATATGCCGTTAGTGTAATTATTCTGCCGTGCATTTTGCTTGTGTATTACAGAAAGGTGAAACCATATGAAAAAATCAGTGAAGATATTTAGTGTGTTTCTTGCAGGTTCACTTTTGCTTTCTGCTACCTCTTGCCAAAAGGCAGGGACAGAGCTTTCACAACTTATGATTATTCAAGGGATAGGCATTGATGAGGCTGAAAACGGCTATAAGGTTACTGTAGAAATCCTTAATAATGAGCAAAGCGGTACTCCGTCAGGTGATGGTTCGTCAGAAAATAAAACTAAAATATATACAGCCGAGGGCGAGAGCGTGTCAGCCGCCTTGCGTACTCTTACTTCAAAAAGTGGTAATTTACCGCTTTTTGCACACAACAGGGTAATAGTAATTGGTGAGGGTGCAGCCAATAAAAAGCTTTCTGACGTTCTTGATTTTTTTCTGCGTAATTATGATTCACGTGCATCACAGCTTATATGTGTGGCTAAAGATTCGGATGCAGAAAAAATAATCAGAGCAAAGCTTCTTAACGATACAGTTAAAAGTGAAATCCTCGAAAATATGCTTTTGGAAAGTCACAGGCAATCACTTATACCGCGTGTAAGGGTGGTGGACGCAATAAATATCCTTAATACACCAACAGCGGTGCTTTGTCTGCCTGCGGTTGCAACGCAAAAAAATGGTGAAAACGAGGATTATAAGCTTGATGGTTGCGCACTTTACGGAAGCGATGAAACCTTTTCAATGTACCTGGGCACAGGTGATGCTTTGGGCTTGAACTTTCTTACAGATACTGTGCAGAAAGGTTTTTTGACCGCTGATTTACCCAATGGTGAGAAAGCAGGGTTTGTTATCAATAAATCAAAAACTCATTTTAAAATTTCTCAACAAAACGGTGTACTGCATTATAATCTCAGAATAAATATTTCTTGCGATATTGATGATGTGAGTGGTGCAGAATTTTTCAGTACAGATGATGATTTTTTTGAGGTAATTAAATCAAGTGTTGCTAAGGCGGTTATCAAGAGGGCTGAGAATACCCTTGTTGTGCTTAAAGGTAAGCATGGCGGGGATGCACTTCGGTATGGTAAACGGCTTATGCTGTATAACCCCAGGCTGTATGATAGTGTAAAGGATAATTGGGATGCTGCTTTTAAAAATGCGGTTACAACTGTAACGGTTAAGGTAACTGTCCGTAGAATCGGTGAAGAAACCTTTTATAGTAAAAAACAATAAAAAATTACCGCACCCAAACGGATGCGGTAACAAATTAGTTTGAGATTATTTTTTCTCTTTTTTCTCGTGGAAAAGAAGCTTGTCAACAGGGAAGTAGAGAACAAACTGAAGTGTTGAGCAAACTGCAGTTGCGATTGTAAGTGCAAGGCCGCTACCAAGGCCGAACTTTGTAACGCAAAGCTCGAAAATTGTGGGGTTAAGCCAAGCAGAGAAGCAAACAAGTGCAACTGTAAAGATTATGTATATGGGAAGTGCAACCTTGATGTTTGCGCTTGAATTGAATGTCTTTTCCTTATTGATGAAGAAGGCAACAATCTGTGCAAGAACGTTTGCAACGTTTGCTGAAATGAAGAGAGCAAGACCACAACGTTCACCCTCGATTACGGGGTAATCAAAAACCCACCAGCTAAAAGCTGTGTTGCTTAATTCTTTGATTGCGGGAATGTTGTAAAGTATTGCAAGTGAAACTACCTGAACAATACAAGCACCAAGGCTTACTACAATAAATTTAACAAACTGCCAGAAGGTTTCAACCTTTTTGCCCTTTTTAGCAGCAGCGGCATCGATATTATCTAACCAACTCATAATACACACCTCGTATAATTATTTTAAGTGTAGTTTACCACACAGTATGAAATAAGTCAACAAATAAAATTACCTGTGAAACTCAAAAAAGCTTTGACAAAATAAAATTTTTAATTTATAGTATAATCAAACCCTGAAAGGGGAATATTTATCCCGAAAGGATGTTGTTTTATGGAACTTAAAGGCTCAAAAACAGAACAGAATCTTCGCGCTGCTTTTTCAGGCGAAAGCGAAGCAAGAAACAAATACACATACTTTGCATCAGTAGCAAAGAAGGAAGGCTATCAGCAGATTGCTGCTATCTTTGAAGAAACAGCAAACAATGAAAAGGAACATGCAAAAATGTGGTTCAAGGCTCTTTCAGGTCTTGGCACAACAGCAGAAAACCTTCTTTCAGCTGCAGAGGGCGAAAACTATGAGTGGACAGATATGTACTCAACCTTTGCTGATGAGGCAGAGGAAGAGGGCTTCACAGCACTTGCTGAAAAGTTCAGAATGGTTGCTGCTATCGAAAAATCTCATGAGGAGCGTTACAGAAAGCTTCTTAACAATGTTGAGATGCAGAAGGTGTTCGAAAAGGCAGAGGAAACAATGTGGGAGTGCCGTAACTGTGGTCACCTTGTAATGGGTAAAAAAGCACCCGAGGTTTGCCCCGTTTGTGCACATCCTCAGAGCTACTTCGAGGTAAGAAAAGAAAACTATTAATTTCTTGTTTTGTGAATTACACAGTTGAGAGCCTTTGTGCTTTCAGCTGTGTTTTTTGTTGTGTTTACACAATAAATCAATGTACTATTTAGCAAGTAATTTCGTTGACTTTATTAATTGTTACTGTTAAAATATATATGTGTTATTATGTATTCAACCCAAAGGAGGTATTTGCTATGGGATTTAATGAAATTGCTGCAAAGGCAGTTCGTAAGATTGGTATTAAAACAAGCAAAAAATTAAGGAAAAAAGGCATCGTTGCAGGTGACCTTCCTCGCCCTGAGCCTACAGTTATTACAGGTAACAAATATGTTTGCGGTTACTCTGTTAAAGAGGTTATGCCCAAAGACATCAAGGCAAAGAAATATTGGATTGCAGGTCATGGTATGGGTCACGTTATTGAACGTGTACACGACCCCATTACTGTTAGTGCTATGTGGGTAGGTGCAGACGATAACGGTGGTTACGTTCACCTTGCTGCTGACATTGTTGGTCTTACAAACTATGAACTCAATATTGTTCGTGATAATCTTAAAGATTTTATGGCAGAGAGCAAATGTGCAGGTGTGTTCCTTTCATTTTCACACACCCATGCAGGCTTTGATACAGTAGGCTATTGGGGTCAGCTTTATAAGCTTCAGAGCGGTAAAGACCCTGAGTATATGGATATGCTCCTCAAATCACTTGAGCAGGTTGCTCGTGAAGCATACGCAAACCGCAAATCGGGTAAGCTTTATATAGGTACAGTTCACGTGCCTGAAGCACAGTTCGACAAGCGTGAGCCTGTTGTTCTTCACGATGTTCTTACAAGAACACGCTTTGTGCCCGATGACGGCTCAACTGAAACATGGTTCATGAACTTTGCGGCACACCCCAATACATTAGGTGGTTCAAACCGTGATGTAAGTGCCGACTATCCCTACTGGCTCAGAAAAACAATAAATGATACCAAGCCTGTTAATGTGCTCTTTGGCGCAGGTGCTATTGGTGCAGTTGACCCGGGTGACTTCTGTGATGATGTTTTTGAAAGAACCCGTATCCAGGGTGAAACCTTGGCAAGGGCTGCTCTTGCAATAGATAACGATAAAGAGATGCCTGTTGAAATTACCGTTTTGCAGCACAAGTATTTCTCACCTGTAGATAACGGACTTCTTGCACTTATGGTAACAATCGGTGCAGTTTGTGGTCAGCGTTATGCATCTGACAAGGGCGATTTAGGTCTTTCTCTTTTAACTGAAATGGTTTACATAAAGCTTGGTACACAGCAGATTCTTATGCTTCCGGGTGAACCCTTCCCCGAGGTTATTTATGGTGGTGCGGCTGAGGCAGACAAGTCTGCCACAGGTAAGGGTACAGATATTAACCCCACACCTGTTATCGATGTTGTGGGTGATAAAGATCTTCTCGTTTACGCTGTATCAAATGATATGACAGGCTATTGTGTAGCCCCGAATGATTATATTTTACACGAAACCCAGGCTTATATTGAGCAGGGTAAGGATGTCTTTGATAGACGTCACTATCATGAGACAAACTCCCTTGGTTACCTTACAAACGAGACTATCGTTGAAAATGTTGCGGAGCTTATGTCACGCCTTAAAAAATGATTTTTGAAAGGGAGTAGCAATACTCCCTTTTTGCCATAAATATGAGAGGTGATTTTTTGAAGTACTATATGGGTATTGATGGCGGTGGCACATACACAAAAGCCGTTGTAGCCGATGAAAAGGGTGTTATCCTTTGTAATGCAGAGGGTGGCTCAATTAACTTTTACTCTGTAGGTATGGCTGAATCACGTCAGAATCTGAAAAATATTATTGAGCAATTAACTGCAAAAATCGGTGACGTTCATTTTAACAGCGTTTTTATAGGTTGCTCTGCATTAGATGACCGGGCAACCGAGGCTATTATCAGTGACCTTTGTGATGGTATAATAAATGCAGATATAATTAATATGAATAGTGACGTTTACGTTGCTTATGTGGCTTCGGGTTGCGATAGTATTGCTATTTGTGGTACAGGCTCAATGGCTATGGGCAAAAAATGTGATGGTCAGCTTGTTGTAAAAGGCGGTTGGGGTCATATTCTGGGTGATGAAGGTTCGGGCTACTCAATTGCACTTAATGCCATAAAGCATAGCTGCTATTGTGCTGACCACGGCTATGACGATACTTTTGCTAATGCTCTTAATAAGTATTTCAATGTTACCTCAACAAGGCAGATAATTGATGTTATCTATTCTGAAAGCATAAAAAAAGATTTTGTTGCAGGTTACGGGGCAGAGGTTGGCAGGCTTGCTGATAATGGTGATTTGATTGCACTTGATATTATCGAGGGCGAGGCATTCAAGCTTGCTGATACGGTTATGAGCCTTTTTGATGAAACTCAGAATGCAGGTACACTTGCTCTTTATGGCGGTGTTTTTAAAAACTGCCAAGCCTTTAAGAGTTGCTTCTGTGAGAATATTTTGTTCCGTTATCCAGAATTAAAAATAGAAATGCTTACCGTTTCACCCGAACAGGGGGCACTTAATATTGCGAGAGGTCTGTATGAATAAAGCGTTCCAATATATAAACGAGGTTGAAAATATAATTTCAAAAATCAAAACAGATTGTGCCGATTCTATTGAGCAGACTGCTGTTCTGTTTAAGGAGGCACTTGTTAATAACAAAAAAATATTTCTTTTCGGCACAGGTCACTCCCATATGCTTTGCGAAGAGCTTTTTTACAGGGCAGGGGGGCTTGTGCAGATTCAACCCGTGCTTTTTGATGATTTAATGCTTCACATAAGTGCAAGTGAAAGTACAGTTCTTGAGCGTAAAGAGGGTCTTGCAGAGGAGCTTTTTGAGAGCTATGGTATGCAACGTGATGACGTTATTGTGATAATATCTAATTCGGGCAGGAATGGTGTAATTGTAGATATGGCTCTGCTTTGTAAAGAAAAGGGGCTTAAAACGATTTCACTAACCAACCTTAACCACACAAATGCAAGCCCCTCACGTCATAAAAGTGGTAAACGCCTTTGTGAGATAACTGATGTTGTGCTTGATAACTGCGGTTGTGTAGGTGATGCCTGTATATCTGTCGGTGGTGTTGATGGCAAAATTTGTGCTACATCTACGGTTGCAGGGGCACTTATATTAAACAGTATAGTTGCCCGTTGTGTTGAATTTTGCGCTGAGTGTGGCTATAATCCGCCTCACTTTTGTAGTGCCAATGTTGATGGCGGTGACGAAATTAACGATAAATTGGTAGAGAAATATAAAAAGGAGTTTAAGCATTTATGATTTACCCTGTTTTACAGAAAAATAACCTTACAGGTGCACCTGTTAAAGTCAATGGTGTGAAAATCTGTGGTGATATAAACGCTCTCTCACTCAAGGTTTTTGAGAGCTATGGTATTAACGTGTCAGGTGATTATAATGTTACAGTAAAGCTTACTGATACCCGCGCGACTACGTATATTGAGGAATTAAGACGTCTTTCGCCTGAAAAGTATATTATCACAGTGAAAAATGATGGTGCGGTTATTGAGGCTTCAACAGAAAAAGGTGCATTCAGAGGACTTAACACACTCTGTAAATTCATAAATAACAATTCCCTCTGTGAGGGTAATGTGCTGGATTACCCCGTATTTGAAACACGTGGCTATATTGAAGGCTTTTATGGTCCTACGTGGGAGCATAGTAAAAGGCTTTCTGTAATGTCACTTATGGCAAAGTATGGTATGAACACATACTTTTATGCCCCTAAGGATGATATTTATCATCGTGAAAAATGGCGTGAGCTTTACCCCGAAAAAGACCTTGCAGATTTAAAAATACTTGTTGATTACGCTAAAGAAAATTACTTTGATTTTAATTGGTGTATCGGTCCGGGGCTTTCGTATAAATACACATCTGTTGAAGATTTTAATTTACTTATTAATAAAATCAAAAGCATTTATAACATCGGTGTACGAGGTTTCGGTCTTCTTCTTGATGATATCCCGTGGGAATTCCAATACCCCGAGGATGCAGAAAAATACGATGGTATTGTAGATGCTCATATTGATTTAATAAACAGGGTTTACAATGAACTCAAATCTTTTGACAATAGTATCAAGCTTACTGTTTGTCCCACACAATACAGCGGTGATGAAAACGGCTACTATATTACAAAATTCGGTAAGGGTATTCCCTCTGATGTTTCAATGTTCTGGACTGGTCAGGAGATTTGTTCACGTGTGCTTACTGTCCGTGAAAGTCAGGAGCTTTTCCGCTCAACAGACCACAAGCCTCTTTTCTGGGATAATTACCCTGTAAACGATTGTGAAATGTTCCAGGAAATGCACTTGGGTGCAATACAGGGAAGAGATAAGGAGCTTTACAAGGCCTGCGAGGGTCTTATTTCAAATGTTATGGAGTATGCCGAGTGTTCAAAAATTCCGCTTATGACAATTGCAGATTACCTTTGGAACCCCGTTGCATATAATCCTGACAATTCTCTTGCAAACGCTCACAAAGAAATGCTTGGGTGTGATGCTGAGCTTTTCTCTTACTTTGCTGATCACCTTGGTGTTTCTTGCCTTACAAAATATAGCTCTGCTTTTATGAGTAACACTCTTGCAAGGCTCAACTTTCTTGTGTCAACAGGGGAGCAGGAAAAAGCGGTAGCAGAGTTTGCAGACTACAACGCTAAAATGCGTGAATGTCTTGCACTTATAAGCGATGAATCGGTACCGATGTTTGCAGAAATGAAAAAATGGGTGAATAAATTCTCAATGTGTTGCGACCTGCTTGATGCAATTCTCAACGTATGGGTAAACCCCACCGAAGAAAATATTGCGAATCTTGCAAAGCTTACCGAAGAATATAATATGAACGGCGTATCTCTTACGGGCTTTTGTCTGCGTGAAGCGGCTGAAAAAACTTTAAAATTATATTAAGGATGATATTTTATGTACATTAATCCACAAACCTTTAATACCCACCCTGAAGCAACTGCTACCGAGAAAGAGATGAAAAGCTATCTCTTCCTTGAAGAAAATGGGGTAGAGTATATACGTGCCGAGCATGATGAGGCAGCAACCATTGAATTGTGCGAAAATATAGAGAAGGTAATTGATGCAAAAATCTGTAAGAATCTTCTTCTTTGTAATCGTCAGCAGACAGATTTTTATATGCTTTTAATACCGGGTGATATGCCCTTTAAAACAAAATATCTGTCAAAGCAAATCGGATCTGCCCGTCTTTCGTTTGCAAGCGGTGAACAAATGACAGAGCTTCTCAACGTAACACCAGGTTCGTTAACTGTGCTTTCACTTATGTTCGATAAAGAACAAAAAGTAAGGCTTCTTATTGAAAAGAATGTGTTTAACGATGAGTTTTTTGCTTGTCACCCTTGTGTAAATACTGCTACAGTAAAATTCAGTACAGCGGATTTGAAGGACAAGGTTCTGCCTGAGCTCCTTCACGAATATACAATAGTAGATTTGGAGTGCCCCGAAGATGAAGGTTAACACAATAATTTTTGACCTTGACGGCACAATTCTTGATACCCTTGAGGATTTGAAAAATAGTGTGAATTTTGCTCTTTCTGAATACAATTTACCCGAACGAAGCCTTGCAGAAGTAAGGTCTTTTGTGGGGAACGGCATAAGGCTGCTTGTGGAACGCGCCGTACCCAATGGTACAGATAACGATACGCTTGATAAGTGCTTTGCTGTTTTTAAAAAGCATTATAGAGAAAATTCAGCTAACAACACCAAACCGTATAATGGCATAATTGAACTTTTAAAAGAATTAAAATCTAAAGGATATAAGCTTGCAGTTGTTTCAAATAAGGCAGATTTTGCGGTGCAAACACTTGTTGCAGATTATTTTGACGGCATTTTTGATTATGCGGTAGGCGAGCGTGATGGTATTCGTCGTAAGCCGTACCCCGATTCTGTTAATTCTGCTTTAGAGTATCTTGGTGCAGATAAATGCAGCGCGATATACGTGGGTGACTCCGAGGTTGATGTTGAAACCGCCCGTAATTCACAAATTCCTTGTGTTGCTGTGACATGGGGCTTCCGTGATAAATGTGTATTAGAAAGTCTTTCACCCGAATATATTATAGACAAACCGTCACAAATGACGGCTATACTAAAATAATAAGTTGTAATGAGGTAATGTTATGAAGGTTTTACTTGTTAATGGTGCCCCTCACGAAAAGGGTTGTACTTATACCGCCCTATGTGAGGTTGAAAAAGAATTAAATAACGCAGGTATTGATACAGAAATATTCTGGCTTGGTAACAAGCAGGTTAGGGGCTGTATCGGTTGCGGTAAATGTGCCGAGAATGACCATCACTGCGTTTTTGATGACGATGTTGTAAACGTGCTTATTGATAAGGCGAAAGAGTCTGATGGCTTTGTTTTCGGCTCTGCTGTGCACTATGCCGCACCCTCGGGCACAATTTGTGCTGTTCTTGACAGAGCATTTTATTCAGGCTCAACAAACTTCCGTTATAAACCTGCAGCAGCGGTTGTAAGCTGTCGTCGTGCAGGTTCAACAGCTGCCCTTGACGTGCTAAATAAATATATGACTATCAGCAGTATGCCCCTTGTTTCATCCGGCTATTGGAATATGGTGCATGGCGCAAAGGCTGACGATGTCCTTAAGGATGAAGAGGGCTTACAGACAATGCGTACAATCGGCAAAAACATGGCATGGCTTCTTAAATGTATTGACCTTGGTAAACAAAATGGTATCGAAAGACCTGCCTCCGAAAAGAAACTTCGTACAAATTTTATCAGATAATTGATTTTATTTAATGTTAGTGATATAATCGTCTGTGGTTTAAAATCAATTTATCTTGAAAGGTAGATTATAATGAATGATATAAACGCTCTTTACAAAATCTGGAGTGAAAAAGCAGTTCTTGACCCTGACCTTCAGGCGGAGCTTAAGTCCTGCGATGGCAAGGATGATGAAATTCTTGACCGCTTTTATAAAAATCTTGAGTTTGGTACAGGTGGCCTTCGTGGTGTTATAGGTGCAGGTACCAACCGTATGAATGTTTACACAGTTGCACAGG
Organism: Acutalibacteraceae bacterium; assembly: GCA_045629785.1. Lineage (GTDB taxonomy): Bacteria > Bacillota > Clostridia > Oscillospirales > Acutalibacteraceae > DTU089. The sequence goes on along the minus strand of JAZQRX010000029.1, from coordinate 89,200 downwards.
CGACTCAGGGTCTTGCAGATTATCTTAATGAAACCTTCTCAGAGCCTACAGTTGCCATCGCTTATGACTCACGTATCAAGTCAGATATGTTTGCAGAAAGCGCTGCTTGTGTACTTGCTGCAAATGGTGTTAAGGTTTATCTTTTCCCTGAGCTTATGCCTACACCTATGCTTTCGTTTGCAGTACGCAGACTTCATTGTTCATCAGGTATCGTAATTACTGCAAGTCATAACCCCTCAAAGTACAATGGTTACAAGTGTTATGACCCCACAGGTTATCAGATTACTGATGAAGCTGCTGCAAAAATTTATAGCTATATGAAGAGTGTTGATATGTTTGACGGCGTTAAGCGTATGTCATTTGAAGATGCTCTTGCAAACGATATGGTTGATTATATCGAGGATTGGCTTAAAGATGAGTTTATTGAGTGTGTGCTTGATTGCGCAGTTAATAAAGACGCAGTAAAAAAATCAGGTCTTAAAGTTCTTTACACACCCCTTAACGGTACAGGTAACAAGCCCGTACGCCGTGTGCTTAAAAAGTTAGGTGTTCAGGAGCTTCAGGTTGTAAAATCACAGGAAAAGCCCGACGGCAACTTCCCCACTTGTCCTTATCCTAACCCTGAAATCCGTCAGGTTTTCGAGGAAGGTCTTGCTATGACAGAGGAATTCCCTGCAGATATTATGATTGCAACAGACCCCGACTGTGACCGTGTTGGTATTGCCGTACGTGATAATGGCGAATATAAGCTTATGACAGGTAACGAGGTTGGCGCAATGCTTTGCCAATACCTTCTTTCACAGCTTAAAGAGCAGGGCAAACTCCCTGAAAACCCCGTTATTGTTAAAACTATTGTTACAACACCCCTTATTTCAGCTATCTGTAAAGAGTATGGCGCAGATATGCGTGACCTTCTTACAGGCTTTAAGTACATCGGTGAATGTATTACAGAGCTTGAGGCACAAGGCGAAGAAGGCAGATATGTTCTTGGCCTTGAGGAAAGCTACGGCTACCTTACAGGCATTCACGCCCGTGATAAGGATGGCGTTAACGCTGCTATGATCATCTGTGAAATGGCTGCATACTACAAAACACAGGGTATCACCTTGTGGCAATTTATGAACAACGTTTATGAAAAGTATGGCTATTTCTTTAATCAGCTTGATAACTATGCCTTTGAGGGTGCTGCAGGTATGCAGAAAATGGCTGATATGATGGATGAGCTTCGCAATAACCCACCTAAGGAAATCAACGGTAGTAAGGTTAACTGGGTAGGTGACTATAAGGCAGGTATCACCACAGATGGTGAAACCGGTCTTCCCAAATCAAACGTGCTTTCATACAGAATGGAAAGTGGCGATGCAGTTATTGTAAGACCTTCAGGCACCGAGCCTAAAATTAAAATTTATATTACTGCAAAAGCATCATCAAGAGAGGAAGCAGAGAATAAACTTTCAGTTATTTCTGAAAGCGTAAAAACTCTTTTAGGTATTGAATAATGTTTAGTGAAAAAACAAAAAGGGTAGTCTGCTTTATACTTGCAGGTATTATGGTGCTTAGTGTAGGCGCAGTTGCTATTTCGGTAATATTCGGGTAAATAAATACGGTCTGCTGTTATTACAGCAGACCGTTTTTTTGAATTTATTTAGCAGCAGCCACAGCCGCAACCGCAGTCATTTACTTCTCTTGCGCAACCGTTGTTACCCTGATTGCAGCAAACTAACAAGATGATTATAAGGATAATAATCCAAGAACAATTATTACCGCCGTTAAACAAGCAACCCATTCTTAAACCCCCTTTCACTGCATAATATGTAATTGATAAATTTTTGTTACGCTGAATATAAATATTTTTTGCGAACAGACTATTTGTAGTGAATATATGAAAGGGTTGATGGAATGAGTTTTTCATTTGATTATGATAAATATAAAAAGGGGAGTCCCCGAGATTACGATGATTACACCGATGATGATTTGGATTTTGAGTATTCCGATGAATTTATTTACGAGGATGAATTTGGCGAAACAGACAGATATTATTTGTAAACTATAAATACTGTTCTTGAATTGTTAAACCGTTTGTCGTATAATATAATCAGTAATTGTCCCTCGCGAGGTGAAAATAATGATTTGTCAGAATTGTAATAAGAATGATGCCACACTTCATATGAAGCGCATAATTAATGGTAGCGCGGCAGAGGTGCACCTTTGCTCTGATTGTGCCCGTTCACTCGGTTATGGTGAGGCTTTTTCGGGCTTCGGTCTTGGCTTTGGTCATTTGCTTGGTGAGTTGCTTTCCTCGGGTGAGGTTGGCTCTGGTAGTAGTATGCGTTGCCCTGCCTGTGGCAAAAGCTTTGAAGAAATTGCTGAGGATGGCAAAATGGGTTGTGCCGAATGTTATGCTGTCTTTTATGACAGGCTTTTGCCATCACTTAATAAGATTCATGGCAAAACTGCTTATATGGGCTCTAAACCACAGAATGGTAGTGTTAAAACAAAAACTTTGACCCTACAAGAACTAAAGGTAGCTCTTAATGAGGCGGTTGAACGTCAGGATTTTGAACTTGCTGCGACTCTTCGCGATAAAATTAATGAAATTATAAGTGAAGGGGGCGAGCTTTAATGAGTGCAAAATGGTATCTTGGCACAGGTGCACAGAATGACGTTGTTATCAACACAAGTATCCACCTTGCCCGTAACCTTAAAACCTGCCCATTCCCGGCAAGGCTTAATCTGCCTGAAAAGCTTAAGGTTAACGCTATCATTAAAAATGCTGCAGATACAGTTGAGGGTTATACCTTTAATTATGCTGAAATGAAAACTCTGTCACAAGCGGAGGTTGTTTCACTTGCCGAAAGGCACCTTGTAAGCCCCGAATTTGCATCATCCCGTGATGGCAGAGCCTTGTTACTTACTGATGATGAGTCTGTAAGCGTAATGCTTAATGAAGAGGACCATATACGTTTGCAGGTTATGTATGCAGGCTTTGCCCTTGATGAGGCTTATCGAACTGCATCTGCAATTGAAAAGGAGCTTTCATCAAAGCTTGATTTTGCCTTTGATGACAGACTTGGCTATCTTACACAGGACCCAACTGCATTAGGTACAGGTATGAAAGCATCTGTTGTGCTTCATTTACCTGCTCTTGTTTCTACATCACAAATAACAAAGCTTATAACAACTGTATCAAAGCTTGGGCTTTCACTCAGGGGCTCTTATGGTGAGGGTGCCGCTGCAAAGGGTGATTTGTTCCGCCTTAGTAATACTATAACTCTTGGTATATCAGAGCGTGCAGCCATTGAAAATTTAAAGTCAATTGCCCTTCAGATTGCCGCACAAGAGCGCTCTGCACGTGACGAGATGTTTAAAGCGGCTGTTACTGAGGACAGAATTTATCGTGCCTATGGTGTGCTTAAATATGCTCGTCTTATTGATACAAATGAGTTTATGGATTTAATTTCATTAGTCCGCCTTGGTGCGGTTAAGGGTATTATAAATATGGATTGTGCACAGATTGAAGCTCTTATGATTCATATGCAACCTGCTACAATCTCACTTTCTGTTGACAGACCCCTTGACCGAATTGAAAGGGACAAGCTAAGAGCAAAATTAGTACGAGAAAACCTTTAAGAGTTATAATTTTGAGTGTTGAAGTTAAAGCTTATAAGAATGTGCTATAACGACATCAAAAATTGAATTTCATTAATCTTTAGTGAGTATATTTTGGGTGAATATACTCACTATTATTTTGTGAACGTATAATTTATTTATTATATTGCTAAAAACAAAACCTTGTGATAAAATACCTCTTGTTATAAAATCGGAGTAGTGATTATGGAAGAAAAAATTAAGCGAACAAAATCATTGGCTGCCTCATTCCTTTTGATGATTGCGGCTTTTATATGGGGTACTGCCTTTGTTGCTCAGAGCAAAGGCCTTGAGCAAATGGGCAATTTTACCTTTTTGTGCCTCAGGTCTTGCCTTGCGGTTGTTTTCCTCACACCTGTTTCGTTCTTTATTTTTAAAAAGAATCGCAAACAAATAGGCGAGGGGGAGCATGGCGAGAATAAAAAATTCATATCAAAACGCCTTGTTGTAGGTGGTTTGCTTTGTGGTGCGACTGTATGTGCAGCATCTGCTACACAACAGTACGGCATAATGCTTTCCGGTGTTGGTAAATCAGGCTTTTTAACAACACTTTATATTTTAATGGTGCCAATTCTCGGCTTGTTATTTAAACGTAAGGTAAAGCCTGTTTTATGGCTTTGTATAGTTATTGCCACCTGTGGTATGTACTTTTTGTGTGTTACAGAGGCAGGCTCAATCAACATTGGTGATTTATTCCTTATAGCCTGTGCATTCCTTTTTTCGGTGCAGATTATGATTGTCGACCACTATGTGCAGACAGTTGATGGTGTCCGCCTTTCACTTGTTCAATTCTTTGTTGTTGCAGTGATTTCTGCCGTATGTATGTTTCTTTTTGAAGAGGTTGACCCAGTTGCTATTGGTAATGCATGGTTTTCAATCTTTTATGCAGGTGTGCTTTCTTCTGGTATTGCTTTTACCTTGCAGATTGTTGCACAAAAAAATCTTAACCCTACGGTTGCAAGTCTTATAATGAGTCTTGAATCTGTTTTTGCTGCTCTTGCAGGTGCAGTGTTTGGTGAAAGACTCAGTAGTAATGAAATTCTTGGTTGTGTGCTTGTTTTTGTGGCAATTATACTTGCTCAATTACCTGTAGAAAATCTGTTTAAAAAGAAGGTCTGATAATGGAGCGTAAATGTGTTCAATGCGGTGAAAAATTTATACTTACAGATTCAGAAATCGCTTTTTATAAAGGTAAAAAATTATCTTTGCCAAAGCGTTGTAAGGCTTGTCGCGACGCGAACAAGAAAATGAAGGCAAACAAGAATAATGATACTCTGCAGCAACGCAAACCAATTCCTGTTGATGCAGAGACCAACAGACAGTATCACAAAAAAAGCAAAGGCAAAGCATCATCAATCCATTATATAGTTGCATTTGTTGTTTTAATTGCAGTTGGCCTTATAACCACAAAATTCGGTGATTTTGCCAATCCCGGATTTTACGATGAAACACCTGTTAACAATGAGCAACAGCAGTTTGAATATATGTTTGCTGATAATGATGCTCTTGTTGAGCATTTTCAAAAGCACGGCCACGAATTCGGTTATAAAACCAAGGAGGAATATTTGCAGGGCGCAAATAACGTCATAAAAAATTCTACTGCATTACATAAGCTTGAGGCAGAGGATGGTGACGATTGCTACTATCTGCAGGCAACAAATGAATTTGTTGTAGTTTCTCCTGAGGGTGTTATAAGAACGTATTTCAGACCCGATGACGGTGTAGAGTATTTCAACAGACAAATGATAACAGTGTTTCTTTTAAATATAGCATAAATATTAAACCCACTATAGAACGGTTAAGATTTCTATAGTGGGTTTTGTTATAATCAACGCGTTAGCGTTCCTTTAATTCTGCATTTTGCTTTTCGTCATTCTCTCTCGCAACCATATACAATATCAATGTTCTTCTTGAACAGCATATAGTCATACTGTGGAATCCAGTTGTCGCCGACCTCGAGCTTATTGAAAGCTTCTTCAGATACAGCCACGTTCATAACCGTAACACCCTTAAGGTTACCATCTTCTTTATAAACTGTATCCCAGAAAGCGTGGTGACCGATGTGCTTTACGCTTTCAGGAATGTAAACGTAGCTTAAATTCTGATTATAGCTGAAAGCATCTGAACCGATAAACTCAAGCCCCTCGGGGAGTGAAATATAAACGTTACCAAGCGCTTTTTCATCTGTAAAGTGTGGGTCGGCTATATTTTTTGCGGTATATGTATACACGTTTTCAAGTGATGGGTGGGTGCTCCATTCATCAACTCGCTCGTGTAATTTGAATATGGCAAGCGTTTCAATTGTTTTTAAACCCTCGGGCAGATAAATCTTTCTCAGATTTGCGTAGTTAAAGCACATTTCACCGATTTTTGTAACAGTAGATGGTACAACGTAAATCTGAATATCACGTTCATATTCGGGTGTAACATCATCTCTGTAAAGCTCGGCTTCGTAGCCATACTTCTGTCTTAGATATTCATCGTGGTCACAGGGGTAACAAAGTATTTCTGTTTTATCCTTGTTGTAAAGTACACCGTCAACGTCACAGTAATTAGGATTGTTTTCATCAACCTCAATATTCTGCAACGCCCAACATGAGTAAAAAGCTTTTGCATCCACATACTCAACGTTTGCACCGATAGTGATTGTTTTAATTTTATCGTCGCAGTTAAGTGTGAACTGTCTTATAGATTTAATAGGCTTCGAGGTATCCTTAACAACCTTGAAGTTTGTTGCAGGGTCATTGTTGCCGGGGATATATTCAATATCGGCAACGTAGTCTATCTCTAATTCAGTAAGGTAACCTGTGTTACTGAATTTTGAAAACTCAATACCATTTGCTGTTTCTGTATAGTCAAAGGTATCGTTTTGTAAAGCAAGCACACTAAAATAGATGGAAAGTGATACCGCAACAATAATTACTATAACAAATAAAGCTTTCTTTAAATTATAGTATTTATAAGGCTTGTTAATGTGTGGTGCGGCAAGACCTGGTACCTGATAAGTCCATATTTCATCTTCGGGTATATCAAGCTCAACGTCTGCGCCCCAATCGTTAGCCTTATTCTTCTTTTTTTCTTTTTTGCTCATACCTTCCACCTCCTTAGCCTTTGTATCCGCCGGAAACGGAAACGCCCTCTTCTTGTGCTTTCTTTTCAGTAACCTCAGCACGGCGTTTAAGCACTTCCATAACCATATTCTGTTTTTTGTTGTCGTAATCCCAGAATAAATAGGGGATAGTCATAAGGAAGAAGCCGATAGCGTCAACAATAATCGGCACAACAACAATATTTCTTCTTGAACCATCAAAGAAAAGAATTTCCCAGTTACTGTTAAAGCCGTATCTTAAAAGGAATATGGGGATAATAAGACCTACAAAGCTTGTTATGGGTCCTGTAAACCAACCAAATATACCTGCAAAGCTTTCAAGACGTTCACCTGAAAGGTACATCTGATAGTCGTTGATACGTACACCCATATCGTGACCTGCGGTTGTAGGTACGGTTTTTGTCATCTCCATAAAGAAGAGTACAACAACGCAGATTGTACCGCAAAGTGCAAGGTTGTCACCAAGTGTCCACATTGCAACAGCTATAACAGCATTACCGATTGCGCGGCTAAGCTGATAGAAAACCATTATCTGCTTGTATGAAAACCTCTTTAAGAAGAAGGGTGAAAGTAAATCAGGTGGTGTACCTGCAAATGAAATAAGCGCCACAAGAAGTGAGTAGGGTAGACCACTCAGGCGGAATGTGTAGAAGTAAAGTATGGTTGCAAATGGCAGCATACCGTTACCCAAGGAGTCAATAAGACCTACAACTGTGTTTATAAGCAGGTATTTGTTTTTAAGAACACCAAGCATACCGTCCCAGAATTTAATCTGCACCTTTTTCTCAATAGGTGGCTGGGGGATTCTTTCTTTGATTCTGCCGGCAAGGAACATTGTAAAGCCTGCAGAAATACAGAATGTTACGGGGATAACCCATCTGTAGAAGTTGATATCTGCCCATTCATAACGGAGTGAACCAACAATTGCAGGCAGAATAATTGCAAGAATAGAGTTAAAAATATGTGAGAGCTTAACAGGGTAGCTACGTATAAGAATTCTTTCCTGAAGGTTGGGGCTGATTCTCTTTGAGCATTCCTCAAGTACGTTACCAAAGCCGAATACGTTATATGTAGCAAATAAAAGGTTTGCAACCCATACACGTGTAGCAACGTCTGCGATATTATATACGGGAAGCCAACCGATAAGTATAACCATTACACATTTCGGGATAACGTCACAATAAAGGCTGTATTTGTATCTGCCGTATTTCGGCAAAAGCTTTTTACGCCAGAAAATATTACGTGCGCCAACCCAACCTGTATATAGGAAGTGTGTACCAAAGGTTTTAAAGCAGGCGGTTGCATTCATACCCTCAAAGCTATTCAGCATTGTGATAAACCTGCTTGATTGGTCAAATAGCATAGAGTAATCAAACAGTATAGTGGATATACCAAATGCCATCATAAGACCATAAACAAGATAAACCTTCTTTTCGGTCTTTTTAGGTAAAAAGCCTAAGTTATCGCACACATACCACCATATAAGGGCAGAAATATAGCCAAGAGGCATATTAAGAAGCCCGATAACCGAGAATGTAAGATATGGTAGCTTATAGTGGTGCATAATAAGAAAACAGCTTGACCAAAAACCGATATATTCAAGGGTTTTTGAGCCGGTATAGTTAGCACCAACACCTATAATTACATCCTTATACTCCTTGTAGGGTACGTATTTACCCTCAGCAGGAGTACTCCAATGGTCTTTTACTTCGTTAAAAAACCACTTACCTTTATCAACAAGTGATGTTTTTTCATCTTTACTCATTCAGGTACCTCCTTGGTGTTGATATACTTCAATTTTAGCATAATTGTGTTTAAAAAACAATTGATTTACCTATCAATTGCTTTGTTGAAGTGTACCAATAATAACGTTTCGTTTTTGGTCAATATTTTAGGGTGAGTTGGTAAATTTTGACATTTCTCTTATTTTATAGTATTATAAGTAGCAATAATGTGTAAAGGAGAGCGCACTATGAAACGTCTGATCAGTCTGGCTTTAACAGTTGTATTGGTTTTCGGTATATTTGTGCTAACCCCCGAAACAGTAAAAGCAGAGGAAGTTAACGTAACTTCAACTACAAGTGTAGATGAAACTACAAGTGTAGAGGAAACTACAAGTGTGGCGGAAACTACAAGTGTAGAGGAAACTACAGATGTAGAAATTACTACACAACCTGAAATAACTACCGAAGCAAACCAAACAGATAATACAAATAACAAATCCCGTGCTGTTGTAAACACAACACCGCACCTTGTTAGCATTTCAAACGCTACTTCAGGTATTTATATTAAATGGAATGCAGTACCCGGTGCTGCTTTTTACAGAGTTTACCGCAGAGCAGCAGGTGAGCCCTATTGGACTTTTATTACAAACACCATTAATCCCTTTTTTACAGATACAAGTGCAGACAGCGGTAATTATTACAGGTACACCGTAAGGTCTGTTGTTAAGGGTGCATATAGTAAGTATGAAAGTGGTTTGTATATTAAGCGTTTGTCAAACCCCTCTTCAATAAATGCAAGTAATGTAAATAACGGTATATCAGTTACCTGGAATAAGGTCGTAGGTGCATTGGGCTATAGGGTTTACCGCAGAGCAGCGGGTGAAAAGGCGTGGAAATACCTTTGCACAGTTGATTGCAACAGCTTTACAGATTTTAATGTAAACGAAAAAGGCTATTACAAATACACAATAAGAGCAATTTCCGGCAATACGTATAGCTATTATAACGGTGGCTCACTTATCAAACGTATTGCAACACCAGGGATGGTAAAGCTGATGAGCTCACCTAATACAGTAACCATTTATTGGGCAGGTGTACAGGGAGCAACCGATTACAGAGTTTATCGCCGAGCCGCAGGTGAAACCTGGAAGCTTATTGATACAGTAAAGGGCTTAACCTACGTTGATGATGCCATTACTAAAAATAAGTATTACAGATATACTGTCCGTGCGGTTTCAGGCTCATATTTAAGTAACTATGATGTTAATGGCTTACTTATTAACTTTACCGGCAAAAACGCAACAGTTTCAGGTAAGGGTAATATATACACAGGTTCAACACCAACTGTTTATTACGGTATAGATTCAAAGGGTATAATCACAAATCATCTTGGTGTTTGTGGTGATGTTACAATCCCTGCTGAAATCGGTGGTGTTAAAGTAAACGGTATCGGTGAGGGTGTATTTGCTAATTGTAGCTTGAATAAAGTGGTAATACCAAACGGTGTAAAAAGCATAGGTGAACGTGCATTTGCAAATTGTACCTCGCTTACATTTGCCACAATACCTGAAAGCGTAACCTCAATTAATGATAGCGCATTCAAGGGCTGTAGCAAAAAGCTTTTTATTATTGGTAAAACAGGCTCATGTGCTGATAACTACGCACATCAAAAAGGCTTTATATGTGTTGAATCATATTCAAAAGAGTTGCCCGAGGGTACACCTATCAGTGAGCTTAGAGTTCCATCAGATATAAAGCTCGACAGTAACGGCTTGCCCGTTAACTATAAAAGCAAACGAAGTGCAAAGGCAACCGCATATTCTGAGTTAGGCGGCAAAACATCTACAGGCGTTAAACCTAAAACAGGCTATATTGCCGTTGACCCTAAAGAGATACCTTATGGTACCGAAATGTTTATCACCTCGGCTGATGGTAAATATATTTACGGCTATTGTATAGCGGCAGATACTGGTGGATTTATATACAGCGTTGATAATACCGTTGACCTCCATATGAACACTAAGGAACAGTGCAGACAATGGGGCAGACGAGCTATCACAATTTATTTCTTGTAATATGATTAAAGGAGTTGACACTATGAAACGAATTGTTAGTTTGGTTTTAACTGTTGTTATGGTTTTAGGTGTATTTGTGGCTACTTCTGAAAATGGTATTGCAAAAAACAATGTAAATGTAGTAGTAAAAGCTGCAAACTCTACAACACCACACCTTACGGGTATTTCAAACGCATCGTCAGGTCTTTATATAAAATGGAATGCAGTATCTGATTCTGTCGGCTACAGAGTGTATCGCAGAGGTGCAGGTGAAAATTATTGGACATACCTTGGCACAACTAAAAGCTTATATTATACAGATACTAAAACAGTAAGTGGCAATTATTACAGGTACACCGTAAGGTCTGTTGTTAATGGCAGATACAGTGATTTTGAAAATGGTTTGTATCTTAAACGATTATCTGATCCCGGGTCAATAAAAACTGCTAACAATGTTTTTGGTGTTAAGGTTACCTGGAATAAGGTTGCAGGCGCAACCGGATATAGAGTGTACCGTAGAGCAGCAGGTGAAAGCTCTTGGAAGTATCTTGGTGCAGTTAATACAAATAACTTTATCGATTCAAGCGCTAATTCAAACACCTATTATAAATATACAGTAAGGGCAACAAGCGGTAATACATATAGCTACTTTAATGCAGGCTCTTTGATTAAGTTTGTGGCAACACCACAGCTTACAAACCTATTAAGCTCAACTAATAGTGTTAAAGTGCAGTGGTTTGGTGTGTATGGTGCAACAGGCTACAGAGTGTACCGACGTGGTGCAGGGGAAAGCTGGAAGCTCCTTGCAACTGTAACAGGCACTTCTTATGTTGACACAAAGGTTGTTAAAAATAAATATTACAAATATACAGTCCGCGCCGTTTCAGGTGGTTATATAAGTGATTTTGAGCAAGGTTTGCTTATAAAGTTTGTTGGTGAAAATGAGAGTGTTGGAAATATTATTGCTCTACCAACAATACAAGCAACTGAAACAATGTTTACTTTAACAACAGATGATGGAATAGATGATGGCGGTTGGGTTGAAGATGAAGAAACTACGAAACCTGCGATAACCACACAGCCGAATGATAATCTAGGCTTCAGCGAATTTGAGGTTAACTCAAACGGTGTGCTTACAAAGTACAATGGCTCTGATAACTTTGTTACAATACCTCAAAAAATTAATGGCGTAAATGTAACAGCTATTGGTGATGCGTGCTTTGCAAACAGCTCCATTAAAATGGTTTATATTCCTGCTTGTGTAACATATATTGGTGAACATGCATTTGAAAATTGTGCGTATTTAGGAACAGTTTCATTTGTTGATGCAAAAGCAAAGGTTACAATCGGTGATTTTGCTTTCCAGAATTGCCCCAGTCTTTCATCAATTCACCTTCCTGCTGTCAAGGTTGGTATGTCAGCGTTTGGTAATTGCACAGCGCTTTCATTAGTTTTCTTTACCAGCGGCTCAGAAAAAATCGGTGCATACTGCTTTACTAATTGTAAGGCGCTTTCATCGGTTAACATTCCTGAAAGTGTTGCTGCCGAAGGTTTAGGTCAGGATATTTTTAATGGTTGTGATTATGGTAAGCTTACTATTATTACTCCTGATGGTTCAGATGCACAAACCTATGCACAGAACAGGGGCATTATGACAAGAGTGCCGTAAAAAACCTGATAAACTTAATGTGTGGTCTACCTCTCTGGTTTAAGAGAGGGGGACCACCTTTTTGTTAAGTTGATGCTTGGTTTTAATGTTTAGGCGTGTGATTACTTGTGTGTGAAAATAAGGCTTGTCGGGTGGTGGAGAGTTCCCGATGCTTTAGCATCGTGGAAACGAAGTTTCCATTAGTTATTAACTAAATATAACAATGTTAAAAAAAGCATAAAACATTAGGGAGTGTAAATTAGGGATTTAATAGCCTTAAATCATTATATTTAGCGCATAGCTTTGTTAAAATGCGAGGGAACCCGTCAGACTTAATATGAAACAGTTAATTGTTTTCTCGTTTGATACTTGGTTTTTATAATGAAATAAATGTAAGGCGGTCCAACTCTCTTAAACCAGAGAGTTGGACCACCAACAGCTTTATTGTATTACATTAAGTTTTCTAAGACTTAATTCTTCTTCAAATCGAAAATCTCAATTGAATTTTCGCGCATTTTGTATTTAAGGATTTTACCTGCAGCGTTCATGGGGAATTCATCAACGAATAAGAAGTATTTTGGAACCTTGTGCCTTGCAATTGATGCATAGCCGTATTCCTTCATTTCGTTTTCGTCGGCTTTTTCACCCTTGTGTAAAATAATCCAAGCACAGCATTCCTCACCATATCTTTCGTCGGGAACACCAACAACCTGAACGTCACGTACCTTGGGGTTTGTGAGGTAAAATTCTTCAATCTCGCGTGGGTAAAGGTTTTCACCGCCACGTATAATCATATCCTTAAGTCGGCCTGTAACCTTGAAATATCCGTCAGGTGTTCTCATACAAATATCACCCGAATGGAGCCAACCCTCGCTGTCAATAGCCTGTGCAGTTGCTTCGGGCATCTTGTAATAGCCCTTCATAATATTAAAGCCACGTGCAACAAATTCACCACTCTTACCATCGGGGAGCTCGTTACCTGTTTCGGGGTCAATAATTTTGCATTCAACACCGGGGAATGCGCTACCAACGGTTCCAACGCGGTGGTCAAGGTCTTCGTTTACTTCACCCATAGTACAACCGGGCGCTGCCTCTGTCTGACCGTAAACTGAAATTATTTCACGCATATTCATTTCTACAGATGCACGGCGCATAAGGTCAGCAGGGCAGTTAGCACCTGCCATAATGCCTGCTCGCATATATGAGAAATCGGTCTTTGCAAAATCAGGGTGGTTAAACATTGCAATAAACATTGTGGGCACACCATTGAAGCAGGTGATACGCTCATCGTTTACACAAGCAAGCGAAGATTTTGGTGAGAAATAGGGGATGGGGTAAAGTGTACCACCATGAGTCATCATAGATGTCATTGAAAGCACCATGCCGAAACAATGGAACATAGGCACCTGAATCATCATACGGTCAGCAGTAGATAAATCCATTCTGTCACCGATCGTCTTACCGTTGTTTACGATATTGCGGTGTGTAAGCATAACACCCTTGGGGAAGCCTGTTGTACCTGAAGTGTACTGCATATTACATACGTCATCAGGTTTTACAAGCGAAGCGCGTCTGCGTACTTCCTCACGGGGGATAAGTGCTGAACGTGATAACATCTGCTCCCATGTAAGGCAACCATCCATATCAAACCCAACAGTTACAACGTTGCGAAGGAAGGGGAGGTTCTTTGAGTATAAGGGTGAACCGGGCTCAAGGTTTTTGAGCTCGGGGCAAAGCTCCTCGATAATTTCTTTATAATTAATATCTTTGCAATACTCAATCATAACCAATGTATGGGTGTCTGACTGCTTAAGCAAATATTCAATTTCATGAATCTTATAGGCTGTGTTAACCGTAACAAGAACTGCACCGATTTTTGTTGTTGCCCAGAAGGTAACAAACCATTGTGGAACGTTGGTTGCCCAGATTGCTACGTGGTCACCGGCCTTTACGCCAAGTGAAATCAAAGCAGCAGCACATTCATCAACGTCACGACGGAATTGCTCATAAGTCCTTGTGTAATCAAGGGTGGGGTACTTGAATGCATACTGGTCAGGGTAGTTTTCTGCCATTGTATCAAGCACATCAGAAAATGTTGCGTCAATAACATCGTACTTTTTCCATACAAAAGTACCTGTTTTGTCACGATTATAGTGAGCGTGGTCATAAGACTTCTTCTCGCGATTAAGGGCAGAAATGTAGTTTGTAAAGTGTGTAAGCACAATATCTGCATCGCTGATTTCTTCATTCCATGCAGCACAGATAAAGCCTTCGTAATTAAGTGATGAAAGAGAGTTTAATAATTTTTCAACCTCTAAATCACCCTCGCCAATTAAAACGGTCTTTCCGTCCTTCATATCGCCAAGGCGTACGTATTTAATATATGCACCAAGGTTTTTTATTGTTGTTTCTGCGGTTTCACCTGCATCAAAGTATGTGCCACGCACGTTCCATGAAGCACCTATAGCCGCAGATGCAAAGTGGTTAATAATACCGATTACATTTTCAGTCCTTGCAAGGTAACCAACTGTTTCAAACAAAATGTTAACGTCAGCTACTTCAGCGCTCTTGATAGCGGCACTCATTTTTTCGTCTAACACATCATAGGGCACGTTTTCCTCTGTGCGGACAATAACGTTTTCGATGCCTGACGCTGCAGCCATATTAACGTATTTTTCAATAAGCTGAGCGGTGGTTTCTTCACTCTCAATAGGGGTAGGCATACGGAGTGCTGAAACAGAAAGGTTCCTGTTAACAAGCTTTCTTTTGGCATCAGCAATACGTTCACGCCTTAAAATACTATCGTGATGTGCGCTTCTTTCTTTTATAGCATCGTAAATTTCAAAGCCCTCAAAACCATAGTCGAATGCAAAACGACAGGTATCAAGGAAAGAGGCACGACTCACGTTTTTGGTCGAAAATACAATTTTCATATTATGCCTCCTCAAATACGATTTTGTTTAATGCATTAATATATGCTCTTATACTTGCGGCAACAATGTCAGTAGAAGTACCGTTACCTGAATAAAGCTTACCATTATTACGGAGCCTTACAAGTGCAGAGCCTAAAGCTTCTTTACCCTTTGTTACAGACTGAACCTGAAAATCATCAAGCTCATAGTGGTGACCGATACACTGTTCTATTGCGCGGAAAACAGAATCGATAGGACCATCGCCGTTACTTACTCCGCAAATTATTTCATCGTTGCATTTTAAGGTAACCTGTGACATAGAGCTTGACATATTGCTGCTTGTGGTTGTATATGTTTCAAAGTGGTAGGTTGAGGGAGCCTGCATTGCTGAGCTTGCGATAATGGCCTCAAACTCTTTGTATCCTACAGCGCCCTTCTTTTCACAAATCTGCTTAATAACCTTGTGTACGTTGCCGATATCTGTATCTGAAAGGTCATAGCCTAATACACTTGCAGCCTGTGCAACCTGCGCAATAGTAGAATCAGAATCAATAAGGATTTTTTTACCTTCGCTTATTGTTTTTTCATTTTCGTAATCATCGTGGTTAATGCTTGAAAGCATATCATCAATACTTGAGTGGATTTTTGTGTTGTTAAGCTTGATTTCAGCATCAATCTGTGCACCGCAAGCATTGATTGCGTCAGAGATTTCACCTGTTACAAGCACGTTTTTACCAGCCATTGCACATTTAAGACCATCAGCACCGCTCTTGATTGCTGCGAATGCTGATGCAACCGCCATATTGATGCGGTCAGATACCTGTACATAAACAGGGATGCTTACTGCAGCTTTAACCTTTGCAACCAACGCTGCAATATCATCAGGTGTTGAGACGCCTGCATCGTCACAGATTGTAACAATACCTGCACCGTTTGCCTCAGCTTCCTTTACTGCGGTAATAAGGAAGTCTTCATCAGCTCTTGTTGCATCAAGTGCTGAAAATTCAACATCATCACATAAAGCCTTTGCTGCCTTTGTAAGCTCTGCAATTTTTTCAAGCATTTTTGCCTGCTTTACGTGGTATGTGTATTCCATCTGAATAGTGGATACGGGAACTTCAACCTGAAGGCGAGGGCTTGTAGCATCCTTTACGCACTCCCATGCAACAGCAATATCGTCGCTGCTGAAACCAACGGGGATTGCAAAAACAGCGTTCTGCACGTTCTGTGCAATTGTTTTATAAATTATTTTATCCTCACGGGCAGATTTTACAGCAGGTATTTCAATAACCTCTGCACCGATTTTATCAGCACAGTTTGCGATAGCTGACTTTTCACGGAAAAGTAATGATACTTCTCTATCCTCTGAAATCTTCTTAAGTGTGATGTCTGAAATTTTAATTTCTTTCATTTTGAAAACTCCTTTTCGATTTTCACGTTGATCATTTGATAATCGTTGTCCGATGAATTGTTACTGCTTTGGGTGAGAAAACGAAAACCCGCCTCAAAGCGCGTTGTTGCTTTGAGACGGGTGTAAATAACTTAACACTCGCGGTACCACTCAAATTGCAGATTAAATCTGCCACCTTATCGAAGTCTGACAACTTCTATGCACTTACGTAGCAAACACGGGGCACCCTACACATTTTCACTTCAGGTTTCCGGCTCAGAAGGGAGAGAAACAAGCTCTATATATATCGGTTCGCACCAGCCACCGACTCTCTGAATATAATCGTCCTGCTCATTCTTCGTCAACGCTTTAATATTGAATTTTTTGTATTCTACTACTTTGAAACAGAAAAGTCAAGAGCAAAAAGCATTTTTTATTTAAAATATTTTATTATTACATTAAATATATAATGACGGTGTGGTTAAATTGAATGCGAAATTAAGTGTGGTTTTTAGTAAAAAAACATTAATTTTTTTCTTTCAAAACTATTGACAGATAAAAGCATTTGTGCTAATCTTTCTGTAAATTGAAAATATCACAAATAAAAGCTGTGACGAAGACGGCAGAAATTTTCAACTTTCAGAGAGTCGGCGGTTGCTGTGAGCCGATAGTTCGATTTTTTCAAAAGCCTATCCCTTCCGAGCCGAAGGGCTGAACGATTTTTCTATTAAGCTCCTTCCGAGAATGCTGCGTTAGTGCAACGGGTTGATAGACCTTAAGTGGCAATGTATATTGCAATTTGAGTGGTACCGCGGATATATTTAGTATTCGTCTCAAAGTGAAACTTTTGTTTCGTTTTGGGGCGCTTTTTATTTGTGTTTTTTGATTGTAACTATTGCATCTACGAAAGGTGGAAGAAAAAGTGAACAATTCATTATCAAACAAATTAGTTGAGGTTGCAGAGCGTATTGCTGAGCTGAGGGATATTTACGGCTTCAGCACAGGTGATATGGCTGAAAAAACAGGGGTTTCTCTTGATGAGTATCTTGCCTATGAAGAGGGCAGGGATGATATGCCTTTCTCATTCGTTCATAAGTGTGCACTCGCATTTGGTGTTGAGCTTACAGAGCTCCTCGAGGGTCAGAGCGCAAAGCTTACAACATACAACGTTACTCGTCGCGGTAAAGGGCAAACCACCGCTAACGAAGAAGGTATTCTTATACAGAACCTTGCACCGAAATTTAAAAATAAGCTTGCTAACCCTTATTGGGTTAAATATGAATATTCACCCGAGCTTCAGACAAAGCCTATTGAGGTTGCAACTCATTCGGGTCAGGAGTTTGACCTTGTTATTAAGGGTACTCTCAAAATTCAGATTGGTGACCATATTGAGATTCTTCACGAGGGTGACAGTATCTTCTATAAGAGCTCAATTCCTCACGGTATGATTGCCGTTGATGGTGAGGATTGCCTTTTCCTTGCTATGATTATGGCAGAGGATGAAAAGCTTGCCGATTCACATATGAGTAGCGTAAACGTAGGCAGAGCACCTAAAGAAGAAAAGCTTATTTGTGACAAGTTTATCACTACAACTGTTGATGAAAATGGTGTGTGTAACGGTATCGACTTCCACAATGAAGACAAATTTAACTTTGCCTTTGATATTGTTGATGAAATCGGCAGAAATTATCCTGATAAGCTTGCTATGCTTCATATCTCAAACGATTTGACAGAACGCAAGTTTACTTTTAAAGAGATTAAAGAGTATTCATCTCAGGCGGCAAACTATTTCAAATCACTTGGTATTAAAAAGGGCGACAGAGTTCTTCTTGTTCTCAAAAGACATTATCAGTTCTGGTTTGCTATTCTTGGTCTTCATAAATTGGGTGCAATTGCAATCCCTGCAACAAATCAGCTTGTAACACACGATTATGAGTATCGCTTTAATGCTGCAGGCGTAAGTGCGGTTGTTGTTACAGCAGATGGCAAGGTAACTGATTATATTGATGAGGCACAGAAAAATTGCCCCACACTTAAAACAAAAATTGTTTGTAACGGTGCTAAAGATGGTTGGCACAATTTTGATGAAGAGTTTGGTCTTTTCTCACGTAGGTTTGTCCGTGATGAGGACAGCGCTTGTGGTGATGACCCAATGATTATGTTCTTTACATCAGGTACAACAGGCTATCCTAAAATTGCAACACATAGCCACAAATACCCCCTTGGTCATTTCATTACAGCCAAGTATTGGCATTGTGTTCAGCGTGATGGTATTCACTTCACGATTTCTGAAACAGGTTGGGGTAAACCACTCTGGGGTAAGCTTTACGGTCAATGGCTTTGTGAAGGCGGAGTTTTCGTTTATGACTTTGAACGCTTTGATGCATCAAAGATTCTGCCTATGTTTGCAAAACACAATATTACAACATTCTGTGCACCACCTACAATGTACCGTATGCTTATCAAGCAGGATATTTCACAGTATGATTTATCATCAATAAAACACGCTACAACAGCAGGTGAGGCACTTAACCCTGAGGTTTTCAAGCAATTTGAAAAGGCAACAGGCCTCCGCATTCACGAGGGCTTCGGTCAGACCGAAACAACACTTTCTATTGCAACACTTAACGGCACACCTATTAAGGTTGGTGCTATGGGTAAGCCAACACCACTTTATGATGTTGTTATTGTAGATCCTGATGGCAGACCCGTTGCTGATGGTGAAACAGGTGAAATCGTTATTCACACAGATAGTAAAACACCTTGCGGTCTTTTCCTTGGTTACTACAATGCAGACGATAAAACTAAAGAGGCTTGGCACGATGGTCTTTACCATACAGGCGATACCGCTTGGCGTGATGAGGACGGTTACCTTTGGTTTGTTGGCCGTGTTGATGATGTTATCAAGTCATCAGGTTATCGTATAGGACCATTTGAGATTGAAAACGTTATTATGGAGCTTCCTTACGTGCTTGAATGTGGCGTTTCAGCCGCACCTGACGAGGTTCGTGGTCAGGTTGTCAAGGCAAGCATTGTGCTTGTGCCCGGGACAGAGCCTACCGAAGAGCTTAAAAAAGAGATCCAGGATTACGTAAAGAAAAACACCGCTCCTTACAAATATCCACGTATAGTTGTTTTCAAGGATGAATTACCAAAAACTATCAGTGGTAAGATAATCAGAAATAAATTATAATATTGACAAATTAAAAAAATTGTGTTATTCTTTGAGAAATTAAATATAAAGGCATTGAAGAAAAGGATGCAAAGTGTTCACCTTGCAGAGAAGTGACGGTTGGTGCAAGTCACAGGCAGAGCTTTGAGGTTTGTAGTTTCTGAGCCGGGAGGAAGAAAGGCATTTTCGCTTAGTAGAACCTCTCCGTGATTGCTGCGTAAAGGCATAGGGGTTGCTTGACTCCGAGAGTGGCAGATTATTCTGCAATTTGAGTGGTACCGCGGGTTATTTTCAACTCGTCTCAAAGATCATCTTTGGGACGGGTTTTATTTTGATTTGTCCCGCGATTTCAGGAGGATACTCATGGATAAAATGACAGGTCTTGATTTTAAAATCAAAGAAATGGCTGCCCGTATCAGGGAATTGAGAGAAATTGAAGGTCTTTCAGTTGCTGATATGGCAGGTAAAACAGGCGTTACCGAGGCTGAATATATTGCTTGTGAAAATGGTGAAAGCGACCTTAACTTTGCTTTCATCTATCGCTGTGCGCTTGCGTTCAACGTTGACGTAACAAGTATTATTGAGGGTAACACACCCAAGCTCACTAACTATGTTTACACAAAAGCAGGTAAGGGGCAGAAGATTGAAAAGGCCCATGGTATGACATACTATAACCTTGCGGCTAAATTCAAAAACAAGATTGCTGAGCCTCTTTTCGTTGAAGCGGTGTATTCCAATGAAAATGAAAATAAGGATATTGAGCTTACCTCTCATGACGGTCAGGAGCTTGACATTGTTATCGAAGGTAAATTAAAGGTTCAGGTTGGTGAACATTCTGAAATTCTTGGACCTGGTGATAGCATCTACTACGATTCAAATACACCCCATGGTATGATTGCCGTTGATGGTAAGGATTGTACCTTCTATGCTATCGTTCTTAACCCCAATGGTGAGCCTATTCCGGAGCTTCAGACAGCTCAGGCAGTTAAGGATACCAAGGTTGCTGTTAAGGATACAAAGGATCGTCTTTATAAGCAGTTTATCGATGTTGAGGAGAACGAAAACGGTACTCCCACTTCAATTAAATTCAAGAATATTGATAACTTTAACTTTGCATACGACCTTATTGACGCTCTTGCAGATAAAGAACCCGATAAGCTTGCGATGCTTCATATTTCAAGAGATAAGACTGAGCGCAGATTCACCTTCAAGGATATGAAGAAGGCATCTGCTCAGGCAGCAAACTACTTTAAGTCACTTGGCATTAAAAAGGGTGACAGGGTAATGCTTATCCTTAAGCGTCACTATCAGTATTGGTTTGCAATGCTTGGTCTTAATAAGCTTGGCGCTATAGGTATTCCTGCTCCCAATCAGTTGCAGGAGCATGACCTTGAGTATCGTTTCCAGGCAGCAGGTATCAAGGCTATTATCTGTACAACAGATGGCGATGTTGCAAATCAGGTTGATTTAGCAGCAGCAAAATGTCCCGGCCTTGAAATCAAAATTGCAGTTGGCGAAAACCGTGATGGTTGGCGCAATTATGATGAGGAAAGTGTTCTTTATAGCTCACACTATGAGCGTACTGCAGATGCACCTGGTGGTAAGGACCTTATGCTTATGTTCTTTACTTCTGGTACAACAGGCTATCCTAAGATTGCAGCACACAACTATACATACGCTCTTGGTCACTTCCATACTGCAAAGTATTGGCACAATGTAGACCCCGACGGACTTCACTTTACAATTTCCGACACAGGTTGGGCAAAGTCAATGTGGGGTAAATTCTATGGTCAATGGCTCTGTGAGGGCGCACTCTTTGTATATGACTTTGACCGTTTCGATGCTGCAGACATTCTTCCTATGTTTGCTAAACACAATATCACAACATTCTGTGCACCACCCACAATGCTCAGAATGATGATTAAACAGGATATTTCAAAATACGATTTCTCATCAGTTAAGCACATGACCACAGCAGGTGAGGCGCTTAACCCTGAGGTTTACCGCCAATTTGAAAAGGCTACAGGCCTTCAGATTCTTGAAGGCTTCGGTCAGACCGAAAGCACAATGATTATCGGTAATATGACAGGTGCTTCACATAAAATCGGTTCAATGGGTAAACCTGCACCGATTTACGATGTTTGCCTTGTTGACTCTGATGGTAATCCCGTTAACGTTGGTGAAAACGGTGAAATCGTAGTTAATGTTAAAGATGGTGCACCTTGTGGTCTATTCACAGGCTATTACAATGACGAGGAAAAGACTAAAGAGGTTTGGCACGACGGCTATTACCATACAGGTGACGTTGCCTGGATGGATGAGGATGGCTTCTATTGGTATGTTGGCCGTGTAGATGACGTTATTAAGTCATCAGGCTATCGTATCGGACCGTTCGAGATTGAAAGCGTTATTATGGAGCTTCCTTATGTTCTTGAATGTGGTGTTTCTGCTGCTCCTGATGAGGTTCGCGGTCAGGTAGTTAAGGCAAGTATTGTTCTTGTTAATGGTACAGAGGGCACCGAAGAGCTCAAGAAAGAAATCCAGAAATACGTTAAAGAGCGTACTGCTCCGTATAAGTATCCCCGTATCGTTGTATTTAGAGACGAGCTCCCTAAAACTACAAGTGGAAAGATACAGAGAAACAAATTATAATTTGAAGAGGTGATTAAGATGCAATACAAAAGAATAACACTTTTTGCAGGACATTACGGTAGCGGTAAAACAAATATCGCAGTAAACTATGCAATGCATCTTAAGTCCCTCGGTGAAGCTGTAGTTGTTGCTGACCTTGATATAGTTAATCCGTATTTCCGCACTCGTGACAGTCAGGCTGATTTTGAAAAAGCAGGCATCCGCCTCATTTCATCAGAGTTTGCTTCATCGAATGTTGATTTACCCGCACTTCCGCAGGATGTTTATTCAATTCTTGATAATCCTACAGAGTGTGCTATAATGGATATTGGCGGTGACGACAGGGGAGCCTATGCCCTTGGTCGTTATGCAGATGCTATCAAGGCAGAAAACAATTATGAAATGCTTTTTGTTTTCAATAAATACCGCCCACTTACACCTACCGCGCAGGATGCGGCAGAGATAATGGCGGAGATTGAAAATGCTTGTCACGTTAAATTCACGGCAATTGTTAATAACTCCAATCTTGGTGAAATGACAACAGCCGAGGATATATTAAATTCGGTTTCTGAAACCGAAAAATTAAGCGAGTTAACGGGCTTACCCGTTAAAATGACTTCGGTCAGAAGTGATTTAGTTAATAATCTCAACGGAAAAGTCGAAAACCTCTTTCCGCTGACTTTACAAAAAAAGATAGTATAGGGTGAGGAAAATGGCAAAAGTAACATTTGCAGAAAATGTATGCAAGGGTTGCGGCTTATGCGTAACTGCTTGTCCCAAAAAGATTGTAGAGCTTGACTCTGCAAAGCTCAATGCAAAAGGGCATCATCCCGCTCATTGCATTGATGAAAGTCAGTGCATCGGTTGTGCTTTCTGCGCAACAATGTGCCCTGACTGTGCAATAACTGTTGAAAGGTAAGGTGAAAAAGATGGGTGAAAAAGTTTTAATGAAGGGCAACGAGGCTATTGCTGAATCTGCTATCAGAGCAGGCTGTATGCACTATTTCGGTTATCCCATTACCCCTCAGACAGAAGTTGCCGCATATATGGCAAAGCGTATGCCTAAAATCGGCGGTGTATTCCTTCAGGCAGAGAGTGAAATCGCTGCTATCAATATGGTACTTGGTGTTGCTGCTACAGGTAAGCGCGTTATGACATCAAGCTCAAGCCCAGGAATCTCTCTTAAGAGTGAGGGTATTTCTTACATAGCAGGTAGTGACGTTCCTGCACTTATCGTTAACGTACAGCGTGGTGGCCCCGGTCTTGGTGGTATTCAGCCTTCACAGTCTGACTATTTCCAGGCAGTTAAGGGTGGTAGCCATGGTGACTTCAAGAAGGTTGTTCTTGCTCCTGCATCAGTTCAGGAAATGGCAGACCTTACAGCTACAGCATTCGACCTTGCTGATAAGTACAGAGTACCTGCAATGATTCTTGCTGACGGTACACTCGGTCAGATGATGGAGCCTGTTGAGCTTCCCGATACTGCCCCCAAGATATTCGATAAGCCTTGGGCACTTACAGGCACAAAGGGTGAAAGAAAGCACAATATCGTTAACTCACTCTACCTTAAGCCCGAAGAATTAGAGAAAACAAACTTTGAGCGTTTTGCAAGATATAAAGAGATTGAGGAGAACGAGGTTCTCTTTGAGGAATATCTTATGGACGATGCAGATATCTGCGTTGTATCATTCGGTATCACAGCCCGTGTAGCAAAGAATGCTATTGTAGAGGCTCGTGCAAAGGGCATCAAGGTTGGTATGATTCGTCCTATCACACTCTGGCCCTTCCCCGAGAAGGTTCTTAAGGCTGCTGCAGACAAGTGCAAGGCATTCCTTTCAGTTGAAATGAATATGGGTCAGATGATTGAGGATATCAAGCTTGCTATTGAGTGCAAGAAGCCCGTTTACCTTTGCAATCGTACTGGCGGTATGATTCCTTCACCCGAAGAAGTACTTGCAAAGATTGTTGAAATCAACGAAGGAGGCGACAAATAATGGTAGTTTTTGAAAAATCAAAAGTATTGACCGATGCACCTCTCCATTATTGCCCCGGTTGTACACATGGTATCATTCATCGTCTTGTTGCAGAGGCTATCGAGGAGTTAGGCATTGAGGGCAGAACAATCGGTGTTGCACCTGTTGGTTGCTCAGTTATGGCTTACGATTACTTCACAACAGACTTTATTCAGGCACCCCACGGCAGAGCTCCGGCTGTTGCTACAGGTGTAAAGCGTGCAGACCCCGAAAACAACATTGTTTTCACATATCAGGGTGACGGTGACCTTGCCGCTATCGGTACTGCAGAAACAGTTCACGCTGCTGCACGTCGTGAGAATATCACAGTTATTTTCGTTAACAACGCTATCTATGGTATGACAGGCGGTCAGATGGCTCCCACAACACTTCCCGGCCAGGTAACACAGACATCACCCTATGGGCGTGATGTTGAAACAGTTGGTTACCCCGTAAAGGTTTGTGAGCTTCTTCAGAATGTTGATGGTGCTGCTTACCTTGAGCGTGTTTCAGTTAATAACCCCGCTAATGTTAAAAAGGCAAAGAAGGCTATCAAAAAGGCTTTCCAGAACCAGATTGAGGGCAAAGGCTTCTCACTTGTTGAGGTTGTTTCAACCTGTCCCACAAACTGGGGTATGACACCCGAAAAAGCTCTTACATGGCTTGAGGAAAATATGCTTCCTTATTATCCTCTCGGTGTTTATAAAGATATCTATGCAGAGGAGGAGGCAAAATAATGAGCGCATGTAATATTCTTTTTGCCGGCTTCGGCGGTCAGGGTATCCTTTTTGCAGGCAAATTCGTTGCATACAAGGGTCTTCTTGAAAATAAGCAGGTTTCATGGCTTCCCTCATACGGCCCCGAAATGCGTGGCGGTACTGCTAACTGTAGCGTTATCGTAAGTGACGAGCCCATCGGTTCACCTATCGTTGGTAAGCCCGATGTTCTTGTTGCCATGAACCTTCCCTCACTTGATAAGTATGAGAACGAGGTTGTTCCGGGCGGTAAAATTTTTATCGACTCTACACTTATCACACGTAAGGTTGAGCGTACAGACGTTGATGTTTACTACATCCCTTCAACACAAATTGCAAATGAACAGGGTATGAGCACCCTTGCTAATATGATTATCACAGGCAAGCTTCTTAAAGAGGTTCCCATGCTCGGCTTTGAGAACATTGACGCACCCCTTAATAAGGTTGTATCTGCACGTAAGCAGAACCTTCTTGAGGTTAACAAAACAGCTCTCAAATTGGGTTACGATTATTAAGAAAAGAGGTTTTTTTCAATGGCATATAATTTCAAGATTGAAAGAACTACTGCTCCCAAGGCAAAGCCTGAGAGTGAAGCAAAGCTTGGATTCGGTAAAATTTTTACTGACCATATGTTTATTATGAACTATGACGAAGGTCAGGGTTGGCACGACGGTAGGGTAGTACCCTACGGCCCTCTCTCTCTTGATCCTTCATCAATGGTTTTCCACTATGCACAGGAGCTTTTTGAGGGTCTTAAGGCATACAGAACTGCAGACGGTTCTATTCAACTTTTCCGTCCTCAGAAAAATATTGAACGTATGAACAACACATGCGATCGTCTTTGTGTTCCTCGTCTTGACCCCGATATGGTTCTCGAGGCAATCAAGACTGTTGTTGATGTTGATAGTGATTGGGTTCCCCATAGCGACGGAACATCACTTTACATTCGTCCTTTCATTATTGCTACTGATGCTTTCCTTGGTGTTCACGCATCACACAGCTATATCTTTGCAATTATCCT
Organism: Acutalibacteraceae bacterium; assembly: GCA_045629785.1. Classification (GTDB taxonomy): domain Bacteria; phylum Bacillota; class Clostridia; order Oscillospirales; family Acutalibacteraceae; genus DTU089. Next base: position 63,124 of record JAZQRX010000029.1, on the reverse strand, counting down.
TTCACCCGTTGGCTCATACTATGCTAATGGTATGGACCCCGTTAAGATTTACATCGAGCGCGAGTACGTTCGTTGTGTAAAGGGCGGCACAGGTATGGCAAAGGCAGGCGGTAACTACGCTGCATCTCTCATCGGTCAGGAAAAGGCTGATAAAATGGGCTATGCTCAGGTTCTCTGGCTTGACGGTGTTGAGAGAAAGTACATTGACGAGGTTGGCGCAATGAACGTTTTCTTCGTTATCGACGGCACAGTTATCACTCCCACACTTGAGGACGGCAACATCCTTCCCGGTGTTACACGTGCATCTTGTATCGAAGTGCTTAAGGCTAACGGCTACAAGGTTGAGGAGAGAAAGCTCTCTATCGACGAGGTTAAGGAGGCACACGCAAATGGTCTTCTTACAGAGTCATTCGGTACAGGTACAGCTGCTGTTATTTCACCTGTTGGTGAGTACATTGACGGTGACGAGCACCTTGTTATCAACGATAGCAAAATCGGTCCCGTTGCACAGTTCCTTTACGATGAGCTCACAGGCATTCAGTGGGGCAAGAAGGAAGATAAGAACGGCTGGATTGTTAAGGTTAACTGATAATATCAAGAAGCCACTCGTTCGAGTGGCTTCTTTTGCAATTTAATTAAAGAATAAATAATAAAGAATAGAGAATAAAGAATAATACAAAAGCGGCGGAAAGCGAAGCTCTTTATTATTTCTTATTTATTCTCTATTCTTTATTCTTTCAGGCAACAAACGTTGCCGCTTTTGGAGCTGGAAACGTGACTCGAACACGCGACCTATGGTTGTATTTAAGGTTAAGATTTATTTCGGCAAGATTCAATCATAGTTCAGTTCCGTTGTTGTTCTATCTGTCTAATTGTGTTGCAAATTATTTTTTACTATGGTATATTACAAATATAAAGACACTTTACAAGTTAGGAGTGGTATCATGAAAAAGAAAGAAGCTAAACGGCTTGCAATATCCTTTGTAATTGTATTAGTTGTAAATATTCTGATTTTATCTATAGTAAATTCCCTCCAAATATCGTATTGGGAAAATGCACCGGTCGAAGAGATTATCTACAACATGGTTGCGGGAGAAAACGAGCAGGGTATAGAGTATTTACATAATGATACAAATTTCAATATTGATGAGGACGATGTTGAACGCATAGACAGACTTTTAAAAGATAATTCTGCAATCAAACTTTCTAAAAAAGAAAGCTATAAAATGCTCTATCTTTTAAATGAAAAATCCTTTGCTTTGTATTTCGTTATTCCCGATAATTATAGAGCGGACGGAATATTTGAAAGTATCAAGGAACCAATTTCACAATTATGGTTTTATGTATATGATAGCGAAGTTTATATTGTAAGAGCTACGGATGAACGCCAAACCAAGAGTGATAAAAGAGAATTTGCTGTATATAAGGCAAAGGATAACACAGAGCTGTATGATGAACTGAATCAATATGTTGACCCAAGCGGTGACGGTATTTTCTATTGCACAATTCCTGATTGGTTAGATGCTGTAAGACATAGAGGTGCGGTATATTTGCCGGTTATAGTATGGGAAGTGGAACTTGTCAACTTTTTGATAAAGAAAATTAAACGAAAACACAGTAATAACGTTGATGAATGAAAAAGTACAGTTATAAAAAAATCCGTTTAGCAGATAAGTCTGTTAAACGGATTCATTTGTTATAGGCAGAGTGTTTGGGTGTATTTAAGGCTAACTATTTCAAGTGTTTATATATTCATCAAACCAACAAATTTGTAGTATGTATGTACGCATTGGGTGTTTAAATAATAGAGAATAAATAATAAAGAATAAATAATAAAGAATAGAGAATTAAGAATAATACAAAAGCGGCGGTTAGCGAAGCTCTTTATTATTTCTTATTTATTCTCTATTCTTTATTCTTTTAGGCAACAAACTGTTGCCGCTTCTGGAGCTGGAAACGTGACTCGAACACGCGACCTGCTCATTACGAATGAGCTGCTCTACCAACTGAGCTATTCCAGCAAATGTGTTAATTAACGTGTTTTATTATATATAATTATATTCCATTTTTCAAGTGTTATATCATTATTTTTGCGTCAACAGGGGAGCAGAATAACTACTAAAACCCATATAAAATAACAAAATATATGTATTATAAATAAAATAATAAAAATATCGTATTTTTTATAAAAACAACTTGACTTTAGCACTTTAGCGTGCTACTATATGAACACGCTTTTTATAAGGCAAATTATGAAGGGAGCAACATTTTTGTTGCGTGGTATCAGTTATGACTCCTTTTAAAGACAGTAGTATTGATGAACTTTTCGATGCAATCCTTAGCCTCGAAAGCCGTGAAGATTGTCACGAGTTTTTTGAGGACCTTTGCACAATAAATGAGCTTATTTCACTTTCTCAGCGTCTGAGCGTTGCAAAGAAGCTTGACGAGGGTAAAACCTTTACGGTGATTACCGCCGAAACAGGCGCAAGCTCCGCCACTATCGGCAGGGTTAATAAGTGCCTTTCATACGGCACAGGTGGTTATCGCAAAATTCTTGACAGACTCAGCAAGAAGGAGGGGGAATAAGGTGAGCATTGATTTATCTGTTCTCAACAATTCGGAGCGCATTATTTTTGAATTGCGCAGCTTATATTCAAAATACGGCTACAAGCCCTTTAAAATGAGCAAGTTTGAGGAATATGACCTCTACGGCAGTAACAAGGATTTCCTTGTAAGTGATAACTGTATCACTTTCACCGATACTGACGGCAGACTTATGGCGCTTAAGCCCGACGTTACATTTTCGATTATAAAAAATCTTGATGATACTGCAGACGGTGTGCAAAAGGTTTATTATAATGAAAACGTTTACCGAGTGACTAAAAAAGCAGGCGGCTTCAGTGAGATTATGCAGACCGGTGTTGAGTGTATGGGTGACATCACCGACCGCGAGGTTTGCGAGGTTATCACCCTTGCTGCGCGTAGCCTTTATGCTATAAGTGAGGATTATGTTCTTGATGTTTCCCATATGGGTATACTCGGTAGCCTTTTCGATGCTATGGGTCTTACCGAAAGCAACAAAACAGAGCTTATCTCTGCTGTTGGCGAGAAAAATACAGGTGTTATACTTGACCTCTGCCGCAGCTTCGGTGTAGGTGAAACCCTTTCACAAAAGCTTATAGATTTACTTAACGCTTATGGTGCTCCTGCCGAGGCTCTTCCTAAAATCCGTGCAACAATAGTTAATGCAGATATGCAGACCGCCTTTGACGAGCTTTGTGCCGTTTGCGAACAGCTTACTTCAAAGGGCTATCAGGATAATATAAATATCGACTGCTCCGTTGTTAACGATATGAACTACTACAACGGCATTGTTTTTAAGGGCTTTTTGCACAACGTTCCCGTAAGCGTGCTTTCGGGTGGCAGATATGACCGACTTATGAGCCGTGTCAACAAAAATGCAGGTGCAATCGGCTTTGCGGTTTACCTTGATGAGGTTGACAGAATCCTTGATAAAAAGGATGAAGCAGAGCAGAAGGCTACCGCTGATGACGGTTACCTTAACGTCGCATTACCAAAGGGCAGACTCGGTGAAAAGGTCTATGCAATGTTCGAGCAATCAGGCTTTGAGTGCCCTCAGATTCATGAAAAGAATCGCAGACTCATCTTTGAAAACCCCGAAAAAAAGGTTCGTTATTTCTGGGTTAAGCCCTCAGATGTTGCAATTTACGTTGAGCGTGGTGCTGCAGATATAGGCGTTGCAGGTAAAGATATTCTTCTTGAATATGCTCCCGATGTTTACGAGCTCCTTGACCTTGATATCGGCAAATGCCGTATGTGTGTTGCAGGTAAAAAGGAGTTTACCGACGACGGCACAAGCACACTCAGGGTTGCTACTAAATTTACAAATATTGCAAAAACATACTATAACGGCAAGTGCCGTGATATTGATATAATCAAGCTTAACGGCTCTATTGAAATTGCCCCAATTTTAGGACTTTCCGATGTTATCGTTGATATTGTTGAAACAGGCGCAACACTCTTTGAAAACGGGCTTGAGCCAAAGGAAACAATAGTCAATATCAGCGCACGTCTTATTTCAAATAAGGCAAGCTACAAATTCAAATCACAGCTTATCGACAGACTCAGGGATTCCCTCTCTGCCATAGTGGAGGAAAAGAAATGATTAAGATATACAATAGCAACGAGATTTCAATCGATGAAATTTTAGAGCGTAGCGAACAGACAATAGACGTTGAAGGTATTGTCTGCGATATTATAAAAAATGTCCGTGAAAACGGTGATAAGGCACTCGTTGAATATTGCAAAAAGTTCGACGGTGCCGTAGATGATGTTATTGAAGTAACACCTGCAGAAATCGATGAAGCTATGTCACAGGTTGACCCCCAGCTTATTGATATTCTTGAACAGGCAAAGGTGAATATTACCGCCTTCCATTCAAAGCAGGTTCGTAATAGCTTTGTTATAAATGATAATGACGGTATCATTATCGGGCAGAAGGTTATGCCTATCGAAAAGGTTGGTCTTTACGTTCCCGGTGGTACAGCATCTTATCCATCGTCAGTTCTTATGAACTGTGTTCCTGCTAAAATTGCAGGTTGCAGCGAGATTGTTATGGTTACCCCTGCAAAGGCAGGTAAGGTAAAGCCCGTTATTCTTGCAGCTGCAAAGATTGCAGGTGTTGACCGAGTGTTTAAAATCGGCGGTGCACAGGCAGTTTCAGCCCTTGCTTATGGTACAGAGAGTGTGCCAAAGGTTGACAAAATCGTTGGCCCCGGTAATGCCTTTGTTGCAGAGGCAAAGAAACAGGTTTTCGGTATGGTTGATATCGATATGATTGCAGGCCCCAGCGAAATTCTTGTTGTTGCTGATGGTACAAACAACCCTGCACATATTGCCGCAGACCTTCTTTCTCAGGCAGAGCATGATAAAATGGCTACCGCAGTTCTCATTACCGATGATGCTGACTTTGCACAGAAGGTAAGCGCAGAGCTCGAAATTCAGATTCCTCAGCTCCCACGTGAGGAAATTGCACGTTGCTCAATTGATACAAACGGCAAAATTATTATTACAGATTCACTTAAAAAGGCTCTTGAGGTTTCAAATATCCTTGCGCCAGAGCACCTTGAAATCTGTGTAGATAATCCCTTTGAATACCTCGGACTTGTTAAAAATGCAGGTTCAGTGTTCCTTGGCAAAAACTGTCCCGAGGCTCTCGGTGACTACTTTGCAGGTCCTAATCACACCTTACCCACAAGGGGTACAGCACGTTTTTCAAGCCCTCTTTCAGTAGATGATTTTGTTAAGAAAACACAGTTCTCTTATTACAGCAGAGAGGCTCTCATAGGCGTTGCCGATAAGGTTGTACGTTTCGCAAGTGAGGAGGGACTTGATGCTCACGCAAAGAGTGTAAGTTTGCGAAAATAATCCGGAATAGCCTGAAAGCGTTCTTTTTCAAGGCTTTTTGGCGCTTCGTCCTTGAAAGGCGTTAGCCTTCCTTCGTTCTAAGCATCCAAAAATCCAATGAAAAATCTTCACTTTCAGGTCAAAGATTTTTTGAATAGCAGATTTTTGTCAAGCTGCGGCATAAAACGCAGTGAATCCTTTACGGATTCACGAGTATTTTAACAATAGATTGGCGAAAATCCGCATTCAAAAAACTGTTACGGATTATATTCACAAACTTTAGCATCAGAACGGAGAAATAAAATAATGAGCAAATTCCTTGATGAACGATATAGCGGTCTTGCGGCATACGTACCAGGTGAGCAACCGCAGGATAAACAATATATTAAACTAAATACAAACGAATCACCATATCCGCCCTCACCACAGGTGCTTAGTGCGGTTAATAAAGCAGAAACTGAGCTTTTAAGGCTTTATCCTGACCCCGACGGCAGAGTGCTCACTAAAAAGCTTGCCGATTATTATGGCGTGAAAACCGAGAATATTATGCTTGCAAACGGCTCTGATGATATTCTGAATTTCGCATTTATGGCTTACGGTGCAAATGGCAGAAAATCATATTTTGCCGATATTACATACGGCTTTTACTCTGTTTTTGCTAATCTTCATAATTCAGATTATACCGAAATCCCGCTTAAAGAGGATTTCACAATTGACCTCCCTGAATTTTGCGGTGTGGACGGTTGCGTGTTTATTGCAAATCCCAATGCACCCACAGGTATTGCCCTCACTCTTCAAGAGGTTGAAAGGGTAGTAGCATCAAACCCCGATTACGTTGTTGTTATTGATGAGGCGTACGTTGATTTCGGCACACAGAGTGCCATAAGCCTTGTTAATAAATACAATAATCTACTTGTTGTGCAGACTTATTCAAAGTCACGCTCAATGGCAGGTGCAAGGCTTGGCTATGCTATTGGTAGTGCTGAAATTATCGGTGATTTGCATAAGCTCCGTTACTCCACAAACCCATATAATATAAACAGACTTACTCTTGTTGCAGGTGCTGCTACAATTGATTCACAAAGCTATTATGATGATAATTGTAAAACCATTATGGAGTCACGCCAATATACAATGGCAGAGCTTGAAAAATTAGGCTTTACCTTTACCGATTCCAAGGCGAATTTCATTTTTGCACAGAGTGATAAAATTGATGGTGGTGAGCTTTACCTTAAGCTTAAAGATAAAGGCATACTTGTCCGTCACTTCACCGCTGACAGAATTAAAAATTACAACCGTATTACCATTGGCACAAAAGAGCAGATGAAAATATTTGTTGAAACAGTTAAACAGATTTTGGAGGATAAATAAATGCGCGTAGCAGAAATTTCTCGCAAAACAGCAGAAACAGACGTATATGTAAAAATAAATCTCGATGGCACAGGTGTTAACGAAATCAGTACAGGTATCGGCTTCCTTGACCATATGCTTGTATTGTTTTCAAAGCACGGCAGATTCGACCTTACCGTCAGATGTAATGGCGATTTAGAGGTTGATGGCCACCACACTACCGAGGATATCGGTATTGCCCTTGGTCAGGCTTTTAAAGAGGCTCTTGGTGATAAAAGGGGAATTAAGCGCTACGGTAGTACAATATTGCCTATGGATGAGGCACTTATTCTTACTGCGGTTGATATCTCAGGTAGACCGTATCTGCGCTACAGGATGCAAATCCCTGCACCTATGGTTGGTGATTTCGATACCGAGCTTCTTCGTGAGTTTGTTATTGCCTTTGCATTTAATGCAGGTATTACACTTCACGTGCGCAGATTAGATGGTGTTAACAGCCATCATATTATTGAGGGAACATTCAAATCACTTGGCAGAACAATGCGTAAAGCAGTTTCTATCGATGAAAGCGCCAAAGATGAAATCCCCTCAACTAAAGGAGTTTTATAATGCTTGCTATTATAGATTATGGCGTTGGTAACCTGTTTTCTTTACAATGCTCACTTAAAAAAATTGGTGTTGATGCAGTTGTAACTAACGATGCACAGGTTATCAGAGATGCCGACAGAATTATTTTACCGGGCGTTGGTGCATTCGGTGATGCTATAAATAAACTCAGGTCAACAGGACTTGTTGATACAATAAAAGCTGAGGCAGAAAGGGGCAAGCCCTTCCTTGGTATATGCCTTGGTATGCAGCTGCTTTTTGAAAAAGGCTACGAATATGGTGTGCACGAGGGCTTAGGCTTTCTTAAGGGTAACGTAGTGCCATTAGAGGGTAAAATACCATCTGAACTTAACGTGCCTCATATGGGCTGGAATGGGCTTGATTTCAAGTGTGACAGTCCAATATTCAAATACATTAACGAGGGTGACTTCGTTTACTTTGTACACTCTTTTTACGCCACAGATTGTGATGATTCTGTTATTGCCACATCTGAATATGGCATACCCGTTACTGCAGCGGTAGGCAAGGGCAACATTTTCGGTTGTCAATTTCATCCCGAAAAAAGCGGTGACGTAGGTCTTAATATTTTAAAAGCTTTTTGTGAGCTTTAATTTACGGAAAGGTGGGGCAAGACCCCAATACAAAAATGAGAATTTTTCCTGCAATCGATTTATACGAGGGTAAGGCAGTACGACTTTTAAAGGGTGATTACAATGCACTTACAGTTTACTCTGAAAACCCTATTGAAATAGCAAAAGATTTTGAAAGTCAGGGTGCTACCGAGCTTCATACGGTTGACCTTGAGGGTGCACGTGATGGTGGTACACCTAATATTGATATAATTAAAAGCTTTGTTGAAAATACAAGCCTTAATGTTGAGGTTGGTGGCGGTATCCGTTCAATGGATACTGTTAAGGCTTACCTTGATGCAGGTGTGCGCAGAGTTATACTGGGTACAGCGGCTGTAACCGACGAAGCATTTCTTAAAGAGGCAGTTGAAACCTATGGCGATAAAATTGCCGTTGGTGCTGATATTAAAGATGGTGTTGTTGCTATTAAGGGCTGGGTTGAAAAGAGCGAATACACAACCTTTGATTTTTTTGAAAAAATGCAGAAAATTGGTGTATCAACAGTTATCTGTACCGATATTTCAAAGGATGGCGCAATGCAAGGCACAAATCGTCAGCTTTACAAAGAGCTTTCTGAAAAGTTTAATGTAAATATTATTGCATCAGGCGGTGTTTCAAGCCTTGATGATGTAAAGGCACTTAATGAAATGAACCTTTTCGGTGCAATTATCGGTAAGGCTTATTACACAGGCGCAATAAAAATAAGTGATGCTTTGGAGGTTACAAAATGATAACCAAGCGTATAATTCCTTGCCTCGACGTGCGTAACGGCACAGTTGTAAAGGGCACAAATTTTGAAAACCTCAATGAAATTTCTTCACCTGTACAGCTTGCAGAGTATTATAGTCAGAATGGTGCAGATGAGCTTGTTTTTTATGATATAACAGCATCATCTGACGGCAGAAAGCTGTTTACAGATATTCTTACCGAAACCGCTTCAAAGGTATTTATACCCCTTACAGTTGGTGGTGGTATTAATACACTTGATGACTTTGACAGAGTTTTGAAATGTGGCGCTGATAAGGTAAGTGTAAATTCAGGTGCAATAAAAAACCCTGACCTTATCCGTCAGGCTGCTGAAAAATATGGCGACCAATGTGTTGTTTTATCCGTTGATGTTAAACGTGTTGATGGTCAGTTTAAGGTCTTTGCAAAGGGTGGCAGAGAAAATACAGGGCTTGATGCCCTTGAATGGATTAAAAAAGGCGTTGAAAACGGCGCAGGTGAAATCGTTGTTAACTCTATTGATACTGATGGTGTTAAAAACGGTTTTGATATCGAAATGCTTAAGGCTGTTTGTGAAATTGTAAACGTGCCCGTAATTGCATCAGGTGGTGCAGGGTCACAGCAGGATTTTGTTGATTTATTTAACACAGTCCCGGGCGTCAGCGCAGGTCTTGCTGCATCAATATTCCATTACGGTGAGGTTGCCGTTAAGGATTTGAAAAACACACTTAAAGAGAATAATATTACTGTGAGGTTATAAATTATGTTTGATATTGAAAAATTAAAGTTTGATGAAAAAGGTCTTATCCCTGCTATTGTTGTTGATGATGCAACAGGTGATGTACTTACACTCGCTTATATGAATAAAGAAAGCTTACAGATTTCTTTAGAGAAAAAGCTTACCTGCTTCTGGAGTCGCTCACGTCAGGAGCTTTGGCTCAAGGGTGAAACAAGCGGTAACTATCAGCACATTGTAAGTATTACTGCAGATTGTGATATGGATGCACTTACAGTACGTGTTAAAAAGGATGGACCCGCTTGCCACACAGGTGAAAATTCTTGCTTCTTTAATACTGTAATGGAAAACGATGAAATCGCACCTGCTTTCTCTGTTGAGGGTCTTGTAAAAATGCTTGAGGGCAGAAAAACAAATCCTCAGGAAGGCTCATATACAACATACCTTTTCCAGAAGGGTATTGATAAAATCCTCAAAAAGGTAGGCGAGGAGTGTACCGAGGTTATTATTGCAGGTAAAGCAGACGATAAGCCTGAAACAATTTACGAAATTGCCGACCTTATGTATCACGTAATCGTGCTTATGATTGAAATGGGTATTTCTGTTGATGATATTATGAACGAGCTTGCATCACGTCACGTAATAGATCATAAGGTTAAACAAGAGAAAATGACAAAATAATAGGGTCTTTTTGCGCATAACTTGTTTTAGCTCGCTCGCAGTATCTTTATACAGCGTCGCTCACTAAAACTTCGTTCTGCATCAAAAATCCCGCAATTATTAACTAAACTATAAATTTAAAAAGTGGTTTTTTGACGTATCTTTATACGCCTACGTTCACTAAGTAGGCGCACTTCATCAAAAAGCTTTTGGTGCATAAATTGCTTTAGCTCGCTCGCAGTATCTTTATACAGCGTCAATTATTCAATTTGATTAAATATTAAAAACCCACTCTCAATCGAGAGTGGGTTAGTTTTATGTAAGATGAAATTATGCTTCAACCTCTTCTTCGTCTGCGAAGAAGCCAACTCTTTTGTCAGCGTCGGGGTCAACAAGGCCATTGTATTCGTTATAAGCCTTTGCAAGGTTGTTGAAGTTTTTGATTAAAACTATCTGTGCAACTGCAAGACCAATAAGGGGAAGGATGAGGTTGTAAACAAGTACAAGAGCTCCGCCTTCGCTGAATTTAAGGCTGTAACGGGGAGCGTTTGCCTGAAGTCTGTTAGCAAGCATAAACTTCCAGATAAGGCCGAAAATACCAAGTGTAACGATGTTAAGAAGCCATACAAAAACGTATTTCATTGTCTTTTTGCCGTCACCCTCGCAAAGAACATTAACATCCTTTGAAAGCTTTGTCATAAAAACAATGTGATAAATACCGAATGTAAGGAAGGAAAGTACAAAATAAAGCAAAGCGCTTCTTTCTTTAATTGGTTTATTCATTCTAAAAACTCCTTTGAGTATATATTTACTTTTCAAGTATATTATATTTCTTTTAAAAAATCAAGTGTTTTGCATATTAAAAATGGCAGTTTTTTGTGAATTCCTGCATAATCACAGTTTTGTTGTAATATTCCACATAAAATATCTGTTATTTATATGTAAAACATATAATTGTATAATTGACAATCCTTGGAATATGTGTCATAATATCGTGTAAAATGAGATTCTATGTTTAGAATTATAAGTATAATTTAAGGGGGACTTCTTTTGAAGAAAGAGCTCGCAAAACAATACGACCCTAAAAATGTCGAGGATCGTATATACAAAACCTGGCTTGACGGCAATTACTTCCACGCAAAGTGCGAAGAGGGCAAGCCTACCTACACAATAGTTATTCCACCACCCAATATTACAGGTCAGCTCCACATGGGTCATGCCCTTGATAATACCTTGCAGGATATTCTCATCCGTTGGAAGAGAATGTCAGGCTTTGATACACTCTGGCTCCCCGGTACAGACCATGCTTCAATTGCTACTGAGGCAAAAATTGTTGAGGCTATGCGTGCAGAGGGTATCACTAAAGAGGATTTAGGTCGTGACGGCTTCCTTGAAAGAGCATGGGATTGGAAAAAACAGTACGGTGGCAGAATTATCGAACAGTTAAAGAAATTAGGCTCATCCTGCGACTGGGAAAGAGAACGCTTCACTCTTGATGAGGGTTGCTCACGTGCTGTTCGTGAGGTATTCGTACGCCTTTACGAAAAGGATTTGATTTACAGAGGCAACCGTATGGTAAACTGGTGCCCCTGCTGTAATACATCTATTTCAGATGCTGAGGTTGAATACGAAGAAAAAGACGGTAACTTCTGGCACCTTCTTTATACTGTTAAAGAGACCGGTGAAAAGCTTGAACTTGCTACAACCCGTCCTGAAACAATGCTTGGTGATACTGCTGTTGCTATCAATGCAGAGGATGAAAGATATAAGCATCTTCACGGCTGTCATGTAATTCTTCCCTTACTTAATAAAGAAATTCCTATTGTTTGTGATGAACACGCCGATATGACAAAGGGTACAGGTGTTGTTAAAATTACTCCTGCACATGACCCCAACGACTTTGAGGTTGGTCTTCGTAATAATTTGCCTATCGTACGTACATTCACATATGATGGTCACCTTACAGGCGCTGAGGATAAACGTATTGCCGATGAATTAATCGCAAGTGGCAAGGCAACTGAAAATGAGCCTGAGGTACTTGATTGCGGTAAATACGCAGGTATGACTACTCTTGAAGCACGTAAGGCTATTCTTGCAGACCTTGAGGCTGGCGGATATATTAAAGAGATTGAGCCCTTAAAGCATGAGGTTGGTACTTGCTACCGTTGTCACAACGTAATTGAGCCTATGGTTTCAAAACAGTGGTTCGTTCGTATGGTACCCCTTGCAGAGCCTGCAATCGAATCTGTTGAAAAGGGCGAGGTTCAGTTCATACCCGAAAGATTCACAAAGAACTACCTTAACTGGATGCGTGGTACTCGCGACTGGTGTATTTCTCGTCAGCTTTGGTGGGGTCACAGAATCCCGGCATGGTACTGTGATGATTGCGGTGAGATGGTTGTTTCAAAAGAAGATTTAACAACCTGTCCCAAGTGTGGCAGCACAAACTTTGTTCAGGATGAAGACACTCTTGATACATGGTTCAGCTCTGCTCTCTGGCCCTTCTCAACACTTGGTTGGCCCGATGATACAGCAGATTTGCGTCACTATTATCCCACAAATACACTTGTTACAGGCTAGAATATTATCGGCTTCTGGGTTAGCCGTATGATTTTCTCTGCCCTTGAATACACAAATCAGGTTCCCTTTGATAAGGTTCTTATTCACGGTCTTGTGCGTGATGCTCAGGGTAGAAAAATGTCAAAATCACTTGGTAATGGTATTGACCCCCTTGAGATTATTGACCAATATGGTGCTGATGCACTCAGATTCTCACTTGCTACTTGCAACAGTCCGGGGAACGATATGCGTTTCTTTCCTGAAAAGATTGAATCAAGCCGTAACTTTGCAAATAAGCTCTGGAATGCAAACCGCTTTATCCTTATGAATCTCAACGAGGATGAGCCTGCACCTTATATTCCTGAAAACCTCGCAACAGAGGATAAATGGATTCTCAGCCGTTTCAATTCACTTGTAAAAGCTGTTCAAAATTCACTTGAAAATTTCGAGCTTGGTATTGCCGTACAGAATCTTTATGACTTTATTTGGGATGTATTCTGTGACTGGTATATTGGGATTGCAAAAATTCGTCTTAATGGTGATAATGAAGAGGGCAAAAAGACAGCAAAGGCAGTTCTTGTTTATGTTATGTCAAACACCCTTAAGCTTCTTCATCCCTTTATGCCCTTCATTACAGAGGAAATCTGGCTTGCTCTTCCCCACGATGGTGAATCAATTATGATTTCAGAGTGGCCTAAATATGATGAGTCACTTGATTTCCCTGCAGAGGAGGCTGCTATGGAGCGTGTTATGACTGCTATCAAGGCAATCCGTAACCGTCGTGCAGAGATGAATGTACCCCCCTCAAAGAAAGCAAAGCTTTATATTGCTACAAAGTATACTGAAGATTTCACAAATGGCAGCGTATTTATGAACAGACTTGCATCTGCTTCTGACGTTGAGGTTGGTGACAGCTTTGAAATTGAGGGTAGCGTGTCTGTTATTACAGAGGCTGCAAAAATCTTTATTCCTCTTAATGAGCTTGTTGACTTTGAGGCAGAGCGTGTAAGACTTCAAAAAGAGCTTGACGCAGCTAAAAAGGACCTTCAGTTTGTTGAAAATAAGCTTAATAATCCCGGCTTTGTTGCTAAAGCCCCCGAAAAGGTTATTGCTCAGGAACGTGAAAAGCAGGAAAAATATCTTGCAAAAATCACAATGCTTGAAGAAAGTCTTGAAAAACTCAAATGATTTATACAGAGTCAGTAGATTACATTCATTCATTATTAAAGTTTGGTATCCGTCCCGGTCTTACCGGGATGGGTGCCTTGTTGCATTTGTTGGGTGACCCTCATAAAGATTTGAAGTATGTCCACGTTGCAGGTACAAACGGCAAAGGGTCAACCTCAACGGCAATTTCAAATATACTTACCGAGGCAGGGTATAAGGTAGGTCTTTACACTTCGCCCTATGTTACAGAGTTCCTTGAAAGGGTGCAGTTTTGCGGTAAACCTGTTTCAAAGCAGGTTTTTGCAGATAGCGTATCAAAGGTGAAATGTGCTGTAGAAAAATTGCAGACAGAAGATGTTACAATAACCGAGTTTGAGGCTCTGACGGCTTCAGCATTTTTGTGTTATAAAGCCCTTGCGTGTGATGTTGTTGTGCTCGAGGTTGGGCTTGGTGGCAGACTTGATGCTACAAACGTTATAGATACACCACTTGTTAATATAATTACCTCGCTGTCTATTGACCATTCTGCTATTCTTGGTAATACTATTGAAGAAATTGCATTTGAAAAATGTGGTACAATAAAGCGTGGTGGTAATGTAGTATGCTCATTTGGTCAGCCCGATGGCGCTATGAAGGTTGTTTCACGTACTGTCGAGGAACAAGCGAATAGACTTGTTGTACCTGATGTTTCAGATGTGGACGTTATAAAAAGTGATGTTTTCGGTACATCCTTTATTTACAAAAATAACAAATATTTTGTTCCTATGGCAGGTGAGCATCAGCTTAAAAATATGACCTGTGCCATCGAATGTGCAAATATATTAAAAAATTATTTTAATATTACTGATAACAATATCATTGATGGTATAAGTAAAACTGTTTTACCTGCACGTGTTGAGGTTATAAGCCGTAAGCCGCTCGTTATTCTTGATGGTGGTCATAATGAGGATGGCGCTAAAGCCTTTTATAACGCCGTTTCTGACGAGTTTTCAAAGCATAACAGGGTTATAGTTGTTGCAGGTATGATGGCAGATAAGGCTGTAGAAGAATCACTTGCGCCGTTGCTTCGCAAAACCGACTTTTTCTTTGCAGTTACACCCGATAACCCAAGGGCGATGAGTGGTGATGAGTTGGCTGAAATAGCCTCTGCATACACAACAGCGTTTTCTGTTGCAGATGTGGGTGAAGCTATCGAAATTGTAAGCAGAGCTGCTGATGAGAATTCTGCAATTTTTGTTGTTGGCTCACTTTACCTTGCAGGCGAAGTCCGCGAAAGGCTTATAGAACAATTTTCTTAAAAAATTCACAAAAGTTTTATTGATTTAAAATTTATAAAATGATAAAATATAAAAAGAAAAGGGAGGCGATAATATGGTTGAATTTGATGCTTTTGCAGGTGGAATTGAGTTTGGTGGTCTGCGTAATATTCTTGAAATTAAAATACTTATTTGCTACATTCTCAAATCTGTCAAAACTCCCATGAAACGCAACCAGATTTGCGATACCTTACAAAAAACAGGTCTTGTAAATTATTTTGATGCTAACTCTGCTATTGATGAATTGCTTGAAAACGGCACAATTGTTGAGGTCGAATATGTTGGCGAAACCCATCTTTCTGTAACACCCTTGGGCGCCAAAAGTGCAACTGCGCTTGAAAATAATTTGTTGCCCGGTGTACGTGACAGGGCAGTTAAAGCGGCACTTAATATTGTAGCCCGTGCTACGTCAGAGCGTGAAAATAAGGTTACTATTGAAAAATTGGATGATAGCTGTAACGTAACGTTTGAAATCGAAAGTCTTGGTCAGACCTTGCTTTCACTTACGCTTAATGTTGCCGATGTTTTACAGGCAGAGCAATTGAAGGATGGCTTTTTAGATGACCCGGGTGCTCTTTATTCTGATATAATCGACAGATTAGTCGGTGATAAATAATTTGAATGATTTTATATTTAACTTGTCAGTTCATACCTGGCAAGTTATTTTTTTGTTTAAAAATAAAATTACAGATAATACTACTTTCAAAGGGAAGTGTGTTTTTTGAATGAAGTTATTTTAAAAATGACAGGTATTAGCAAAAGCTTTTCGGGTGTTCAGGCACTCAAAAACGCTGCTTTAGAGTTAAGGTCAGGTGAAGTTGTTGCCCTTATGGGTGAAAACGGAGCAGGTAAATCAACTTTGATGAAAATACTTACGGGCATATATGAGCGTGATAGCGGTGATATTGAGGTTTTCGGTGAAAAGGTGCAGTTTGAAAATATAAAACAATCTCAGGATATGGGTATCGCAATAATTCATCAAGAGCTTAATATGATGAAGGATTTAACTGTTGCTCAAAATATTTTTATAGGCAGAGAGCCAAAAAAATTCGGCATCTTTATTGATGACCGGAAAATGGAACGCGATTCTTTGGAATTGCTTCAATATGTGGGTGTAAAAATCTCACCGAAAGAGCGTTTAGGTAATCTGACTGTAGGTAAGCAACAAATGGTTGAAATTGCAAAAGCAATTTCACATAATTCAAAGCTATTAGTTCTTGATGAACCAACAGCCGCATTAACATCTGTTGAGGTTGATGAGCTTTTCAGAATTATGAACGAGCTGAAAAACAAGGGTATAGGTATGATATATATATCCCACCGAATGGATGAAATTAAGCGTATTTCAGACAGAGTAACAGTAATGCGTGATGGTGAATATGTGGGTACTGTCAACACAAATGAAACTACCAATGAAGAAATTGTAAAAATGATGGTTGGCAGAAAAATACTTGGTAATACTAAAGAAAAGAGTGCTTGCCCACCAAATGCCCCCATTGTGTTAGAGGTTGATAATTTAGTTGTAGATAATAATGTCAAGGGTATATCGTTTAATCTGAAAAAAGGCGAGGTTCTCGGGTTTTCGGGGCTTATGGGTGCAGGTCGTACCGAGGTTGCAAGAGCAATTTTTGGTGCTGATAAAATATCTGAGGGTACTATAAAAGTACAGGGTGAAGCGGTTACTATCAACTCGCCACGCTCAGCGGTTCATAACGGCATTTGCTATATCCCTGAGGACCGAAAGCGATTTGGTCTGCTTCTTGATAAATCGGTTGTTGATAATTCTGTTCTTGCAAGCTTAAAAAAGTACAATAAGTTTGGCTTTCTTGATGATAAATCCGCAAGAGCAGATGCAGAAAAAATCAATAAAAAATTACGCACAAAAACTCCCTCAATGAAACAGATTCTGCGTAATTTATCAGGCGGAAATCAACAAAAGGTTGTTGTTGCAAAATGGCTATTGAAGGATGCCGATATATTTATATTTGATGAGCCTACAAGGGGTATTGATATAGGTGCAAAAAGCGAAATGTATGACCTTATAGAAGAGCTTACCCGTAACGGTAAATCTGTTATTATGATTTCTTCTGAACTTGCTGAAATTCAGCGTTGCTCTGACCGAGTTATCGTAATGTGCGAGGGCAGAATAACTGCTGATATTCCTATAGAAGAAGCAAGTCAGGAAAATATAATGAAATACGCAATGATGAGAGGTGACTCATAATGAACAGTAAATCAGGAATACCACAAAAATCTGATTTATCCATTTTTCACAAATTCAAGCAGAACGCAATAATCATATTGGCTCTTATTGTGCTTGTGCTTTTGTTCTGGGCGCTTAACCCAAACTTTCTTAATGAGTTTAACATTATAAGTATGGCTCAGTCATTGGCGCCATACGCTATTTTAGGCTTAGGTGTTACTTTTGCTATAGCAACGGGCGGTATAGACCTTTCAATAGGTACGGTGTGTATTGCATCGTCAGTTGTTGCAGGTAAACTTTATACAGATGGTTTTATTCCCTTGTATCTTACAATCCCCGTTATGATAGGCATTGGTGCACTTTTTGGTCTTATTAACGGCTTTCTTGTGGCAAAGCTTAAATTACCTGCTTTTATTGCCACCCTTGGTACTATGATGGTATCGCGTGGTCTTTCGGCAATTCTTGTTAATTCACCAAATGTTTTTTACCCTACAGGTACGTGGTTTAATCGTCTTTTTTCTAATTATAACGGCTTTCCGTCGGGTCTTGTATGGGTTTTAGTCTTTACACTTATCTGTATGTACCTTATGTATAAAAACGTTGTGGGCAGATACATTTTGTCAATCGGCTCAAATGAAGAAGCAACAAGGCTTTCGGGTATTTCTACCGATAAATATAAAATGCTTGCGTACTTGTTTACGGGTATATCTGCGGGTATAGCTGCAATTTTCTGGTCATCATCATTCGTGACAGTTGCATCTGCGACGGGTAATGGTATGGAGCTTGATGCAATTGCAGGTGTTTATATTGGTGGCACCTCTGCCGCAGGTGGTGTTGCATCTGTTGGCGGCTCTGTTATAGGTGCTGCAATGCTTGTTGTAATAAGGTCAGGTCTTAACTTTGTACTTGCAAAATATAACCTTAACGTTAACTCAACCTACGTTACCTATGTTTTGACCGGTGTTATAGTAGTTATTTCTGTCCTTATAGATATTCTGAAAAATAAAAAACTGAAAAAATAGGAGGCTTTTTATGAAGTTTAAAAGATTTTTTGCGTTGTTAACAGCTGTTATTATCGTTGTCACCGCGTTCACAGGCTGTGGTGGTAATAATCAGAGTGATGAGGGCACAACCCTAGGTGAAAATGTTACGGGTAATACACCCAATAACGGCAATAAAACAATTGCTGTTGTTGCTAAGGGTGAATCTCACGCTTTCTGGCAGGCTGTAAAATCAGGTGCAGAGGATGCAGCAAGAAAATACGGTTATACGATTACCTTCCGAGGACCTGCGTCAGAAAGCTCATCTGATTTACCAAGTCAGAAGGAAATGGTACAAACAGCGCTTTCAAACAATGTTTCGGGTCTTGTAATTGCAACAATTGGTGAGGGCTTTGCTGATATGCTTACACAGGCTTATGACAAAAAAATCCCTGTTGTGCAGTTCGATAGCGGTGTATGGGATGCAGACATCAAAACCCTTGATTCACAAAATAAAAACCCAATAGTTTCAACCGTTGCTACGTCAAACAGTAATGCTGCTGCATTAGGTGCAGAAAGATTTTTTAATCAGATAAAGGATAAAATCAAGTCAAGTGAGGGTACCTATGTAATTGGTGTAATTCAGCATGATGAAACACAAACAGGTGTTGACAGAGCAGAGGGCTTTATCCGTAAATTCACAGAGCTTGCCGATGCTGATAACGAAACAAAGGGTAAGTATAAAATTGAAAAAGAAGTAAAACCCGGTGACTCCAATAACGCCTATATTGATGCTCTTAACGCACTTGTGGAAAAGAAAGCAAAAGCCATTTTTATGTCAAATGAGGGCGTTGTAAAGCAGGTTAGTGATGCTATTGCCGCTAATGAGGGTAAATATGATAATATTACCTTCTGTGGCTTTGATGCAGGTACAAAGCAAATTCAATGGATTAAAAGCGACAACACAAAAACAAAGCTTATCGGCTCAGTTGCTCAGGACTCATACAGTATTGGTTACAATGCCGTTGAGCAATGTGTTTTTGCAATAGAGGGTAAGGATATAAAAGCCAAGGTTGATATTGCGGGTCAGTGGTATGACAGCAGTAATATCGACAAAATGATTCAGGATAATATCGTTTACGAGGGATAAATGAAAGAGGTCAGACTGAATAGTCTGACCTCAAGCTTGTTTGTGTATTCACTTTTTACAACCGCAGCCACAATCACCATCAATGTTAAATGGTGTGCAACAATCGTCGTTTTTAAGGTTGGGCGGGAAGAATTCGTCAACAGGGAAGTTAATTCGTTTAAATGCATCGCAGGGGTCTTCTGTGTTACAGCTACATTCTTTTGTGGGTATACAGAAATCATATGCAGGTATAAGCATTTGTACGTCACGCTCAAGCTGAATGATTGTAAAAATGCCGATTGTAACCTTAACGGCTCTTTCGCAAGAGCAACCGAATCTGCCCTCAAAACAGTTGCATATGCTTGTGGGTAATGCGTCACAACAATCACCCATTGTGTTGCAGCAATCACATACACGGCAAATTTCAGCACCAAGAACAATTGGCTCAACGCATTGTACCTTTGCTCGTGGGTTTGTGTTGCTTATAGGCATATCGTCGTCACAATCATGGTAATTTGTGCGTGATGTAAATATTTTAACGTTACCATCACTACCATAAAGTATACATTTTTTACCAAATGTAACAAGGCCCTCTAAGGTTTGGGGTTGTGCACTGGGGCAGGTTATGGCATCTAATGTAACTTTAATAAAGAATGTAAGGTCAACTGAGTAACAACCCTTGTTGAATGGTACTTTTTCAACCTCTACAAGGCAGTTAAGTATTTGTGCACAGCGGGGGCGTACAGTAGTTGCAGATTCAAGAATCTGTTGACCGCAATCAGTCAGATAAAGGCGCAGGTCTGTAATACAGTCCTTATCTGCGCAAGAGTCGTAAACTCTGCTTGTGTCAACGCAGATAGCTTCCTTGACACGATGAAGGTCGTTGCCTGAAAATTTTTCAGTCATAAGTAATCCTCCTGATATATAATTGAAGCCCTGATTTTCAAAGCTTCACTATATATTATGAAGGTTACCTGAAAGGGTTACTGTTTTATAAATTCCCACCTAAATTAAATGGCGGTATATATTCCTCTTTTGCAGATGAAAGCTCTTGCATAAAGCCATCTTCTATCCCTGAATCGAAAAGATACTCTTCTATTTCATCATATTCATTTTGTGTTAATCTACGGTCTAATAGGGGAGTGTTGCATCCATCCATAGGTGTAAATTGACTCATAAGGCTGAACATTACCTGACCGCTTTTAAAGGTGTTTTTAACCCAATCAATCACTCTTTTTGTGTTGTCAAGATGGTTGGGCAAAATCAAGTGCCGTATAATTACACCACTTTGCATAATTCCGTTGTCATCAAGTATATAATCACCTGTTTGTCGGTACATTTCAAGTATAGCTTTTTGCGCTGTTTCAAAGTAATCGGGTGCTTTTGAGTATTTCACCGCAAGGTCGTTATCGGCATATTTCATATCAGGTAAATATATATTGATTTTACCATCTAATTTTCTGAGAGTTTCAATACTTTCGTAACCACCGCAGTTGTATACAACAGGTACAGACAGAGGCGTATCAAGGCTTTTGATTACAGCATCTGCAAAGTGTGTTGCAGTTACAAGGTTAATATTGTGTGCGCCTTTTGAAATAAGCTCTTTATATATTTCTTTTAGTTCTTCAACAGTAATTTCCTTGCCGAATTTACCTCTGCTTATTTTAACATTCTGACAGTAAACACATTGTAAGTTGCAGCCCGAAAAGAAAACTGTTCCACTACCTTTATCACCGCTGATGGGTGGTTCTTCCCAAAAGTGAAGGTCCGCCCTTGCTATAACGGGGTTTTCACCCATATTGCAAAAGCCCTTACCACTATCGGCAAGAGCTTTTCTTTTAATATTACATTTTCGCGGACATAAATTACAAGTGAACATAATTACGCTGCCTTAAGATATTTGAAGGGGAGCCAACCGAAGCTGCCTTCGTAATTAACAAGACCGTATTCACCGTTGTCACTATTACAAACAGCAAGTATTTCTACAGTTTTGCCTTTAGGAATTTCACCGCTTCTTTCACCCTCAGTGATTTGAGTTCTGATACCCAAGGGGTCATTTTCTGTAGCGATTACATATTTACCTGGGGCATTTGTTGTTTTTACTTCGGTTGCAGAAACTAATTCTGCAAGTGTAAGTGAAATCCAACCATTCTCGCCGTCATATAATACGTAACCCCATTCATCGTGTACCGCAATAACCTCAACTGTTTCACCTTTAGGGATTTCACCAACCCTACCTTCACCAGGGTATTCCCTTAAAGTGAGCGGATCTTTTTCGGTTGCTATTTTATATTTACCTGTGGTGAATTTACCATTTGCCGCAGGCTTAGTAGCAGGGGCAGCGGTGGTGTCAGCAGGTTTGTTTTGGGGTGCATCTTCAGGTGTCTTTTCATTTTCTACAACCTGTTGGGGAGTAGTTGTTTCTGCCTTGCCCTCTTTTTTGTTTTCAACAATTGATGCAACTGAAACAAGAATTACAGCAAATACTATAAGGCAGGCTGAAATTGCAAGTATAAGGTTGTTTTTGTTCATTTTATTCATAACTACCTCTCCTTAATTGAGCATAGAATAATTATAGCAATTGAATGTTGAAAAATCAATATAAATTAATTAACAAATTATATACACTATATTAATATAAAAATTACATTATAATGGTTGATATTTCGCATACTTGTGTGGTATAATATCTTGAAAATGTAGTAGTGTTTTTTGTGGTGGTGAAGGCGTGGTAATTTTCGGCATTGACCCTGGTTATGCAATTGTGGGTTGCGGTATTGTAAGGTATGAACGTAACAACTTTTCCCTTATGGGTTATGGTGCTGTAACAACCGAGAAAGATGTACCTTTTAATGAACGGCTTAAACAGATTTATGACGGCATAACTGAACTTCTTGAAAAATTTAAGCCCGATGCAGTAAGTATTGAACGCCTTTATTTTAACACCAACCAAAAAACCGCTATCGACGTTGCTCAGGCAAGGGGCGTTATTGTCTTGGCTGTACAAAATGCAGGTATCCCTCTCTTTGAGTATACACCCTTGCAGGTTAAACAAAGCATTGTCGGTTACGGCAGAGCAGAAAAAACACAGGTCCAGGAAATGACAAGGATGTTTTTACATCTTGATAAAATACCCAAGCCCGATGATGCGGCAGATGCTCTTGCACTTGCTATATGTCATGGTCATTCGAGTGGCTCACTTATTCTTGGGCTTAACAAATAGGGGGCGTAACAATGTTTTACAGTCTTACAGGTAAAATTATACATAAAACAGATCAAAGCGTTGCTGTTTCGTGCGGTGGCGTAGGCTTTAAATGCTTTACAACACGCACTACCTTATCAAAGCTTTCGGGTAAGGTGGATGATGTAACACTTTTTACTCACCTTAATGTTCGTGAAGATGCATTGGATTTGTTTGGGTTTATCACTGAAGAGGAGTTAGAGGCATTTAAACTTCTTATAAGTGTTTCCGGTGTTGGTCCTAAAGCCGCACTTGCTATTCTTTCAGAGCTTACTCCTGATGCCTTCGCTGTTGCGGTCGCCTCAGGTGATACAAAAGCAATAACAGCCGCTAATGGTGTGGGTCCTAAGCTTGCGCAAAGAGTTATTATGGAGCTTAAAGATAAAATTGCAGGTGTTTCGTTCATTTCTGAGGAAAGCAGCGCAGTTTCAGGTGCAGTCAATGCCGTTAACAATATGTCAAATACTGCAGAGGCAATAGCTGCTTTGACAGCTCTTGGTTATTCACAGACGGAGGCTTCTGTTGCAGTCAGCAAGCTTTCACCTGATATGAGTGTTGAAGATTTAATTAAACAAGCGCTCAAGGGTATGACCCTTCGTTTTTAAGGAGATAACTTATGAATGATTTTTTCATTGCAGATGAAGAGAGGGTAATCGCCCCCGAATTCATTACAGATGATAACGAAATAGAAACCTCTTTAAGACCTCACGCCCTTGACGAATACGTCGGGCAGGAAAAGGTCAAAGAGAATCTTAAAATATACATAGAGGCTGCTAAAAAAAGGCACGAGTCACTTGATCACGTTTTACTTTACGGCCCACCTGGTCTTGGCAAAACAACCCTTGCAGGTATTGTTGCTAATGAGATGGGTGTTCAAATCAGAGTTACATCAGGCCCTGCTATTGAAAAGCCTGGTGATTTAGCTGCACTTCTTACAAGCCTTAATGATGGTGATATTCTTTTTATTGATGAAATTCACCGCCTTTCAAGAAGTATTGAAGAGGTTCTTTATCCTGCTATGGAGGATTTTGCTCTTGATATTATCATCGGTAAAGGTCCTTCAGCTCGTTCAATCAGGTTGGATTTAAAACGCTTTACCTTGATTGGTGCTACAACACGAGCAGGTCAGCTTTCAGCGCCCCTGCGTGACAGATTTGGTGTTATTCTAAGGTTAGAGCTTTATTCACCCGAAGAACTTGCAAGAATAGTTAAGCGTAGTGCGGGTATTTTAAATATTGAAGCAGAAAATGACGGTGCGCTCGAAATTGCATCACGCTCACGTGGCACACCTCGTATAGCTAACAGGCTCTTAAAACGCGCCCGAGATTATGCTCAGGTTATGGCTGAGGGTGTAATTACTGCTGATGCGGCACAAAAGGCTCTTGAAAGAATGGAGATTGACGAATTAGGTCTTGACCTTGTTGACCGTAATCTTATGAGGGCTATGATTGAAAACTATAACGGTGGCCCCGTTGGTCTTGATACCATAGCCGCTTTAATTGGTGAAGAATCGGTTACTATCGAAGATGTTTACGAGCCTTACTTAATGCAATTAGGCTTTTTAATGCGTACCCCACGTGGCAGAAAGGTTACTCCTGCGGGGTACAGGCATCTTGGCTTTAATCCTGTTGAAGATGATTCTTTGCAGGGTAGCTTTGAATCCTTTTGATTTTACGTATTTAAAATAATTTTTTAGGAGAGTTATTATGGGCAGACTTTTTGGTACTGATGGTGCAAGAGGTGTAGCAAACTCAGAGCTTACTTGTGAACTTGCAATGCAAATAGGCAGAGCCGCTGCTATGGTTCTCACAAAACATTCAACTAATCGTCCACGTGTCCTTATTGGTATGGATACACGAGCATCCTCACAGATGCTTGAATCAGCAATTTCTGCAGGTCTATGCTCAGTTGGTGCAGATGTTATGCTACTTGGTGAAATTCCCACCCCTGCAGTAGCTTATCTTGTAAAAAAATACGAATATGATGCAGCAGTTATGATTTCTGCATCTCATAACCCTTGCGAATATAACGGCATTAAAATATTCCAGGGTAATGGCTATAAATTACCCGATGCACTTGAGGAAGAAATCGAGAGCATCATTCTTGATAAAACACAGGTTCCACCCATTATGGTAGGTGGTGAAGTTGGCAGAATAACACGTTCAAAGACAGCGGTTATTGATTACGTTAATTATCTTCATGGTATTACAGAGGATGATTTGTCAGGCTTTGGTGTTAAGGATTTTGAGGGACTTCGTATTGCTGTTGACTGTTCAAACGGTGCTTCATCAGTTACTGCCCCTGAACTTTTTATGCGTCTTTGTGATGATTGCTTCTTTATTGCCTCTCACCCCAATGGTACCAATATCAACGCAAACTGCGGTTCAACTCACCTTGAAATTCTTCAGGACTTTGTTGTACGTAATAAGTGTGATGTTGGTCTTGCATTCGATGGTGATGCTGATAGATTTCTTGCTGTTGATGAAAAGGGTAACGTTGTTGATGGTGATAAGCTTATTGCTATATTTGCAAAGCACCTGAAATCACAAAATAAACTTAAAAATAATGCAGCGGTTGTTACCGTTATGAGTAATATGGGCTTTTTCAAGTTCTGCGAAGATAATGGTATACATTGTGAAAAAACAAAAGTTGGCGACAGATACGTTCTTGAAAATATGCTCCAGAATGACTACATTGTTGGTGGTGAACAGTCAGGTCACATTATTTTCCTTGAACATGCCACAACAGGTGATGGTGAATTATCTGCACTTAAGCTCCTTTGTGTTATGAAGGAAACTGGTCGTGCACTTTCAGACCTTGCTGCCGAGATGGAGGTTTTCCCACAGGTACTTGTTAATGTAAGGGTTTCTGATTTCGGTAAAGCCCGTTTCCCGCGAGATAAAGAGATCAAAAATGCAATTGAAGCAGCAGAGCGTGAGCTTGGTGATGAGGGTCGTGTGCTTGTTCGTGTATCAGGTACAGAGCCCCTTGTACGTGTTATGCTTGAGGGTAAGGATGAAGAAAAAATATCTGTACTTGCTCAAGAGATTGCAGAAGTTGTTAAAGAGAGGTTACTTTAATGCGTGTTTCCGATGGATGGCAGGATTACGAACTTATTGATTGCTCTGATGGTGAGCGTCTTGAACGTTGGGGCGATATATTCCTTATAAGACCTGACCCTCAGGCTTTATGGAATACCCGTCGTAATAATCCTATGTGGCATAAGGCTCACGCCCGTTATGTGCGTAGCAATCAGGGCGGCGGTGCCTGGCAGTTTTATAAAAAAATCCCTGAGGTTTGGCAGATTGGTTATAAAGATTTAAAATTCAATCTTAAGCCAATGGGCTTTAAGCATACAGGTGTTTTCACAGAGCAGGCCTGCAACTGGGACTTGGTCGGTGATATTATCGAAAAAAGCGGCAGAGATGATATAAAGGTTCTTAACCTTTTTGCATATACAGGTGCAGCAACTATAAGCGCACTTAAAAAGGGTGCTTCTGTTTGCCACGTTGATGCATCAAAGGGTATGGTTCAATGGGCTAAAGAAAATGCAGCTTCTACGGGCGTTGCTGATAGAAGTGTTCGTTGGATTGTTGATGATTGTATGAAGTTTGTTGCTCGCGAAATCAGGCGTGGTAATAAATATGATATCATCATTATGGATCCACCCTCATACGGCAGAGGTCCGGGTGGTGAGGTGTGGAAGCTTGAAAACGAAATTTATGGGTTCGTTGACCAATGTAAAGAGCTTCTTACAGATGATTCACTTGCCGTGCTTATAAATTCATATACAGCAGGTGTTTCACCTGCGGTTATGAGCTACATACTTAATACTACAGTTTCAAAAAGATTTGGTGGTAAAGCCTATGCCGATGAAATCGGTCTTCCCGTAACACAGACAGGTCTTGTGTTACCTTGTGGCTCAACTGCCGTATGGACAAAGTAATATGAATAAAATTATTGAATTTAATGACGTCTGCTTTAAGTATGACGAAGAGGGTACAGCGGTTATAAATAACCTTAACCTTGATTTTTATGAGGGCCAGTTTACTTGTGTTTTAGGTCACAATGGCTCAGGTAAATCTACAATGGCAAAGCTTATAAACGCCCTTAATATACCCGAATCGGGCAAGGTTACTACCTTCGGGTATGATACAGCTGATGAAAAAAATGAAATTAATATCCGTCGTAATGTGGGTATGGTTTTTCAGAATCCTGATAATCAGATTGTTGCAACTATCGTTGAAGATGATGTTGCATTTGGCCCTGAAAACCTGGGTATCCCTCGTAAAGAAATCCGCAAAAGGGTAGACGAAGCCCTTAATATTGTGGATATGTACGAATATCGTAAGCATGAACCTCACAGACTTTCGGGTGGTCAGAAGCAACGTGTTGCAATCGCAGGTATAATCGCTATGCAAACAAAGTGTATTGTACTTGATGAGCCTACCGCTATGCTTGACCCTAAAGGCAGACGCGAGGTTATGAAGGCTTTGTTTAAATTAAAAAATGATTTGGGCATATCTATTATACTCGTTACGCATTTTATGGATGAAGCCGTAAATGCCGACAGAGTAATTGTAATGGATGATGGCAAGGTTGCTCTTGATGGTACTCCGTCAGAGGTTTTTTGTAATACCGAGTTATTAAAATCGTTGGGTCTTGCAGTGCCTAAAGCATTAGAACTTGCAGACGAATTAAGAAAAAATGGTGTGAATATCGGTGGAACACCACTAACTACAGAGCAGTTTATTGAGGAATATAAAAAATTATTATAAGAGGTAAAAAATGTCCGTTCTTTCAGTTGAAAACTTAATATACGGTTACTCAAAGGGTACCCCTTTTGAAAAAGCGGCGCTTAATGATGTTACTCTTACTTTTGATGAGGGTGATATTGTTGCTGTTATCGGTCATACAGGCTCCGGTAAAAGTACGCTTCTTCAACACCTTAACGGACTTTTAAAGCCCGATTCAGGCGATATTCTTATTGATGGTGTAAGCATCTATTCATCAAAAGAAGCCTTACGCCAATGCAGATTTAACGTGGGTCTTTGCTTCCAGTACCCAGAGCAACAGCTTTTTGAGTCTACCGTTTATAGCGATATAGCTTTTGGTCCTACAAATATGAAGCTTTCTCAGGATGAAATTGATGCACGTGTACGTGAATCGCTTTCTTTTGTGGGTCTTAGTGAAGATTACCTTGAAAAATCACCATTTGATTTATCGGGCGGTGAAAAAAGACGAGTTGCAATTGCGGGTGTTATCTCAATGCGCCCTAAGGTACTTATTCTTGATGAACCGACAGCAGGTCTTGACCCTATAGGTAAAAATAACCTGCTTAATCTTATTAAAGAGTACAATAAAACAACAGGCAGTACAGTTATATTTGTTTCGCATAATATGGATGATGTTGCGGCAGTAGCTAATAAGGTTATTGTAATGAATGGTGGCAAGGTTACTATTCAGGGTACTGTTGATGAGGTTTATTCTCAGGGTGAGTTGCTTTCAGATTTAGGTCTTGATGTGCCTGAAATTACTGCAATTTACCTAGAATTAAAAAAACAAGGTTACGTAACGGGTGACACCGCCTACACAGTTGATGGTGCTGTTGACTCAATACTGAAAACCCTTAAGGAAGGGGGTACGTCAGTTTGATTACAGATATTACAATCGGTCAATATTTCCCGGGTAATTCAATTGTGCATAAGTTAGATGCACGTACAAAGATTATCTTTACTATGTTTTTTCTTGTTTTTGTGTTTATATGCAAAAACTTCTGGTCATTGGGGCTTTTGTCGGGCTTTGCTGTTGTAACGTATCTTTTTTCAAAAATTTCGTTAAAGGTTATTTTAAAAAGTCTTAAGCCCTTGTTGCCTATTATTTTACTGACTACCATTTTACAGCTATATTATGTTAAAGAGGGTAACGTGCTTTTTCAGAAAGGCTTTATAACTATTACCGATAATGGTGTTTATATGGCAATATTTATTGCTATCAGAATTTTGAGCCTTTTGTTTATAAGCTCACTTTTAACTTACACTACAGCACCTACCGATTTAACCGATGCTATCGAAAAGCTTTTATCACCACTAAAGGTATTCAAGATAGAGGTTCATACCTTCGCTATGATGATGACAATTGCTTTGAGGTTTATTCCTACTTTAGTTGATGAAATTGACCGTATTATGTCAGCCCAAAAGGCGAGGGGTGCAGATTTCGAAAGTGGTAATATTGTAAAACGTGTTAAAGCACTTTTTCCTATATTTATTCCGCTTTTTATATCTGCATTTAAACGTGCAATTGAACTTGCTGATGCTATGTCCTGTAGGTGTTACACAGGTGGTGAGGGCAGAACCAGACTGCGTCAGATGAAATTCACATGGCGTGATGCTGTTTGCAGTATTGTTATATTGATAGTTTGTGGCGGTGTAATTGCCCTTAACATTTTATTTGAGCATGTTATTTGATTATGAGAAATTTGTTATTTAAAGCATCCTTTGAGGGCTCGTCCTTTCATGGTTGGCAAATGCAAGATAATGCGGTTACCGTGCAAGGTGAATTAATTGATGCTTTTCAACGCTTAACAGGCGAGAGCCCGAATATTATCGGTTGCAGCCGTACTGATTCAGGGGTACACGCTAACGAGTATTACTTCAACGTGAGAACTGAATCAACTATTCCTTGTGAGAGCTTTCCTGTTGCTTTGATGTCTGCAAAGCTTCCTGGTGAGATTGCAATTCATTCTTGTAAAGAGGTTGATGATAATTTCAACGCAAGGTTTGATAGTGTAAAAAAAGAATATATATATGTTATTGAAAATACGTTTGTACCATCACCATTCAATTATAAAAGGGCGCTTAATTATAAATACCCGATGAATGTTGAGCTTATGAATGAGGCTGCTTCGCATTATGTAGGGGAGTACGATTTTAGTGCTTTTTGTGCCGCGGGTGCACAAGTTAAATCAAAGGTGCGCACAATTTACGAAGCATCTGTTGAGCGTAAAGGTGATTTAGTTATTTTCAGGGTGTGTGGTAATGGTTTTCTTTACAATATGGTACGTATAATGGCAGGTACTTTGTTATACGTTTGTTGTGGTAAAATCAAACCCGACGAAATACCACATATCATTATGAGCAAAGACAGAACTAAAGCGGGCATAACCGCACCGCCGGATGGTCTGTATTTAAATAAAGTTTATTTTTCAGGTGGCGCTAATGAAGGTTAAATTTACTGAATTGAATAGTGGCTACAAGGGCGAAAGGCGAGTTTCACGCTTTACAGGTAAAAGCAGACCTAAGGCAATTATTGCTGCTTCGCTTGTAGGTGCATTTATTTTCGTTTACATATTATCCCTTGTGGGATTGATCCCTTTAGATGCTTTGTTTTTAAAGGCACGGGTAAATCTTTCGGGTACAAATGAAAGGTTGCCCTTATCCATTAATTCTGAATCAACGCTTAATATGGATATTATTGGTGAAAGCGTAATTGTTCTCACAACCGAAAACGTAGCAGTATATTCAGATAATGGCAGAATGATTTATTCAAAGCCCCATGTATACGCAAAGCCGGGTATATCTGTTAATGGTAACAGAGCTGTTGTGTTTGACCGCGGTGGCAAAGGCTTTATGCTCCTTACTGAGAAGGAGTTTGTGTATGAGGGTCAGGCTGAACACACGATTATATCTGCCGAGTATGGTGATAATGGTACTTATGCCTTGGGCACAAAAGCAAAAGAGGCTACAAGTATGCTGACTGTTTTCAATAAAGCCAATAAGGCGGTATTCCAATGGAATTGTGCATATGAGTATATTACTTCAATAGCAATTTCTAAAAACGGCAAGTTTGTTGGTGTTGCTGTTGCAGGTGCCGCAAATGGTGAGGTTTTTACCACCGTCCAATATTTTGGCGTTGATTATAAAGAACCGCTTAACACACAGACAATAACAGGCGCTGCACCATTTGATCTTGCTTTTACTCGTACAGATACATTAACCCTTATCACAGATAAAGGTACTTATGCAATAGAGCGTAAGGCAGAAAAGTATACTGAGGTTTCGTCATATTATTCCTCAGAGTTTAATTCTTGCGATATAGCAGATAATGGCAAATACATAGTAACTCTTGCAAAATACGGTAGTGAAAATGTATTTGAAATTTCACTTTTTTCACCTAAGGGCGAGGTTAAAAAAACAATTTCTGCCGATTATGAAATTTTTTCTGCATACCTTAGCGGTAAATACATTGTCGCCTTGGCCGAGAATAAAATCATCGTATATAATCTTAACGGCAGGCAGATCTCACAAATTGATATAAAAGGTGAGGCGTTGAGTTTGTTACCTACAGATGATTTCATTTTTATATCATCTTTAGATAAATTAACACGTTGCTTTACATATGGTGATGCAACTGTTTCAGTAAGTGTATAAACGGAGGTATATTTTATGAGTATTATTGTTGATGTTATTCTTGTTGCGCTGCTTTTTATAGTTGTTTACAAGTCATATCAAAAAGGCTTTGTAAAAACAGTTCTTGATACTTTCTCGGTGTTTGTTTCGGGCATTGTTTCGTTTGCGCTTTGTGGTACTGTTGCCGATTCTGCTTATAATTTATTTATCGGTGATTTAGTTAAAACCGAGTTCAGTCGTGCTTTAGATGGTCTTTCACAAAAAACACCATTTAAGGAAAGGCTCGATATTATGATTGATGCTTTGCCTAAGCCTGCACTCGGAATAGCAGAGTATGCGGGTGTTAATGTTGAGTATCTTAAGTCAACAGTAATAGGCGCTTCATCTGCAACTAACGAGGAGCTTATTGAGATTGTTGCCGATAAAATTGCGTATGATCTTATGATTGGTGTTATTCAGGTTATATGCTTCTTTGCTTTATTCGTGCTTGTTGCTTTGATTGTAAAGGTGCTTTCAAGTATGATTTCACATATTGTTGAAAAGCTTCCTGTTGTAGGCGGACTCGATAGCCTTTTAGGCATCATCTTTGGTTTTGTTAAGGGCGGTGTTATTCTTCTTGCTGTTGGCGTGCTTCTTTCTGTTGTTGTTGCAACTGCACCTGAAGGCTCACCCTTACTCGTTATCAAGGATTCAGTGATTTACGGAATTTTAGCAACTTTTAACCCTGTTTTGAAATAATTTTTGAGGTGTCAAAATGAAAGGCTTATTTAAAAATTGTTGGACAATTCCCAACCTTCTTAGTTTTATAAGAATACTTATTGTACCTGTATTTGCTTATTTTTACATAAAGGGTGAGTTATTACTTGCTATTATTATGCTTGCAATTTCAGGTCTTTCAGATTTATTTGATGGTAAAATCGCCCGTCGTTTTAATCAGGTAAGTGAGCTTGGTAAGTTGCTTGACCCTGTTGCAGATAAGCTTACACAAATTACACTTGCTGTACTTCTTTATATGTCATTTGCACAGGCACAGGATGCTATGCTTAAAGCATTTAGCTGGGTATTCCTTGTCTTTATTGGTAAAGAGGCTTTTATGGTTGTTTTCAGCGTGTTTATGCTTATACTCAACCTTCGTCCCTGCGCAGCTGAAATATTCGGTAAATTGTCAACATTTGCATTTTATTTTATTATGATTGTAATTGTTGCATTTGGCCCCGAAATTGGTTGGCTTAAAGATGTATTCCAGCTTCCACCTGTATTGATGATGATACTTGTTGTTGTTTCGGCAATACTAACAATTGTGGCTCTTATCAGTTACATTCCTGATACTGTAAGACAGTTTAAAGAAAAATTTGGCAAAAAATAAAATTATCCCGGAGAATTTACACAGATGAATAACAATATGATTTGTTGCAAATGCAAAAAAAGACCTGCAGTTATTTTTGTTTCAAAAATTGAGGGCGAAAAGACTACTCAGGAGGGCTTTTGCATTAAGTGTGCAACTGAACTTAATATAGGACCAATTAAACAAATGATGCAGAATATGGGCATTACAGAGGATGACCTTGATGCTGTCAGCGAGCAATTCAGCGATATGATGGAAAATATGGACGATTTTCAGTTTGGCGGTGCTGGCACAATGCCATTTATGCAGAATATGCAGAATATGTTCAACGCTGATGGCGGTAGTGCAGAAGCAGAGGTTGATGAAGATGCAGAAGCTTCTGAGGAAGATTCTACTGAAGATAAGCCTAAAAAGAAGCATAAACGTAAAACTAAACGTAAATTTTTAGGCTCTTATTGTACCGATTTGACTGCAAAAGCCCGTGAGGGTAAAATTGACAGAATCATCGGCAGAGAAACTGAAATATACCGTGTTACACAGATTCTTTGCAGACGTACAAAAAACAATCCTTGTCTTATTGGTGAGCCTGGTGTTGGTAAAACTGCAATTGCCGAAGGTCTTGCGCTTAAAATTGCTGCAGGTGATGTACCTGCAAGAATTGCAGATAAAGAAATCCACCTTTTAGATTTAACCTCGCTTGTTGCAGGTACGCAATTCCGCGGTCAGTTTGAAAGCCGTATTAAGGGTCTTGTTGATGAGGTTAAGGCAGAGGGAAATATTATCCTCTTTATTGACGAGGTTCACAATCTTGTTGGTACAGGTGATGCAGAAGGCTCAATGAATGCTGCTAATATTCTTAAGCCTGCTCTTTCTCGTGGTCAGATACAGGTTATAGGTGCTACAACCTTTAATGAATACCGTAAGCATATTGAAAAGGATGCCGCTCTTGAACGTCGATTCCAGCCTGTTAAGGTTGAAGAGCCATCAGTTGCTGATTGCTATAATATGCTCCTTGGTATCAAAGAATATTACGAGGATTTCCACAAGGTTAAAATTTCAGATGCACTTGTTTATCGTGCTGTGCTCCTTTCTGAAAGATATATTAATGACCGTTTCCTTCCTGATAAAGCGATTGACCTTCTTGATGAGGCTTGTACTTGCGCAAACCTTCGTAACGTTGCTATAAGCGACTATCAGAAGCTTATGACACGCATCGAAGAGCTAAATGATCGTCAGGAAGAGTTGCTTGAAATAACAGATGAAAAAGGTCCTGACTACGAGGCTATCTCGATGCTTAAGGCTGATAAGCTTGCCCTTGAAAAAGAGGCTGCAGAGCTTAAAGTAAAAGCCGATGATAACGATGTTACTGAGGAAGACGTTGCAAAGGTAATAAATCTTTGGACAGGTATCCCCACATCAAAGATTATCGAAAATGATATGCGTAAGCTTTCTAATCTTTCAGATAAGCTTAAATCAAGAATTATCGGTCAGGATGAGGCTGTTGATGTTCTTGCTGCTGCTATCAGACGTAGCAGAGTGCAGATTTCTGCAGTACGTAAGCCAGCATCATTTATTTTCGTCGGCCCCACAGGTGTTGGTAAAACTGAGCTTGTTAAACAACTTGCAAACGAGCTTTTTGAAACACCCGAAACTCTTATAAGACTTGATATGTCTGAGTTTATGGAAAAACACAGCGTTTCAAGACTTATTGGTTCACCACCCGGTTACGTTGGTTATGATGAGGCAGGTCAGCTTACAGAAAAAGTCCGCAGAAAGCCTTATTCAGTTGTTCTGTTTGACGAGATTGAAAAAGCACATCCCGATGTGCTCAATATCCTTCTTCAGATTCTTGATGAAGGTAAAACTAATGATGCACAGGGCAGGACAGTAAGCTTTGAAAATACTGTTATCATTATGACATCTAATGCAGGTAGCCACGTTGCAGAAAATGCGGTTGGCTTCAATAAAGACAGAAATCAGGCTTCCAAGGATAAAGCTCTTAAGGCACTTAAAGAATTTTTGCGTCCTGAATTTTTGGGCAGAGTTGATGAAATTGTTGTTTTCAATACTCTTACAAAAGAAAATCTCGTGAAAATTGCCGCTATTCTTATTGATGAGTTCAGAGCTCCTCTCAAAGATAAGGGTATTGAATTAACAGTCGGTGAGGGTGTTTGTGATATTATTGCAGACCTTTCAGAAGATGGTGGCAGAGGTGCTCGTGATATCAGGCGTACTATTAGAAAGAATGTTGAAGATGAGGTTGCAAATATCCTTATTGATAACGCAGATGTTCTTATAAACGAAATAATAGTAAAAGCTGTTGATGGCAAAATAGAAGTGAGCTTTAAATAAAAAAATATACCGACAGAGTGTATCTGTCGGTATTTTAAAGGATAGTTATGAAAAGGGTAGTAGTGGGTATTCTGGCTCACGTTGATGCAGGTAAAACTACATTAGCTGAGGCGATGCTTTATAAAAATGGCGTTATACGTAAATTTGGCCGTGTTGATAATAAAGACACGACCATGGATACCCATACCCTCGAAAAAGAACGTGGAATCACCATCTTTGCAGGTCAAAGTATTATATCATTAGATGATTTAGAAATCAGCTTACTAGATACCCCTGGTCATGTAGACTTTTCTGCTGAAACAGAGCGTATGCTTAAGGTCCTTGATTATGCAATCCTTGTTATAAGCGGTACAGATGGTGTACAAGCCCATACAGTTACGCTGTGGCGCTTATTAAAAGCGTATAATATTCCTACCTTTATATTTATAACCAAAATGGATTATGCCCGACTCACCCAGGATGAGTTGATGGCAGATTTAAAAGAACTTTACGGTGATTCGTGTATTGATTTTACTGTAAGTGATAAGGGTGAATTGTGTGAAGCTGTTGCTATGTGTGATGACTCAGCGTTAGATGAGTTTCTTTCTGATGGCGATTTAAGTGATGAAACAATTTCAGTACTTGTTGCAAATGGTAAGGCTTGTCCATGTTTTTTTGGCTCAGGCTTAAAGCTTGATGGCATAGATGAATTTACAAATGGTTTAAAAAAGTACATAGTACCCAAGGTTTATCCCCATGAGTTTGCTGCAAAGGTTTTTAAAATTACTCACGATTCAAAGGGTGAACGCCTTGCTCACCTTAAAGTAACAGGTGGTACACTTCGTGTTAAGGATGTAATTGAATATGACGGTAAAACCGAAAAGGTAAATAACATTAGACTTTACTCGGGTGATAAGTTTATTACAGTAGATGAAATAGATGCTGGTGGTGTATGTGTTGTCACAGGTCTTTCCTCTGTTAAGTGTGGTGATGGACTTGGTGCAGAGCTTTCATTTGCAGAAAGCTACCTTGAGCCTGTAATGGATTACCGTATAATTTTACCTAAGGGCTGTGATGCACAGACATTTTTGCCAAAAGTTCGTCAGCTTGAGGAAGAAGACCCACAGTTACATATATCCTGGGATAATTTCTTGCAGGAAATTCACGTTTCTTTGATGGGTGATATACAAACCGAAATTTTAAAAAGCCTTATTGCAGAGCGTTTTGATGTTGAGGTAGAAATTGATTCAGGTAAGGTTGTATATAAAGAAACTATTGAAGATAAGGTTGAGGGCGTAGGTCATTATGAACCACTCCGTCATTACGCCGAGGTTCATTTGATTTTAGAGCCGTTGCCAAGGGGTAGCGGACTCCAGTTTGACAGTAAGTGCAGTTTTGATGCCCTTGACCGAAATTGGCAGAATTTAATACTCATTCATTTGGCTGAAAAGACCCATTTAGGCGTACTTACAGGCTCACCTATAACAGATATGAAAATCACTCTTGCTGCCGGCAGAGCCCATTTAAAGCATACAGAGGGCGGTGATTTCAGGCAGTCAACATATCGTGCTGTTCGTCAAGGTCTTATGCAGGCAAAATCTGTTTTGCTTGAGCCTTTTTATAGCTTCAGGCTTGAGGTTCCTACCGAGGTTATCGGCAGAGCAATCAGTGATATCCGTATGAAATACGGTACCTTTGACCCACCAAGGGATAATAACGGAACCTCTGTTATTGAGGGTAAGGCGCCCGTTACAACCTTTAACGGCTATGCATCTGAGGTTGCCGCATACACAGGCGGTAAGGGCAGACTTTTTTGTCAGGTGTGCGGATATGATGTATGTCATAACGCGGATGACGTTATCGCTGAATATAAATATTCCCCCGAAAGTGATTTAGAAAATACCCCGGATTCCGTTTTTTGTGCTCACGGAGCAGGCTTTAATGTTAAATGGAATCAGGTAAGTGAATATATGCACATAGAATCTTGCCTTGAGCAAGAAAAAACACCTTACGAGGTTACACTTAATAAGCGTAATTTTCATATTGATGATAAAGAGCTTCAGGCTATTATGGACAGGGAGTTCGGTGTGGACAAGCATCCTTATTACCGATACAGTCACCACAAGACTCCTGCAAGACCTGTAAGCTCAGAATATAATCCCGTTATACGAAAGCAGTATGTAATTGTTGATGGCTACAACGTTATATTTGCTTGGGATGAGCTTAGCAAGCTTGCAAAAGATAACCTTGAGAGCGCAAGAGATAAGCTACTTGATATTATGTGTAATTACACCGCATTTAAGAAGTGCGAAACCATAGTTGTTTTTGATGCCTACAAGGTGCAAGGCAATATGGGCAAAAAGTTTAATTATAACAATATACGTGTTGTTTTTACTAAAGAGCGTGAGCTTGGTGATAACTATATAGAAAAACTCATTAGTGATATCGGAAAAAACGATAACGTACGTGTTGTTACCTCTGATAGCCTTATTCAGCTTTCAGCTGTCAGGTATGGTGTTTTGCGTGTTTCTGCACGTGAATTTGAACGCGAGGTTAAGAGTGTTGATAAGGTAATTGATGAATTGCTTTATAAAATAAATAAACCCCGACCTCAAAGGATAGGGGAGTTAGTTGAACTGATTAAAAGTATAAACTCGGAGGAGAATTGATATGTCTATTGAAACATTTATTGATAAATATAAAAAACAGTTTAAGGCTATGGCACCCGATTATGACGTGCCTTTTGATTATTCAAAGGAAACTCCTGTTGAGTTTCAAAACCCCGATGCTGTAAAGCTTTCTTTCGCTTGTATTGCCGATACACATCTTATTGATAAAGAGAGTGCGACCGCAAACCTTGAAAACTTCTTTACAGATGTTTTATCTGCCCGAAAGCCCTTTGATGCAGTAATGCTCGCAGGTGATATTGCAGAATATGGTAAAAATGCTGAGTACAGACGCTTTTTCAACGTGTTTGATAAATATCAGAAAAAACTTAAAATTTTCCTTACAATGGGTAACCATGACGTGCGTTTTCAGTTCAAAAAAAATCAGAAGATTATTATGGATAAGGTGAACGAATACCTTGATATCAATACCAACGGTAAAAGTTTCTATTCCTACGATGTAAATGGCTATACAATTATAGTAATAGGCACAGAAAAGCGTGTTCTTGAAAAAGCACACATCACACCCGAGCAGATTGATTTCCTTGATAAAGAGCTTGCAAGAGCAACCAAGGATGGTAAACCTGCATTTGTAATGTGCCATCAGGCATTCGCTTTCACTCACGGACTCCCTGAAGTGTGGAAAACAGGTGATATGGGTGAGCAGAATGATGATGTGCGTAAGGTTATGGAAAAATATAATAATGTTTTTTTCATAAATGGTCACCTTCATGGCGGTATCTTCGATAAAACATTAGAGGTACTCAATAAAGAAAAGAACATTCACTCAATCAGTATTCCGGGCTATCGTAAAGAAAATAACTTTGGTATCACAGATTGCGGCGTAGGTTATTATTGTGAGGTATATGACGACAAGGTTGTGTTCCAAGCCCGTCGCTTCCTTACAGGTGTTAATGTTGAGGGCGATTATTGTAAGGTTGAGTATGCATTGATATAAAAAGAAGTCAATAAAAAAGCATCTTTTGTCTATGGACAAAGGATGCTTTTTGTGTTTGTTGATGTTTATTTTGCGAGATACAACAAGAAATCTTCAAAGCTGTTGTATGCTTTACGGAATTTCCATTCACCTTCCCCGTGATTTGCAATATAGACTTTTGAGTTTTCTTTTCTTAAGTCAATGCAATAAGGGTCTGCCATACGGTCAGCAATAACCAAATATGATGATGGCCAATCTTCAAATGTCTTTCCGTCGGTTGAAACAGAATAGCCAATCTGTTTTTCCTCCAAAACATCAACTCCATATAGGTTTACTTCATACATACCTTTTTCAATAAGTACATTGCAAGGAGAAAAATGGGTTAAAAACTCAAGATAATTCCCACGGAGTTGATATTTTTCTTGCAAATAATTCACTTTCTCTTTATTCGCAACAACTAAAAAGTTGGTGTATGACGAATAGTCATCGTTATCCTGTTTCGGCTTAAGCTTTGTGTTGAGTTTGGCAGCAACTTGTTCCAGATCAGTTACAGGGTTTTCAAGAGCATCATCAAGGTTAGGTGAAGGATAACCTTCTCCATCAGGGCACCCGTCAGCAATCCATTGCTCGATTTCGTCGTATCGGATAATGCAGTTCGGCTCGTGATAGTGATAAACCTTCGGAATATTTCTGTCAAAGCTCTGTTTAGAAACAGTTGCCAGCATTTTCATTGACATATATTTAAGTTCCATATCATTTTCGTTATGAAGAACATCAATTAAAAAATCATAAGAACGCTTCCCGATAAGCCTCGGGACAAGTGAAATAATCCAGTATTTTTCATCTACAATGTTCCATGGGTTCATTGTTTCAGGTCTTTCGCTATCATAATGAGAAAGCAAATAGTTAGCAAGTTCATCTGCTTTATAATATAGGGTGTTTGATTTTTTTATCTCATCAACAACGAAGGATAGTACGAAGCCGTTGTGAAAATGAATTTTATTGTTTTTGAAAATATCAATCATTTCATCAATGTATTCATCGGGAGTAAGCTTTTTACTTATCTTTTTTGTGTATTTTTTAATTGTTTCTATAAACTCTTTCGGTGATGTGGTTGTTAATAAAATTTCTTTCATATAAACTCCTTTGTGTTTTAGTGGAATCAACAAGTGAAATTATTGTTCATATCAAACGCCAACATATTATCGTTTTCACAGGTTGGTTTAATCTTATCCTTAGAAGATAACTGTTCTTCCTGCTCTGGCTAAACGGATAACTTCATTTTTTTGATTATTGAAGTACCATTTATAACACCCAATCTAATTCAATTTTGTATAATGAATTATATCAAAATTTTGTGATGTAATCAAGGCGAAGCCTTGTATATCATCAATTCCGTAAGGAATTGCATATCATCCGCAACTTGTTGCGGTATATCATCAAGCCGCAGTAGTATACACGCTAAAGCGTGATGAGATGCAAAAAGCAGACTTCAGTCTGCTTTTTGATGATATGCACCACGCTTCGCGCGGTGATGATATACCAAGCCTGTCGGCTTGGATAAAAAAATTCCAAGTCTGTTGACTTGGAATTTTTTGGCAGGGATGGCGAGGTTCGCCCGAAATGCTTCTGCGCATTTCGGCACGCACACGGGCACCACAACAGTCCCCCGGACTGTTGTTATTGCTTCGCAATTGCCCTTTTCGAACCTCGCACAATAAACTACAAAACAAAACAACGCACCCGAAAGGGTGCGTTGTTTTGTTGGCAGGGATGGCGAGGTTCGAACGCACGGATGACGGAGTCAAAGTCCGTTGCCTTACCGCTTGGCTACATCCCTATATTAAAATAGTCAAACAACAAACGAAGAGTCTGTAGTCTGACGCAGTAAAAAATGGGGTGGATGATCGGAATCGAACCGACGACCTCCAGGGCCACAACCTGGCACTCTAACCAACTGAGCTACATCCACCATATTTATAAATGGCACGGATGGAGGGGCTCGAACCCCCGACCTACTGCTTAGAAGGCAGTTGCTCTATCCAACTGAGCTACATCCGCGTATTGTGGAGCGGGTGATGGGAATCGAACCCACACGACCAGCTTGGAAGGCTGGGATTCTACCATTGAACTACACCCGCAGGTGTAAACCGCGTGTCACAACAAATGGTATTCTATCACAACGTTACCTTATTGTCAAGGTAAATTTGCTAAAAATAAGTAAAAATTTTAAATTAAATAATCTCGCCCTCGCAATAATCGTTTACTGCGTTTTTTATAGTAACCTGCTTTATTTCACCCTGATAGTTTTCTTGTGTAAAAACTCTTACGGGAGTGTAGTTTTTTGTATAGCCCTCTGTGTAGCCATCCTTACTTACTTCAAATAATACTTCAACAGTTTTACCTATCTGTTGCTTGAGATATTCTCTGCGTATTTCCTCAGTAATGGTGCTTAATTCTGCTGCACGGCTTTCTTTAATATGTTTTGTTAATTGCTCCATATTTGCGGCTTTTGTGCCTTCACGTACAGAGTAGGGGAATACGTGCACTTTTTCAAAGCTTACTTTTTTTGCGAATTCAACTGTTGTTTTAAAGTCATCATCGCTTTCTGACGGGAATCCTACAAGTATATCGGTGGTTATTGTAGCATCACTAAACGTACTGCGGAGCTTGTGGCATAAGTTAATATAATCCTCAGCAGTATAGTGTCTGTTCATTGCTTTAAGTACACCGTTACAACCGCTCTGTACAGATATATGGAACTGTGGGCAAAGCTTACTTAATTTGCCCAATTCATCAATCATATCATCAGTAATGTGGTCTGGCTCAAGTGAGCCGAGCCTTACTCGTTCTATTGCATCATATTTTTCTGCAAGCTTTAGGGCGTCAGGTAATGAATAAGGCGTGTTTTTGCCATAGTCAGATAAATTGATGCCTACAAAAACAATCTCTTTATAGCCGTTTTCAGCAAGGTTTTTTAGTTCTTTGTCAATGAGCTCAAGTGATTTTGAACGTGAACGGCCTCTTGCGGTTGGTATAAGACAATATGAGCAAAATCTGTCGCAACCGTCCTGAATCTTTAAAAAGGCGCGGGTGTGACCATCAAATCGTGTAATACCTGTGCTAAGCAGAGTGTCGCCTGTAATGTGTTCTTCTCTGTAATTAACGGGTGATTTTTTGTTTAAATAATCATTTATTGCATCAAGTATTTTGGTATTGCTTTTGTTACCCATAAAAATATCAACTTCGGGTAAATCATTTATAATATGTGGCTCTGCTTGTGATGCACAACCTGTAAGTATAATAATACAGTTGGGGTTAAGCTTTTTGAATCGTCTGACAGTCTGCCTTGTTTTGCGTACACTTTCAGCAGTTACTGTGCAAGAGTTAATTACTGCAATATCAGCATCAGCTATACTATATATAATAGTATAACCTGCATTCTGTAATATCTCTGCCATCTCCTGGCTTTCGTACTGATTAACCTTGCAACCCAAGGTGTAAAAATAAACCTTCATAAATGTTTGCTTTACCCACTCTATATATAATAGTATAAAAAATCACTCCCGATTTTACTCGGGAGTGAAATTATAACATATCTTAATGATAAGTGCAAGTTTAACAACCTACTTATTTGCCACCAAGAACACCTGACTGTTCAAATTCTGAGAATCCGTAGCCAGCACCAAAGATAGCTGTCATTGTAGAGTCAAGGAACTGTGTAATAGCTTCAAGGAGGCTTGCTGTTGAATCATCCTCTTCAGGAAGCTCGCCGTTGTGACCTACACGGTAAATAGCATCTTCAATTCTCTCTGTAGCAGCATCTGCAGCTGTGGGTTCGCAAAGAGTATCTTTAAGGAGGTTAAGACATTCTTCGTAAGCTGCACTAAGTTCAACGATATCAGCTTCACGGCAGATGATTTCTTTGCCGCGAACAGGGTTACCCTCATTATCTTCAAGCTTTTCGTATGTTACACCGTTTGAGTAGTTTTTGATAAGCCAAGCAGCATCATCAAGTCTCCAACGTGTAATGTTTCTTGTGTTACGGTTACCGTTAAACTGGGGGAATACATCGCTCTTGTCATTTACTGACTTGATTTCACCTGTTACAAGGTCGCCAACAAGGTTAAGGATAACGTCGTTTCTACCAACCTCGTGGTGCTGACCATGGAACAACCAAACGTTGTCAGGGAATGCACAAGTTGAAATATCAATGCTACCATCGGGTGATACTCTTGCATCATCGCTGAAGAGTATGTCATCAGCAAGAACTTCACCGGCTTTTGCATATGTAGCACCAAGTGTTGTTGAGTCAATATCAATAATAGCGTCAGAGTTTGTTTCCTTGCTTGATGCCATAGCAGCAAAGAAGCAGTAATCCTGTGCGCTGTAATCAAGGTCATAACCTGCAACAAAGTGAACAAGTCTGTTATCCTTGCTTGCAAAATCTTTAAGGTTATCCTCAAGGTTAAGTGCTGCTGTGTGGAATGCATCAATCTTTGTAGCAAGTACCTGGTTGCCATAATCAGCATTTGCAGTATCCCAGATGAAGTCGTACTTTGCCTTTACATCATCAAAGCGGTCAGCAGGAACCATAGCCCAGAACTGAGGACAGTTAAGCATAAGTGATTCAAGAATACCATCAACTGCACCTGTGAGGATTGAATAAACTACCTCTTTAGGCATAATCTTCAATGCTACGTTAATTATATAACCTAATGTTGCATCGCCGTTCATTTCAGCCATGATCATGGGAAGGAACTCCTGGAAGAAGAAAACGTCTTCTTCACCCTTGATGCGGAAGTTTCTTAAATAGAAGTCGCCCATAACATCTGTACCCTGAAGACAAGATACAACGTTGATAACACGGTTAACGTCGGGGTAACCGGTGCCCTTCATAAGCTCAAGGTATGCTGTAAGGATTGTACCACCAAGTGAAATGGTAACAATGTTAACCTTATCCTTACCGCTATCTGCTTTAACGAACTGAATGTATTCGTCAAGGCCCTTTGCTGACTCCATGGGATCACCGATAAGGGGGAATGCATAGAGGTAAAGGTCTCTGTCAGAAAGAACAGCTTCCTTGACAACTTCACCAGTTATTTCATTTTTAACACCCTCAGTAAGGCTCTTCATGGGGATCATTCTGTAGAAATAATCTCTATCGTCTCTTGACATTTCAGCAACTGAACTCATGTAAGAAACTGTTTTAAGGTTGCTGATGGGTTCACCATTTGTGTTTGATGCCTGAATTGAGAAAACCTCTTTAACAGTTTTTGTAACTGCCTTCTGAAGAGTTTTATCACTATCGCTCTGAGTGATAAGTGCTCTTGAAAGGGGAGCAAGAAGGTTGTTCGCAATTGTGGGAACAAGGTTTGATGTGTCTAAAATAAGAAGACCACCTGAAAGCTCCTCGCCATTAGCGTT
The DNA here is from genome assembly GCA_045629785.1 of Acutalibacteraceae bacterium. Taxonomy (GTDB): domain Bacteria; phylum Bacillota; class Clostridia; order Oscillospirales; family Acutalibacteraceae; genus DTU089. The sequence goes on along the minus strand of JAZQRX010000029.1, from coordinate 19,281 downwards.
GTATGCAGGGTAGCCCTGTTCGTCAGCAACGTATGATATTGACTGGCTGATACCGGGGATAATAACAGTTGGGTAAACAACGCTGTCTTTACCATATTTGGGGTCAGCCTGGTCTGTGATAGTGCCCATATCATCACCTGTAAAGAAATCAGGTGTTGATTCCATAAGCTCGATAGCTTCTTCAACGCTGTTAGCGTTAATGATGTTTGCACTATCTGTGGTTGTGATTGAATTTGAGTTGAGTAAGCTTACAATAGCAACTGCGCCAACAGTGTAAAGAGAGAGAGTCATTACAACTGCAAGAACAACGGCTATTACGCGTTTGCCTGTCTTTTTCATAGAAAAAGCATCCTCCTTAGATTTTATACGGATATAATATATCATAATTTGTTTAAAAATACAATATAATTTGTTCATATTTTTTAAAAATTATATATTTTATTATTTATTGACTTTATTAACACAATTATATATAATTGTTGTGTGTATAAACTTGGTTGTCAAGGAGATTTGTTATGGTATTTTTTACGGCGTATATCGGCACAATTATCTTTGTTTTTGGTGCGGTAATCGGTAGTTTTCTTAATGTACTTATTTATCGTCTCCCTATTGGTATGGATTTTAAAAAAGGTAATTCAATCTGCCCCCATTGTGAGCATCAGCTTTTTTGGAAAGATTTGTTCCCTTTATTCAGTTGGATTTTTCTTGGTGGTAAGTGCCGTTACTGTAAGGCTCCCATATCAAAGCAATATCCTATTGTTGAGGCGTTAAACGGCGCTTTTTATGTTCTTGCTTATATATTCCTTTGTGGTGGTGAGGGCATCGAAGGTCTTTCGCTTAAACTTGCAGGTTATATGATATTCTTTTCATGCCTTATTGTTGTGTCATGGATTGATTTCAAGCATCAGATTATACCCGATTCTATGTGGATTGCTATTTTTGTTGGTGGTCTCTTTGTTGTTGGTGATGCTCTCATTACGGGTGATTTCAGTAAAAGCTGGATTATTTCGCGAGTTATCGGTTTGTTTACCGTTTCGGGTCTGTTCCTTATAATCGGCCTTGTTACAAGGGGTCGCGCTATGGGTGGCGGTGACATTAAGCTTATGGCTGCGGTCGGTTTTGTGCTTGGCTGGAAGGCAGTTCTTATTGCGCTGTTTATGAGTGCTCTCTTTGGTGTTATTTTCACTATCGGCAGAAAGCTTATTGTTAAAACAGAAATGAAAGGTCTTATTCCTTTCGGCCCATTCCTTGCTATGGGTTCAGCAGTTTGTGCTTTTGTCGGTGAGTTGATTTTTGATTCTTATCTAAACTTATTTTAAACATTAAACTCCTTTGGTCTGCATATTCTTTATAAAGAGTCTGTGATTCAAAGGAGTTATATTATGTTTGTTGTTTCTTTATCCGGTTCACTATTTAAAAAAATTCTTGTACCCGTTGTGTCTGTTGGTGCAATAGCACTTTTGTGCGCATTTTCAATGACATCACGTGATGATTTTTTGAAAAAAGATGCCTCGGTGATCGTAAACGGAAACAACGCATCATCAGTTGAGCTTAAAGATTTTATTTCATCTTATGGTTGGGTTGTTAAAAGTGAGCCTGATGATGTACGTGAGATTATAATTCCTTCCGAATTTGATGATGTGTACGAAAATTACAATTCCATACAATTAGCCCAGGGCTTTGATTTGTCATCAATGAAAGGGCAACGTGTGAAACGATGGACATATACAATAACAAATTATCCCGGCTACGAAACCGAGGATTGTATAAAAATCAATATATTAGTTTATAACGGCTGTGTTATAGGCGGTGATGTCTGCTCAATTAAGCTTGACGGCTTTATGCATGGCTTTGAAAAGGAATAATTATGGCTAAAACAGAAAGACTTGATAAATTCATAGCATCTCGTGGACTTTCTACCCGTAGTGAGGTTAAGCTGATGCTGAAAAGGGGAGAAGTAACCCTTAATGGTAAGGTTGTGTCAGACCCTGCCTTGAAGGTTGGTTCAGAGGATAAGATTACCGTTAATGGTAAAAGAATTTCTACCTCTCAGTATACTTACATTATGCTGAATAAACCGCAGGGTGTTGTAAGCGCAAGTAATGACAGACGTGATAAAACGGTTGTTGATATTCTGCCTGACGAGTTAAAACGAAAAAATCTTTTTCCTGCAGGCAGACTTGATAAAGATACAACAGGCTTTTGTCTGATTACCGATGATGGTGATTTTGCTCATAACATTTTATCACCTTCACGCCACGTAACCAAAACCTATATTGCACGCGTTTCACAGCCTATTGACTATGAAAGGGCAAAGGAAGGCTTTAACAAAGGTGTTGTACTTGCAGATGGCACAGTTTTGTTATCTGCGGCTCTTATTATGCTTGAAAATTCAGACAAGCCCTTGTTTAAGGTTATCATCAAAGAGGGTAAATATCACCAGATTAAGCGTATGTTTGCCTCGTTCGGAGCAACTGTTATCGAGCTTAAACGTATTGCTATTGGTGGTTTACCGTTAGATAAAGAGCTTTCAGAGGGTGAAGCAAGGCTTATTTCTGAGCGTGAATTGAAAGCTATTGTTGAAAATGACGAAAGATTTTAGTTGATAATAGTCAAGTCTTTTTTGCAAATAAAACAAGTTTTTGGGTCGTAAAATTAACAATTTGCATAAAAAAATTCGAAAAATATAAAAAAAGCACTTGCAAATCGGTTTAAAGTTGTGTATTATGTATAACAACCGATTAGTCAATTTGTTAAAATTTTCGGAGGTTATGAAAATGTCCAACAGATTATTCCAAGGTGTTTTACATCAGATGCGTGATGCCGTTGACAGAACTATCGGTATCATAGATGAATCCGGCGCCGTAATTTCTTGTAGTGATTTAAGCAGAATCGGCGAATTTCGCACCAATAATCTTGTTGCTGTTTTTTCTTCAGCAACACCTGTTGCAAGTGACGGATGTCTTTATCAGGCGTTTGGTACACATATGCATCCTGAGTATGCAGTCTTTGTTGAGGGTGAAGACCTTACTGCACACACATATGTTGGTGTTCTTGCTGTTTCACTTGCAAGTATCAAAACATTTTATGATGAAAAATATGACAGAAGCAACTTTGTTAAGAATATAATCCTTGATAATATTCTTCCCGGTGATATTTATCTTAAATCACGTGAACTTCATTTTAATAATGAGGCATCCCGCGTTGTTCTTCTTATCCGTCTTATCGAAAAAAGTGATGTTTCCGTCTTTGACGTTGTACAGAATCTTTTCCCCGATAAGAGCAAGGATTTTGTTATAAATATCAGCGAAAGTGATATTGCACTTGTTAAAGAGGTTAAGAGTGATATTGACGGCAAAGATCTTGAAAAGCTTGCTCGTTCAATTTCAGACTCACTTTCTTCAGAGTTTTATACACATTCACTTGTGGGTATCGGTACACCTGTCGTTGGTGTTAAAGATCTTGCCCGTTCATTTAAAGAGGCTCAGGTTGCCCTTGAGGTAGGTAAGGTGTTCGATACAGAGCGTAATATTGTCAGCTATGACCACCTTGGTATTGCTCGTCTTATATATCAGCTCCCCACTACACTTTGTGAAATGTTCCTTAAAGAGATTTTTAAGGTTGGTTCAATTGAAACACTTGACCAGGAAACTCTTTTCACAATTCAGCGTTTCTTTGAGAACAATCTTAACGTTTCTGAAACATCAAGAAAACTCTTTGTTCACAGAAACACTCTCGTGTATCGTCTTGAAAAAATCAAGAAGCTTACAGGCCTTGATTTGAGAGAGTTTGATGATGCTATTGTGTTCAAAGTAGCACTTATGGTTAAGAAATATCTTGATGCAAATCCCATAAAATATTAATAAATTGTAAACATTTTTAAAAAATAGCACATTTTTATTACAAAAGGGTTACATTTTGTAATAAAGTGTGCTATTATTGTTTTGTAATAAAATATTATGAGAGATTAGGTGTTAAATTTGATTCAGTTTGATAATGTTTCTAAAATTTACGCAGACACCAACACAAAAGCTCTTTCTGATTTCACTTTAAATATTGAAACAGGCGAGTTTGTTTTCATCGTAGGTTCATCGGGTGCCGGTAAAAGTACACTCCTTAAGCTTATGATGCGTGAAGAGGTGCCTACATCAGGTAACATAAATATTAATGGTTTTAACCTTAATAAAATGAAAAAGAGAGAGATCCCTTATTTCAGAAGAACTCTTGGTATTGTGTTCCAGGATTTCCGTCTTATCCCCAATATGAATGTTTATGATAACGTAGCGTACGCTATGCGTGTTATCGGTGCACGTGAAAACGCTATCAGAAAACGTGTTCCGTACCTTTTAGGTCTTGTTGGTCTTAACTCAAAGGCACGTTCAAAGCGTAATCAGCTTTCAGGTGGTGAGCAGCAGCGTGTTGCTCTTGCTCGTGCGCTTGCTAATAATGCTAATATGATTATTGCAGACGAGCCTACAGGTAACGTTGACCCCAAAATGTCATATGAAATTGTTGACCTTCTTAATCACATCAATGCTGATGGTACAACAGTTATAATGGTTACGCACGACCTTCACCTTGTTAAAACCTTTAACCATCGTGTTATTACTATTAAAAATGGTACTATTGAATCTGACTGTCCCGATGCATCACATATTGACGTTGAACCCTATAAGTTCGAAAATCCCGAAGATGCTGTCGGCTCATACTTCGTAGAAGAGGTTGGCGAAGATTTAGATTACCTTGTTGAAAACTATGCTGCAGAGGTTGCTGAAGAGGCTGATAGCCAAGCTGCTGCTAGTGATGCAGATGTAATCGATATTTCAAGCTCTTCTGTTACGGATTTCTTCAGTGATGAGGGAGGTGAGGAAGAATGAAAGGTGCAAGCTTAGGTTATCTTACACGTGAGGGTTTCAGAAATATCTGGGTTAACAGATTACTCTCACTCGCAACAATCCTTGTTCTTGTTTCTTGTCTTGTTATTGTTGGTAGCGGTGCTCTTATCTTCCTCAACATAAGCTCTGTCCTTGATCTTATTGAGGATCAGAACGTTGTTATGGTTTATATTGAAGATAAAGCAGACGAAACTGCTATTGATACCATGAAGGTTCAATTACTTGCTATGGATAATATCGATAACGTTGAATTCGTTTCACGTGAAGAGGCTTTTGAAAGACAAAAGGCATCTTATGGTGATAAGGCATCACTTCTTGATGGACTTACAGCAGATATTCTTCCTAACGCATATAAGGTAACTGTAAAAGATATCGAAAAATTCGATTCAACAGTTGGTTTAATCAAAAACCTTGATAACGTTCTTCAGATTCATGAGAACAGTGAGCTTGCAGGTAAGCTTGCAAGCATCAGAGATGCAGTATCATACATATCATTGGGTGTTATTGCAATTCTCTTCTTCGTTTCTATGTTTATTGTTGCTAATACAATACGTATTACAATATTTAACAGACGCCTTGAAATCAGCATTATGAAGGCTGTTGGTGCTACTAACTCCTTTGTACGTTGGCCCTTTATGGTTGAGGGTATTCTTCTTGGTTTGTTTTCAGCTGTTATAGGCTTAGGTATTGAGTATGGTGTATATAGTGTAGCTTCTATCTGGCTTGCAGATGTTATGGCTATGCTTGGTGGCGATGTAGTTCCGTTTAATGAATATATCTGGCTTATTTTCGGTATATTTGCATTCATTGGTGTATTCATTGGTGCATTCGGTAGTATTCTTTCTCTTAATAAGTATTTAAAGGAGCACAATAATGTTGTTGAAAACCAATAATAAATTTAAAAAAGTTTTAAGCTTGTTTCTTGCTTTTGTTGTAATTATCGGTACTCTTTCAGTATCAGCATTTGCTTTAACTGATGAAGAAAGAAAAGAAAAACAGGCCGAAAAAGAAAAGCTTCAGCAGGAAATTGAAGCGAATGAAAAGAAAATCGCTGAATTAGAGGCTAAAGCGGCAGAATATGATGACGATGTAGCCGCCCTTCAGGATAAAATTGCTATTTTACAGTCACAGATTGACCTTTATAACAAAGAAATTGCTGTTATTGATGCTGATATTGAAAAAATTCAGCTTCAGATTAACGATATCAATGATGAAATAAAAAAGCTTCAGGGTCAGATTAAAAAGCTCGATGATGAAATTATCGAGAATGAACAGGCAAAAGCTAACACATATAAGATTCTTGGTGAGCGTATAAGGGCATCTTATATGTCAGGTCCTAGTACATCACTTGAGTATTTGCTTACTTCAGACGAATTCGAGTTCGTTTCATACCTTGAGCGTGTTGAACTTCTTCAGCGTATTGCAGAAAAAGATGATGAAACAGTTACACAGCTTGAAAATATCATCATTAAGCATACTGAAACAATTGAAGAGATTGAAAACGTTAAGGCTCGTCATAATACCAAGATTGAAGAACTTGATGTAGCTAAATCTGATTACGAATCCAAAAAGCAGGAAAAGGTTGCAGTTCGTAAAACAGTTGAGGATTCTCAGGCAGAATATAATGCAGACCTTGAAAAAATCAAAGGTATAGTTGCTAAATATGATGCTCAGAGCGATAAGCTTAAGGCAGCAAACGATAAACGTGACGAAGCCATGATGAAGCTTGACGAAGAGATGGCAGGTAAAAATCTCTACTACGGCTCAGGCAACACCAATGGTAAAATGAGATGGCCCTTGCCTGGTGGCGACGTTTATATTTCATCAAGCTATAAATGGCGTTGGGGTAGAATGCATAATGGTATTGATACCTGCCGTTGGAGTGGTACTCAGGGTGCAGACGTTGTTGCTTGTGCTGATGGTACAATCGAAAGCGCAGGCTGGAATGGTGGTTATGGTAACCTTATAATTGTTAACCATGGCGAAGGCGTCCTTTCATATTATGCACACCTTTCAGGCTATAACTGTAGTGTTGGTGAAAAGGTTAAGGCCGGTAAGGTTATCGGTTATGCAGGTAATACAGGCTATTCATTCGGTGCTCACCTTCACTTCGGTCTTATGATTAACGGTAGCTGGGTTGACCCTGTTGAATATCTTCACAGATATGATGACGACGGTGATTATATCCAGCATACAGACGCAGACGGACATTAATATTTTTCGTCCCTTATCCATATAATGGATGAGGGGCGTTTTTTTGCTTATATTTAATATTGTTGATGAAATTGAAGATACACAAAGCTATTTCAAAAGGTTGTTTAAAGGCAAAAAGAAAAATATCACAAGAGATTATGAGGTAATTAATAAAATTCCATTTGATATAATTACGTTATCATATTGTGATTACGATAATGATTCTATAAAGTATTTGCTTAATATTAATAAAGGCAAGGTGTTAGAGTCAAATGATGAAAAATGTAGTGAAAAAATAGGGGAGTATTTGTTTGATAAAACACCATACATAAAAAAATCATTATTGTCATCTGTTAACAGATTTATTGAAAAATCAGGGTTTATGGGTAGTGTTTTGGTTATCGATAACGATTTTTCTGATTCTGCAGAATTTTGTGAATTATGTAAAAAGTCAAAGGCGTTGACAATTGCTTGTGATGATTTTTGTGACTATGATTTTATTAGCAAAATATACTATACCTATGGGTTGAAGGTAAACGTCAGAAAAAGTGTTTCGGTTAATCAAAGTGATATGATTATTGATTTCTCAAAAATATGTAACAATACGCAATTTTATATAGATTACCTTGGCGATAAAATCCCTGTTAATCCCGATAACTCATATTTTGAAATGAATGAAAATGTTTTAAAACTAATTGGATGGGGTGTACCAATCAAGTGTGCGTGTGCTGTACTAGGTAGTGGATAATATTTAACTTGACATTTCAGGTTGATTTATATATAATATTTGGGTTATCTGTTTAGTCGGTATGGCTAAATAATTTTGAGAGGATGTTATTTTTAAATGGCACAAGATATTGTTTTAACCCAAGAGGGTTATGATGAACTCAAAGAAAAACTTCATATTCTTAAATCAGAAGGTCGTTCTGAAATTGCTGAAAAACTTAAAGTAGCTCGTTCTTTTGGTGACCTTTCTGAAAATAGTGAGTATGATGAAGCAAAATCAGAACAGGCAAAGCTTGAGGCAGAAATCAGTGATATTGAGGTTATGCTTTCACGCGCTTCTATTATTGATGCTGAAACAGCTAATTCTGAGGTTGTTCACCTTGGTTCAATCGTTACCATTAAAGGTACAGCAAAGGGTTCAGCTGAAAGAACATATACAATCACAGGTTTTGCACAGGCAGATCCTCAGAAAGGCAAAATTTCTGACGAATCACCTGTTGGTAAAGCGCTTATGGGTCATAAGGTTGGCGATAAGGTTACTGTTGAAGCTCCTCGTGGTGCTATGACATATAAAATCACAGCCCTTGATAATGACAAAATCTAACAATAAATTTAAAATCCTCTAAGCATGTGTTGCTTAGAGGATTTTTTTATTCATGTGTATTATCATCTGTAACCATTGTGCCAACCATATCGTTTTCTCTGAAAAGTAATGATATACACCATATACCTGCCAAAGCAACAACTACATAAATTATTCTTGACATTATTGCTGCCTGACCACCAAATAACCAGGCAACTAAATCAAATTTAAATAGGCCGATACTACCCCAGTTAAGTGCACCGATTGTAACAAGTATTAATGCAATTCTGTCTAACATAAAAACACTCCTTTCTTGTTTTGAAAGTATTGTTTGTAAAGTTTTCGGATATATACATTTTAGTGCCTTTTATAGTACATAAAAATTTTTGATTTTCTTTATTTTTTAGATTTAATATGTTATTATATCAATAGAGTTTTTTTACGGAGGTTTATTATGCTTCATCTTATCAAGGGTCGTGCAGGTAGTGGTAAAACTGCATATATACGTAGCCTTATATCTGAACAAGTTGATAAAAACAATAGTAAGCCTTTGCTTATTATTCCCGAGCAATTTTCGTTTGAAAGTGAACGCTCTATGTTGAAGCTGCTTGGTGCAAAGGGGCTTAAGTCTATTGATGTTTATAGCTTTTCACGTCTTGCCGCATGGGCTTTGAAGGATACTGTTAAAAATACATCTATACCCGGTGATGGTGTTCGTCATGCACTTATGAGTGAGGCTATTATAAACCTACAAGGCAGGTTACAGGTTTTTGATAAATGCTACGCTAATCATAGTGCTTTAGAATCGCTTGTTGACTTTTGCAAAGAGCTTAAATATTGTTGTATTGATGAAGATGAATTAACAGCCAAAACAGAGTTGCTTGAAGAGGGCTTTTTGCGTAATAAGCTTACTGAAATTAACCTTATCAATAGTGCTTATGATGCACTTGTTACTCAAAGCTATTTTGATGATACAGACGCTGTGCATCTTTTATACGAATACGCCCTTGAAAATAAGTTGTTCTCAAATAAGACGGTGTATTTTGATGGATTCAGAGCTTTATCAAAACAAGAATTACAATGCTTATCGGTAATGATTACACAAGCTGATGACGTTTACGTTACGCTTTGCTGTGATGATATCCGACAAAAGCATTCACCCTTTAAGTATATCGATGAATTTGAACTTCAGCTAAGGGGGATTGCTAAAGAAAAGGGCGTTATGGTAGATGAATACGTCTGTCAACAAGATGATTGTGCTTTTTCAAAGGATATATTTACAATCGAAAAAAATCTTTTTAATAACACTTCTCAACCTGTTACTGAAAGTGACGGGTCAGTTGCCGTTGTTAAATGCTTCGATATTGATGATGAATCACAGTTTGTTGCTAATGAAATTAAAAAACTTATTCGTTCAGGTAAATATCGCTGTCGTGATATTGCTGTTGTAGAACGTTCAAGCGGTAAGTATAAAAATAAAATTATAACTAACCTTCAACGTTTAGGTGTTCCTGTTTTTGATGATTGCCGTCGATCCTTGCGTTTTGAATCACTTTTTATTTATATTGATTCTGTTCTTTCCTGCATCAGTTCTGGCTTTACACAAGAAGGTGTGTTTACATACCTGAAAAGCGGTTTATCATCACTTGATCTGTCACAAATTTCAAGGCTCGAAAAATACGCACTTGTGTGGGGTATAAATGGTAATTCATGGGCAGAGGATTTTACAATGCATCCCGATGGGTTTGGTAATATTCTCGATGAAAAAGCTCAAGCTCAGCTTGATGCTTTGAATGAATCTCGGAAAAAAGCTGTTTTACCTCTTTTGAAATTAAAAAAAGATTGTGTTGATAAAACCGGTGCAGAAATTTCTGAGGCAGTTTATAGCTTTCTTAAGGATCAGCATATTTCTGACAGATTATTTGATTTATACTCACAACTTGATGAAAATGGATTTTCTGTTGAAGCCCAAAGACAAGCCGTTTCTTGGGATATGCTTATGAAGTTGCTAAATACAATGGCTGTTTTAACAGATGGCAAGCACACAACAATAAAGCGATGGACAGAGCTTTTTAACATTCTTGTTGAAACTGAAGATATAGGTGAAATTCCACAGGGACTTGATGAAGTAAAGGTAGGTAGTGCTGACAGAATCCGTACCGAAAAATTAAAGGTTGTTTTTCTTGTAGGTGTAAATAAAGATGAATTTCCTTTGATCAATGTAAAAAGCGGAATACTTACCGATAGTGACCGAATTTCATTAACAACACTTGGGCTTGGTATCAGACCCCCATTTGAAGATACCGTTGAGGAAGAACGCTTTATAGCATATTGTGCCGTAACAGCATCTTCTGAAAAGCTGTATATCACATATAAAACTATGGATGATGATGGTGCTGCAGTTTTGCCATCCGAAATTGTTGAAACTGCGCTTTCATCGGTGTATGGTATTTCTGTTACAGATACTGCACACCTTGAGTTTAAGGATAGTGTTGAATGTGATGAGGATGCTTTTTCATATCTTGCCTCTGTTTATTCAACAGATTCAACTGAAAAGGCAACGTTGATAGAATATTTTAAGAATAAAGAAGAATATGAATACAGGCTGAAGGCCTTAGATCGTGCAACCAACAAAAAACATTTTGAGTTTGAAAGCCCCGATAATTCAAAGCAATTATTTGGTGATAACATTTATCTTTCTGCAAGTAGGGTAGAGAGCTTCTATAATTGTCCGTTTTCATATTTTGTTCGTTTTGGTTTAAGGGCAGAGCCTTTACGTGCAGCTGAATTGGACCCTGCACAAGGGGGTACGGTTGTACACCTTGTTATGGAAACTGTTCTTGCGAAATACCCTAAGGCAGAGTTTGTTAATGCTGACATTGAAGAAGTCCGTCAGCTTGTTAAAGATACTCTCAAAACGTATCTTGAAGAAAAAATGGGTGGTTTTCAGGGTAAATCAAAGCGTTTTATGTTCCTTTTTGACCGCCTTGTGGATGTTTCAATGACTATTATTGAACGCCTTAAGCAAGAGTTTAAGGTGGGTGAGTTTGCTCCCTGTGACTTCGAACTTAAAATTGGTGGCGATGAAATTCCACCATATGAGCTACCTCTTGAAAAAGGTAACGTTACCCTGACAGGCTCTGTTGACCGTGTTGATATTATGGAAAAAGACGGCATAAAATACATCAGGGTTATTGACTATAAAACAGGTAAAAAGGAGTTTAAGTTATCTGAGCTTTATAGCGGACTTAATATTCAGATGGTGCTTTATCTTATGGCTCTTCTCAAAAACGGTAAAGAGTACTATGGTGAAGTTCTGCCTGCAGGTGTATTATATCTGCCATCAAGAATAGGTGTTTCTGATTATATGGAATCCCGTTCACCTGATGCCGAAACTGTCTCTGCTGTCCGCAGACGAAGCGGTAAGCTTTCGGGTATGGTTCTTGATAGCCCTGTTGTGTTTAATGGAATGGGTGTTGATGTTATGCCCGATTATTTCCCTGTGGGTTATAATAAAAAGAATGAGTCTACAGGTAATATTTACTCGTTGTTGAATTTTAAAAATTTATCTGCAATTATTGATGATAAAATTACAACAATGGGTAATAAGCTGCATAATGGTGAAATTGGTGCCGTGCCATCGGGTAAAGATGGCGAGGGGTCAATGTGCCGTTATTGTTCGTACAAGCTTATTTGTAATCATGAGTTTGGTGATGATATAAACGAGGTAATTTCAATAACACATTCGAAAGCCCTTGAAAGATTGGAGGAGGTTGAAGATGAGCAATAATTGGACTCCCGCCCAGGAAAATGCTATTAAAGCCCGTGGTATGCAGATTCTTGTTTCTGCTGCCGCAGGGTCAGGTAAAACCTCCGTTCTTACCGAAAGGGTAAAGAATATCCTTTCTGATACTCAGAATCCTTGCTCGGTTTCAGAGCTTCTTGTTGTTACATTTACTCGTGCTGCAGCAACTGAAATGCGTGACCGTATTTATTCTGCGCTGCATAGGGCTGCTCTTGAAAATAAGGATAACGCTGATTATCTTTTAAGGCAAATGACACTTTTGCCTACGGCAGATATTTGTACAATTGACTCATTCTGCGCCAAGGTTGTTAAGGATAATTTTGCAGCCGCAGGGGTAGAGGTGGATTTTGCTGTAATGGATGAAAAAGAGGTATCTGAAATTACTGCAAAGGCGCTTGACGTTGTAATAAATGAATTGTATGAAGAAAATTCACCATCATTCCAAGCCCTCAATACAATGTTTTTGAGTGAACGGGATGATAAAGCACTTGGTGAAATTATAACAACTCTTTATAAATATTCCCGCTCTTATCCAAACCCTATGCTGTGGCTTGATGACGTGTGTCAGGATTTCAGTCCATCAAAGACACCTGCTGAAACACGATGGGCAAACGTTCTATTCAGGTATGTATATATGTTTGCTGATTTCCATTATAAGCGCCTTACAAGATGTCTTGCGTTGATGGAAGAATCAGGTAACTTTAGTAGTGATTATATTTTCAGATTTACATCTACTGCTGATAGGCTTAATAATTTGCTGATGTCCGCAGAGGGTAAAAACTGGGATGGTATGGTTGCAATTATCCGTGAAGGGGTAATTAATAAGGTACCTGCCCGAAATTACAAGGTTGATGAGTATATTAAAAAGATAACTCAGGATGCTTTTGATGAATTAGAAAAAGATTTTGAAAGCCTGACAAAACATACGCTCCCGTTTACAAATGAGCATAAGGATGATTGCGATGTGCTTTATCCTGTTGTAAGTAAGCTTTGTGAAGCGGTTAAAATGCTTACAGTTGAAATGGACAGGCTGAAAAAAGAAAATAATTCATATGGCTTTGATGATATTCTTCATAAATGTATTGATTTGTTGGTTGAGTTTAAGCCTGATTGTTGGGTGCGTACTTCTTTGGCTGAGTCAATGCGTAAAAAGTATCGTGAAATTCTTATTGATGAGTATCAGGATACAAACGATGCACAGAATATAATTTTTGATGCTTTGTCAGATAACCGGCAGAATTTGTATGTTGTTGGTGATGTTAAGCAGAGTATTTATCGTTTCCGTCTTGCAAGTCCTGAATTATTTATGGGCTTAAGGCGTACACTCCCTGAGTATGACGGCGATAACCATCCGTCACAAATAACCCTTGACAGTAATTTCCGTAGCCGTAAAGGTATTGATGAAGCGGTAAACTATTTATTCAAATCAATTATGAGTATTGATGTGGGTGAAATTGATTACAATGATAAAGAAGCCCTTTCGTTTGGCGCTACCTGGTACCCGGAAAAAAATACACCCGATACTGAAATTATCTGCCTTGATTGTGAGGGCTTGAAAAGCAAAGAATCAACAATTGCCGAGGCAGAGTGTGTTGCATCTTATATTAAGAGAATACTTAATTCAGGTGTTAATGTTACAACCAAAACGGGTGAGCGCCCTATTCAAAGCTCAGATATTTGTGTGCTTTTAAGGAGCCTGAAGGATAAGGTCGATTATTATATTCAAGCATTAAAAGAGCAAGGCATACAATCAACGGCTGTGATTGACGGTGATACAAGTGATTCAAAAGAGATGCGCATTCTTGTTTCATTTATTAAAACTATCAATAATCCACTTATGGATATTCCACTTATTGCTGTAATGCTTTCACCTGTATTCGGTTTTACTGTTGATGAGTTGGCACAGATAAGGTTGGTTAATAAAAAAACCGAATTGTTTGTCTGTTTGCAGAAATATGCCGAAGGTAACGATAAAGCAAAAGCTTTTTTGAAAAAGATTGAATTATACAGAAATATTGCCGCATCTTACCCCATAGATGAGTTTGTAAAGTTTGTTGTAAACGACACCGCTTTCGAGGCAATTTACAGATCTGCAGAGGGTGGAGAAAGACGCGTTAATAACATAAAAGGTTTTGTCAAACTTGCCGAGAAATTCACTTCAAATGGCAGAAAAGGGCTTAATTCTTTTGTGAAGTATGTTGATAATGCAATTGAAAATAAATCTATGCACAGCGGTAATAGCCTTGGTGCTGATGGTGTTCAATTTATGTCAATACACAAAAGTAAGGGTCTTGAATTCCCTTATGTTATTGTTGCTGACTGCTCAAAGGGCTTTAATAAAAGGGATAGTTATAATAATCTTACGCTCTCTCGTGAAACCGGTATGGGCTTAAAAATTCGTGATGATGATAAATTTACTAAATATCACACAGTTTCCTCTGCAGCAACTGAGAAAGCGATTCTTCTCAGTAGTGCATCTGAAGAGCTTCGTGTATTGTATGTTGCTATGACCAGAGCCAAGGAGCATTTAACCTTTATATGCAGTATTTCAGGCAAACAGCTGCCAAAAAGAGTAAGGCTCAACAATGTGCTCTCGCGTGATAAATCGGGTAAAATGCATCCTTACGCAGTTTATAAGGCAAACAGTATATCTGAATGGGTACTCACAACCTTTGCTCGTCATAAAAATGCCGAAATAGTTCGCGATATTGCCGAATTGAACGTTGAAAGACTTGATGGTGATTCTTTCGGTGTTGATGTATCCTTCCTTAAAGAAGGTGATTATGCGTTTGTAGAAGTTTTTGATGACATAAATAAAGATGTTTTGCCTGATGAAAGGCTATTAAACGAATTGAATGATAAGTTAAGCTATGAATATCCTTATGATTGTCAGGGTGTACTTGCTAAAAGAGCAGCATCTTCTACAGAGGTTAGGGTTGTAAAACGCGAGTATTTTGCAAATTCCAAGCCTGATTTCCTGAAACAATCATTTAGTGGTGCAGATAGAGGTACTGCTATTCATAAATTCCTCGAGCTTTGTGATTTTACCAAGGCAGGGCAAAGTGTTTCTGCTGAAAAGAAAAGGCTCTATAACGAGGGTAGGCTTGATGAAAAAGAGCTTTCTGTTCTTGATGATGAAGCACTTAGTCGTTTTTTTGATAGTGATATCGGTAAACGTCTTTTAACTGCTCAAACAGTCTTTAAAGAATATGAATTTGCGTTTCTTATGAAAGTAGGGGAGTTGTATCCCGATTCTGCTGAAAACATTAAGGATGAAGATATTGTTGTGCAGGGTAAGGCTGACTGTGCATTTATAGAGAATGGCAAGCTGGTACTTATTGACTATAAAAGTGATAATGTTACAGATGTTGATGTTTTTAAAGAATGCTACAAACCACAGATTGAAATTTACTCGCGTGCTTTGAAAGAGTGCACAGGCTATACTGTGGGTGAAAGGTATTTGTATTCATTTAAACTCAACAGGTTTATTGAGATTTAATCCGATACATATTACATATTTTGTGTTATTTTGCACAATTAACAATATTCTTTTTTGTAACAATCAACAAGGATTTTTACTTATTAAGAAAAAAACAAATTTTTGTTGAAAAGATTTTGTTAAGGTGATATAATGTGTTTTATAAATGTCGTGGAGGTGTCTCTTTTTGGCAAACGAAAACTTAGAAGTCAAAGAAGAAGTTGCTGTAGAATCTGCAGAAATTGACGCTGCCTCTCGAGAGTATGTCTATGAAAATCGCCGTTATGTCGGCATGAAAGAAACTATCTGGTACGTTGTTTACGATATGTGTCAGAGTTTCAACATCGACGGTTTCTCAGAGCGTTTCGTTACAAACATTCTTCAAATCGACCTCGACTTACAAACATTTGTTAACGTTTTCAACGGATTCTGGGATGTTATTAACGATATCTTTACAGCTGGTATCGTTGAAAAAACCCGTACTCGTTGGGGTAAGTTCAAGCCATATCTTGTTGCATTGGGTATTCCCGGTACATTGGGTACTTGCTTCTACTGGTTAATGCCTATGTTCTTTAAGGGCAAAGGCTCCAAGGATATGACCAAGTTCATTACATACTTTATTCTCGCAATTCTGCGAGAGGGTGCAGGTACTTTCCGTGCCATTTCACGTACAGGTATGTTGGCTACCATTACACCACACCCTGCAGACCGTACCCGTTTGATTACGGTTGCTGAGTTCTTCTCAGGTCTATTGGGCGAAAAACTTCCTCAGCAGATTACCACCGTTTTACTTGACCTTATCGGTAATAAGGTTATAAGTCTTTCTTACCAATCAACATTTATGTTTATGGGTAACTTTACTTCAATCGTAAGCGGTGTTGCATCACTTATCTTCTGCGTTATGACTCGTGAAAGAGTTATGCAGTCTATTGAAACACCAAGTGTTATGCAGGGTATTAAATCAATCCTTAATAACAAACCCATTCTGTTGCTTACACTTTCTGAAACACTTTCCAACTTCAGCGTTGGCGGTAGCATAAATGACTATTACATCGACGTTCTTAACTTTGCGTCAATGACAATGGTTGCAGGTATCCCTGGTGCTATTATTAACCCATTCTCATTTTCTTGGGTACCGTGGTTCAGAAGAAGATTCTCAACAAAGACTCTCTACCTTTTAGGTACAAAGTCACAGTCACTTCTTGACATTCCTGTATTCCTTATCGGTATGATAGGCGGTAAGCATAACGGTATTTACAAAAAGGTTCTTCCCATGTTCTTCGTTATGGCTATTAAAGAGGCTATCTATATGATTTTCTGGGGTGTTCGTCGAGTTATCCCAAGTGAAATGTATAATGAGTCTATGGACTATTGTGAATGGAAGAACGGCTACCGTACAGAGGCTATGACTTCTGTTGCGCGTGACCTTACCAAAAAACTTGCGGGTATTATGAACTCCGCACTTTCACTTCAGATCAAAAAGCTTATCGGTTATGATATCACTTCTTACACAAGTGGTGGTACACAGACAGATAACACAAAGATGGGCTTGTTTGCTATGGCAACAATTATCCCCACAGTTACCGGTCTTTTAGGTATTATCCCGATTCTCTTCTATGACCTTACAGGTGAAAAACGTGAGCGTATGTATGCAGAGCTCCTTAAACGTCGTGAAGAAGCTTCTAAGATTGCTTCATCAGGTGACGAAGAAGCTATGAAAAAGCTTGCTGAAGAGCAAACAGGTCTTAAAAAAGAAAAGGTTAAAGGCTAAAAATTATTAAGCGGTGTCATTGACACCGCTTAATTTTATGCAAAACTAAACCCCAAAGCTTTTAGGCTTTGGGGTTGTTGATTTATTCAATTGTTGTAAAGTATACGTTTTCAACAGGGTTTTTACCGCTGTGGCTTCTGTATTTTGCAGCACCTGATTCAAATAATAAATACATACCATCAAGTGTGTTTGCCATACCTTCAGCCATAGGTGGGGCTGTAATTTCTTTTATAAGATGTTCACTACTACACGCAAGGACATCAATTGTTTTGTTATCAATTGTTATTGTATCAATTTTTTCGTTAGCCAATATATCTTCAAAAATGTATATTTTTGAATTGTTCTTTCTGCCATAGCTTGTACTGAAAACTATTTTTTCGGCTTTTGTAAAAGCCATACCTTGTACTTGCTCAGGTATCGCAAGCATATAATCGGGTATATATCCGTTTGCTTCACTGTTAATTTTTTTGATATCGGGTAAACCATCTGTTAATAGGTAACCCTCACAGTATGCATAAAAAGTTTCACCCGAGGTAAGTGTTGTAATATGTGATGCAGCTTCGCGACCTTCGTTACTGCTTTCGACAAAGTCACCAACCCATAAAATATTGTTGTGGATACAAGCAAACGAACCTGCTGTATTTAATTTGAATTTTGCTTTAAAATGTAAAGGTGTACCATTTTTGTGGTTAACTAAATCAACCGAAGGTATTGTATAACATTCGCCTCCGCTTGTAAGGTAAATGGTGTTTTGTGATGAAGCAATACCACCAGCGTGACCATAATAGTCATCACCATTTGTTGTCTTTAATGGGTAGGCACCCACAAGCTTATCTGTGTTACCATCAACGGCAATAATCATTGAAGGCAAGGTTTCATCTTCGTAATAACCACTAATTAAAAAATATCCCGTTGTTTCATCAAAGCAAATGCCTTGTGGTATTATTCCTTCGTAAAGACCGGGTATAACGAAATCACTTTCAAAGGATTTAAAAAACTCGTTGAACTCCTCGTTTTCGGTAATTTTAGTTTTTTTAATTACAGCTGATTGCGAAATTTTGTTAGTGACTTCTTTTGTTCGTATAACCGAAGTGCCGTCACAACCACAAAGCATAACAAGCGCTGTAGTACAACATAATAGCTTAAGTAATTTGTTTTTCATATTAACTCCTGATAAATTTAAAATCTATAAGGCCTGTGTGTTTTTTAATAAAAATAAAACCCCTTGAACATTGTTCAAGGGGAGTGGAGCGGATGACGAGGCTCGAACTCGCTACCTCCACCTTGGCAAGGTGGCGCTCTACCAGATGAGCTACATCCGCATATTACAGGTAACAATGTTACCTGTGGTGCCTCCGGTCGGAATCGAACCAACGACACGAGGATTTTCAGTCCTCTGCTCTACCAACTGAGCTACAGAGGCATATGCATTTGTGATGCTCAAATAATATACAACAGTATAACCGTTTTGTCAATACTAAAAGTTTATAAAATTATATTTTTTACTGTTTTTATTTATAAAAGACTTGACAAACGCATAGTAATTTAATATAATTTTATCCGTTGCTAACGAGGGCCAATAGCTCAGTTGGTTAGAGCAACCGGCTCATAACCGGTTGGTCCGGGGTTCGAGTCCCTGTTGGCCCACCATAAATAAAGAAGCATCTTCATTTGAAGGTGCGTTTTTATTTTATTTGAAAGCTATGAGGGACTCGAACCCTGAGAGGGTGAGAAGCGTTAAGAAAACAGTTCAGTGAACTGTTTTCAGCTTCGAAATCCGAAGGAGCTGTACTCCGAGGATGGGAAGATTTTTTTAAATCTTCCGTCCCT
>JAZQRX010000028.1:0-28604 GCA_045629785.1 Acutalibacteraceae bacterium | reverse complement strand
CTTTGCTGTGTCCATTGAAGAACCGCCACCGATAGCAACGATGCTGTCTGCACCGCTCTTCTTGAATGCCTCAACACCTGCAAGAACGTTTTCGATTGTGGGGTTAGCCTTGATTTCGCTGAAGATTTCATAAGCGAAGCCTGCTTTGTCAAGTAAATCTGTAACCTTTGCAGAAACACCGAACTTGATAAGGTCGGGGTCAGCACAAACAAAAGCCTTCTTGAAGCCGCGGCTTTCAAGCTCGGGAACGATGTTCTCGATTGCGCCCTTTCCGTGATATGAGATAGTGTTTAATACTATACGATTTGCCATTGGAATTACCTCCTGAAATTTAGGGCAGTGCCCTTTGATGATTTTATTATACAACAAATGATTTGTGAAATCATTAACAATTTGAAAAAAGTTATATTTTTTTAAAAATTCAGTAGGTTTTACAAATTTTTAGTATAAAAACCTTGCACTTTTGCCATTGTTTTGACAGTTTGATATGTGGTATACTTTTAAAAACAAATTATACTTGTTTTTAGATTATGCGCAGAAATGCTGTAAATATACAGGAGTAGATTATGGATATACCAAAAATACTTTTACAAAAAGCAGATGAAATTACAAAAAAGCTTGAAGTGAAATACCCGGACATGGCGCCTTTTTTTAAGGGTTGTTTTCTTAATACCATAGAAACCACCGTTACAAAGGCAGATGATGGCGGGTATTTTGTTATTACGGGTGATATACCTGCTATGTGGCTCAGAGATAGCGCCGCACAGCTTACCCACTACATACGCTATGCTAATGAGGATGATGATTTAAAAGAAATCATACGTAGCGTTATAGCGCGTCAGGTTCAGCAGGTGTGCCTTGACCCATATGCAAATGCTTTTAATATTGTACCAAATAATGAAAGCCACAAGGATGAAACTGATTTTTACCACCCCCTTATTTGGGAGCGTAAATACGAGGTTGATTCACTTTGTGCACCCCTTTACCTTGCACATCAGTATTATCGTGAAACACTTGATGATTCTATTTTTACCGAAGAATTTCACACAATGCTGTTAAAGATTGTTGAGGTTTTCAAAAACGAGCAGAATCATGCTGAGCGTTCAAAATACTTCTTTAATCGTAAGGATTGCCCCGTAACAGATACGTTGCCAATGGAGGGCAAGGGTAACCCTGTATCGTATACAGGTATGACATGGTCGGGCTTCAGACCATCTGATGACAGGTGCGTTTATGGTTATCTTGTGCCTGCAAATATGATGGCTGTGTGTGCCCTTAAAAAAGCGGCAGAAATGGCAAATATCGGCTTTGAGGATACAAAGCTTGAAAGTGAGTGCCGTTCACTTGCCTTTGATATTGATGAGGGCATAAAAGCACACGCTATTTATGACCATCATAAATTCGGTAAGATGTACGCTTATGAGGTTGACGGTAACGGCAATATGATACTTATGGATGATGCCAACTCACCAAGCCTTATGGCGGCACCGTATCTTGGCTATGCCGATAAGGACGATGAGCTTTACCGCAATACACGTAAATTTATTTTATCAATAGAAAACCCCTGGTACTTTGAGGGATCTGTTGCAAAGGGTGTGGGTAGCCCCCACACAGGTCAGAACAAAATCTGGCATATAGCGTTGTGTATGCAGGCGCTTACAAGCGATAATGATGATGAAATAAACGCTTGTCTTAAAATGATTGCCGACTCACACGCAGGTACATACCTTATGCATGAATCATTTAATAAAAATGATGATACAGATTTCACAAGACCTTGGTTTGCATGGGCAAACAGCCTTTTTGCAGAGCTGATGATAAGATTGGCAGAGAGGGAATAAGATAATATAAAACTGCAAACTCATTTAATTGAGTTTGCAGTTTTGTTATACCTTTTTAAGAAACACCTTTGCACCTTTTAAGATTGTGTATGTTACAAGGAATACTGTTAGGGCGGTTTTGATTGTTGAAATTCGCATATATGTTTTTGCGAGGGTTGAAAGTCCTTCAAGGGCTTGTGTGTAATTATTCATAAAAATTATCCTTTCTTTATAAGCACTCCGTGGGCAATACCCGGGGTGGATTCTTTTTGTAACGATGATGTTGGCGACAGAAGTGCTCCTGTACCAACAAATAAAACGTTATCAAGTCTGCCATCGGTTATGTGATCGAGTATATATGAGCATACAACACTTGCGCTACAGCCACAGCCCGAGCCACCTGAATGCACATCCTGTGCCTCTATATCATATATCATATTGCCACAGTCGTTGTGCACAGGTGATATGTCAATATCGTGTTCTGTTATCATAAGCTGTTGCAAAAGCTTACCGCCTGTTACACCTAAATCACCTGTGAGAATCATCCCATAATCGGTGGGCTTTGTTTTAGTGTCACTAAGAAATCTGGCAATAGTCTGTGCAGCGGCAGGTGCCATAGCTGCGCCCATATTGTTTGGGTCAGTTATACCTAAATCCCTTACTGCACCAAAAATCACTTTATCAATATACGGTGTACCTTCTTTATGGGCGCTGACTACCGCACACCCGGCGCCTGTAACAGTCCATTGGCTGGCAGGTGAGCGTTGACCGCCATATTCAAGGGGCATTCGATATTGCCTTTCGGCAGAGCAAAAGTGTGATGATGCAGCGGCAACAAGGTGGCTTGCGGCACCGCAATCTGCCATAATTCCGCTTAAAGCCAAGGATAGTGCCATTGTAGAGCAGGCTCCGTAAAGCCCGGCAAAATTAAATTTTAAATCGCGCATACCAAAGGATGAGCCTATGCATTGGTTAAGCAAATCACCTGCAAATGCAAGGTCAATCTGAGATTTTTGTAAGCCTGATTTTTTAATTGCCTTTTCTATTGCGGCTTTTTGCATATGTGTTTCGGCTTTTTCAAAGGTTTTTTCACCGCAGAATTCATCACTATACGCTATATCAAAGTATTTGCTCAAGGGACCTTCTGCTTCTTTTTTACCTACGGCAGCGGCATAGCCTGTAATTGATGGCTTAGTCGGTAATAAAATTGTGTTTTTACCTGTGCGTTGTGGCATACTAAACTCCTAAAATTTCAAAGTTATTTATATTTTGTCAATTGTGTGGGCAGATATACCACCAATAATGAAAAAGTATGTTGTTTTATTGAATATCTATGGTATAATGAGAAGGTAAAAGAGGTGAGGGTATGACTAAAAGGCTTTCTGCACAGAAATTTGGTGTGCTTTATGCATATATTCATTTTGCTGTAGAGGTAGCGTGTTTCTTTTTACTGTACAATCGTTTTGAAAGTGGCCCTCTTGGTGTAATGTACTTTTTGTTATTTGATGCACTTGCTTTTGTGCCACAAAGCTTTTTGGGCATTTTAAATGACAAATACCCAAACCTTAACATAGGCCTTATCGGTAGTGTGTTTATGGTGCTGAGCTTTTTTGTGCCCATAAATATAATTTCAATTGTGTTACTTACTTTGGGTAATGCTTTACTTCACGTCAGCGGTGCGCAATATACTATGCATGGTGCTGATGGTAAGCTTGGTCCTTTAGGCACCTTTGTAGGTGCAGGCTCGTTTGGTCTTGTTACAGGTAAGCTCCTTGGTGGGGCAGGGTACGAGTGGGGTATGATTATTCCTGTTGTGCTTATGCTTGTGGCTATGGTGATGACTATAGTTTTACCACGATATTATGAGCAGGTTGATGATTGCCATAAATTTAATGCAGGTGCCGACAAATCGGCAGGTCTTGTTATTCTGTTGGCGTTTATTGTTGTTGCAATCAGGTCATACGTTGGCTATGCAATCCCCACAGGGTGGAATAAATCAAATATACAAACCATAGCACTCTTTTTGTTTATGGGTGCAGGTAAAATTGCAGGTGGCTTTGTAGCAGATAAAATCGGCTACCGTAAAACAGCGGCTTTAAGCCTTGGCTTCAGCCTTCCGTTTTTGGTGTTTGGTGACTCCATTATGTGGCTATCCCTTATAGGTGTGGCACTTTTTAGTATGACCATGACCTTGACTGTGGGTATTATTGCTTCAAAAATACCACGTATGCCCGGCCTTGCATTCGGTATTACTACCGTGGCATTATTTTTGGGCGTATTCCCTGCGTTTTTTATAAGACCTGATACCTTGATAGAGCATCAATTGGTTTCGGGTATATTAAATATAATTGCATTAATATGCTTGTTAATGAGTATAAAATCCAATTCGAAGAAAAGGGAAGGATGCTGATTATGAATACAGAGTTTAAAACATTAGATGGTGCAGTTGGCGAATATTACTACAAGCATGGTGACGATTACGTTGACCAGTATGGTGAAGCTATTTACCCTGCAACATCATTACCACCGCAGACTGAGATTGTAACAAGAATTGTTACCAAGGAAGAAACAATTACGGAAACTGAAGAATATACTGAATATGAAGCATATTCAGAATATCGTGATTACGTTGAACCGGCTTCAAGCAATAATACTGTTCTGGGCTTGGGCTTAGTGTTTGTTATAGTTCTTGTTGTTGCGGCAATTGCTACTGTTGTGGCTGTTGTTATTAACGAAAATAAAAAGAAACAGCAGCTTATGAACAAGCGTAATCAGAATACATATCAGCAATATCAGGATTATCGTAATCAGAATAACAATTATCCCCATCAGTAATATACTTTTATACATTCGGGTATAGTTGCTTATTATCTCACAATGAAAGGGTCTGTGTTATGGGAACAAATTTTAATACGGTAGATGTTGTTATGATGCCTGAATTCTCTATGCACTTTTTGGAGACTACTGAAAACTATAATGCAGAAGAGACTTATGATGATAATGAGATTTGGGCTGAAGATGATTACTCGCAGGAAAACAACGAATATCCCACAGAGCATACCACAGCGAAACCGATAGAGCGACCCAGTAAGGTGTATGAAAATACTACTATACCCCAAACGACCTTGCCACCAATGAGCGAGGCTGCAACAACTAAAGGTAGTCAGAATAAAGCAACTACAAAGGCTGAAACTTATGTGGTAAATAATGATGGTTATTATACTGAAACGGAAACAGCTAAACAGCATCAACAAAACAACTATCAGAATTATTCGCAGTATAACGAGTATGCGGTGAACGTAGCACCTGATGTGGTTGTAACGTACGAAGCAAACGGAATGCCTGAGGTAAGTGAAGAATACGCCACTATTGAGGCATATGCTGTTTATGGTGGTGCTGATGATACATATACCACAGGTGAATATAAAGATAAATCAGTATCTTTTTTTGGTTTGGCTTTGATTTTTGTTATAGTTCTTGTTGTTGCGGCATTGGCAACTACAATTGCGATCCTTGTAAAAAACAACAAGAAAAAGCCGGAAACGGTAATTGTGCCTGACCAAAGTTCCGGGTACATTCCAAAAACATATAATCAACCTGACAATTATTCAGTTCAAGGCTTTGAAGCAGCTAACAATGTATGGGGTCAGGATAATGATGATCAGCCGTATAAAGAGTATCCGGGCTATAATGCTCAGAATTCCGGATCAGGTAGTGACGTTGAACAATGAGTATGTTTATATATGCCCTTATTCTGACCTGTGCTATGACTTGTTTGACAGAGATTGTGCCTATGCTCTTTTTTAAGGAACGCAAGGGCCTTGTTAAAACAAGTCTGCTTTGTAATATTGTAACTAACCCCGTTCTCAATGCTATTGTTGCTATGGTGCTTGTGGGTACAAATAACTATACCGCTTACTATATTGTGCTTGCAATACTTGAAATAACTGTGGTTTTTGTTGAAGGACTGTACTATAAGCACTTTGTTGGCATTAAGTATAAAAAGGCGTTAGTAATTTCGTTAATTGCAAACGTGTGCTCGTATGTTGTGGGCACAATTGTCAATGAAACAGGCCTGATGCTTAAAATTCTGCCACTCCAATAATCCAATAAATAAGTCCGTACAGACTTGCGGCAGAGCAACCATATACGATTACGGGCCCTGCAAGGTTAAACATTTTTGCACCTGTACCAAGTATTTTACCCTCAAGGCTGAATTCAACAGCAGGTGATACAACCGAGTTTGCAAAGCCTGTTATGGGTACTGCTGTGCCTGCACCAGCGTGCTTTGCGATTTTATCAAAAACACCTGCGCCTGTCAGTATGGCGGTTATTACAATCAGCGTGGTTGAAACAGCGAGCTTTACTTCGTCTTCATTAAGGCTTGTCATCGAGTAAAGCGTTTTTAAAATTTCACCAAAACAGCAAATACCGCCGCCAAACAAAAAGGCCTTGAGGCAGTTTTTTAATATAGGTGACTTTGGGGTTGTAGCGTGTACTAAATCTTTGTATTGTTTATTGTCCAATATTCACATATCCTTTCGGTGGTATGTGAATATTTTTTGTTGTGAATTTTAAAAATATTCATTGTTTGTGTGATAAAAATAGTGTATAATATAGTTGTACCTGACATAAAGTTGATTTCTGAGTGAAAGGTGCGGCTGATATAGTATTTTTACTTGCATTCCTGCAGGTGTAGTTTGTTGTGCCGTACCTTTTGGGTACGGCTATTTTTGTTCCGCTTTATTCCAAATCGGGAGTAGACGGATTGCTTCAGAATATTTATCCTGAGGGGGCGGTGTTTTGACTACACGCGTTGGTGTTATCAGCATAATTGTTGAAAACGAAAACTCTGTACAGACTCTTAATGCGCTTCTGCACGAATATGGCGAGTATATTATTGGCAGAATGGGTATCCCTTACAGAGAAAGAAAAATTAATATTATAAGTGTTGCAATAGATGCACCACAAAACGTGATTTCTGCACTCAGTGGTAAAATTGGCAACATTGATGGTATCAGTGCAAAAACAGCTTATTCAAATGTGATGAGTGATGAATGAATTGAAAAGAATTATTGATAAATTATTGAATGAACGCACCTTAAGCGTTGAAGAATATGAGGCGCTTATTGAGGGCAGAACACCTGAAATACAAGAGTATTTAAGGTGTGAGGCAGATAAAATTCGCAAATCGGTTTACGGTAATAAGATATATATACGTGGACTTATTGAAGTCAGCAATATTTGTAAAAACAACTGTTATTATTGCGGTATACGTGGCGGAAACAAAAATTGTCAGCGATACAGACTTAAGCCTGATGAAATTCTTGAGTGTTGTAAAGCCGGGTATGAGCTGGGCTTTCGTACATTTGTTATGCAGGGCGGTGAGGATGGGTATTTTACCGACGATGTTGTGTGTGATATTGTGAGTAAAATAAAACAGCTCTATCCCGATTGTGCGGTTACATTATCATTGGGTGAGCGTAGCCGTGAAAGTTATCAACGGCTTTTTGATGCAGGTGCAGACAGATACCTTTTGCGCCATGAGGCTGTGAATAGTGAACTTTATGACAAGCTTCACCCCGAGGATCTGAAAATTGAAAACAGGTTACAATGTCTGAAAAACTTGAAGAATATAGGCTTTCAGACGGGCTGTGGGTTTATGGTGGGTGCACCATATCAAACCAGTCGTCATATTGCAGAGGATTTAAAGTTTATTGAAGAATTTAAACCTCAGATGTGTGGTATCGGCCCCTTTATACCCCATAAGGATACAGTATTTAAAGACTGCCCTAAAGGTAGCGCGGATTTAACCTGCTTCCTTTTGAGCATTGTGAGAATTGTTTTACCGAGTGTGCTTTTGCCTGCAACTACAGCACTTGGTACAGCAGAAAACGACGGCAGAGAAAGAGGTGTTCTTTCAGGTGCAAACGTCGTTATGCCTAACCTTTCACCTGTGAGTGTGCGCTCAAAGTATGCTTTGTATGATAATAAAATCAGCACAGGGGCAGAAAGTGCACAGCAGATAAAAGCGTTATCTGATAAAATGGAAAAAATTGGCTACAGAGTTGTTTGCGAACGTGGCGATTATATCGGGGAAGAATAATCTGACCCTAAGTGAGGAGTAATATTATGGCAAATTATAACCCTAAATCATTAAAGGCAGAGGAGTTTATTAATCACGAAGAAATTCTTGATACAATAAAATATGCCGAAGAAAACAAAAACAATATTGAACTTATTGACAGTATTTTGGAAAAGGCAAAGCCTGTAAAGGTAGGTAACGGCTATCAATGCACAGGTCTTACTCATCGTGATGCAGCGGTGCTGCTTGCTTGTGATATTCCTGAAAAAATTGATGAAATGTATGCACTTGCAAATGATATCAAGCAGAAGTTTTACGGCAACCGTATTGTAATGTTTGCGCCCTTGTACCTTTCAAACTATTGTGTTAACGGCTGTGTTTATTGCCCTTATCATATGAAAAACAAGACTATTGCTCGTAAAAAGCTTACTCAGGAGGAGGTTAAAAACGAGGTTATTGCGCTTCAGGATATGGGGCACAAGCGCCTTGCTATTGAGGCGGGTGAGGATCCTAAAAACAACCCCATTGAGTATATTCTTGAGTGCATTAAAACCATTTACAGCGTTAATCACAAAAATGGTGCAATCCGTCGTGTAAACGTAAATATTGCTGCAACTACTGTTGAATATTACCGTAAGCTTAAGGATGCAGGTATAGGCACATATATTCTGTTCCAGGAAACTTACCATAAAGAAAGCTACCTTAAACTTCATCCCACAGGCCCAAAGCACGATTACGATTATCATACCGAGGCTATGGACAGAGCTATGGAGGGTGGCATTGATGACGTTGGTTTAGGTGTGCTTTTCGGTCTTGAGCTTTATATGTATGAGTTTGTGGGACTTCTTATGCACGCAGAACACCTTGAGGCTGTTCACGGAGTCGGTCCACACACAATAAGTGTGCCACGTCTTAAGAGGGCAGATGATATTGACCCGGATGAGTTTGATAACGGTATCAGCGACGATATGTTTAAAAAGGTTATTGCATGTATTCGTATTGCTGTTCCATATACAGGTATGATTATTTCAACACGTGAAAGTGAAAAGGTTCGTGGTGAGGTGCTTCACCTTGGTATATCACAAATCAGCGGTGCATCACGTACCTCTGTTGGTGGTTATACTGAAGAGGAACGTCCGCACGATTCAGAACAATTCGACGTTTCTGACCAGCGTACACTTGATGAGGTTGTTCGTTGGCTTATGGAAAATGGCCATATTCCGTCCTTCTGCACCGCTTGTTACCGTGAAGGCAGAACAGGTGACAGGTTTATGAGTCTTTGTAAGAGCGGACAGATTCTTAACTGTTGCCATCCCAATGCACTTATGACACTTTCGGAGTATATGGAGGATTACGCAACACCACAGACAAAGGCTATAGGCTACAAGCTTATTGTTGATGAGCTTAATAAAATTCCTACTCAAAAGGTCAGGGATATTGCCGAAAAGAATATTGATGATATCAGAAATTCTAATGGCCGTGACTTCCGTTTCTAAGTGAGGTTTTGATATGAGTATAAATGAAGTTGCATCAGGTGAGCGTGTTCATATAGGCTTTTTCGGTTTGCGTAATGCAGGTAAATCAAGCCTTGTGAATGCGGTTACAGGTCAACAGCTTTCAGTTGTTTCTGATGTTAAAGGTACTACAACGGACCCGGTGAAAAAGGCTATGGAGCTTTTGCCTATCGGTCCTGTGGTGATTATTGATACACCAGGTATCGATGATGAAGGCGGACTTGGTGAGTTGCGTGTAAAAAAGGCTCGTCAGGTGCTTACAAAGACAGATGTAGCGGTACTTACTGTTGATGCCACAAAAGGTAAAGGTGCTTATGATGATGAGCTTTGCCAAGAATTTGAAAAACGAGAAATACCGTATATTGTTGTTTACAACAAGTGCGATTTGTTAAATGATCTGCCATCTGCCAATGAAAATGAAATATATGTAAGCGCACAAAGTGGTATTAATATATTTGAATTGAAGGAAAAAATCGGTGCCCTTGCAAAGACAAAAGAAAAGCCAAGGCTTATAGTTGCCGATTTGCTAGATGAGGGTAGCCTTGTTGTGCTTGTAACACCCATTGATGAATCTGCACCCAAGGGTAGACTTATTCTGCCACAGCAAATGACCTTAAGGGAGTTGCTTGACTTTAACTGTACTGCAATTGTATGTCAGACAGAGCAATTGTCAATGACACTTGAATCACTTAGCCGTAAGCCCGATCTGGTTATAACTGATTCCCAGGTTTTTGGTGCAGTTTCTGAAATAGTGCCCGAAGATGTTAAGCTTACATCATTTTCAATACTTATGGCTCGCTACAAGGGTGATTTAAATACACTTGTTGATGGTGCAGTTGCCCTTAAAGGTGTTAAAAATGGCAGTAAAATTCTTATCAGCGAGGGTTGTACCCATCACCGCCAATGTAACGATATAGGTACTGTTAAAATCCCGGGTTGGATAAAAAATTTCACAGGCAAGGATGTTGAATTTGAGTTTACGTCAGGTGGCGAATTCCCTGATGATTTAAGTAGCTTTGACCTTATTGTACATTGTGGCGGTTGTATGCTTAATGAAAAAGAAATGAAAAACCGCATAAGACTGGCTGTGGAGCAGGGCAAACCCATTGTGAATTATGGGGTGGGTATTGCTTATATGAATGGCATTCTGAAGCGTAGCCTTGAAGTTTTTCCTGATCTTTACAACAAAATATAATTGAAGGTGATTAAGTATGAATGTAATTATTTGCCTTGATGATAATAAGGGAATGCTTTTTAATAACAGACGTCAAAGCCGTGATAAGGCTTTACTTGCCGATATTTTTCGTGATTTAAAGGGTGAAAAGCTGTTTGTGACACCATTTTCTGAAAAGCTTATGGCAGATTATTCTGACAGTATTTCTGTTTGTGAGGATGCTTCTGTAATAGGTGAGGGTCAATGGTTTTTTTGCGAAAATATTGATCTGACACCATTTTGTAACAATATTGAAAAAATTATTGTCTATAAATGGAACAGAATTTACCCTGCAGACTTTAGTTGTACACTTGATTTTTCCGCCTTTACACTTGTAGGGGAATTTGTGTTTGAGGGTAATTCTCATCCCGTAATAAACAAACAGATTTTTGTAAAGGAATAAATTGAATGGCACGCAGAAAAAAGAAAAACAGCAAGATTTCGGTTGTAATTGTTATTGCTGTTGTGGTTGCTTCGGGCTTGGTCGGTGGCTTTGGTCTTAATAATTCTGTGAAAAATGAGTCCACTACAGATATCCCCACAACAAAGCCTGTTGTTGAAACAACTAAAAGCGAATTACTTGAATATACAGGCGAGGCATATTCTGTAATAAATAATAACGAGCCTCAGTTTACTCAAGATGAAATAACCGATAAGTATTTCGAGAATTATGCACCGCTCGATGAATACGGCAGGTGCGGAGTGGCTTTTGCCTGCCTTGGTAAAGAAACAATGCCCACCGAAGAGCGCGGCGAAATCGGCTCGGTTAAGCCTACAGGCTGGCATACTGTAAAGTATGACTGTGTTGACGGCAAATATCTTTACAACCGTTGTCACCTTATTGGCTTTCAGCTTTCAGGTGAAAATGCTAATAAACGCAATCTCATTACAGGTACACGTTATCTGAATATTGATGGTATGCTGCCATTTGAGAATATGGTGGCGGACTATATTGATGAAACAAACAACCATGTTATGTACAGAGTTACACCTGTTTTTTGTGGTGATGACCTTGTGGCAGAGGGTGTGCAGATAGAGGCATACTCCGTTGAAGATGAGGGTGAGGGTGTTTGTTTTAATGTGTATTGCTTTAATGTGCAGCCCGGCGTTGTGATTGATTATGCAACGGGTGAAAGTGAATTGAAATGAAAAAAGACCTTGAGAAAGTTGATTTCTCAAGGTCTTTTATTACTTATACTATTAAATCTTCAGGTTTATTTAAAATGTGTGTTGCACCTGCGTTTGTTAATTCTTCAATTGTGCCGAAGCCAAAAACTGCACCTGCGCTGTCAATACCTACCGCATTTGCACCATCAATATCGTAAAATCTGTCACCTGTCATAAGTACGGTTGATTTTTCGGGGTTACCGAAGTAATCAAGACAAGCGTTTATTAATTCCTCCTTGCTTGAGTGGTTGTTTTGAAAGCTTTCAGCAGAAACAAAGTCATAATATTTATAAATGTCGTGGTGCTTTGATATTTCGTCAACAAAGTATTGGGGCTTTGATGATGCTATGGCAATTTTTTTGCCTTTTGCTTTCAGCTTGCGCAGCATTTCTGCAACTCCGTCATAGAGCTGTGATTCCTCGGCAGCCTTTACCCTGTAACGTTCACGATATTTTTCTATAAGCCACTTTGCATCGTCATCGCTTACACTGTAAAGCTTTTGGTAGCTTTCAAACAGGGGAGGACCAACAAAAAAACGTAGTTTTTCAAGGTCGGTTTCTTTAATGCCAAAGCACTCAAGTGAATAAATAACAGAATTGAAAATACCCTCGGTTGTGTCGCAAAGAGTACCGTCAAAATCAAAAATATAAATATCATAGTCCTTCATATTATCACCAACCACTATTTTATAATGTATTTTAAAAAAAGTAAAGAATTCAAAAGAAATCTGCTAAAATTATTCTGTTTTAGACCTTTTGCTATTGAAAGTATTTTTGCTTTGTTGTAGAATTATAATGATATATTATTGGAAAGAAGGCGCCTTTATGGCAGAAAATCTGAATAATAAAATTGATATTATTCTTGAAAAATATAATAATCCTGAAGAAAGTCTTATTGCGGTTTTACAAGACGTTCAGGCAATTGAGGGCTATATTTCACAGTCTGCGGTTGAGTATATTACCGAAAAAACAGGTATACCGTCAAGCCGTATTATGGGTGTTGCATCGTTCTATGCAGGCTTTCGTCTTAAACCGGTGGGTAAATACAGGGTAATGGTGTGTATGGGCACCGCTTGTCACGTTAATGGTGCAGAGCGCATAGGTGACACCGTACAGCGTGTGCTTGGTATTGATGAAGGTGATGTAACTGCTGATGGTCTTTTCTCGTGGGAAGAGGTTGCGTGCCTCGGTTGTTGCAGTATTGCCCCTGCTATGATGATAAATGACAAGGCATATGGTAAGCTTACACCTGATAAGGTGCAGAATATTATTGATTCAATTCGTAAGGAGGAGCAGGTATGAGAATTCTTTTAGGCTATGGCTCCTGCGGTATTGCATCAGGTGCAGATAACGTGCTTAAGGGTATGTGCGAGGCACTTGTCGGTACAGATATTATGGTCGAAAAGGTCGGCTGTAATGGTCTTTGCTTTGCAGAGCCGGTTTGCGAGATTATAACCGATAATGGTGAGAGCTTGCTTTATGGCAGACTTGATTACGAAAGCGGTAAGGCACTTGCAGAGAGTGTTGTTAATGGTGCACCTATGGGTGAAAACCGCCTTGATGGTGATGAGCTTCACTTCCTTGAAGGGCAGACTCGTATTGTGCTTTCAGGATGTGGTAAGGTTGACCCTGAAAGTATTGACTCATATATTAATGCAGGTGGTTATAGTGCTCTTAAAAAAGCACTTGAAATAGGTGCAGACGGTATTATTGAAGAAATTAAAAAATCAGGTCTTCGTGGCAGAGGTGGTGCAGGCTTTCCAACACACATAAAGTGGCAGTCTGCCCGTAATTCTCAGTCAGATGAAAAATATATTGTTTGTAATGCAGATGAGGGTGACCCCGGTGCGTTTATGGACAGGGCAGTTCTTGAGGGCGACCCACACAGAGTGCTTGAGGGTATGATGATTGCAGGCGTTGCGGTTGGTGCGGCTACGGGTATTATATATGTCCGTGCAGAGTATCCTCTTGCAGTTAAGCGTCTTCAAAAGGCTATTGATGAAATGCGTGAGAGAAATGTTCTCGGCAAAAACATATTCGGTAGTGGTTTCGATTTTGATTTTTATATTATGATGGGTGCAGGTGCTTTTGTTTGCGGTGAAGAAACTGCTTTGCTTGCTTCACTTGGCGGTAACAGAGGTATGCCCGTTACAAAGCCACCATTCCCTGCACAAAAAGGCTTCAGAAAACAGCCTACAAATATCAATAACGTTGAAACCTTTGCAAACGTCAGCTGGATTATCGAAAATGGCGGTGAAAAATTTGCCGCTATGGGTACTGAGGGTAGCAAGGGTACAAAGGTTTTTGCCCTTGCAGGTAAGGTTAAGCGTGGCGGACTTGTAGAAGTGCCTATGGGTCTTACCATAAAAGATATTGTTTTTGGTATTTGCGGTGGTATAAAGGATGATTTAAACGTAAAGGCTGTCCAGATGGGCGGTCCTTCAGGTGGTTGCATACCACAGAATATGCTTGATACTGTTATAGATTATGAAAATATTGCCAAAACGGGCGCAATTATGGGCTCAGGCGGTATGATTGTTATGGATGAAAACACCTGTATGGTTGATATGGCAAAATTCTTTATGGATTTCACCAGCAAAGAAAGCTGTGGCAAATGTGTGCCCTGCCGTATCGGTACAACACGTATGCTTGAAATTTTAAAGCGTATCTGTGACGGTGAGGGTGAAGAGAGTGATATTGAAACACTTGTTGAATTGGGTGAAAGTATTAAAACAGGTGCACTTTGCGGACTTGGTAATTCTGCGCCTAACCCTGTTCTTACAACTATAAAATACTTTAAAAATGAGTATGAGGCACATATAAATAATAAAGAATGTACCGCTAAAAAGTGTACATCACTTATAAGCTTCGAAATTATTGCGGATAAGTGTAAAGGTTGTTCCCTTTGCAGCAAAAAATGTCCTGTTAACGCTATCAGCGGACAGATTAAATCGCCTTATGTTATTGATGTAGAAAAGTGCATTCGTTGCTCACAATGTCTTGATAACTGTAAATTTGGCGCAATTATTAAAAAGAGCGGAGGGGATATGTAATGAGTAAGGTTACAATTTTTATTGACGGAAAAGAATATCTGGCAGATACTGACAAAACCCTCCTTGATAATATTCTTGAAAGCGGTGTTGATTTACCGCACCTTTGCCATAACAAGGAGCTTGAAAGCTATGGTGGTTGCGGTCTTTGTCTTATTGAATTAGAAGGTAGCCGTAAGCCCTTGCGTGCTTGTTCGCTTAGTGTAAGTGAGGGTATGCGTGTCACAACCTCAACACCTGAGCTTGAAAAAAGCAGACGTACTGCACTTGCCCTTATAATGTCTGACCATGCAGGTGATTGTAAAGCACCCTGCTTTATGGCTTGCCCTACACACCAGGATATTCAGGGCTATGTTGGTCTTATTGCTAACGGCAGAACCGCAGAGGCTCTTGAGCTTATAAAAAAAGATAATCCTTTGCCTGCATCAATAGGCAGAGTGTGTCCTCACCCATGCGAAGAAAAGTGTCGCAGAAAGCATCTTGAGGGTGCAGTATCAATATGCGCTCTTAAGCGCTTTGCGGCGGATTCGAACGTTGATTACGTTCCTGAATGTAAAGCACCAAACGGTAAGAGTATTGCGGTTGTTGGTGCAGGCCCTGCAGGTCTTTCGTGCGCATATTTCCTTGCTATTGAGGGGTATAATGTAACAATTTTTGAGGCACAGGAGAAAGGCGGTGGTATGCTCCGTTACGGCATCCCATACTATCGTTTGCCTGAAAATGTTCTTGATAAAGAAATTGAGTGTATTGAAAAAATGGGTGTGAAAATCTGCTATTCACAGAAATTGGGTGTAGATTTTACAGTTGAATCACTTAAAAATACATATGATGCAGTTTTTGTTGCTATCGGTGCGTGGCGCTCTGCAACACTTGGTTGCCCCGGTGATGATGCAGAGGGTGTTGTTGGTGGTATTGATATGCTTTACAGCGCTGCAAAGGGCAAAGCCTTTACACTCGGTAGCAGAGTTTGTGTTGTTGGTGGTGGTAACACCGCAATTGATGCGGTGCGTACCGCTGTAAGGCTTGGTGCAGATGATGTTACGCTTATATACAGACGTACAGAATCAGAAATGCCTGCAGAGCCCGACGAAATTCGTGATGCAAAGGCAGAGGGTGTGAAATTCCGTTTCCTTGCATCACCCCTTGAGGTTGTTGTGGAAAAAGGCAAAGCTGTAGGTCTTAAGGTGCAGAATATGGAATTAGGCGAGCCTGACAGCAGCGGCAGAAGAACCCCCGTTCCTATTGAGGGTAGTACAGAAATTATACCTTGTGATACTGTTATTTCTGCCATAGGTCAGAAGGTGGTAGGTGAGGATATCGATTCACTCCAGCTTACTCGCAAGTCAACTATTGCGGTTGATGAATTGACATATATGACATCTTGTGACGGTGTTTTTGCCGCAGGTGACGTAATAAACAAGGGGCCCGATATTGCAATCAGAGCTATTGCAGGTGGTAAATATGCTGCACGTTCAATTGAATGCTACCTTAAAGGTGTTGCTGTTCCGTCGGAGTTACCTGCATATTCTGTAAATAAATCGTTTGACCCTGCTGTATTGGAAGGTATGGCTGTTATTTCACGAAATGATCAGGCTATGACAGACCCTGCAATAAGAAAAAAAGATTTTAGTGAAGTGGCATCAACTTTTACTCCTGATCAGGCATTCGCTGAAGCCTCACGTTGTCTTGAGTGTGGTTGCTCTGCAGTATATTCCTGTGAATTATTACCCCTTATGCAGAAATACAATGCCCCTGAAATGAAGTTTAAGGGTAAGGTAAGGCAATACAGGAAAGACAAGAGCCACCCCTTTATTATCAGAGATAACAATAAGTGTATGCTTTGCGGTCAATGTGTACGTGCTTGTAAAGAGATTTCGCACACCGAAAACCTTGGGCTTTTCGGACGTGGCTTTGGTACTGTGCCCGTAAGTGCATTTGATTTGCCTTTAGGTGACAGTAAATGTGTTTCCTGCGGTGCTTGTGTTAACGTATGCCCCACAGGTGCACTTGTATCGGTTACACCATTACTTAAAAATCCGCCATTACCTTATGTGTGTGTGCAGATTACCTGTAGCCTTTGTGATAAGGCTTGTAAATTCACACAGCGTAAGGCTTTGGGTAAAACAGTACAGATGATTCCTGAAAATATGAGTAATAGCTGTTCTCTTGGTGTGTTTTTGCCGGTTGTAAAGGATAATTTTAATCCCGGATTTACAATTGAACAGAAAAATGATATGAAACAGAGGTTACTTGGTTCAATGGAATGTTATACAGGTGAAGAGTTAAGCGGATTGTCGTTAGACGCATTAATAAAGTTGTAATTCAAAATTTATATTAAAAATTATATATTATATATAATAAATAACAAATTATGTGTTGACATTCGCTTTTAATTGTACTATAATCTCTTTAGGCTATAAGTGTTGCTATACCTATGCCCACTCATATAGCACGGGTTTATCCCAAAATTCATATAAAAGGAAGATATAAATGAAGAAAGCACTTGCGATTTTTCTTTCCGCGTTGCTCGTATGCATTATGATTGCACCAATGGGTGCCGCGGCAACAGGTCCTGCTCTTACAACAAAAGTTATTGAGGGCGACTATTCAAAGTCAGCAAACGGTGTTGCAGCTGTTACAGCAACTACTTTTACAATCGTAGTTACAGCTCCCCCCGTTGAAAACCTTACAGGTGTTAACCTCTACTTTGAGTATGACCCTGCAATCCTTAAAGTTAAGAGCGCTGGTTTCGCGGCTGATGCAGACGGTACAAAGTTCTTCTCAGGTCTTGAGGCTACAGGTCCCAAAGCAGGTATGGACAATCAATATGCATTCGCTTGGATTCCTTCAGGCGCTGGCGTATCAAAGGCAGAGGCAAGAGACCTTCTCTACATAACCTTCAATGTTCTTGATACAACAAAGGCACAGACTCCTGTTTACCTTTACATTGATGAGTTCCGTACAGATGATGCTTCAACTGATAACGATATCGTTTCAACTGTTCTTTTCGGTAACAACATTGTTAACTTCAACTACCCCGAAAACACTCCTCCTGCAGAGGATTCTCCCGTAGTTGATGGTACAACAGCTCCCGAAGATGCCACAACAGCTGATGATATCAATGCTCTTCTTCAGCTTATCAGAGATATGCTTAACGGCAACGGTGTTACATTTGCAGACTTTGCTGATGCAATCGCAAACGTTGTTGGTAACGCAGAAATCACAGACATCGTTGAACAGCTCGTTGATGGTGATATGAACATTGCAGATGCTTTTGCAGAGTTCCTTAAATCAATTGGTCTTGACTTCAGTATGTTTGAGAAAATCCTTAACAAAATCATCGAGTTCCTTGCAGGTCTCTTCGGTGGCGATGAGGGTGGCGATGTTACAGCTGAGAACACAACAGCTGCTGCAGGTAATGACTCAACAACAGCAGCAGGTTCATCAAGCGGTTCTGAAAAGACCGGTGATAAGGGCGTAGCTCTTGCAGCAACAGTTTGTGTAGTTTCAACTGCAGCATTCGTTCTTACAAGAAAGAAAAAAGAAATCATTTAATCGAAATCGCAAGTTCGTAATTAAATAATTACACCGCTCGGGTTAGCCGAGCGGTGTTTTGTTTTACGTAATATATATTATAATATGTATATATAATAAGTAATGCCACCAAAGCTATGCACTTTGGTGGCATTGATAATTGGTTTTATTTCATACCAAGCATTGATGCGAATACGCCCTTTTCGTTTTTCTTTGGTTTGTAAACGGGTGGGTTTTCAAGTCGCATTCTTGCGCCCTTGCTTTTGCGAAGATAACTGATAATCTCGCTGACGGGCTCCATCATTGTATCGCTGAAAAATGCTTTTGCGTTGTCAATGAGATCGGGGTTTTCTGCAAGTGAAACACCAAGGATTGTAACACCTACAAGGCTCTGTGTGTCATTTGTGCCATCTTCGTAAATATCGTTAAGCAGGTTAAAGAGCTTTCTCATTTTAACCTTATCGTTTTCGCGGATTGTTTCAATAACAAGTGCGTTACCATGATTAACAAAGAAATCCTCGGCAAGGAATTCACCGTAAAGCTCGATATTGTTTTTGTATTCATCACGAAGCTCAGGGTAGATAGTTGTAAAGCGACTACCTAAAGTGTTAGCATCGTATGAAAGAGCACCGCTTTTTGCCTGACTACGCGAAACAGGTGTAGGCAACTTTTTACCTGCCATTGAATTTTTGTTTGAAAAAGTTTTTTCAAAGGTTTCAATATATTCTTCAAATATATATTTAAGGTCACGCTCTTCGAATGTTTCAAGCTCTAAAAGTGAAAGTGAAATTCTGGGCATATCGTCATCGGGAGCGTCGCTTTCGTCTGCACGGGCAATAAAAAGACCTAACTTGTTGTTTTCGAATTCAAGACGAATACGACCCTTTTCACCGCGGTACATAATAATTGACTTTTTACCATCTGTGCTGATGGGGAGGTCAGGTTTCTGCACTCCTTCGGGATATTCAACCTTAAAGCCTAAGTCTGTGAGGGTACCCTCGATACCCTTCATTATAAGATTAAGCGCATAATTTAATTCAAGCACTGTTAAGTACCTCGCATTTCTTTAAAAATCCAATAGATTATACCACATTATAATATGTTTGTCACTATCTATTTAAAAATTACTGAACACCCTTCATTGTAAGTGAAATTCGCTTTTTCTGGGGTTCAACACCAAGAACCTTAACCTTGACAACCTGACCAACCTTAAGAACCTCTGACGGGTGCTTGATGTAGCGGTCACAAATCTGCGATATGTGTACAAGACCATCCTGGTGAACACCAATATCAACAAACACACCAAAGTCAATTACGTTACGGACAGTACCTGTAAGCTCCATACCTTCATTGAGGTCATTCATATCCATAATATCTGAACGGAGCATAGGCTTTGGTAAATCGTCACGTATATCTCTACCGGGTTTTTCAAGCTCACCAATAATATCGGTAAGGGTGGGTACACCAACGCCACATTCTTCGGCTGCTTTTACAATGCCGTATTCCTTTACCTTGCCACCGATACCAGATGCACCTTGTGATGCAACGTCCTTTTGAGAATAGCCGAATATATCAAGAAGCTTTTTGGCTGCATCGTAGCTTTCGGGGTGAACACCTGTGTTATCAAGGGGTGTTTTACCCTCTGGCACACGGAGGAAGCCTGCACATTGCTGATATGCTTTTGGTCCAAGACCTTTAACCTTTTTAAGCTCGGTACGTGCATTGAAGCTACCATTTTCTTCACGGAAGGCTACAATATTTTTTGCAATTGTGGAGTTAACACCTGCAATATATTTAAGAAGTGATACAGATGCGGTGTTAAGGTCAACACCAACGGCGTTAACGCAATCCTCAACAACACCTGTAAGTGATTCGTCTAATTGTGCAGGGGGTACGTCATGCTGATACTGACCAACACCAATGCTGCGTGGCTCAATTTTAACAAGCTCTGAAAGAGGGTCCTGCAAACGACGTGCAATTGAAACCGCTGAACGAACAGATACGTCAAAATCAGGGAATTCCTCGGCACCTAATTTTGATGCAGAATAAACAGAAGCACCTGCCTCGTTAACAACCATATATGATACGGGGCGAGAAGCTTTTTTGATTGTATCTGCAATAAAAATTTCGCTCTCTTTACTTGCGGTACCATTACCGATTGAAATACAGTCGATTTTGAATTTGTCAATAAGCTCAAGTACGCGCTTTTCTGACTCTGCAATTTTTGACTGTGGGGGAGTGGGATAAATAACACCTGTGAAAAGCACACGGCTATTGCCATCAACAACGGCTAACTTACAGCCTGTTCTGTATGCTGGATCAACCGCGAGAACTGTTTTAC
Organism: Acutalibacteraceae bacterium; assembly: GCA_045629785.1. Classification (GTDB taxonomy): domain Bacteria; phylum Bacillota; class Clostridia; order Oscillospirales; family Acutalibacteraceae; genus DTU089. Next base: position 7,881 of record JAZQRX010000028.1, on the reverse strand, counting down.
CCTTAATGGGTGGTTGCATAAGCAAGGGCTTAAGGTTGCTGCCGAACATTTTGATAGCCTGCTCGTTTGCTTTTTCTGTAAGGTTATTACGGATTTCATTTTCAAGTGAGGGGAATATAAGACGCGAGTAAGCATCCTTGACAGCCTCAATACAAAAATCAGTTGATGAGCTACCGCTTTTGATGAATAACTGATTAAGGAGTGAAAGTGCGGTTTCATCCTCAACCTGAACAGATACTTTAAGAATATTCTCTTTTTCACCACGGTTAATTGCAAGTATGCGGTGTGAAGGGATTTTAGCAACAGGCTCACTGTAGTCATAGTACATCTGATAAACAGAATCCTCTTCAACCTTGGTAACAGATTTTACAAGGCCACGCTTGTTAATAAGGTCCTTAAGCACCTTACGTGCCTCGGGGGAGTCAGAAACCCACTCTGCGATAATGTCAGATGCACCCTGCAAGGCTTCTTCGGGGGTATTAACACCCTTTTCCTCGTTAACATAATCGGCGGCAATATCGGTAAGCTCAACGCCTTTAAGCTCAAATGAAAACAGTATTTCTGCCAAAGGCTCCAAGCCCTTTTCTTTAGCAACAGAAGCACGTGTTTTGCGCTTTTGCTTGTAGGGTCTGTAAATATCCTCAACCTCGGCAAGGGTGATTGCCTGAGCTACAGCCTGGGCAATTTCATCTGTAAGCTTTCCTTGCTCTTCGATAGAATTAAGCACCTCTTCCTTACGCTTTTTAAGGTTTCTGAGGTAGGTGAGTCTGTCATTGATTTCACGCAATTTCTGGTCATCACATGAGCCGGTCATTTCTTTACGATAACGGGCAATAAAGGGAATGGTATTGCCATCATCAATAAGCTCAACAATATTTTTGATGTGAAGCTCACTGATACCAAATTCTTGCTGTAATACGTTTAAAATTTCCATGGAATCTTCCTTTATATAATAGTATAGCAATTATACCACAATTTAAGCCAAAAGTCATTATTTAGTTGAATAATATTTAATGCTTATGCACTCTGATAACAACCTATATTTTATGACTTTTTTGCAAAAAACCGCATTTGTTCACAATTTGTTTACAAAGTTGTGAAATTAATGCAACATTGTTATGTTATATAATAGATAGACAATTTGATTGCTTAATCATTTCATTTTCTCTTTCCAAAGAAACAACCCTTACCAGTTATGTGGTAAGGGTTGTTTCTTTGTTCTTTTTTGCCATTTTGGCGCATAACCTGGCTTAACTCACTTGATATACTCTTGTACAATCGAAGTCCTGGAATTTTAAATTTTGAATTTAAATTTTAAAATTAAGAAAACCCCGTTTTCTACTGAAAAAACGGGGAATTTATCAAAGGGATTTAATGTATTGTATAACCTTTCTTGGCACAATGAGTGCATCGGGGACAGTATCTTTTTTAAAGATTAAATCAAGGTAAAACATTTCATCGTGCTTAACAAGGGCTTTGAGGCGTTTTTTGAGCTTTTCGGCATAGTCTGTGTTACCGTCATTTTCAGCAATAATAAGCGAACCGATATATTCGTACACTCTGTCATTCATAAGACCGAGATTAAGCTCTGCAGTTGCGTTGCTCCAATGCTCACGTAGTTCATCAGAATACGTGAAATCATCGCGTAGAATGAGTGCTTTAAGCATAACAGAGCTGTTGCCCTCGTTGATTGTATTGTTGAGAGTATACTTTTCATAATAGGTATAAGCCTTTATGAAATTCTCTTTATAAAGCTCGTAAAATTTGCCAAGGCAATAGTATACCTTTGCCTTGTAGTTTGAATCATTGACCTCAAAATAACGCTGTGTAGCGTAAATAAGTATAGTTTCGGCAGCGGTTAAATTTTCGTTATCACCGCGCTTCATAAGCTCTGTTGCAACGTCGACAATGATTTCGCATTTATCCTCATTAAAATAATCGTTAAGGGTATCAAAGAGCTTACCATTTGTTTCTGACGTCCAGAAGGGCTCTTTTAAAAGCTTGTTTATCATAATTACACCTCCGGTGGAATGCAGGCAGCAAATGTAAGATTGTTTTTGGTCTTAACTGTAAATCTGCCTTTGCAGGAGTACGGCATAAAGAAATAGTCACCTTTTTTAAGTGGCTTTTCGTAGCCGTCACCACAGAGTATACCGTCACCCTCTGTTACAACGTAAACACAGGGTGCATCGAGTTTTTCGGTTTCTCCGTTATTAATAACGTACCTTTCAACGCCAAAGCAAGGAGTATCTTTTTTGCCGATAAGACATTCCTTTATACAACCTGCATCTTCATAAATGATAGTGGGTGTTTTTTTGCACTCTTTTTCGACCCGTTCAAGATTATATGAATAATCAAAAACGCTGAGGGCGGTTTCTTTAGAAAGTCCGAGGTACATTTCGTTATCAGAAAGCTTGTAATCACCGCACCAACGCTCAGGCTGAATGGTGAAATCGGTAGGCTCCTGAACCTCAAGTATAAGGCAACCGTAACCGATGGCGTGTACAGCCTTAGCAGGTATAAAATATACGTCACCCGGCTTTACGGGAATTCTGTTAAGGAGTCTTTCCATAGCAGATTTATCAGTTTCGCTGTCATTTACTGCTTTTTCAAAATCCTCGGGTGTTACACCATCCTTAAAGCCAAAGTAAATACATGCATCATCCCTTGCGCCAAGCACAAGCCATGATTCTGCCTTACCGAAATCAGAGTTGAAATTCACTCTTGAAAAAGCCTTGTCAGGGTGTGCCTGTACAGGCAATCTGATAGCGGAATCAAGGGCCTTTACAAGCACATCAAGACCATCTCGGTCACCTAACATCAAAGACTTTTCTTTACTTAAAAGCTCGTCAAAGTGGATATCTGTGCCCTCTATTGTTGATAAGCCCTCGTATGGGTCTGTGCTGCCCTCGTTAAGAGCTTTTGTTGATGAGCAAATCCACTCTTCGGGATAGAAGCCGTCGGTGCTGTCATCACCAAAAAAGTCAGAGAAAAGCGCACCGCCAAGATATACTCTGAAAACTCTGTTTTTTTCAAAAAATACAGGGTTACTTGCAATTTTTACTGTATCCATAATTCACCTCAATAAAGCATTCTGTGATGCTTTTATATCGTCAAATATGCCGCAGGCGGCACCGCTGAAAACACAGGCTCCCATAGATGCTTCCTCGCTGTGTCGGGGGAGCTGTGCGGTAAGTCCGAAATCTTTTTCAAAAATCCTTCGCCAGATTTTACTTTTGCGAAGTCCGTTGCCTGAGCAAACAAGGTTTACGGGCGGTGTATCCAACAAGCTTTGTGCTGATGAATACATAGTATAAAGCTCTTTTGAAACACCCTTTAATACACCGCAGATAAGGTGTTGTGGTGTAAGGTTATCTGTGCCGATATTCTCAATAAAACCACGTTTTTCGGGGTTCTGACGAGTTCCGCAGAATTCACAATTAACCACTAATTCATCGGTTAAATCGAAAACGCTTTCAGACAATGAATCCATTTTACTATAAAGATTATCATCGCTTCCGCCAAGCATTTGTGCGCATAAAGTGAAAAAGTTTTTCAGTATAGCGTAGGCTCTGCCACCGCAAAGCGATGCACCAACAAAGATATAGTCATTGTCGGTAAGTGGGCGTATTTCGCAGCCCTCGGGGGCAATAGTTGACTTTGTTTTAAATGAAACCTGACTACCTGTACCTACGTTTACAAGTACAGAATTTTCAGGCTCTGCAACGGATCCTAAAAAGCTTGCCTGGTTGTCACCGATAGCAACGCTTACGGGTATGCCGTCAGGTAAAAAGTCGCATTTTGTTTTACCTGCAACAGCGGTGGTGGATATAAGCTTTGGTAAAAAGTCTTTGTTAATGCCTGTCACGTTAAGGGCGTTATCATCAAAGCAAAGATTTTTAAGGTCAAAAAAGCCAAGACTTGCACCATCGCTTGAATGGGTTACGGGTACAGTATCTGTAAGAAGTGATACAAGGTAATCGTGAATAGTGCAAAGCATAATTGCATTTTCGGGAACAAGGTTATTTTTGATGTTATAAAAATGTGTTGTAAGCCCGAAGCCTGTTGATGCCTTTATACCTGTAACTCTTGTAAGATATTGAGCATAGGTTTCGTCGTTTTCAAAAATCTCGTTGCCTCGTTCATCCTGCCATATCATAAGGGGTGAGCAAGGCTTGTTGCTTTTATCAACGTAAAGTATGCCGTGCATCTGACCTGTTACGCCTATTGCATCAGGCGTGTGGCCGAAAGTTACGTCTGCAACGGCAGATTTTACTGTTTCAATTATACTTTGAGGGTCCTGAAGTCTTTCGTAGCTTTTACCCTCAATAAAGCTGTCATTCTTTAAGGTACAGCTTTTAATAACCGCTTTTGTATCAGTATCTGCAAGCAAGGCGGTTACTGTGGTTGTACCGATATCAATACCTAATATTTTCATAGCTTAGCACATAACTGCAGTAGATGCAGGGTCAAGTCGACGGATAATATCTTGCTGAATTGCAGGTGAAAGGTCAAGGAAGTTTACGAATGTGCCGTGAATACGCATAATGTAAACACCACTCGGAGCATACTTCTTAGGCTCTGCAAGAACCTTTTTAAGTATCTCGGCAGTTGTAACGTTAACGTAAAGGTAGAAGGGGGCAACGTTTTCGTTAAGCTCGTTAAAGAAAAGTGGCTTCATAACCTTATCGCGGAATTCAACGCCCTTGCCCTCGTAATCAGCACTTGCAAAGTATTTTGGGTCAATACCGAAGTGTGAAGCGTAGCCACCACACATTTTTTCAAAAGGTAATTTCATAAGGCTGAGTGTACGGAAGCCAAGACCATTCTGTGCCTCACCATAAAGTGGGTCAAGACCATAGTTGAGCATATCACGTGATTTTCTGCCACAGGGGAGTGCACCAACCCAGTAACCATAAAGAAGGTGGGTGGATGGTGTTGAAAAATCGGGGCGGAAGTTGTTGCCGAGGTAGTTCTTTTCAGCACGGACCATATCTGCAATTTTATTTGTAAGTTCTGCAGTTTCATTATCAACAACTTCAATATTATTGCCGAATTTTGGCGCAGAGAGTAAGAATTCACGAAGCTCATCATAGCCCTCGAAGTTGCATTTGAGCGCATCAAGAAGCATCTGTGCATCCTCGGGGCGCTCGTTTATGAGCTTATCGATGGCAATAAATGAGTCTGCAACAACACTTGTGCCGTGAATAAGGCAACCGCTACCATTGTATTTTGTGCCCTGGTTTGTAATATCACGTGTGTCATAGCCTGACTCAATACCACCCATAACTGTGCTTAAGAATGGTACGGGTAAGTGTGAAATTGCACGTGAAGCACCATTTGCCGCCTTTACCATTTCGTCACAGAAATACTGTGCGTTTTTGTAGAAACGCTCTCTGATATTTTTAAGTAAATCAAGGGCATCTGTATTGTCACATACTGTGCCGATTTCATCACCTGTAATAAGTGATTTGCCATCGTTGAGTGTAAGCTCAAGAATTTTTGCAAGATTAAACCAGCTGTTTGTTGTGTTAGCGTTGTCCTTGCCCATAATGAGGGGCTCCTGACAGCCTGCAATAGATGTGTCCTGGATATCATCAATGTCAACACCTGCTGTTGAAAGCACCTTGAAAAGTGAGTCGTCGTTAAAGAATGATGGTGTAAGGCAACCAGGTGTGAAAAGGAATCTGCCTAATTCCTCATAAAGCTTTTGCGGAGTGCTTTTGTGAAGCTTAACAGAGAGAATGGGCTGAGGAAGATTCATATCATAATATGCATCAAGGAGTGCATAGGTGGAGTCATTTGTAAGGTCGTTGCCGTCCTTGTCACGTCCGCTGACAATAAGGTTTTGTGAAATTGCCCAGCTTCTGTCACCAACGTTGAAGAAAACAAGAAAGTGCTTGAAAAGTGCAGCTGCTTCATCCCTTGAAAGACCATCGGCAGCCCTGTAAGGCTCAAAGATGCGGTCTGCATTACCAACAGAAAATGCAAAGGGGTTGGGGGCCTGTTCAAGGCACATAATCTGCCATAAAAGGATAAAGCTCTGTAAAGCCTCGTAAAGAGTTTCAGCGCCATTTTCGGGCACCTTTGCAAGTGTATCTGAAAGGAGCTTTAGCTGTTCTTTTCTTTCACCCTCTGCGGTGAGTAGTTTTTCATCTGCAATAGCCTTGTATCTGCTTGCAAGAATAATTACACACTCCAGAGCAATTTTCATAGCGTTGTAATTTTCAATCTGCTCGGGGTTAGCATTTTTCTGCTTTTCCTCGATGTCAGAAATCATCTTTTTAACACCATATTTTAAAGCATAGCGCATATCGGGGATAAGATGTCCTGTAACCTGCTCAATAAAATATGCAACCTCGCCTGTGTGCTTTTCACAAGCCTTGTAAACCTCTGAAAGTGATTTTACGTAAGGAGTTTCTTTATCGAGGTTTCTTAAGGCATCGATACGCTCCTGAGTAAATTCCTCGGTAGCATCAATGTCATTGTAAACCGCTGTGGGGTCACAGTAGCCTGCAAAGGTTTCCACACGGAAGGTGGGGTTAATAAGGGCGTAGCTACGTGCGAAGGCATCACGCTGTGTACCTGCAAAAACTGCGTTATCACTTATTGATAAGGGCAATACCTTGATTGCTTGACGGAATTTTTCTGCAGCCTTAAGCATAGGGGTAAGATTGCTGTACTGTGCATCATATTTCTGCTCAGTTTCTTTAACGATAAACCAACCTTCAAGATGGTTTATGGCTCGTTCTTCTTTAAAAAGAGCGTTTGCCATTTCTGTTGTTTTTTGTGGGTCAAATTTATACATGAAAATCACCTCAGGTGTTAATAAGTTTTAAATTTCTTCTTTTTATTTCTTCGGCTAAAAGCTTTACATCGTCGGGGGTGGTGAAGCCGTCTGTTACGGTGTAAGCCTTGCCCAGTTTATTGTACTTCTCTTTGCCGAATTCGTGGTATGTAAGTATCTCGAAGGATACGTTATCATTTGTGCCAAGGCTTTGAAGTAGTGCGAAAAATTCACCAAATTCACGAGCGTTTTTTTCACCACAATTGAAGTAGTGAATCAAAGGCACTCGCACTAAAAGTGGCTTGCCTGTTTTGGCTCTGTATATAAGATTTGATTTGATAACATCAATATCCGCACCAAGTATTTCACTTGTTTTTTCGGGGCAGGGGGATTTGAAATCGGCAATCATATAGTCAACTGTACTGAACAAATCCTCGCACCCTGTAAGGGATGCATTTGTTTCAATACAGGTGCTGATATTGTTCTGTTGAAGCTCCTTTATAAGGGGCAGAACAACATCCTTCTGGCAGGTTACTTCACCGCCTGTGAAGGTGACTCCGCCACCATCGATAAATATCATTCGGGCGGAAAGCGCTTCTTTTACAATGCTTTCGGGTGAAAGCGCTTCTGCTGTATCGGTTATTGTCATACCCTCAGGGTTAGAACACCAGGGACATTTAAGATTACACCCTGAAAGGTGATACACCAAACGATTACCGGGCCCGTCCTGTGAATAGTTAAAACCCTTCTGGAATATGTAAAGCTTTTTATGGTCTATGGTGCTCACCAGCCTTATATTTATATTAATTACATATTATAACATTATGTATTTCTTTTTTCAATTAGAAATGAAGAATTATGAGTGAGGAATTTCGGAACTGCGTTGCGATTATAAAAGGTGAAGCTTGCGTTGCAAGTGAAGTTACTTCGTAGTGAAGTTTCTGCGAAGTGAAGTTGTCCTTCGGACAGTTTCGGGGCAAAGCCGATTATATTGCTTCGCTAACAATGAGTAATGCGAAGCCTTACCTCCCTCCGGAGCAGGGAGGCATAAGCTATCGCAAACAACTTTGGCTTGTACTAAACGGTATTTATGT
>JAZQRX010000027.1:0-75201 GCA_045629785.1 Acutalibacteraceae bacterium | reverse complement strand
CTCAGGAGTATATGCTCCAGGACCTTGAAAAATGGTGCGATACCGCCACCCGACAGGAGTATAAATGCTCTGACAATGCATTTATGTCATGGGTGCCCATCGGTACCACCTTACTTAAGCTCAATGTTATCTGCTTTACATTAGGCCTTAGTGTTATCGGCCTTGTGTTTGCAGCCCTTGCACTTTTCTTTGTTGTTGCAGAATTTATTTTCTACAAGCCCGTGCTTGATGTATTCTTCCCTAAAAAGACAAGTGGTAACGTTTATGGCGTTATCAAGTCAAAGGGTGAAACTAAAAAACGTATTATTCTTTCAGGTCATACAGACTCTGCCTTTGAGTGGACTTATACATACAAGGGCGGCAGACCTGTTGTTGCAACCATTATTGTTGTTGCTGTTATCAGCATTCTGCTTGGCCTTGGTGCTAACATTTATGGTATGATTTACTTCGGTGCGCCTTTTGGCTCTGTTGTTTGGGGTGCTGATGGTAACCTTGCTCTCAGAATATTGGCAATTGTTATGTATCTTACAGTACCTGTGCTTGTTATGGCACTTAAATTCTGTGATTACAAACGCCCTGTTATGGGTGCAAACGATGACCTTACAGGTTGCTTTATTTCTTGCGCTGCTGCAAAATTCCTTCACGATAACGATATCCGCTTTGAAAATACCGAGGTTGCTGTGCTTTGTGCAGGCGGTGAAGAAGCAGGTCTTCGTGGTGCAAAGGCTTTTGCAAAGGAAAATGCAGATATGCTTCATCAGGATGGTGTTGAAACGATTTTTGTTGGCTTTGACACAATCCGTGAGCTTGATTTCATTGATATTTACGAAAAAGATATGACAGGTATGGTTAAAAATGACCGCCGTGTTGCAGAGCTTATTCAGTCAGCTTGTAAAGAGGTTGGCTACGATAACGTTCACATCGGTACAATTGCCCTCGGCTCAACCGATGCCGCTGCAATGTCACAGGCAAAAATTCCTGCATCATCTATTGTTGCTATGGACCCAACACCTGCTCGTTATTACCATACTCGCCTTGACGATGCAGATAATCTCTCTGCACAGGCTATCGACTTCGGTGTAAAGGTTGCACTGGAGACAGTATTCCTCTACGACGAGAAAGGCATCTGAGTTGTTGCTTTTGGCGAATTGCTTGACTTAGCTCACTTGACGTATCTTAATACGCCTGCGTTCTCTAAGTCGGCGCACTTCATCCAAAATCAAACAACTCCCTGAATGTTGCTTTTGGCAAATTGCTTGACTTAGCTCACTTCATCCAAAATCAAACAACTCCCGACTAAGACGTAAGACAGGGGGACGGTTCTGTGTCTTACTCAGGTTTAGGTTAATCATTTTTCTCAAAGGGTGGGTTTAACGACTCGCCCTTTGTTTTTGTGATAGCAATATAATGCGTCGCAGACCCTTTAATTCTGCATTTTGCATTTTTCATTCTGCATTCAAAAAAAGAGTTTGACCAATCGGTCAAACTCCTTTTTTTAGTGTATAGTTACCTTTTTTCAATTCTTCAACAAGCTCTTCGGGGGTTTTGATTTCTTTTTCAAAATATATACCGCCGATGCCTTCATCACCCTTTTCGTGGAAGTCAGAGCCTGCAACAACAATATCCTTGTTGTGATATTTTGCCCAGATTTCTGCAATTTCGTTGCAGGAGTTGTGACGGGGATTACCATTGAAAACCTCATATCCGTCAAGATATTCCCAATCTGCAACCTTAAGCCCTCTTCTGAATGGGTGTGCCTGTATAAATAACATTCCATTATCGTGTGCAAGCTTTGAAAATTGCTTTACAGACATAGCCATAAGGTCACCGTGACTGCGTAAAAATTCCTCATTTATACCATATACAAGGTAGTCATTATCGCTACCGTAAAAGCATATTTCCATCGCAAGTATAACGTTATATTTATCACCTGCAGCTTCCTTTAAAAGCTGGTAGCCTTTAAGAAAATGGTCAATCTTTGTATCCCAGGGTGCATCATCAAGCCCTGTTCGGTGAAATGTTGAATGGTTCATGTGGTTGGTGCTAACAATACCCGTGTAGCCCTTACCCTCGTAATATTCAATCATCTCTTTTGCGGTAGCGACGGCACATGTGCTTACCTCGACATTGTGCGCGTGCATTTCATATAAATATGGCATTATAAAAATCTCTTTTCTTTGATAATATTCAATATGATACAACGCATTATAAAACAAAATTTTCTGTTTGTCTATAACTCTATTGCGAAATTAATTGCAAAATGCTATACTGTTTTTTGTTGATATTCATAGTATTTGCAAAACTTATGAATAATACAAAATCCTTTGTGGAGGTAATAATTTTATGAGTAAATTAAAGGCTGCTGTTATTGGTGTTGGTGGTATTTCAAATGAGCACATCAACGGCTATATTCAAAATCCTGATGTTGAGCTTTACGCTTTTTGCGATATTAACGAAACTCAGCTTAAGTATATGTCAGAAAAATATAATATCCCTGCAGAGCGTTGCTTTGCTGATAAAGATGAAATGCTTAAGGCTTTGCCTGAAATTGACATAGTAAGTGTCTGCACCTGGAATGCTGCCCACGCAGAGTGTACAATTGCCGCACTCAACGCAGGTAAAGATGTTATATGCGAAAAGCCTATGGCTATGAATACGCGTGAGGCAGAGGCGATGCTCGCTGCCGCTAAAAAGAACGGCAAGCTTTTGCAGATTGGCTTTGTTCGTCGCTATGGCAACGATGCAGACGTTATGCGTGATTTCATTGATGCAGGTAAGTTTGGCGAGATTTATTATGCAAAGGCAACCTATCTCCGTCGCAACGGTAATCCCGGTGGTTGGTTTGGTGACAAATCCCGTTCAGGCGGCGGACCTCTTATTGACCTTGGTGTGCATGTTATCGACCTTTCAAGATTCCTCTGCGGTAACCCTCAGCCCGTTTCTGTTTATGGTGCAACCTTCCAAAAGCTTTTTAACCGCCCCACAGTAAAAGCAGGTAAGGGTTATACATCAGTTTCTGCAAGTAATGAAGATATATGTGATGTTGAAGACCTTGCAACAGCACTTATCCGTTTCGATAATGGTCTTGTGCTTTCTGTTGAAGCAAGCTTTTCACTCAATATCAAGCATGGTGAGGGTAATATTCAATTCTTTGGTACAAAAGCAGGTGCAAAGCTTGATCCACAGGTTGAAATTTTCAGCGAGGAAAACGGCTACCTTGTAAACACAAGCTTTGATAATGATACAAGCCTTGCCTTTGATGGTCTTTTCTGCCGTGAAATCAATCACTTTGTTGATTGTGTCAAAAATGGTACACCTTGTATTGCCCCTGCAGAAGATGGCGTTGTGCTTATGAAAATACTTGATGCTATTTATGAGTCTGCACGTACAGGTCACGAGGTAGTTATCAGCTGATGAAAAAAGTCAAATACACCGCCCTTTGTGGTATGGCGGTTGCCCTGACCGTTGTGCTTATGGCAATCACCACAATTCTGCCTGTGTTGATGTATGTTTTACCTATCGTTACAGGTATAATTGTAATGTTTATGTCGCTTGTGGCAGGTAAAAAATATGGTTTGGGTGTATATGCCGCATCGTCAATATTATTGCTTGTATTGATTACCGATAAAGAAAGTGCCCTTACGTACACATTGTTTTTTGGGTATTATCCGCTTATTAAGGATACATTTGAACGCTTACCTGAAGTCTTTTCATGGCTTCTTAAGTTCGTTGTGTTTAACTTGTGTGCCGTTCTTATTGGTGTGATAAGTGTGTATGTTTTCGGCATATCGGGGGAGGAATATTCAGAGTTCGGTAAGTGGACTATCCCCATTTTGTTGGGAATGTCGAATATTGTTTTCTTGCTTTATGATATGGCGTTGAAGAAAAATAAACCGTTGCTTGATAAATTGGCTTTTAATGCTAAAAAAACATTAAAATAATCTTTTGGAGAGTTTGCCGGAAGCAAACTCTCTTTTTGTTGATTTCACAAGCGTTTTAAGGTTAATTATACGCTTGTTTCTATTGACATTTTCTTAACAAAAAACTATAATATAATTGCTAAAATATTTCTATATTGGGGGAATTCGAAATGCAGAAGAAAACAGTTGCTCTTACAGGCTCATCAGGTACTATGGGTTACCAGGGTTTCCTTGAGCTTTACGCAAGAAAGAACGAGTTTAATATCGTTGTTCTTAACAGAGACAGCGCAAAAAACCGCGAAAAATTCGCAAAATATGAGAACGATCCTTCAGTTCGTTTAGTATGGGGTGACCTTACTAACTATGAAGATGTGCTTGATATGGTTACAGGCGCAGACTACGTTCTTCACGTTGGTGGTATGGTTTCACCTGCTGCTGACTATTATCCCGTTAAAACACAAAAATCAAACGTTACTGCAGCACAGAATATCGTAAATGCAATCAAGGCACAGCCGGACCCCGATGCTGTTAAGGTTGTTTACATAGGTACAGTTGCTGAAACAGGTGACAGAAATGCTCCTATCCATTGGGGTAGAACAGGTGACCCTCTTAAGGTCAGCGTTTATGACCATTATGCTATCAGTAAGATTAAGGCAGAGGCAGTTTTTGCTGAGTCAGGTCTTAAGCACTGGGTATCACTTCGTCAGTCAGGTATTCTTTACCCTGCAATCCTTAAAAACCTTGAGCCTATTATGTACCACGTTCCGATCAATGGTATGCTTGAGTGGGCAACAGTAGAGGATTCAGGTCGTCTTCTTGCAAATGTTTGCGGTGACGATATCCCTGAGGAGTTCTGGAGACGCTTCTACAACATCGGTTCAGGTGAGGAGTACAGAATCACAAACTACGAGTTCGAGGATCTTCTTCTTGGTACACTCGGTCTTGGTTCACCCAAAAAGCTTTTTGATCCTCATTGGTTTACAACACGTAACTTCCATGGTCAGTGGTACTATGATGGTGACGAGCTTGAAAAATATTGCCACTTCCGTGCAAATATTCCTGTTAAAGAATATTTCAAGAGCATGATGGATAAGGTTGAGTCATTCTATAAGCTTGCTTTCCTTGCAAAGCCCTTTGCACCTATTCTTAAAAAGCTCTGGATGAAGAAAATCGCTGAAACACCCGAGTATGGTACACTCTGGTGGGCTGCAAATAAGGTTGACGTTCGTATGACCGCTTACTACGGCAGCATGGAAGAATACGAAAAACTCCCCAGAAAATGGGCAGATTTTGATATTATAATTCCCTCAAAGAAAACAACTGCAGATGACGTTGTTGTACTTGACCATGGTTACGATGAAACAAAAGACTTTAATTCACTTACACTTGATGACCTTAAAAAGGCTGCTGAATTCCGTGGCGGTGAGTGTCTTGCAACAGAAATCGTTGATATGTACACACCCATTAAGTGGAAGAGCGCTCGTGGTAACGAATTTGAAATGTCACCCAACCTTGTTCTTAAAGGTGGTCACTGGTGTCCTGCAGAGCTTCCCTGGCCCTGGAATTATGACGAAGAAGCAAGAATTAACCCCTTCTTTGCACAGGTATGGGATCGTCAGGGTGAAAATAACGTTTATGGTCCTGAAATTTTCGATAACTTTAAGGAGAAGGTTACAGAATGAAGATTTTTATGATTGGTGGCACAGGCCTTCTTGGCTGTGAGGCTGCAAGAATATTTATTGAACGTGGTCACGAGGTAACAAGCGTTGCTTTACCTCCGCTTCCCGAAGGAGCACCTATCCCTAAAGAAATGAAGCTTGAAATGTGCAACATTTACGAGAAGTCAGATGATGAAATCCGTGAGCTTCTTAAGGGTCACGATTGCTTCGTTTTCGCTGCAGGTATCGACGAGCGTGTTGAGTTCCCTGCACCTGTTTATGATGCATATTACAAATACAATATCCAGCCCCTTGAAAGAATTCTTCCCCTCTGTAAAGAGGTTGGTATGAAGAGTGCGGTTGTTCTTGGTTCTTACTTTGCATACCTTGCAAAAGAGCGCCCTGATATGGACCTCACAAAGAAACATCCTTACATCAGAAGCCGTATCGATCAGGAAAGAGTTGCTTTCTCATTTGCTGACGATAACTTTGATGTATCTGTACTTGAGCTTCCATACATCTTTGGTACACAGCCCGGCAGAAAGCCCGTTTGGGTTATCCTTATCGAGCAGATTAAACGTATGGATAAGCTTCCCTTTACAATGTACCCAGGTGGCGGTACAGCAATGCTTACCGTTCGTCAGGTTGGCGAGGTTATCGTTGGTGCTGCTGAAAAGTCAAAAGGTGCAAAGGCATGGCCTATTTCAATGTATAACCTTACCTGGAAGGAATTTCTTAAAATCGTTTATGCCGCACGTGGTATGGGTGAAGACCGTAAGATTGTCAGCGTAGCTCCTTGGATGATGCGTATGGGTCTTGGCGGTGTTAAAAAGGAATATGCTGAAAAGGGTATTGAAAGCGGTATTGATGTTGACGGACTTGCAGATATTATGGGTATCAATCTTTTCATACCCGATCGTTTTGCAAAAGAGTTAGGTGCTACTGATGATGATATCAAATCAGCAATCTTTGATTCTATCAAGGTTTCACAGGCAGTATATGACGGCACGGTAGAATTACTCGGCATGAAAGGTGAATAACCTGTTTTGGTTATCTTGGGCACCTTGCCATTTTACTCTGCCCAACTCGCGTATCTTTATACGCTTCGGGCATCGTAAAAATACAGAGATTTAGTCTGAAATACAATGGGGCTGTTTAGTCAGCCCCATTACTAAGTGAAAGGGGATTATTTATGAGCGACAAAATAAGTCTTGTAACCGGTGCCACAGGGCATATCGGTTATGCACTTTTAAAGGAGCTTGTTGACAGCGGCGAAAAAGTTCGTATTTTAATAAGAAAAGACAGCAAACAGTTTGATGGTATCGACTGCGAAAAGGTTTATGGTGATGTAACTGACCTTGATCAGCTTCGTGCTGCATTTGAGGGTGTTGATGTTGTTTATCACCTTGCAGGTATCATTGATATCAATGCTGACCAGGAGGATATGATCTGGAAGGTTAACGTTGATGGTACAAAGAATGTTGTTAAGGCTTGCGAGGAAAAGGGTGTTCGTCGTCTTATTTACGCATCATCAGTTGATGCCTTTGAGCCATTACCTGATAATCAGGTTATGGTTGAGGTTGATAACTTCCCCATTGATAACCTTGAGGGTACATATGCCAAAACAAAGGCAACTGCAACACAGTTTGTTCTTGATGAGGTAAGGGCAGGTAAGATTGATGCTGTTGTTACACATCCCGGTGCTTGTATCGGTCCTTATGACTTTAAGGTTTCAAACGTTGGTGAAATGGTAAGAATGTTTGTTAACGGTATTTTCCCCGTAACACTTTCATTCGGTGCATATAACTTTGTTGACATCCGTGACGTTGCACATGGTATGTATATGGCTGCAAAGCAGGGTGGCAAGGGTGAGTGCTACATTCTTTGCGGTGAGCAGATTTCTGTTGATGGCTTTATTAAAGCAACAGCAAAGGCTTGTGGCAAAAAGGCTCCTAAAATCCCGCTTTCATATGGTATGGCAAAGGCAGTTGCACCTGCAGCAGAGGTTTTCTATAAGTTAGCAAAGAAAACTCCTTTGTTCACGAGGTATTCAATCCGTAAGCTTGTTTCTAATTGTAACTTCTCTATTGAAAAGGCAAGACGTGAGCTTGACTATAACCCAATGAGTGTTGAACAGTCAGTTACAGATATGGTTAAATGGATCAGAGAAAACGAGCCTAAAAAATAATCAGTAATAATTAAAAATATCCTCTCATATAGTTCTATAGAACTCTATGGGAGGATTTTTTTATGTACAACGATTATGAAGACAGAGCTGTATTGTTAGGCAGGTACATAGCTGACAGTAATTCAACAGTTCGTGGTGCCGCCAAAAAGTTTGGTGTTTCAAAATCAACCGTGCACAGTGACGTAACCAAAAGACTGCGTAAAATAAACCCCGAGCTTTTTGTTCAGGTTCGCAAGGTGCTTGATGTGAATAAAGAGGAACGTCATATCAGAGGGGGTCTTGCAACCAAAGAAAAATATAAACGCGAAGCCGTAAGTTGGCAAAAATAGGTGGTTGAAAAACTGATTCGTCATAAGGTTGCGGTTGACAAAAGCCTGCTAAAATAGTATATTTTATATATACATAGGAGGTTTATTTTATGAAAAAATATATATTAATTTTATTAGCACTTGCTTGTGTACTTGCGTTGTCTGCTTGTGGTGGCGGCGAAGGTGGTGTCTTCGGTAAAGAAGAAGTTTCAGGTGAAGAAGTTGTTCAGATAGAGGGCGGTGGTCTCAACGTTGATATGGATGCTGATGCCGCAAAGGTTATTTTAGGTGTGTATGATGCCAAAACCTTAGGTCTTGCAAAAGATATTTACGAATATGATCTTGTTATCAGCGGTACAAAGTTTGAGGGCGTTGTAGGTGTTAAGATTGAAGCTTATGACCCCGAAGGCAAAAAAGATGACCCTGCCGCAGGTGTATTTATGATTGCCGATGGTCAGAACTATAGGTTTGATGCAAAACAAAACAAGTACGTTCTTATCGGTGGTACAAAAACACCCTCTGCACAGACAACTAAAAAAGCCGAGCCTGTTACAGATGAGAATGGTCAGGTTGTTGAAACAGCAGCCCCCGTACCGGATGACCCCTCAATCACATTCCAGTATCACAAGGGTAATAATGCCGCTTTACAAGAGCGTTTTGCAAAATATGATATCAGTGTATTAAAGCTTGCCAACAGACTTACAGATTACGTTTTTGTTGTAACAGAACGTACTGCTGTTTCGGCAGACGGAACAATAGTTAATATTGTTGAGCTTTATTCCAAAGCCGGTGAGGAAGTAGCAAAGCTTGGTATAAGTGAAACAGGTGACTATTATTTTGATGTTGAGGCATCATTATATGTTGCTCTTGCAGAGGGTACAGCTCCTGCAGAAACAACTGCAGCACAGACAACCGCAGCTGCACAATAAAACGAAAACATAAAATTTACCGAGAGATTTTTATTGAATCTCTCGGTATTTTTGTCTTTATTTATTATAACTGTCTAAAATTTCTTGCGCTTTTAATTTGATTGTGTAAATTAAATCATTGGGTGTACGTACCTTCACTCTGCCCCCAAACTGAAGCACCCATGCCGCAAGACCATCGCTTACCGCCGCATTTGTGCGAAGTAAAAAGTGCTCGTCATCAACCTTTTGTAAACGTGTATTTTCACCAAATCTGTCAAGCATTGTATCAAGCAAATCATTTTCACATACAATTTCGATAGGCTTTGGCTCACCGCTGTACATATTAAATAATTTACCTGCATAGTCTGCTGAATCAAAGCTATGCTTGTAATCAGAGACCTCTGAAAAATGGCGTACACGCTCATTTGTGACGGTTATTTTTTTGATTCTGTCAATACGCAAATGCATAAGGTTATCATATTTTTCGTTGTTGCACACAACATAATAATGGTCATTTGACCAGATAAGTGCATAGGGTGAAACCTTAAAGGTTTTTTCTTCCTTAGTGGTTTTGAATTCATCGGTTATTTTTCGTTTGGTGTAAATAAACGTTACCTTATAACCTGATGATATAGCTTCATCAAGGGCGTTTATGTTGTAAAAAATCTCTTCATTTTTGCACTTTGGTCTTTTATCAACGTAAACCTGCGAGTGAAGCACCTTTGCCTGTTTGTCACTTGCAAAGCTTTCGATTTTATCAACCAATTCATTAGTCTTTTTCTGCGAAATAAAGTTTGCTGCTTGTACCGCGTCAGATAAAAGTCGAATTTCTGCAAGCTCAAATTTACGGGCACCCATAAAGTAACCGCCTGTACTGCGTGAGCCGTTATGTATAATGTCATAGCCGTATTCTCTCAATACGTCAATATCTTTATAAATAGATTTTCTTTCAGCGGGTATACCCAGCTTTGATAATTCATCGCAAAGTGCGGTGGCTGAAATGAAGTTATTTTCATCTGTTTGTTTTTCAAGTATTTCTGCAATATACAAAAGCTTGAGCTTAGAGTTTTTTACGCCTGCCATAACAAACCTCCATGTGCTTATTGTCTCATTTATTGTACAATAAAACAAAGGCTTTGTAAACATAAACTTGCTTTAATTATAAATATATTGTTTTAATTACTTTTTATTTACAAATTTATCTAATAGGTGTATAATAAAATGATACAAAATCTTTTGATTGTGTGGTGCAATAATGGTAGGTTTAAAAATCGGTCTCGATATAGGCACAGGCTATGTTACAGCTGCGGTTGAGGGCAAGGGTGTTATACTTTGTGAGCCTGCGGTAGTAGCATTAGAGCGCGAAACGGGCAGGGTAATTGAGGCAGGGCAGAAGGCGGCAGATATGATTGGCCGTTGCCCTGATGCCATCAAGCTTGCGCGCCCCCTTATCAGTGGTGGTGTGTCTGAATTAGAAAGTACCGAAAAACTCCTCAGAGCATTTATAGAGCGTATTTGTAAAAATAAAATATTCAAGCCTACCGTTGTGGCAACAATGCCTGCAGGTATCACAAACCTTGAAAAACGTAACATTCTTGGGTGTATACTCCGTGCAGGAGCAGGTAGGGCAACTCTTATTGAAGAGCCACTTGCAGCGGCACTTGGTATCGGTGTAATGCTTGACAGACCCTACGGCACTATGGTTGTTGATATTGGTGCAGGTACAACGGGTGTTGCTGTTATTACAATGGGTAGTATCGCGGTAGCCAAAAGTGTACCCGTTGGTGGTAATGATTTTGATAAGATTATCAAAACGTACCTTAAAGCCAACAGGGGTGTTGCAGTTGGCAGACTCACTGCACGTAAGCTTAAGCATATTTTAGGCGGTGCAAAAATGCGTGATGAAACTATTGCCGCTGTTGCCAAGGGTAAGGATATGTCAAATGGTATGCCGTTATTTTTTGAGGTTACTGCGCAAGAGGTTAACTATGCAATCCGTGACAGTATTGATGAAATGTGTAACGCTATAAAGAGCGTTCTTGAAATAACTCCGCCTGAGCTTGTTAAGGATATTACCGATGACGGCATTTTTCTGTGCGGTGGTATGGCAAACCTTTACGGGCTTGATAAATACATATCCGAGGCAACAGGTATCAAGGTGCAAATCCCCGGTAATGTAACAGATGCGGCTGCATTAGGTTGCCTTAGGGCGCTTAATGAAGAAAACTATCTTACCCAGAATGGTTATCACTTTGTAACATTAGAAACACTCAATCTGTGAGGTATTTATGAAACTACTTGTAATTGATGGCAACTCTATATTAAATCGAGCCTTTTACGGCATACGTGCCCTTACTACAAAGGATGGCAAATTCACTAATGGTATTTTTGGGTTTATGAACATTCTTCTTGGTATGATGAATGAGCTTTCCCCGGACGCTGTCGCTGTTGCCTTTGATGTGCATCACCCGACCTTCCGTCACGAAATGTATGGTGAATATAAAGGCACACGTAAGCCTGCTCCGGCAGAGCTTATTGAACAGTTCCCTACGTTAAAGGAGCTATTGGGATATCTTGGTTACACAGTTGTTGAAAAGCCCGGCTATGAGGCTGATGATATTTTAGGTACACTTTCCGCACAATGTGGTGAGGGCGACTTTTGCTATATTCTCACAGGTGACCGCGATAGCCTTCAGCTTGTAAGGGATAACGTAAACGTTTTACTTGCTACTACTAAAATGGGTCAGTCAACTACTGTTAAATATGACCTTGATAAAATTAACGAGGTTTATGGCGTAACCCCCGAACAGCTTATTGATATTAAAGCCATTCAGGGTGATACATCTGATAATATCCCTGGTGTTGCAGGTATTGGTGAAAAGGGTGCGGGTGACCTTATAAGACGCTTTGGTTCTATCGAAAATATCTATGATAATCTTGCCGATTTAGATATCAAAGCAGGTATGAAGGTAAAACTTGAGGCATCACGCGATAATGCGTTCCTTAGTAAAGACTTGGGTAGAATCTGTCTTAATGCGCCAATTGATACAAGCCTTGAATCATATAAATTAAAATCACCTGATACAGTTAAGGCATCAAATCTGCTTTTATCATTAGAAATGGTGAAAATTCTTAAAAAGCTTAATTTTGAATCAGAGCAGATGGTTGATGAATCAAAGGCTGATACTGTTGCACTTTCTTTTACAGATGATTACGATGCTCTTTTAAATTCACTTATTGCAGCAGGTAAAGCATATTTTACTGTTAAATACAACGATTGCGGTATCGAATATATGCTTTTTAAAACACCACAGGGTGTTGTTGCAGTACAGAATGCAGACTTTATGTTTTTGTCATTTGCAACTGCATTTTTAAGTAGTGAGCAAATTGAAAAATACACAGACGATTCAAAGCGACTTTACAGCTTTTGTGATGCAAGTGGTATCGCACTCAATAATGTCAAATTGGATACCTCACTTGCCGCATATCTTTTAAATCCTAATTCTTCAGATTATTCTGTTTCAACTCTTGCAGGTGCGTACTCACTCAATAACGTTAAGGTTGATTGCGGTGATATGGCAGATTTTTATGATAGTGAAAAAGAGTTTGTTGATTCTGCTGCTGTTATAGAATCACTCAGCATAAAGCTTACTGCTGCTGTTGATGAAAACAACCAACGTAAGCTTCTTGAGGAAATCGAAATACCCCTTGCAAGGGTACTTGCCTCTATGGAGCGCGAGGGCTTTTATGTTGACAGAGAGGGTATTGAACAGTATTCTGATAAAATATCAACCCGTCTTGAAGAAGCTTTGCAGAATGTATATAATATGGCAGGTTGTGAGTTTAACCTTAATTCACCCAAGCAGTTGAGTGATGTTTTATTCTCAGAGGATAAGCTTAATCTTCCTCATGGCAAAAAAACAAAGAGTGGTTATTCAACCAATGCAGATGTTCTTGAAAGCCTTAGGGATAAGCATCCGATTATAAATGAGATTTTAGAATACCGTAGCTTATCAAAGCTTAAGTCAACATACTGCGACGGACTTCTTAAGGTTATTGATAACGATGGTAGAATTCATTCTACCCTTAATCAGACAGAAACACGCACAGGCAGAATTTCATCTGCAGAGCCTAATTTACAGAATATACCCGTAAGGACAGAGTTGGGCAGAGAGCTTCGCAGATTTTTTGTGGCAAAAGATGGTTATGCACTTGTCGATGCCGACTATTCACAGATTGAGCTTCGTGTACTTGCAGCTCTTGCTGATGATGAAAATATGACAAAGGCCTTTATAAATGGTGATGATATTCACTCAATTACCGCTTCGCAGGTAATGGGTATTCCCCTGGATGAGGTAACACCATCTGACCGCCGTAAGGCAAAGGCAGTTAACTTTGGTATTGTTTACGGTATAGGCGCATTTTCTCTTTCACAAGATATCGGCACGTCGGTAGTTGAGGCAGACCGCTACATTAAGGGCTACCTTGCAAACTATTCAGGCGTTGCTGCATTTATGGATAACGCAAAAATTTCTGCCAAAGAAAAAGGCTATGCGGAAACGTTTTTTGGCAGAAGAAGATATTTGCCGGAGCTCCACGAATCCAATGCAATCCGTCGCGCCTTTGGTGAGCGTGTTGCTATGAATATGCCCATTCAGGGCACAGCGGCAGATATTATCAAAATTGCTATGATAAGAGTTTATGAAAGACTTAAAGAGGAGTTTCCGAAGGCTCGTCTTATTATGCAGGTTCACGATGAGCTTATTATTGAAGCACCTGAAAGCGATGCCGAGGCAGTTGCAGAGCTGTTGAAAAACACAATGGAAAATGCCTGCGAAATGTCAGTACCGTTTACTGTTGAGGTTGCTTGTGGCAAAACCTGGTATGATACAAAATGATGAATATTGCTATTGAAAAAATGACGAAGGAGCATATTCCGTACCTTGCCGAGGTTGAAAAACAATGCTTTTCAACCCCGTGGAGTGAAAATGCCCTTGCAGAAGAATTAGATAATCCACACGCACGTTTTTTTGTGTGCACAAAGGATGGCGTCGTTTGTGGCTATATTGGTGCACATAATGTTGTGGGTGAGGTGTATATTACAAACGTTGGGGTTTTACCCTCGTACAGAGGTCAGGGCTTAGGTGCTATGCTTGTAGGCTTTTTAAAGGAATACAGCAAAATAGAAAATGCCGACTTCATTACCCTTGAGGTGCGTAAAAGTAATACGGTTGCCATAAAGCTTTATGAAAAAATGGGCTTTGAATTAGTTGGTGAACGTAAATCATTTTATGAAAACCCAAAAGAAGATGCAATTTTAATGACAATAGGTGAGTTATGAAAATTTTAGGTATAGAAAGCTCTTGTGACGAAACAGCGGCTTCCGTTGTTGAGGATGGCAGAGTTGTACTTTCAAATGTAATTGCCTCTCAGGTAGAGGAGCACAAAATATATGGCGGTGTTGTGCCTGAAATTGCATCGCGCCGTCATACCGAGGCAATTTGTGGTGTTATTGATAAAGCCCTTGAGGATGCAAATTGCACACTTAATGATATTGATGCACTTGCAGTAACCTACGCCCCTGGTCTTATTGGTGCACTCCTTGTAGGTGTCAATTATGCAAAAGGCTTGTCACTTTCTACAGGACTTCCCCTTGTGCCTGTACACCATCTGCGTGGTCATATTGCGGCAAACTATATTTCAGATGCAGATATTAAACCGCCATTCCTTGCGCTTGTGGTTTCGGGTGGTCACAGTCATATTATAAACGTTAAATCATATACCGACTTTGAGGTTATCGGCAGAACCCGTGATGATGCCGCAGGTGAGGCGATGGATAAAGCCGCACGTACTGTTGGTCTGCCTTATCCGGGCGGTGTTAACCTTGATAAAATTTCAAAAGATGGTGACGAGAATAAATATAAATTCCCCACACCTAAGGTTGCTGACAGTAAATACGATTTCAGCTTTTCGGGGCTTAAAACCTTTGCAGTGAACCTTGTACATAATGCATCGCAAAAGGGCGAAGAGGTAAAGGCAGAGGATTTAGGCGCATCATTCATAAAAGCAGTTACTGATTTGCTGGTATCACACACAATGCTTGCAGCAGAGGATACAAATGCAACAAAAATTGTCCTTGCAGGTGGTGTTTCTGCCAACTCAAGACTCCGTCGGGTAATGACCGAGGAGTGCCAAAAACGAGGGTTAGAGCTTTATATGCCCGAGCTTAAATACTGTGGTGACAATGCTGCTATGATAGCCTCACAGGGCTATTACGAATACCTTGACGGTAAAACTGCCGACCTGACACTTAATGCAGTGGCATCAATGTCCATTGATGAAAATTTTAAATTATAAATTTTAAATTTAAAATTTCGTGGCTACGCCGATTATAAAATGTAAAATGCAGAATGCAAATTTATCGGGGAAGCTTTGCTTCCGAACACTATAATGCTTTTGCTAATTTAAAGTTATGCGAAGCTTTGCCTCCCTTTCCCAAGGGCAAGGAGCACGACCGCGCCCAGTGGGCGATGCAGGGAGTGTGAGTTGGCGTAGTGGTCAAAGAAATCGAGCAAGTGAGCAACGCGAAGATTTCTTTGGGTACCACAAGAGGAGGGGGACCAAAAGCACCGCTTTTGGTGGTGGGTAGTTCCGGTTGCTGATAGTCTTTGGTTGGTTAGAGTAATGGTAGTGAACTTGGTTTTGCGTTCAGCAAGGCAATAAATAGTAAAATACAAGAATCAGGTGGATGTTTATGTTGGATCTGATAACTCCTATATCTGACGCGGATTTTGGGGAATTGATAGAATATATGAAAACTAAGTGTAATATTGTGTCTTTTCGAGTGCCACATTTCAATAAATTTATAATTACAGAGAACAATATTGCATACCATGAATATTGTTTAAGACCCGATTTTAATAATGTGGGTGATGTTTTATTAATTGAACCAACAGATAAAGTTTTTACTGAGTATAAAGAGAATACAAGAGGTTTGATAGCATCTTTGGAAGACAGTATCATAAAAACCTATTTGTCCGAAAAGTACATAAACCAAGTATATGGTCATGAAAATGAAGTGTATTTTTTGAAGTTTGATGATACCGTGTACGAGTTATTAAAAAGTAAACCCAATCTTTATAAATGGAGATGTCCAAACTATCCTGAAGATATCTCGTTCTGGATTGATGATTTTTGCCTTTGTGAAACAATATCACACGAAAATATGTGCTTTTTTGAGGACGATGATGATGAATTCTTTCAGGAGTTTTATGATAAAGTGTGGGAAAAGTACCATATAGATAATTCTTAATGGTGTATAGTCTTATAATATTAGTGTAGCCCCAATTAATTTGCAATTAACAACGCAGGCAGAAATTTTCTGCCTGCGTTGTTATATTACCATTTATAATTATGAAGTTCTCCCATATTCTGAAGTGTGGGATAGTTTAATTGCCTTAAGGCCTCATAAACACCGATTGCAACAGCATTTGAAAGGTTAAGGCTACGTGCATCGTCACGCTAGAATAAAGTGATATCTCTATAGTGTTTTAAAAAATTTATACGATATATGAATTTATAATAATGTTATTTTGTCAGCGAAAATAACAGGGGATTTTTGTCCTGTTGAACTGTTTTCGCCTAATCCAGAGCAAGAACCGGTAATTTTAATTAAATCACCATTTGAAAAACTATAGGTGGAAATATTCGCTTCATTCACAAAAACTTGAACAATTTGATCATTTGAACTGAAGCTGTCTGGAGTCAAGTCAACTCTAATTGTAGTTGTGGTACCTTTAGTGGTTTTAGCAAGTATTTTTCCTTCTAAAATAATAGTTTTGTTATCGTACACATCCTTATCGGCTAAAACGTCATCGTATACAAATTCGACTGGGGTATCAAAGACAAGTTTTGTTTTTTCAGCATTTTCTTTGTTTGCGAAAACTTCACCAATGAAAAAGTCGCCATCTATGTCATATGTATAACGGTCTGCAATGATATATGACATTCCATCAATATCTTCAGTTAATGTTTCTTTGAGAGTTATATTTTTGTTGTTAGGAACTGATACGGATGAATTAAGATTAATATCATCGAGGATATTACCATCTTTGTCACAAATTGCGCAGATAACACTTAAACTTTTTATTTCATAACCCGAGTTGTTAGTTACTACAACTGTAATCTCGTTACCATAATTAGTTGGGTTTTCTTGTATTTCTATAACATTAAATGCAGTGTCCGGTAGTGGTATCTCTGATGATGTAGTTTCGTCATTTAGTAGACCATAAGGGTCATCTACACTGATATATGTTTCAACCACTGTAGTGCTATCAGATTGGTTTGTGCAACTTGTTAGAATTGCAATTATGATAAATGTGCTTATGAATAGTAATGTTCTTTTCATATAATGACTCCTTTTTTAAAAAAAATAACTGCAACATTTTTGCTTTTTGTTACCACTTGTAATTATGTAACTGTCCCATATTTTGAAGTGTGGGGTATCCCATTTGCCTTAATGCCTCATAAACACCGATTGCAACAGCATTTGAAAGGTTAAGGCTACGTGCATCGTCTATCATAGGTATGCGTACACACTCATCGGGGTGCTGAAGTAACAATTCTTCAGGTAAGCCCTTTGTTTCTTTACCGAAAATCAAATAAGATTTATCAGTGTAGGTGACGTCTGAATGGGTGTGTTGTGCTTTAGTTGTGAAAAAGAAGTAATTTCCGTCGGGATTCTTTTCAAAAAAGTCATCCATATTTTCATAATATGTAAGGTCAAGGAGATACCAATAATCAAGCCCTGCTCTTTTTAGCTTTTTATCGTCAATAGCAAAACCCATAGGCTTTACTATATGTAGCCTTGCCCCCGTTGCTGCACATGTACGGGCAATATTACCTGTGTTTTGTGGGATTTCAGGCTCTACAAGTACTATGTTTAATTCGCTCATACCTTGCCTAACTCCTTTAAATAGAAGGGTATACCACGTTCAAAGTCAACGCCGTAGTTAATGGGTCTGTCCATTGTTTGTGTGCGTGCAATACAATTGCAAACATATTTTACAGCAATTGCCATAGCATCGTGAAGTGAAAAGCCATTAAGCAAAGCACCACAGAATGAACTTGCAAAAACATCACCTGTACCGTGGTATGTACCCGAAAGTCTTTTTTCAAAATAGTAGTGTGGTACTCTGTCTTGACCCATACAAGCAGCACCTAATTCAGAATCCTCAAATGAAACACCTGTAAGAATAACATTTTTTGCACCCATATCAAGGAGCTTGTTTAAAAGGTTTTCAATGTATTCTTTAGTCTGTACACCCTCAATAACATCTTCATCTACCATAAAGCAAGCCTCTGTTATATTGGGTAAAATAATATCAGCCATAGCACAAAGTGATGCCATTTCTTTGGCAAATTTCATATCAAACACGGTGTACATTTTGCCGTGGTCTGCCATACATGGGTCAGCAATAAATAAATTGTCATCACGTTTAAAGTCTTTGGCAATTTTTTTGACAATTTCAATCTGCTCAAAAGAGCCTAAAAAGCCTGTGTAAATTGCATCGGGTTGAATGTTTATTGTTTTCCAATGCTCGCCCATAGCAGGCATATCACAAGTAAGGTCGCGGTAGGTGTAGCCTGTAAAACCACCTGTATGTGTTGAAAGTACAGCCGTTGGCATACAAACAGTCTCAACACCCGCGGAAGAAATAATAGGTAGAGCCACAGTAAGTGAGCATTTGCCAAAACCTGAAATATCGTTTATAGCAATAAGTCTTTTCTGGTTTTCCATTTTATTGCTCCTTTAATTTTTTCTGCAACTATTATACATATATTTTATCTGTTTTGGAAGAGCTTAAAAGCATTTTTAACTGCTTTGATTATAAAAAATTTACCATTCTTTTAATACCAAATTATATATTTAATATAAATTTCTTTGTTGCACAAAATATTTTCGGAGGTGTAAAAAATGATGATGAAAACTGAAAATATGGCAAAGCTTGGTGGCGCGGCAATGGTAATGGGTGTTGCTGCAGCAATTACAGCAGGCATTGTAAGTGCAAAAAGCAGTCCTAAATCTAAAATGAAAAAGATGGCAAAAAAATCAATAAAGGTTATGGACGGCGTTATGAGTGCATTCAAATAATGAATGCACTTCCACTTACGGGAGTATATTAAGATGAAAAAGTATATGGCAATTTTACTTGTTGGGTGCCTTATTGTAACGACAACGGCATGCGGTAGCAAAACAGAGGGGAGTACAACCCTGCTTTCTTCAGATGCAATTACATCTACCGAAACTGTGTCAACATCAAGCGAAAGCACACAACAAAACTCAACCGAAAACCCTGACCCTGCGCCTATGGATAATGCCACAAAGCCGTTAAAGGCACACTATGGTAAAAAAACAGGTACAACCAAAACCTTTACAGGACTTGAGCCCTTGGCCGAAAGGGAGTTGCACCTGGTAGACCCCGAAAACACAAGGGGTATTTCTTGTGAAAAAATTTCTCACGGATTTGGTGTAGCAAAAGATGGCAAGCCCCACGAAATATCTGTTAATAACCAAAAGCGTTATGAGGAATACGGGGCATTGTGCCTTGATACAAGCGGTGAAAAATGTGTTTACCTGACCTTTGACTGCGGTTACGAAAATGGTTATACCGAAAAAATACTTGATACCTTGCGTGATAAAAAGGTTACAGCGGCATTCTTTGTGACTATGGATTATGTTAAATCTGCACCTGAGCTGGTGGCGCGAATGATTAACGAAGGTCACATTGTCGGTAACCATTCAACAACCCACGCTGATTTCAGTAAAATCAACCGTACTCAAATGCTGCAGGAAATACAGAATCTTGATAATTACCTTAGGCAGAATTTTGGCTACTCAGCACCATTTTTCAGATTCCCGGAGGGTAATTTTTCAATCAATGCACTTGATTTGGTGCAGAATGCAGAGTTTAAGTCGGTTTTCTGGTCGAGTGCCTATGATGATTGGGATGTAAATAATATCAGGGGTAAGCAGTATGCGTTTGATAAGGTTACGTCAAGGCTTCATCCGGGTTGCGTATTGCTGTTGCATTCTGTTTCACCGGATAATGCAGATGCTTTAGGGGATATTATAGACTATGCGCAATCACAAGGCTATAATTTTAAATCATTATAATAAGAGTTTGCATCGAAGCAATTCGGTGCAAACTCTTTTTTCTTGACTTGATATGAATGTGTGATGTATAATGATGGTAACTTCAATGTCAGGAGGAGTAGTAATGAAAAAAATTATTTCAATCCTTCTTGTTTGCACTATGATTTTTACATTGTGTGCATGCGGTAAGGAAAAATCAACCGGTGAAAAAGTTGAAACATTTGAGTATGTAAAAACAGTTAAAATGGGTAAGCCGGAGGTTAAGCTTGACCCGATTGCTGCTTTAAAGGCACTTAAGGTTGTACCTCAGATTTTCTACGGCAGACACCTTAGTGAGGGTTACCTCAACACTCTTGCAATAAAAGAGGGCGTTAAATTTGAACACCCTGAAAAAGGCGAGATTAAAATCAGCAGCCTTCCTACAGGATTTATTGCAGGTCCTACAAGTATTGTTGAAAATATCAGCTTTTGTAAGGATTATAACATTATGAAGGTTCGTTACGATTCAAGTGAAGGCAACCTTGATATGTTTGCTGCGTATGAGCTTGCAGGCAATAAAATTACTCTTACTATAGTTGAAAGCTATACATTTGATGATTATAAAATGGAAGCAGATGTTAAGCTTGCAGATAAAAAGTTTACTTATACATATACACTTGAGGGCGATACAATCATCTTCTCTGATGGTCAGAACAGTATGGCGTATGCAAATGCCTCTGTTGGTGCACAGACACTTATAATTGAGGGTTATCTTGATGATGATACACCTGATACACCTGATGATTCAATGTACTCATTCCTTATGTCAAACCTTCATGGTACAGTAATCGGTAACAAAAAGATTGCTGAAAGTAAGCTTCGTGTACTCCGTGCCGATTATGAGCAGGCTTCAGCAACATATTCAACAGATGGTATTCTCACACTCACTCGTGAGAATCCTGAAACAGGCGAAACATACACAAAGCAGTACCTTATGTTCATTTGTGGTCTTGATGGTTTTGTGCTTTGCGATGGCGTTAAAACATATTGCTACACAAAGGGCTACAATGAAATTGCAGCCGAGGAATTAGGTCACAACCTTGACCCCGTTCAGATAGAAGCGCTTAAATCTATGAATGGCTACGACCTCAGCGACATTATTGAAAAACGTAACAAACTGTTTAAAGAGCTTGAGCAAGAGCTTGCAAAGCAGGGCGTAAAAGCTACTGTTAACAAACAGAATGGCGAAATTGCCCTTGATTCAGCAATCCTCTTCGCAACAGGTGAGGCAACTCTTTCTGAACCCGGTAAAGCATTCCTTCAGAAGTTTGTAAGCTGTTATACTGCAGTTGTGCTTAAGGATGAGTACGCTGACTTCTTCTCAAAGGTTATGGTTGAAGGTCACACAGACAGTACAGGTACAATCGAGGTTAACAAGCCTCTTTCACAGAGTCGTGCTGATACAGTTCTTCAGTATTGCATCTCTGCAGACAGTGGTCTTTCTGCAACAGAAATTGCCGCAATTAAAACCCTTCTTGCTGCAGCAGGCTACGCTTCAGAAAGGCTTGTTCTTAATGCAGATGGTACAGAAAACACAGATGCATCTCGTCGCGTTGGCTTCAGATTTATTATTGACCTTAACCCCGCGGCAATTGAAACAACAGTAGAATAATTTCAAATGTATTACAAAATCCCCTTTTTGTTGAAAAAAGGGGATTTTTGCTTTATAATGCAAATATACCTATTATAATTTATAGGAGGTTAAGGTATGAAAAAAATAATTGCAATTCTCCTTGTGTGTACAATGATTTTTACATTGTGCGCTTGTGGAGAAAAAGACAAAAAAGAAGAGACCAAAAAGACAGAAACAACGGTAAAAAAAGATGTTGAAACAGTTGAGTTTCTGACTGATGGTATTGAGGTTGGTGAAGACCCCACACCTATTGATATTGCAGCCCTTTACGATACAGTAACATATGTTCCACAAATGTTTTATGGTAAGCACGAGGCAGATAATTATTGGTCAGTGGGTACTATTGAAGAGGGTATAGATTTCGTTCACCCAGAAAAAGGTAAAATGATTATCGATTATTTACCTAAGGGTATTGCTGCAGGTCCCACCAGCGTTTATGAGGATATCAGTTTTTGTGATGATTATCATATTGCGAAGTTAAAATATGCTTCAAGCACTTATGGTACAGATATTTTTACTGCATACGAAGTTCAAGGAAAGAAAATTATCTTTACTGTTATTGAAAGCTATACTTTTGATCCGGTTACCCTTAAAGTGGATGTGAAACTTACAGACACCAAATTTGAGTATGATTTTTCTTTCGATGGTAACACAATTACACTTAGTGATGGCAAACATTCTGTTGTTTTAGGTGATGAATCACGTTTAGGAACAATCAACACTATTAACGGATATATTGCAGATAACAGCCCAGATATGCCATCTGATGATATGCGCTCAATTTCATGTAACACACTTACTTTTGTGGGTGCAAGCGCTGTCGCTATTGGTAACAAGAAAGAGGAAGCAAACAAACTTCCTGTAAGAAGGCAGGAATATGAAGGTGCATCTGCAGTTTATACAACAGATGGCTTGTTTAAGCTTGCTCGTAAAGATGCAAAAACCGGTAAGGTTGTTACAACCGAGTACCTTATGTTTGTTTGCGGTTGGGATGGATTTGTCCTTTGTGATGGTGAAAAAACATATTGCTATACAAAGGGCTACAAGCAGATTGCTATTGAGGAGTTAAGTGCAAACCTTGAACCCGAGCATATTGCTCTTCTTAAACAGATGAGTGAGCTTGAACTTGGTGACATCGTTGAAAAAAGAAATAGACTCTTTGCAGAGCTTGAAACAGAGCTTGGCAAACAGGGTGTAAAGGCAGCTGTTAACAGAAGAAATGGTGAAATTGCTCTTGATTCAACAGTTCTCTTTGCAACAGGTGAGTCAACACTTTCTGATGAAGGTAAGGCATTCCTTAAAAAGTTCGTAACAGCATATTCAAGTGTTGTTCTTAAAGAGGAGTATAACAGCTTTCTTTCAAAGGTTATGATTGAGGGTCATACCGACAGTACAGGTACAGTTGAAGGCAACAAAGCACTTTCAAAGGCTCGTGCAGATGCAGTTCTTGAGTACTGCACATCAGCAGAAAGTGGCCTTACAGCCGCACAGATAGGCACAATTAAGAACCTTCTCGGTACATTCGGCTATGCTGCTGAAAGACCTGTTCTTAAGGCAGATGGCACAGAGGATGCAGATGCTTCACGTCGTGTTGGTTTCAGATTTATAATCAATATTGATACAAGCAAAATCTCTGTTAAAGAGGATTAATGTTAATTATATGTAGCGCAAGTATCCCCTATGTCAGTGTATCTGGCGTAGGGGAGCTTTTGTTTTTCAGATTATTTTGGTGATGCGTTGGTTTTTAGTGTTGAGTTTTAAATGCAAGAGGTGTATAATCAAACAGTACCTATTTTAAACTATAGGAGGTTATGTAATGAAAAAGGTAGTAGCAATTCTCCTTGTGTGTACAATGATTTTTGCATTGTGTGCTTGTGGAGGAGGAAAGAACA
The DNA here is from genome assembly GCA_045629785.1 of Acutalibacteraceae bacterium. Classification (GTDB taxonomy): domain Bacteria; phylum Bacillota; class Clostridia; order Oscillospirales; family Acutalibacteraceae; genus DTU089. The sequence goes on along the minus strand of JAZQRX010000027.1, from coordinate 51,500 downwards.
GTGTTGGTTCTGATAAAGTGTCATCAACAGCGAAAAAGGAGATTGAAACTGTTGAGTTTTTGACAGATGGAATTAAAGTTGGTAAAGATCCGACACCTATCGATATTTCGGATATTTATGATACGGTAACATATATTCCTCAAATGTTTTATGGTAAGCATGAATCGGATAGTTATGGGTCGGTTTATTTAGTTAAAGCGGGTGTTGACTTTGTTCATCCGGAAGATGGTGAGATGCTTATCGATTATCTGCCTATGGGAATAGTTGCAGGTCCTACAACTCTTTATGATGATATCGGCTTTTGTGATGATTATTACATTGCAAAGCTTATATATGCTTCCAGTACTTATGGTACAGAGTTTTATGCCGCGTATGACATCCAGGGCGAAAAGATTACATTTACTGTAGTTGAAAGCTACACCTTTGATCCGATTACATTAGATGTTGAAGTTGAGCTTACCGAAACAAAGTTTCAGTATAATTTCTCATTTGATGGTGATACGATTATACTTAGTGACGGAGAGCACACGGTCGAATTAAAAGATAAAGCCAGTATGCTTTTTGGGTTAGAGGGTTATATTGCCGATGATAGCCCTGATATGCCACCTGATGATATGCGTGCGATTTTGTGTACTACAATGAAATTTGGTAGTTCTGCTGCAGTTCAAATTGGTAACAAGGCAGAAGAATCAAAAAAACTTACGGTGGGTAGGCAAAAGCACGAAAGAGCATCAGCAATTTATTCTACTGATGGTTTGTTTAAGCTTGCACGCGAAGATAAAGACACAGGTAAGGTTGAAACAACAGAGTACCTTATGTTCCTTTGCGGATCAGATGGGTTCGTTCTTTGTGATGGTGTAAAAACATATTGCTATACAAAGAGCTATAAACAGATTGCCATTGAAGAATTAAGCGCAAACCTTGAGCCTGAGCATATTGCAGTTCTTAAACAAACAAGTGAATACCAGCTCTGCGATATTGTGGAAACAAGAAACCAGCTTTTTGAGGAGCTTGAAACAGAGCTTGGCAAGCAGGGCGTTAAGGCAACTGTTAATAGAAAAAACGGTGAAATCGCACTTGATTCAACAGTTCTCTTCGCAACAGGTGAATCAATACTTTCAGATGAGGGTAAGGCATTCCTTGGAAAGTTCGTAACAGCATATTCCAATGTTGTTCTTAAAGAAGATTATAAGGACTTCCTTTCAAAGGTTATGATTGAGGGTCATACAGACAGCACCGGTACTGATGAGGTAAATAAGCCTCTTTCAAAGGCTCGTGCAGATGCAGTTCTTGAATATTGCACATCAGCTGAAAGTGGACTTACAGCAGCACAGATCGGTACAATCAAAAACCTTCTCGGTACATTCGGCTACGCTGCAGAAAGACCTGTTCTTAAAGCAGATGGCACAGAGGATGCAGATGCATCACGTCGTGTTGGCTTCAGATTTATTATCAATGTTGATACAAGTGAAGTTGAAACAACAAGAGTATATAAATAATATAGTAAATGGCGACAACTTCGTAATGAGGTTGTCGCCATTTTATTATATGTAATTCATTATGATTTCTGTTATCAGCACACTTGCACATGATAGTGCAGCAACCTGAATAAGTGTGCGCTCAAAGAAAGCCGCTATTACAGCAATTATAAAGCCTACGATAGCCGATGTTGTGTTGCCTGTTGCATAAAAACAAGCAGGTACAGTCATAGCACTCAATACAGTATATGGTATATAGTGTAAGAATGAAAGTATAAATCTGTTTTTGATTTTTTCCTTTATAAGCGTCAGCGGTATCATTCGTACAAGGTAGGTGACACCTGCCATAACCAAAAGGTAAATTAAAAATTTTCCGTTATCCATTACTCTGTGCCTCCTCATCTGTTTTGATGGGTGCAACAATTGCGAATATTAAGCTTGCGGCAACTGCACAGATAATCATTGTGAAGCCCGATGGAACAAAAGATAAAAACGGAATATACCTGAAAGCAAGACTGAAGGCGATTGCTGTGATTACACACAGGGCGGTTGCCTTTTCTTTTTTTGCTGTGGGTACAACTATGGCAATAAACATACCATAAATAGCAATACCAAGTGCTGATGAAACTATGGCTGGTAATATGTTACCGGCAATTGCCCCTACAAGGGTACCACCGGTCCAACCAAGTACAGGTAACAATATAAGTCCCGCCATATATCGTGTACCAACCTCACCCTCGTTAGAAACCGATACGGCAAAAATCTCGTCTGTGTTGCCGTAGGCTATAAAAAGCTTTTCAAAAAGGCTGACCTTTGGGGATAGCTTCTGACCGAGGGCTACAGACATAAGTGAATAGCGTGAGTTTATTACTAACTGTGAAATTGCAAGCTCTAAAAGTGTGCCACCGCTTGCAATAATGGGTACGCCTGCAAGCTGACCTGCCGATGTGAGGTTTAAAAGAGATATCAGTACAGCCTGCCATACAGTAAGTCCGCTTTCTATAGTGAATATACCAAAAGCAAAGGATACTGAAAAATAGCCCATACAAATAGGCAGACCCTCTTTTAAACCGGTTTTAAAAGAATTGATGTATGTCATAATTTATCCTATTGAACGAAGTTTTCTAATCCCTCAAGGTAAACGTAATTCCTTGTAGTAGAGATGTTTGTAAGCACAATAACATCGTTAACTTGTTTGTTTTCGCAGAATTCTGTTAATGTGCCTTTGTAATGCCTTGGGTCAACAACATAAACCTTGTTGTAATGGGGAATCAAGAAGGGCACAAATGCGTTTGCGTAGCTGTCCTTGATCACAAGGCAGGATTCACCACGTGGTAAATCAAGATTTGTAATGGTTGTAAGACCATTGTCGCCACCAATAAAGGTAAGGTATTTTGAACCCGGGGTGTAATCAGAAACGTCTTTGATAATATCGTAATCAAAGCCTTCATAAAGCACCGAGTCACTTATTTTACAGGTGGTGTTGTTGAATGGCAAATACGCGGTAACGTAATCGGGGTTTTCTTTGAGTGCAGGGTTCTGACCCGAGCTTGAGTAGAACGTGCCTATGAAGTTGTCAAAGGTCTGGGTTTTGTACTTTGAAAGGGGTACAGGTTTAATGCCCTTTGCTTTCGCAAATTCTTCGTATGAATAGTATGCACCAAGGGCAGTCCAATGGTGGTCTGCACGGAAGTAGATATAATCATTTCTGTGAGCACGTAGGGTGTCATAGATGCTATCAACCGCAACAGTGTTTTTAAAGGATGCGTTAAAGTAATCAAGCGCCTTTTTCTGGTTAGCAGATTTAACCTCGGCTCTGAGAGCATCGTTTAAGGTAATATCCATACTTGTGGGTATAATCATAGCATAAACCTTGCCGTGGGGTTTTGCGATTTCATCGAGCTTATTTACACGGTCAATGAAACGGGGGGCAACGTCTTGTGAAAAGCTGTAGTATTCATAGGCGCTGTCACCGGCAACAACAATTGCGCTAAGCTCTTGTACACCATGGTCAGGCTTTTTTGCATTAGGGTCACCGTTGTCCTTGCTCAATTCGTCATCGTCAGGCATAGTAACGGGTTCTGTAACCTGGGGTGCGGGTTTTTCTGTAACGGGCACCTCTATTGGTGCATCTGGGATATCGTCACCTGAATCTACGTCACCATGAATGGTGATAGAATCAAATCCGTATAAGGATTTAATGAAAGTATCAGCCTTTGTAAGGTTTTCTCTGAAGGGGAATGTATCTGCAAACCAGGTGTCAATATCTGCAAAGTAGTCACCAGACAACAATGCCTTTGTTGAAAATTCAGGGAATTCTGATAGTTTGCGCTTTTCTGTTTCAGAGTATGTGGGGCGTAACGGTAGTGCAAACGCTAACGCTGTGCCCACATAAAGCATAAGGAAAAATGACGCTACCTTTAGCCTTCTGGCTTTACCAAAGGGCTTTGCATTTGCTTTGCGCTTTTCTTTTCGGTTATCATGATTGTTTTTAAGCTTTAATTTTAGCTTAACGCCTTTTTTCTTTAAATGGCGGCGTTTATCTGTGATAACAGGCTTTGATTTTTTAATCTTTTGCTTTTTTTCTTTTTTGGGGGCTTCTGCATCAGCTTGTACGGTTTCTTGCTTTTCGATAACTTCGGCCTTTGCAGGTTGCTCCTTTAAAGCTTTATTCTTTTGCTGTTTTTCTTTTTTCTTTGCTTTTCTGCCACGTTTAGCCTTAGGCTGTACAAAAGGCGGTGGTGCAATTGCTTCTGTAATCTCGGTTGTTGCTAAAGCTTCTTCGTTGATATCATCAACTACAGAAATATTATCTGTTTTTGCAATATGTTCTGTTTCTGTAGCTTCTTCTGTATTTTTTTTATCTGACTCAGGGAGGTCTTCAACAGAAAGCTCTTCTGAAAACTCCTCAAGTAGAGGGGTATCTTCTGCTACAGTATCTTCAACAACTTCTGTAACTGCAGGTGCTTCTTCTGTTACAATTTCTTCTACAAAATCATCGAGTAAAGGAATATCCTCTGCTACAGTATCCTCAACAATTTCTGTAACTGCAGGTGCTTCTTCAGTTGCAATTTCTTCTGCGAAATCATCGAGTAAAGGAATATCCTCTGCTACAGTATCTTCAACAACTTCTGCAACTGCAAGTGCTTCTTCTGTTACAATTTCTTCTACAAAATCATCGAGTAAAGGAATATCATCTATTATAGTATCTTCGACGATTTCTGTAACTGCAGGTGTTTCTTCAACTACAATTTCTTCTACGAAATCATCGAGTAAAGGAATATCATCTATTACAACTTCTTCAATAATCTCTGTTGCTTTTTGCGGTTTATCGATGATTGTTTCTATTACAGGCTTTCTGCGTATAGGCTCATACACAGGCTCTTCAAAATCAATATCAGGGCGAGGGGGCTTGTATGGTGTAGCTTGTTTTACCTCTTTAACCGGCTCATATACAAAGTCCTCAAGTAACTGTATCTTTTCTTGTGAAACAGGCTTTAATTCGAGCATAGGTATGCCATCTATGTCGGGCATATCAGCCAGGTCAAATATGTTATTCTCAACGGGTGCTTCCGCTACCTCAGTAACCGCAGGCTCAACTGATGGGGTATCAATAAACACAATTTCCTTGTGCTTTGTTTCAGTAGGTTTAGGTGCTTCCTCGGGTAATTTCAACATAGGAATACCCTCGATAACGGGCATTTCCATGAGGTCGAATATAACATCATCCTCTGCTTTTTTAGAGCTTTCGGTAAGTATGATGTCAAAATCCTCATCTTCAACAGTATCAATACGCTTTATAGTTGTTTTTGAAGGTGTTGATTTCTTTTCGGGCACAACAACGTTGACCGTAGCCTCGTTATCCTGAGGTACAGCTTCGTTTAAAAGTATTAACTTGTCGGCATCGTCATTTTTTGCTTCCTTGGTGAATTTGCTTTTCACCGAATCGGCTTTTTTGATTACAGAGCCGATTGAAGGAAGCGCACGTAACTTAACGTCACGTGGTTTGTTATATATCATATAACAGCCTCCAAGGTTTACTTGATTTTAGAATTGGAAATATAAGAAGGGGTTATACTTATCACCCACAAGTGCAAGTGTTGACAGTAGCAATAATACCAAGGGTAAAACAGTCTCACTCAATGTGTATGTTACGTGCAACAATCTGCGCTCCTTGTTGGGCTTCAGCTTTGCAAAAATGGTTTTTACCAATGGTGTAACAGCAATCAGGGCAACAACAATGAAGAAGATATTGCCCATAAGGGTTGTCTTTGTTTCAAAGTCAGTAAGGGGATTGCCGTTTGCACCAAACATACCCTTAAGTACAACGGGTATAAAACGGAAATCCGAAAATCTGAATAATATCCAGCCAAAGTACACAACTATAAGTAAATAGATGTGTGAGAATATGGCAGGTATCTTGTTAAGTATTTTCAATAAACCGATTTTTTCGATTATAAGGAATATGCAGAAGAACAAGCCCCACAGTACAAAATTCCATGATGCGCCGTGCCACAAGCCTGTGAGCAACCACACAACAAGGATATTGAAATAAGTCCTGATTTTGCCCTTGCGGTTACCGCCGAGGGGAATGTATACGTAATCCCTGAAAAATGAGCCAAGGCTTATGTGCCATCTGCGCCAGAAATCTGTAACAGATTTGGCAGTATATGGGTATTGAAAATTCTCTTTGAAATGAAAGCCCATTATCATACCCATACCAATTGCCATATCAGAATAGGCTGAAAAGTCAAGGTATATCTGCAGCATGTAGAATAATACACCAAGCCACAAGCCTGCAACAGAGCGGCTTGAAAGCTCTGTAAGGGCAGCCTCGGGTGTTGCTGCTATGAGTGTGTCTGTAACTAATAAGGTGTCTGCCAACGTTCCGCAATTGTTGGCAAGTAATGCTTTTTTTGCAAGACCGGTTGTGAATCGCATAATACCTGCGGTAATTTCCTGGGGGAGGGGCTTGCGGTCTGTGATTTCACGCTGTACATCCTTGTAGCGGACAATGGGACCTGCTATACATTGATGAAAAAGACTTGAGTAAAGTAATAACCAGAAAAAGTTTTTTTGTGCAGGTACTTCTTTTCTGTAAACGTCGATAACGTAAGAAAGTAACTGGAATGTGTAAAATGATATACCAATGGGCAAAATGATTTTTGGTATGACTTCAGGCACCCCGAAAATGCTTTGCACGTTTGTAAGCACAAAGCCGGTGTACTTGAACACACCTATGAGCCCAAGGTTTACTATGCACGTTAATATTAAAAGTATTTTTCTTTTTTTGCCCGAGTCACCACTTTTTTCAATACCCAAAGCAAATAGCCAGTCACAGAAGGTCATAGACAGTAGCAAAAGCACATAAACGGGTTCGCCCCAGGTGTAGAAAATAAGTGAGAATATGAGCAAAACAATATTTTTGGCTTTTATGTTACGCGCAACCCCGTATGCTATAAGGCACAAGGGCAGAAATGCATAAACAAACAAAAGACTTGAAAATACCATTTCATACCTCGCTGATAAATATATAATAATACAATATTTATATAAGAATTTTTTACCAATTTTACATTATACAATATATCCATAAAAATGCAACCCCTTTTATGAATTTTACATAAAAAACAGCGGTGTTAGTTGTTTATTTTATGGTGTTATAAATGTGGAATATACTTGACTTAAATCGCAATATGTAATAAAATATATAGCGGTAAAAAATTAACATCCGAAAGGAGTCAAATTTAATGAAGTATTCACATGAAGTTGAAACAATGTGCCCTATCGCTCAGGGCGTTGCTCACGGTGCTGCTCCCATTCCGGAAGAGGCTTTGTGGGTAAAAGCTAAAGAAATCAAAGATATTTCAGGCTTTACACACGGTATTGGTTGGTGTGCACCCCAGCAGGGTACTTGCAAACTCACCCTTAACGTTAAAGAGGGCGTTATTCAGGAAGCACTCGTTGAAACAATCGGTTGCTCAGGTATGACACACTCTGCAGCTATGGCATCAGAGATTCTTCCCGGCAGAACAATCCTTGAAGCTCTTAACACAGACCTTGTTTGTGACGCTATCAACACAGCTATGAGAGAGCTCTTCCTTCAGATCGTTTACGGTCGTACACAGTCTGCATTCTCAGAGGATGGTCTTGTTGTTGGTGCAGGTCTTGAAGACCTTGGTAAGGGCCTTCGTTCACAGGTTGGTACAATGTACGGTACTCTTGCAAAGGGTCCCCGTTACCTCGAAATGACAGATGGTTACGTTACAGGTCTCGCTCTTAACGAGGAGAATGAAATCATCGGTTATCAGTTCGTAAACTTCGGCAAGATGATGGACTTCATCAAAGCTGGTGACGATGCTAACACAGCATTCGAAAAGGCAAAGGGTCAGTATGGCCGTGTTGCTGATGCTGTTAAGATCGTTGACCCCAGAAAGGACTAAGGAGGTATAACAATGGCTTTATTTGAATCATACAACAGACGTGAGAAACAGATTCTCGAAGTTATCAATAAATACGGCATCAACACAATCGAAGAATGTGCTGAAATCTGTAAAGAAAAAGGCTTTGACCCCTACAAAATCGTAGAAGGTATTCAGCCTATCTGCTTTGAAAATGCAAAGTGGGCATACACAGTAGGTTGCGCTATCGCAATCAAAAAGGGTTGCACAAGAGCTGCTGACGCAGCTGCTGCAATCGGTGAAGGTCTTCAGGCTTTCTGTATCCCCGGCTCAGTTGCTGACCAGAGAAAGGTTGGTCTTGGCCACGGTAACCTTGGTAAAATGCTCCTTGAGGATGAAACAGAGTGTTTCGCATTCCTTGCAGGTCACGAGTCATTCGCTGCTGCTGAAGGTGCTATCGGTATTGCTGAAAAGGCAAACAAGGTTAGAAAGAACCCCCTCAGAGTTATTCTTAACGGTCTTGGTAAGGACGCTGCTCAGATTATCGCTCGTATCAACGGCTTCACATACGTTGAAACAGAGATGGATTACCACACAGGCGAGGTTAAAGAAGTATTCCGTAAGGCATACTCAGATGGCCTCCGTGCAAAGGTTAACTGCTACGGCGCAAACGACGTAACAGAAGGCGTTGCTATCATGTGGAAGGAAGGCGTTGACGTTTCTATCACAGGTAACTCAACTAACCCCACTCGTTTCCAGCACCCCGTTGCAGGCACATACAAAAAGGAATGTGTTGAAAAGGGTAAGAAATACTTCTCAGTTGCATCAGGTGGCGGTACAGGTCGTACACTTCACCCCGATAATATGGCTGCAGGTCCTGCTTCATACGGTATGACAGATACAATGGGTCGTATGCACTCAGACGCTCAGTTCGCAGGTTCTTCATCAGTTCCTGCTCACGTTGAGATGATGGGTCTTATCGGTGCAGGTAACAACCCCATGGTTGGTATGACAGTTGCTTGCGCAGTTGCTATCGAAGAGGCAATGAATAAATAATTGTTGTAAACTAACAATAAATTATCCCTCACAATCTTAATGATTGCGGGGGATATGTTTTTATATTAATAATTATTTCACCGTAATTGTTGCATACTGGTCGGTTTCGAAGTTGTCGCTTGTTACAACGGTAATCTTTTTGTGGTTTGCGCAAACCTTTTGGCATTGTTGCCGTAGACAAGGCAACCGATAGCGCAGGTAATCGACTCCGCGGTAGATAAATCAACGCGCAAGGCACGAGTGTTGCCTCGTCAGGATATTCAAGGTGTGCAAAGTTCCGGGTTGTTTGACAATTTTGTAATTAAATTAAATTCCTTGACAAATATTATTAAAGTAGTATAATTGTCTCGGTAAATATTCTCTATATTATAGAAAGAAGGATAAATATGTCAAAAGTACTTATTGAAACATCTGCTCGTCACGTACACGTTTCAAGAGAGGATTTAGATATTCTCTTTGGTGAAGGCTACGAGCTTACTCCCAAAAAAGACCTTTCTCAGCCCGGTCAGTTCGCTTGTGAGGAACGCGTTGCTGTTGTTGGCTCAAAGGGTCAGTTCCCTGCAGTTTCAATCCTTGGTCCTACAAGACCTGCTTCACAGGTTGAAATTTCTGCTTCAGATGCACGTTCAATCGGCTGTATTGCTCCCGTTCGCGAAAGCGGTGACACAGCAGGCAGCGGTGCATGTAAGCTTGTTGGCCCCAAGGGTGAGGTTGAGCTCAGTGAGGGTGCTATTGTTGCTAAAAGACATATCCACCTTACACCCGAGGCAGCAGCAGAGTTTGGTGTTGAGGATAAAGAGGTTGTTGGCGTTAAGGTTGAATCAGACGGCAGAAGCCTTATCTTCGGTGACGTTGTTTGCCGTGTAAGTGAAAAGTTTGCTCCTGCAATGCATATCGATACTGACGAAAGCAACGCTGCTTTTGCTACACCCGGTATGATGGGTGAAATCGTTAAGCTCTGATTTCAGAATATATAGCAAAAGTTAAAGGACTTTGAGTTTTCTCAAAGTCCTTGTTTTTATTCATCTTTATTAAGTATTGTCTTTAGTAATTCGTCTTTATCCTCAAGGTTGCGGTAATATAATATGAGCTTTGCTTCATCCCACGAAAGGTCTGACATTTTAAGCAGCTTGTTATCAACCTTATCATCTTCATCATCTTCAAACAAATCTTTGTTGTGAAGTACAAGGCGAGGGGAGTAGCCGTAAAATTCATCAACAGTAACCTTGTAGCATCTTGCAAGTGCGTGTACAACGTCAATTGTAGGTACTTCTTTACCGCTTTCGTAATTGTTGTATTTTTCAAGGCTGATGCCTAACACCTCGGCAAGGAAAAATGGCTCGAGGTCATTATACTCTCTGAATTGCTTTATTCTGTTGCAAAGCATATTATCACCCACTTTTCTACATATTACCACAAATTTCGACAAAATGCAAATATGTGTTTGCTTCAGAAATTAGTTTGTGCATTTTTGTATCGTATATGAAAAACAGCCACCTCATAACGAGGTGGCTGTTATATGTAGTGCGATGTAAAGGATATTAGTCCTCCAGGCTGAGTAACCAATTAACAGAAACGCCCAAAACCTCAGAGAGGGCAATAAGCTCAGTGTCGCATACAGAACGAATCTGACCCTCTAATTTTGAAAGGCCTGATGCGTTGAGGTCAACACCGCGAATCTGGAGTTGAGTAAGAAGGTCTTTTTGTTTCATACCGATGGCTTTTCTTCTTTCTTCAACTTTTGTGCCACAAATGTTTTTTGTGCCAATGGGCTGTTTGCGTATCCTCATACAGAAACCCCCTTGTGATGGATTTTTAAAAGCCTGTGTTTCGCTTGTTATAATAATAACACATCACTTTATGGCATGCAAGAGGTATTTTTGTTTTTTTTGCAACACTTTATGTGTTTTTTGATGAAAAGTAAATAATATTGTCTTTTTTTTAAAAACATTTGATTAGATTTATATAATGTGCTACAATAAACACAGTTGAATAAATTGCTTTCAGAGGTGCGTTATGGGTTTTTGTGCCGATATTTTTGCCGATTATAATTGCCTTACAACTGCCGAGGGCTTGCTTTCAGCAGGTATGGAGGATACTTTAGTTACTTTTGATATGTTTTTCAGGGAGCTACCCGATAAAGGTGGCTATGCTGTTATGGCAGGTCTTGAACAGCTTTGTGAAAGGCTTGAGTCCCTTTGCTTTTCTGATGAATTTTTAAATTCTTTGGCAGAGCAGGGCTTTTCGGCAAAGCTTGTTGATTATCTTAAAAATTTTGAGTTTAAGTGTGACGTGTATGCAATGCCTGAGGGTACGCCGGTTTTCCCAAATGAGCCTATAGTTAAGGTTAAGGGTCCTGCGTTACAGGCACAGCTTATTGAAACACTTTTACTTAACACTATAAATTATCAGACACTTGTTGCTACTAAGGGTAACAGGGTTTCACGTGCGGCTGCGGGCCGTCGCGTTATTGAGATGGGTGCCCGTCGTGCTCATGGCTTCGATGCTGCTGTTGATGGTGCTCGTGCAGCGTATATCGGTGGTGTGTCTGCTACGTCACTTTACCCTGCATATCAAAAATATGGTGTACCTGTTGCAACCATGATGGGTCATGGCTGGGTGCAACTTTTTGAATCAGAGCTCGAGGCTTTCAAGGTGTACCTTGAAGAACATGGCGAAGATGGAGCTTTGCTTGTTGATACTTACGATACGCTTGATAGCGGTATCAAAAACGCTATTCAGGCTTTTAATGATGTGCTTGTGCCAAAGGGTATGCGCCCTGCGGGTGTTATAATTGACAGTGGTGATATGACATATCTTTCAAAAAGGGCTCGTCGTATGCTTGATGAAGCAGGGTTCCCTGATTGTGATATCTACGCATCAAACTCTCTTGATGAGGTTCTTATTAAAGATATGCTTAATCAGGGTGCTAAAATAGATGGCTTTGTTGTTGGTGAAAGACTTATTACATCATCTTCGTCACCTGTGCTTGATGGTGTTTATAAACTTTGTGAAACCGAAAAGAACGGTGAAAAGTTACCTGCAATAATGCTCAGTAACAACGTGAACAAAATTACTACACCTTGCTCAAAAAGGGTGTGGCGCCTTTTCGATATGGATTCAGGCAAAGCTATTGCTGATGTGTTGACACTTGATAACGAAAATTTGTCAGATGAAAAGGTGTATTCACTCTTTGACCCTGATTTTACATGGAAACGCAAAACGGTTGATAATTTTGTTGCCCGTGAAATGCTTGTAACCGTTTTCAAGGACGGCAAAAAGGTTTACAACAGCCCCTCGCTTGAGGATATAAGAGCATATTGTAACGAACAGGTCGCCTCTCTTTGGGAAGAGGTTGTGCGTTTTGAAAATCCACACAGATATTACGTTGATTTTTCAGGTAAATTATGGGGCGTAAAGCAGTCAATGATTGAAAAAATTATGCGTAATGATATAGCAGAGGATATAGACCATGTCTGAAAAATATAAGGTAGGTTTAAGTCGCAACCGCTTATTTGAGTTTGATAATGCAGTTGTTTTTTGTGGCAGGCTACAAGGATATGCTTTTGAAGAGTATGCAAAAGCCCTTAAAGTTCTGGCTCTTAAAGAGCCAATGATTACCTCAAAGGCAGTTCTTTCGGATAATGGTGAATGCTTTGTTGAAACAGATGCTGTTGAGCCTGCATTTCTGGTATCAGAGCTTACAGCCGATGAAGTGAAAAAAGAGTTTTCTGATAATGGCGTTGATTTTACAAAAGGACTGTTTTCATTCGTTCTTACGAGTGATGGCTATATGATTATTTCTGCACATACACTTGTGGCAGATTGTAAATCTTTGTTACGCCTTGCTATGGCATTTGCTTCAATTTGTAAAAGCAAAACAACCTCTGTGAATCCTTCTCGCATTGATACTTTTTGTGATATGGCATCCTTGCCTATGGAGGTTAATTCACCGCTTACAGACAAGCTTTCTGCCGAGCTGGATAACAAATGGCAAAAGAAAAGCCGAAGCTTCACTTCTGATGACTATAATCGTGCTAAATTAAAGTATTCTGATAAAAGAAATTACTCTGATGAAATAAAAATTGAATTGAATGAAACACAAACTGTGGGGTTAAAGGATTTCTGTAGTGAAAATAAAGTGGATTTATCGTCAGTTGTGGCATTTTGCTTTTATAAGGAGCTTTCGGATTTAGTAAAGCCTCAAAAAAAGCATGGTAAACTGTGTATTCACGCTGACAGACGATTGTTTTTAGCTGATGCAGAAGATGTTTCTGTGGGGCCCTTCAATGGCTTTTGTGAAAGCTACCTCGGTAAAAAGGAGCAAGGTCTTGGCTTGAATGAGCAGATAAAGGCATTTCATCTGTCATGCTACAAGGGCGTGACATCACCCTTTAAGACCTTTTATGATGAGGTGCTTCTGATGAAGGTTTCTTCGTCGTTTTGCGATTCTGCATATATGCACCTTGCCGGACTTGTTAATGACAAGGCATCTAAAAAGCTAGCGTACAACTACGGTTGCTGTAATAATCAGCTTTGCGAATTTTTCTCGTGTAATCTTGAACAGAATTATTGGTCGGGTTTAAAGAGCTTTGATGACGTTTCTGTGACCGAACCCTTAAAAAACAGATTTTGTGCAAACGTAAGCTTACTTGTTGCTGATGGTAAGTGCAGAATCATCGTAAAATTCAATAATTCGCGTCTTGCCTTGGGGCAGAGTGAGTCGGTTGTTGAGGGCGTGAAATCCATTTTAACCAAAATTAAATAAAATAAAAATAAATCAATAGTAGCTTCAAGCCATTTTTGGCTTGAAGCTGCTTATTTTTTTATTAAAATCTATTGACAAAATTGTATTGCAAAACTATAATAGTGTCATAAAGTGTATCGAAATGGGTCAAAGTGTCCCAATTCTGGATCATAAAAACCACGAAAGGAGTTGTCAGTATGTTTTGTAGTCAGTTTGATCACGCACTTGACGATAAAAATCGTTTTAAAATACCGGCAGCCCTTCGTGACGAATTAGGGGTTAAAACCTACCTTATAAAATCACCTGATTCTGAAACAAATTGCATCTTCCTTTATTCTGAGGCAGGTTGGAACGAGCTTTATAAAGAATTCAATCAGAGTGGTGAGCATAATCAGGCTATGCGCCGTATGGCTCGTAAGATTTTATCGGGCGTTGTCAGCGGTGAGGTTGACAAGGGTGGCAGACTTACTCTCAATGCTGCACTTAAAGAGTATGCAGGTATCACCGATGAGGTTCACATTGTCGGTAATAATAATCATATTGAGATCTGGTCACCTGAAGAGTGGGCTAAAGAGCTTGCCCTTCTTGATGAGCAGTCAACAGATGAACTCAACATCAACTTCTGATAGGTGGCTCCTATGGATTTTAAGCATATATCCGTTCTTCTTGAAGAATCGGTTAATTCACTTAATATAAAGCCTGATGGTACTTATATTGATTGTACTGCAGGCGGTGGCGGTCATTCTGCTGCAATACTTGCTCATTTGGGTGAGGGCGGCAGACTTATCTGCGTTGATCAGGACCCTACTGCAATTCAGGTTGTAACAGAGCGTTTTAAGGGTGACGACAGAGTGACTGTTGTACACAAGAATTTTTCGGATTTTGCGCAGATTCTTGATGGACTGGGCGTTGATTGTGTAGATGGTGTAGTTGCTGACCTTGGTGTAAGCAGTCATCAGCTGGATACGGCTGAGCGCGGCTTTTCATTTCACAAGGATGCACCACTTGATATGCGAATGAGTCAGGTAGGTAAAAGCGCAAAGGATGTTGTTAATACATATACTGAACATCAGTTATATACAATTATAAAAGCATACGGTGAAGAGAAGTTTGCTGATAGGGTAGCAAGGGCTATTGTTAAAGCAAGGCAGGAAAAACCAATTGAAACAACAATTGAGCTTTCGGATGTTGTTTCAAATGCAATACCTGCTAAATTCCGTAGGAATGCTCATCCGGCACGAAAAACCTTTCAGGCAATTCGTATCGAGGTTAATGGTGAGCTTGATGTTCTTAAAGAAACCTTACCTGTTATGTTTGAAAGATTAAATGACGATGGGGTTATGTCTATAATCACATTCCACAGTCTTGAAGATAAAATAGTAAAAGATTTTTTCAGAACTCTCAAAGAAGGTTGTACCTGCCCGAAGGATTTTCCGGTTTGTGTATGTGGCAAAAAGCCTAAAGCTATAGTGAAATCTGCAGGTATAAAAGCAACGGATAAAGAGTTGGATGATAATAACCGTAGCAGGAGCGCAAAATTGCGAACTGCTGCTAAGATAGGTCAGTAAGACAATAAATCAGGAGGAAGTATGGCGTACAGAGGCACAGAAGCGTATGATTTTTCGCTTTTTGAACCACAGGTAATTGAACAGCCTGCGCGAGTATCCGGACCGGCTAACAAAAAAGCTGGCAAGGGTGCTCAGGTTAAGCGTACCCATTCTTCAAGTGCAGCACCTCAACGTAAGGCAGCTCCTCAACGTAAGGCAGCTCCTCAACGTAGGCCAGCACCACAACACAAAACAACACACCGCAAATCAACTGTTGTAACTATGGTTGAAAACCATCAGCAGACAGTTCAGCGTAATGCGAGCAGTGCTACAATACCTGTTCCTCTTAAAAAAGCGATGTGTTTTGCTTGCTTCTGCTTTGCTATGCTTACAGTACTACTTGTAATGCAGACTAAGTGTGATACACAAATGTCAGAAATCGCAAACGTACAGCGTGAAATTGAAATTGCAGAGGGTGAGCATGTTCGCCTTAATGCAGAGCTCAGCAGTATGATTGCAACAGATAAAATAGAAAACTATGCCGAGAACGTTCTTGGTATGGTTAAGGCTGAAAGTTATCAGATTAGCTATATAGACCTTACTGAAGGTGATGAAATCGTTGTTTCGGGTGATAAAACTATTGAGGGAACAAGCGATTTGGCATCAAAACTAAAAGCTTTATTTGCATATTTAGATTAAGCAGATAATAAATTATATGAGAGTTGAGAAATGCTCGACTCTCTTTTTTGCATAGAATAGGGAAATTTAAACCTGTGTGAGGTGGGTTATGTCACGAGTAAATACTAACTTGAAAAAACGATGTTTAAGCGGTATTGCGTTTATTCTTGTGCTCGGTTTTGGCTTGGATATTGTCAGACTTTTTTACTTTCAGGTAATTAAGGCTGATGAGTACAGAATAGCTGCTGAAGCGCAACAACTCAGTGATACTGTAATATCTGCCGACCGCGGTGTTATATATGATGCGAATATGAATGTGCTTGCAGAGAGTGCATCTGCGTGGCTTGTGTACGTTAATCCTTCAAAAATCAAGGATGATGCTCAGGCGGCGCTTATAGCAGATGGTCTTGCAAAGATTTTTACAGATACTACTGCTGAAAAAATCGCTGAAAAAATCAGTAATCGTAAGCACAGCTACGTCAAAATTAAGGGCGGTGTTGAGTATGGTGCAAAAACCGCTGTTGCTGAATTCAGAAGCAAGAATGAGCTTAATGAAATAATCGGTATTGACCCCGACACAAAGCGTTATTATCCTTTCAACAACTTTGCATCTACCATTATCGGTATGACAAATAGTGAGAATAACGGCAGAGCAGGTCTTGAACTTATGTACAATGATACGCTTACGGGTACACCCGGACGTATCATCACGGCAAAGGATGCCCAGAGCGGTCTGATGTCAAGCAATTATGAAACAAAGTTTGATGCGGAGCAGGGTACAAGTCTTGTGTTGACTATTGATAAAACAATTCAGTATGCCCTTGAAAAAGGTCTTTCGCAGGCTGTTATTGATAATAAAGCGGTCTCTGCTTATGGTATTGTTATGGAGGTTGACACAGGCGCAATACTTGGTATGGCTACTATGCCTGACTATGATTTGAATGTGCCCTCTGTTATTACAGATAAAAAAGTTCTTGCAAAGCTTTCAAAGATAAAAGATCCTGATAAGTATGATGTTGCTTATAATAATGAGGTCTTTCTGATGTGGCGTAATAAGGCCATAAGTGATACCTACGAGCCTGGCTCGGTATTTAAGATATTTACTGCAGCTGCAGGACTTGAAGAGGGTGTTGTTGAGCCCGGAACCACTTTCAACTGTACCGGCTCAATCAAGGTTGCCGATAACATAATTCATTGTCACGATACATCAGGTCATGGTACACAAAACCTTGCAGAGGGACTTACGAATTCATGTAACCCCTTCTTTATAACAATAGGTCAAAAGCTTGATACAGAACGCTTTTACAAGTATTTCGAGGCATTTGGTTTTACTGAAGAAACAGGTATTGATTTACCTGCCGAGGCAGAGCCTGCAGCGGATATCACATATCACTCAAAAGAGAAAATGGGTATTGCACAGGTTTCATCAAGTGCTTTCGGTCAGACCTTCCAGGTTAGTGCTATTCAAATGATTACCGCGGTTTCTGCAGTTGCAAATGGTGGTAAATTGATGCAGCCTTACGTTGTAGCTAAAAAGCTTGACCAGGATGGTAACACGGTGTTTGAGATGGCACCAACAGTTAAACGACAGGTTGTTTCTGAAAGTACAAGTAAAACTGTTGTTTCTATGATGGAAAAGGTTGTTGCAGAGGGTACAGGTAAAAATGCTTATATCCCCGGCTACAGAGTTGCAGGTAAAACGGGTACTTCTGAAAAGCTTACGGTAGATGGTCAGTACATTGCATCATTCGTAGGTTGTGCACCTGCAGATGATCCTCGTATTGCGGTGCTTATAGTTATAGATGAGCCACAGGGTGCAAATCATGGTGGTGGCGCAATTGCCGCACCCGTAGCAGGTTCGATTATTGAGCAGACTCTTAAATATATGAATGTTGAGCCTGTTTATACTGATGATGAGTTATCACAATTGAATGCCTCTGCACCTGACGTTACTGATATGTCAGTAAGCGCGGCAAAGGGTGCGTTGAGTAATCAAGGCTTTACTGCACGTGTTGTAGGTAAGGGTGATAAGGTTATTTCACAGTATCCTATCAAGGGACAGAGCTTACCGCTTAATGGTGTTGTTATTCTTTATACCGAAACAGATAATCAGAATACATCATCAACTGTGCCTAATCTTATAGGTCTGAGTATCAGTCAGGCTAACGAAAGGGCGGTTAATTCAGGCTATAACATAAGAATTTCGGGCGCTTCGCTTGATAGTGATGTTGTTTCGTACAGACAGAGCCTTGATGAAGGTACAAAGGCAGAGTTAGGCTCAACAATTACAGTTTATTTCAAAACAAATACAGGCGTTGAAGATTAAATGGTGCAGATATAAGTCTGCACACTTAGGAGAGGTAGAAAAATGCTTTTATCAGAACTTTTAAAGGGTATAAACGTTCTTTCAGATTACAATGACAGAGAGGTTACAGATGTAACCGACAAAACCTTGAAAATTTCAAAGGGCTGTGCCTTCGTTTGTGTTGTAGGTGCACGTTTTGATGGTCACTCATTTGCTGAAAATGCTCTTGAGCAGGGTGCTGCAGCGGTAATCGTTTCAAGGGATATGGGTCTTAAGGAACAGATTCTTGTTGAAAACACCCGTGAGGCATATGCAATTATGTGCAAAAACCTTTGGGGTGCTGCTGCAGATAAGCTTACTCTTATTGGCATAACAGGCACAAATGGTAAAACAACTACTGCATTTGTTGTTAAAGATATTCTTGCAGAGCTTGGTATTAAAAGCGGTCTTATCGGTACTGTTAAAAATATGGTGGGTGATAAAGAATTTCATACCGAGCTTACAACACCTGACCCCTATGATATGCATAATCTCTTTAAAATGATGGTTGATGACGGCATTGAGTATTGCGTTATGGAAACATCTTCGCAGGCATTCCATCAGATGCGCCTTGCAGGTATCCATTTTAAAACAGGTGTGTTTACAAACCTTACACAGGACCATCTTGATTATCACGGCACTATCGAGGAATATAAGGCTTGTAAAAAGACCTTGTTCTATAACTGCGACAATGCAATTATTAACAGTGATGACGAGGCAGGCGCTTATATGTGCGATGGCATTGAAGCACCCGTAAAAGCATATTCTATAAACACAAGCTCTGACTATAAGGCAGAAAACACACAGCTTTTTGCCGATAGGGTAGAGTATGACCTTAATGGTGAGCACGTTGTATTCCACATTCCAGGTGGTTTCTCTGTGTATAATTCACTTTGTGCTATTGCAAGTGTTTGCTCACTTGGATTTGATTTTAAGGATGTAGTAAATGCCGCAGGTAGCGCTGCTACCGTTAAGGGCAGACTTGAGCTTCTTAAAACAGATACAGATTTTGGTGTAATTATTGACTACGCACACACACCCGATGGACTTGAAAAAGCACTTAATGCTGTGCGTGGCTTTACAAAGGGTAAGGTAATCACACTCTTTGGTTGTGGTGGTGACCGTGATAAAACAACACGCCCCAAAATGGGACGTATGGCTACAGATTTATCTGATATTGTTGTTGTTACAACTGATAACCCCCGTACAGAGGACCCTGAGGTAATAATTAAAGAAATTCTTATTGGTACTGTAGGCTCAAAGGCAGAGGTAGTTTCTGTTACTGACAGAAGTGAGGCTATTGAGTATGCTCTCAGTATTGCAAAGGCAGGCGATACAGTCCTTCTTGCAGGTAAGGGTCACGAAACCTATCAGGTTATCGGCAAAGAGCGTGTTCACTATGATGAGCGCGAGGTTGTGGCAGAGGCTCTTAAAAAACTCGGTAAATAAAATAATCGGGATATAGGATGATGTGGTATGAAGAGTGTTACAGTTAAACAGATTGCGGAATTTTGTGGATCAACATCACAGCTTGATGGCGAAATTTTAAAGATTTCAACCGATAGTCGTGATATTGACGAAAATACATTGTTTATTGCCCTTGTAGGTGAGCGCTTTGATGCTCACGATTTTATAGGTGATGTACTTGATAAGGGCGCAAAAGCCGTTGTGTGCAGTAAAAATGTAGGTGACGACCCTCGCATTATTTATGTTGAAGATACGGGTAAGGCGTTGCTCGATATCGGTCATGGCTACAGAAAATTATTTGATATTCCCTTTATCGGTCTTACCGGTAGTGTAGGTAAAACTACAAGTAAGGGTATGATTTATGCGGTTGTTAAAAAGAAATTTGATACTTTGCGCACCGCAGGTAATCTTAATAACGAAATTGGTGTACCCAAAACACTTTTTTGCCTTGAAGAGCATCACGAGGCAGCAGTTATTGAGATGGGTATGAACCATTTTGATGAAATTTCACGTATTTCAAAGGCGGTTGAGCCTTCGATTGCATGTATCACAAACGTTGGTACGGCTCATATTGAAAACCTTGGCTCACGCGAGGGTATATTAAAGGCTAAATGCGAAATACTTGATGGTATGGCAAAGGGTTCTACACTTATTATAAATGGTGATAACGATATGCTTGCAACTCTCGACAGAGATGATTATAAGCTTGTTCGTTTCGGCATTGATGGTGATAACCTTGATATGTGGGCAGAGGATATATCATCAAACGCCCTTGGTAGCACGTTTACTGCGGTTTATAAGGGTGAAAAGGCAAAGGTTTTTGTGCCAAGTGTTGGTATTCACAACGTGTATAACGCTATGTGTGCTATGTGCGTGGGTGTTGAGCTCGGTTATACTCTTGAAGAGGCGGCTTCGGGTATCAAGGATTTTGAGCCTGAGGGAATGCGTCAGAAAATAACAGAAATAAATAACATTACATTTGTTGAGGATTGCTATAACGCTAACCTTGATAGTATGAAGGCTTCGCTTGAGGCTCTTGCTACTATATGTAAGGGTAAGGCGTACGCTGTGCTTGGTGATATGCTCGAGCTTGGCGATTTTGCAGAAAATGCACATCGTCAGGTTGGTGAAAAGGCATCACAGGTTGGTTGCGAGTATGTGCTTACCTTTGGTGAATTATCAAGGTTTATTGCAGATGAGGCCGCAAAGAATGGTTGTAAAGCAATAGCTTTTGACAGTAAAGAGAAAATAGCAGAATTCCTTTTTGGAAACATTCGTGAGGGTGATGCGGTGCTCTTTAAAGGCAGCCGCGGTATGAGGATGGAGGAAATCTTCATTTCCCTTTATAAAAAGTTGGGTTTTGACGCTCAGTGACTTGTATTTTAATCTAAATTAAAGTATTATATAAATAGAGATAACTCTAAAAATAAAGTATATGGTTAAGGAGTACACAAGATGAATATTATTTTAGCCTGTGTTTTGGCGGCAGCTATTTCTTTCGGCATTTCCTTCGGTCTTGGTTACGTTGTAATTCCATTTTTACACAAATTGAAATTTGGCCAGACCATTCTTGATATCGGTCCCAAATGGCACAAGAATAAGCAGGGTACACCTACAATGGGCGGTATTTTGTTTATACTCGGTACAGTTATTGCTTTTGCCGTAGTTGTGCTTATTGACAGACTTATGGGTGGCGATATTATTGCCTCTGTTACAGGTGGCACTGCAGATGTTTTACCTCAGGTTGCAGGTGTTGCAGCAGCGTCAAATAAGGTTAAGGTCTGGGCAGGTCTTGTGATGGCTCTTGGTTTTGCCTTCATCGGCTTCCTCGATGACTATATCAAGGTTGTTAAAAAACGTAATATGGGTCTTACCATTGTGCAGAAGAGTGTTCTTCAGATAGTTCTTATGGTTGGCTACATACTTACTCTTTACATAAATGACCCAACAGGCGCAACATTCATTCCCTTTATAGGTATGGTTGAAACAAAGCTCTTCTTCTGGGTTATCGGCTTTATCGTTATTTATGCTACTACAAATGCGGTTAACTTTACCGATGGTGTAGACGGTCTTTGCGGTTCAGTTACTCTTACAGCAGCAATCAGCTTTATAGTAATTGCGGCACTTCGTAATTGCTTTGGTATCAGCCTTATGGCAGCAGCACTCCTTGGTGGCCTTGCAGGTTACCTTATCTGGAACTGGCACCCTGCAAAGGTTATGATGGGTGACCTTGGTTCAATGTTCCTTGGTGGACTTATTGTTGCGTTCTCCTATGCAGTTGATTGCCCCATAATTATTCTTCTTGTTGGTATTATTTATGTTGCAGAGTTCGGTTCAGACGTGTTACAGATTGGTTATTTCAAGCTTACACACGGCAAACGAATTTTCAAAATGGCTCCTATTCACCACCACTTTGAAATGTGTGGTTGGAAAGAGGTTAAGATTGTTAAAATCTTTTCACTCGTTAACCTTATCGGTGGCATAGCTGCAATTCTTCTTGTTTACTTCGGCGCTCCGAAATAATAAATCAAAAAATCCAAGAAAGGTGTGTTACAATGAAAAAGGAAACTAAATTCAATGACCTTTTTATAAAGAATGGTATGGATGTTCCGTTTTTCCTTATTATGCTCGGTCTTATGACAGTGGGTCTTGTAATGCTCCTTTCTGCAAGCTATATATACGCTTTTTATAATAGCGGCTCGGGTGACAGTCTTTATTACTTTAAACGTCAGATTGTATTTGCTGTTGGTGGCATAGCCGTTATGCTTTTCTATTCCCGATTCAACTATAAATACCTTAAGCATTTTTCAAATATTGGTCTTTTTGGCGCTTTAGGTATTCTGGCTATAACAGTTCTTCAGGGTGGCGGTGACGGTATCAACCGTTGGTTTGGTATCGGTTCATTTTCGTTCCAGCCATCAGAGATTGCAAAATTTGCCCTTATACTGTTTCTTGCGTATGGTCTTGATAAAGATCACGATAAAATTATAAGCGCAAAGCCTTCCACGGCAGGTTGGGCTAAAAAGATAACAGAAATCACAAACGGTACAATCAAAATTACACAGGGCACAACAACAATGTTCTTTTATGGTATTGTTATTGTTATTACCGCAGGCTCAGTTCTTTTGGGTAGCCACCTTTCAGGTGCTATTCTTATTACACTTATTGGTATAACAATGCTCTGGATAGGTGAGTGCAGAGCCCGTTGGTTTGCTGTGGGTGGTGTACTTGCGGCAATTGTGCTTGTATACGTTTGCTTTAATTATGATGATTTGCCCCTTAAGGAATATATGATAGACCGTATCAGGGCTTGGCGAATTAAGGATTATTCACCCGATGAATCACGTTGGCAGATAAACCATTCCCTCTTTGCCCTTGGCTCAGGCGGATTTTTGGGCGCAGGTATAGGTAATTCAAAACAGAAATATCTGTATATCCCCGAATCACACACCGACTTTATTTTTTCTATTATCGGTGAAGAGCTGGGATTTGTGGGTTGTGTATTTATTCTTCTTGGTTTTGTAGTGCTTATTGCACGTGGTATTTATATCGGTATGCGTGCAAAAGACAGATTCGGTGCACTTCTTGCATTCGGAATGACAGCACAGCTTGCCTTACAGGTAATGTTTAACGTTGCCGTTGTAACAGACACAGTACCAAACACTGGTATCAGTCTGCCCTTCTTCAGTTACGGTGGCTCCGCGTTACTTATTACACTTGTTGAAATGGGTACCATACTCAGCGTTTCAAGGCAGGCAGATTTGCCTAAGGTTTACTTTATGCGAAACCTTAAGCGTAATAAGAATAAGGTTGTTTAAAATGGAAAGAGTTTAAACTTTGAGAGAGAAAAGGATGGTGTTATTATGAAGGTTTTAATAGCAGCAGGCGGTACAGGTGGTCACGTTAATCCTGCACTTGCAGTAGCAGGCGAAATCAGAAAAAGGCACCCCGAAGCAGAGATTTGCTTTGTTGGTACAAAAGACAGAATTGAAGCAGAAATTGTCCCTGCGGCAGGCTATCCCTTAAAGACTATTGATATCAAAGGCTTAAGGCGTGGCTTTTCACCCAAAGATATTAAAGAAAATATTGATACAGCAATAAAGCTGCTTAAATGCTCAGGTGCTGTTAAAAAGATTATAAACGAGTTTCAACCCGATGTAGCAGTCGGCTTTGGTGGTTACGTAAGCGGACCCGTTATCAGAATGGCAGCAAAAATGGGTGTACCCACAGCCATTCACGAGCAAAACGCTTTTCCCGGCGTTACAAACAAAGCCCTTGCCGAAAAGGTTGACGTTGTTATGCTTACGGCAGAGGATGCTAAAAAGCATATGAAATTTAAGAACGAGCCTATTGTTACAGGCTTGCCTATCCGCGGTGAGCTTCTTGAGGCTGATTCTGTAGCTTCAAGACAGGAGTTAGGTTTTAATGAAAACCCCATTATCCTTTGTATGGGTGGCTCATTAGGTGCACGTGAAATTAACAAAGCAATTATTGAGGTAATTGCATCAAATGCTCATGATGAACGTTATAACTTTATAGTTTCTACCGGTAAAAACGGTATGTGGGTGGCAGATAAGTTAGAGGAAAGAGGCGTTGACCTCCAAAAGATGCCCCATATAAAAATCAGACCTTATATTGATGATATGGCACGTTGTCTTTCTGCGGCAGATTTAGTTATTTGTCGAGCAGGTGCATCATCGCTTTCAGAAATTCAGGCGCTTGGTAAACCATCTATACTTATACCATCACCTAACGTTACCGAAAATCATCAGTATCACAACGCTATGGCACTTGTTAACAAGCATGCCGCAGTGATTATTGAAGAAAAAGACCTTAACGGAAGCATTCTTAGCAGAAATGTTGACAACCTTCTTGGTGATAAACGCAAGCTTAAAGAGGTTGGCGAAAATGCACGTGCTATGGCGGTTATTGATGCCACAAGCCGTATTTGTGACATTGTTGAGGGTCTTATAAAAAAGTAATTTAACATATTTTAATAATCGGCATATTATACAGCGTAAGACTTTTTACTACATATTGAAAGGAGCAGCTGTATGTCTGCCTATATTATCAATGGTGGCAGACGCTTGAATGGTAGCCTTAATGTTCAAGGCTCCAAAAACAGCGTTTTGCCCATACTTGCCGCAACAGTACTGGTCAAGGGCAAGTGTGTTATTCACAATTGCCCTTTGCTTTCTGATACAGAGTGTACTGTGAAAATACTTAAAAGTCTTGGTTGCGGTGTCCGTAGAGAGGGCAATACAATTACGGTTGATGCATCTGTTGTATCCTGTAGTTATATCCCTGAGGATTTAATGAGGGAGATGCGCTCCTCAATTGTTTTTTTAGGCGCAATAGTCGGCCGTATGGGTGAGGCTACAATGTGTGCACCCGGTGGCTGTGAAATAGGTCTAAGACCCATAGATTTACACCTTTACGCGGTTAAGCGGTTGGGTGTAAACGTAATCGAAAGCCACGGCAAAATTATTTGTAAGGTGGCACAAAAGCTTAAAGGGGATAAAATTACTTTATCCTTCCCCAGTGTAGGCGCTACTGAAAATGCCTTGCTTTTGTCAGTTACTGCAAAGGGGACTACAACCATAGTAAACGCGGCTCGTGAGCCTGAAATAACTGATTTGTGCAACTTTCTCAATTCCTGCGGTGCGCGTATAAGCGGTGCAGGGGAGAGTATAATTACTGTTGAGGGTGTTGACCGGTTGCATGGCACAGAGCATACCGTTATATGCGACCGCATTGTTGCATCTACATACCTGGTGGCAGGTGCAGTAACACGCGGTGATATTGAATTAAAAAATACCGAGCCTGTCTACCTTAATTCCGTTTTACCCTTGCTTGAAGAGGCAGGGTGTAGTGTTAACGTAAGGTGTAAATCCATACGGGTTAAATGCC
Organism: Acutalibacteraceae bacterium; assembly: GCA_045629785.1. Lineage (GTDB taxonomy): Bacteria > Bacillota > Clostridia > Oscillospirales > Acutalibacteraceae > DTU089. The sequence goes on along the minus strand of JAZQRX010000027.1, from coordinate 25,872 downwards.
CTATGGGTCTCAGGCGTATAGATAAAATAATAACTCAGCCATATCCGGGCTTTCCTACAGATTCACAAGCCTTGTTCACTACGCTTACGTCAGTTGCACGTGGCACAAGTGTTATTGTTGAAAATATTTTTGAAAGTCGTTTTAAGCACGTACCCGAGCTTGTGCGTATGGGTGCTAAAATACGTACTGAGGGCAGAGTTGCTGTTGTTGAAGGTGTGAATAGCCTTTATGGTGCTGATGTGCTTTCACCCGATTTGCGGGGCGGTGCAGCCCTTGTGGTAGCTGGGCTTTGTGCAGAGGGTGTAACAACAGTAGGTAATGTTGGTTTTATTGACAGAGGGTATGAGAATTTATCTCAGAACCTTTGTGTATTAAATGGGGATATACGTTTAAGTATATCCGGGGAAGGTAAAAACTAAATGGAGCAAAATAAAAGGAAAAAATCCCGACGCTCCTCAACAAAGATAATACCTCCTAAAAAGAAAAAGATGGAGAATTTATCTCGTGATGAGGTGCGTTCAATAAATAAAAAGAAGATTCGCCGCAAGCGAAAAGCCAAAAGACTTGCTTTGCTTGCGGGTCTTGCTTTGGTTGTTGCTTGTGCGGGTATTGCGCTTGTTCTTGCGGTTTTCTTTAAAATAGGTACAATTCAGGTGAAGGGTGACAAGGCTTACTCAAACGCTCAGGTAATTAAGGGTAGCGGTATTGAAATAGGTAGTAATCTGTTCCTTGTTGATGAAGAAAAGGTGAATGAAAAAATCACCACCGCCTTGCCGTACATAAACAGTGTAACAGTTGAAATGGATTTACCCGATACAATCATAATTGATGTAACCGCAACCCGTGAGGTTGCCGCTTTACCGTACAAAAAGGGCTTTATACTTGTTGATGAAAACGGCAAGGTTCTTGATAGAGATGCTGATATGATTCGTGATGGCGTTGCCATAGTAGGTGGTGTACAGCTTAAGGGTGCACCCCAGGGTGGTACGGTTAAGCTTAATAATGACGATGTCACAAACAGGTTTATTGAATTGTTGGGCGCTGTCAAGCAAAGCGGAATTCAACAGCTTACAGGTATTACATATACTAAACGTGGCACGTTTGAGTTAAAGTACGATGACCGTATTACCGTAAAAATCGGGTCATTTACAAATCTGCTTCACAAGCTGCGCCTTGCAAAGGCTGCTATCGAAAAAGAAAATGACATTAATTCGTATTCGGTAGGTACGCTTGACGTAAGTGTTGAGCCGTATGTTTATTTCAGTGCCGGTAAAGATAAGCCTGTACCTACTACAAAAGCACCGGCTAAAAAGGTAAAAACAACCGAAAAGGTTGAAAATCAATAATAAATTGAATAAAGCCGTAAGATGCTCAAATCAAATGTGAATACAGAACGAAAAACAGTAAAGATATTGTTTTTACGACTATTTTGTACTAAAAATAATTAAAAATTTCAAAAAACATCTTGCTATTGTGGTCATACTATGGTAAACTTTAAGGGATGTATTGTGAGTAAAATTATCATTATATAAGAAGTTAAGTTTTAGGAGGATTTAAAATGAACTTTGAAATTTCAAACGATTTTGAAGATGTAACTCAGATTAAAGTCATCGGTGTAGGTGGCGGTGGCGGTAACGCTATCAATCGTATGGTATCTTCAGGTGTACAGGGCGTTGAATTTATCGCTGTAAATACAGATAAACAGGTTCTTACTTTCTCAAAGGCTACACATAAAATCCAGATTGGTGAAAAGGTTACAGGCGGTCGTGGTGCAGGTGCTCGTCCCGAAATGGGTCTTAAGGCTGCAGAGGAGAGCAGAGATGCTATTGTTGATGCTCTTAACGGCGCTAATATGGTATTCATTACTGCAGGTATGGGCGGTGGCACAGGTACAGGTGCTGCACCAGCAATTGCAGAAATTGCAAAGAGCAACGGTATCCTTACAGTAGGTATCGTTACAAAGCCTTTCGCATTTGAGGGCAAACGCAGAATGCAGCAGGCAGAGGCAGGTATTGCTGAACTTGCACAGCATGTTGACAGCCTTATCGTTATTCCTAACGAAAGACTTAAATTAGTTTCAGATCAGAAGATTACATTTGCTAACGCTTTCGATGTTGCTGATGATGTTCTTCGTCAGGGTGTTAAGAGCATTTCAGAGCTTATCAAGGTTCCCGGTCTTATCAACCTCGACTTTGCTGACGTTACAGCAGTTATGAAGGATGCAGGTCACGCACATATGGGCGTTGGTCGTGCAACAGGTAAAGAAAAGGCAGAGGCAGCTGCTAACTCAGCAGTTTCAAGCCCCCTTCTTGAAACAACAATCCAGGGTGCAAAGGGTGTTATTATCAGCATCACTTCATCACCTGACATCACACTTGATGACGTTGACGTTGCTGCAAGCATTATCGCAGAGGCTGCTGATTCAGATGCAAACATCATCTTCGGTGTTGCATTCGATGAAAAGCTTGAGGACGAAATGGTTGTTACTGTTATCGCAACAGGCTTCGGCACAGATGCTAACGGTCTTGCTAATAAGTCAGGATCATCACTTCTTTCATCTTCATCATCTTCATCATCAGATTCATACGCAGCTGACGATGACGACGAAGATGGCGATATCGTTGATATTCTTGGCCTTTTCAAGAAATAATTTAACGAATTAAATTATCTAATAAAGGTGTTTTAAACTCAACTGAGTCTAAAACACCTTTTCTTATTAGGAGCATATTATGAATAAAAATAAAAAGGCAAAAACAAAGCCAAGCCATAAGGCGGAGCTGTTTTTTACCTTTGTGCCTATAATACTTGCCATAACATTATTATGGCGTAGTGTACCTGATGGTGTTTACCGCCTTGATTTAGGGCAAAGCGAGTTGGGTGAAAAAGCAATTGCACTTACCTTTGATGATGGTCCGAGCGGTCACACCGAAAGGTTGCTTGATGGTTTAGCACAATACGGGGCTAAGGCAACCTTTTTTGTTATCGGTAAACAAGCCGAAAAACGTCCGGCAATTGTAAAGCGCGCCTATGATGAAGGTCACCTTATAGGTAACCATACTTATGACCACCCCAATTTTTACGTAACGCCTGATAATACTGCAATTGAAAGCATTGAAAAAGGCGAAACGGTTATCGAATCCATAATTGGTGAAAAGCCCGTTTTCTTAAGGGCACCATATGGTAATGTCTGGCCCCATCAATTCAAAAAGTTTGACAGAATTTTCATCCATTGGACCTTCCATACCTTCGATTGGAATAAAGATGATAGTCAGGTGATTTATGAGGATATAATGGCAAAGGTAAGCGACGGTAGCATTATTCTTTTGCATGATACACGCCCTGCTACTGTTGATGCGGTGCTTAAGGCAATCCCGGAATTACAGGCAGAGGGCTATGAGTTTGTAAGGGTTGATGAGTTATTAACCCGCAACGGAGATTCCCTTAAAATGGGTGTTCCCTACAGAAAATGCGAATATGATAAAGGCGCGTTGATATATTAAGTGGATTTTTTGGTATTTTAATTCCCAAAAGGCATCTTTATTATAGAAAATGCCTTTTTTGCAAGCTCGATGTTATATTGACATTTTTTTACAACAGTATTAAAATGAATTTGTTAATTGGCAATCGAAGCAATTTTGTTCGGTGCATAGCTTCATTGCTATGCACTTTTTTGATTTGATAAAAGAGGTATTTTATGAAGAAGGCTCTGTGTTTATTTATTACAGTAATTATAACTTTGGGTATAATTATCTGTGTTCCTGTTACAACATCTGCTACAAATATTGTTTTGTCTGGTTATTGTGGTGATAATGTGCAATATGTTTTGGATAGTGATGGCCTTTTAACCATTAATGGTACAGGTGATATGTGGCATTGGCAAAATGAAGCTTGGGACGATACAGGTTATACAAAACCCTCACCATTCTATAATAATGTAAATATTAAAAAAACAATAATCACTCCAGGTGTTACAGGTGTTGGTAGACAAACTTTTTTTGGTTGTACAAATCTTACATCTGTTACAATCCCGAATAGTGTGACAAGTATAGGTGATTATGCATTCTATAATTGTACAAGCCTTGCCTCAATTGCAATTCCCAATAGTGTAACAAGTATAGGTGGGTGTGCTTTTTCTGAATGCATAAATCTTGCAACAATAACACTTCCTGATAGTGTAACAAATATGGGCTCTTCAGTTTTCTATGATACAAAATATTATAATAATTTATCAAAATGGCAAAACGGTGTGCTGTATATTGGTAACCATCTTATAAAAGCTAAAAATACTTTAAGTGAGAGTTATACAGTTAAAAGTGGTACAAAAACAATTGCTGGTTCTGCGTTTTATGAATCCACAAAACTCAAATCTGTTACAATCCCGAATAGTGTGACAAGTATAGGTGATTGTGCTTTCTATAATTGTACAAGCCTTGCCTCAATTACAATTCCCAATAGTGTAACAAGTATGGGCTCTTCAGTTTTCTATAATACAAATTATTATAACGATTTATCAAATTGGCAAGACAATGTGCTATATATTGGTAATCATCTTATAGAAGTTGAGAATACTATAAGTGAGAATTATACAATTAAGAGTGGAACAAAAACAATTGCAGGTGGTGCGTTTTCTTGGTGTGATAGCCTTGCTTCAATATCAATTCCTAGTAGTGTAGTAAGTATCGGACGCCGTGCGTTTGAATATTGTTCAAATATTGCATCAATTACAATTCCCGACAGTATTACAAAAATTGAAAAAGATGCATTTAATAACTGTACAAACCTGATGGAAATAAATGTTGATAAGGATAATAAAAATTATTGTTCTGTTGAAGGTGTATTATTTGACGAAGACAAGACTACGCTTATACAATATCCAACCCAAAAAACAAGTACCTTGTACACCATTCCAGACAGCGTAACAACTATTTGTTCTTACGCGTTTAATTGTTGTTCAAACTTAACTGATATTGTAATAGGTGATAGCGTAAAACATGTATATGCAGATGCTTTCCGGTATTGTACAAACCTTGGAGCAGTACATATAAACGATATGGCTGTATGGTGTAATATCGAATTTGATACTAGTTTTATTTTGGGCGATTATGATTTGATTATGTATCCTTCAAATCCGCTATATTATGCCAAGAATCTATATTTAAATGAGCAATTAGTAACAGACTTGGTTATTCCTGATAGTGTAACACATATAAATTCTTATGCTTTTATTAATTGTACAAGCCTTACGTCTGTCATAATTCCAGATGATGTAACCAGTATAAGTGAATCTGCTTTCCGTGGTTGTACAAACATTGCATCCGTCATAATCCCAGATAGGGTAACAAGTATAAGTGATTATGCTTTCTGCGGTTGTACAGGTCTTGCCTCAATAATAATCCCCGATAGTGTAATAAGTATAGGTACTTGTGCTTTTTCTGAGTGCACAAATCTTTCAACAATCATAATCCCCGATAGTGTAACAAATATAGGCTCTTCAGTTTTCTATAATACAAATTATTATAATGATTTATCAAATTGGCAAGACAATGTGCTATATATTGGTAACCATCTTATAAAAGCTAAAAATACTTTAAGTGAGAGTTATACAGTTAAAAGTGGCACAAAAACAATTGCGGGTACAGCTTTCTATGATTGCAATAGTCTTACATCAGTTAACATTCCCGATAGCGTAACTCGTATAGGCGGTCGTGCTTTCTATAATTGTACAAGCCTTACCTCCATTACCATCCCCGATAGTGTTACAAGTATAGGTGATTACGCTTTTTATCATTGCAAAAATCTTAAAGAAGTTAATGCTTCATGTAAGTCATGTGCACGAGATTTTTTTGATACAGCTGTTTTAAAATTGAATCATGGTTCGTTAAGTGGGTGGACTGAAGATTCAAGCCCATCTTGTAATAAGAGTGGCAAAAAAACAAAAAAGTGTGTTGATTGTGGTATGGTTATGGAAACAGAAACAATTCCTGCCACAGGCAATCACATCTCATCTGACTGGATTGTTGATAAAAACGCAACTGCAAGTGCACCTGGCACAAAGTACAAAAAGTGTACAGTTTGTGGAACAAAACTTGAAACTGCAACAATTCCTCAGCTTAAACCCACAACCCCCAAGGCAACAACCACCAACGAAATCGGTGGTGTAAACGTTACATGGAACAATGTTGCAGGAGCTACAAAATACAATGTTTATCGTCGTCAGGGTGGTTATAGTACTTGGACACTTGTTGGCACAACAACAGGCACAACACTCCTTGACAAAAACGTTAAGAGTGGTATTTATTATGTTTATTCTGTAAGGGCATACAATAGTGCAGGTCAGTATAGTGATTTTGTAAGCGCTAATACTCAGACACGCAAATATATGGCTGTGCCAAAACTTAAAACTATTTCTAACGCCACAAGTGGTTTGTATATTACATGGAATGCTGTAAGTGGTGTAACTAATGGTTACAGAGTTTACCGTAGGGGAGCAGGTTCAACATATTGGACATATCTGGGTACAGTTAAAACAACCTACTTTACAGATACTTCTGTTAAGGCTCGCAGTGGTGAATACTTCCGTTACACAGTAATTGCCGATGGAGGTTACCACAGCAAGTTTGATACAACAGGCTTGTATCTCAAAAGACTTGAAAACCCCACACTTAAGAGTGCGGTATCTTCAAAATCAGGTATCACAGTTAAGTGGGAAACAGTTGTGGGTACAACAGGTTACTACGTTTACAGAAAAACTGCAAACTCAACATGGACTCGCGTAGGTACAGTAGGTGGTACAAACAACACAACCTTCCTTGACAAAAATGCAAAGAAGGGTACAACCTACACCTACACAGTTAAAGCTGTTTACGGCGCAACAACGAGCTCCTATAATGCAGGTATCAGCTGTTACGATAAGTATTAAAAAACACAACAAAAAACCTCTCACAGAAATTTTCTGTGAGAGGTTAATCATTTTATGAAACTATTAAAGCTTTTCGCAGATTTCTTTTGTGTCTCTTGCGATAGCAAGCTCTTCGTTTGTGGGTACGCAGAATGCTCTTACCTTGCAACCGGGCTTTGTAAGTTCAATTTCTTCACCGCGAACCTCGTTTGCTTCTTCATTAAGCTCAATACCGAGGAATGAAAGGTTCTTGAGAACATCCTCACGAAGGTCGATACAGTTTTCACCGATACCGCCTGTGAATGCGATAACGTCAACACCATCCATAGCTGCAGCGTAAGAACCGATGTACTTACGGATCTGATACCACTGAATGTCACGTGCAAGCTTTGCTCTTTCGTTGCCCTCTGCAGCAGCCTGTTTAACAGCTCTGTCATCAGAGTGAACACCTGAAACACCAAGAACACCGCTCTGCTTGTTCATAATCTTATCCATTTCAGCAGCGCTGAGGTTGTGTTTCTGCATAATATATGTAACAACTGAGGGGTCAATACCACCGCAGCGTGTGCCCATAGCAAAACCATCAAGGGGAGTAAGACCCATACTTGTATCAAGAACTTTACCATCTTTGATAGCTGTAATTGAGCAACCATTACCAAGGTGGCATGTGATAAGCTTAATGTCCTTAAGGTCTTTGCCTACAATTTCAGCAGTTCTGTAAGCAACAAAACGGTGTGATGTACCGTGTGCACCATAACGACGGATGTGGTCTTCCTCGTAATATTTGTAGGGAATGGGGAATATGTAGCTTGTAGCAGGCATTGTGCTGTGGAAAGCATTATCAAATACTGCAACCTGAGGAACGTTTGCACCGAAAACCTCGTTACAACATTCAATACCTACAACGTGTGCAGGGTTGTGAAGGGGAGCAAGTGCACTGAGTTCGTCAATTTTCTTGAGAACATCTGCATCGATAAGTACGCTCTCTGTGAAAAGGTCACCACCCTGAACAACACGGTGACCGATAGCACCGATTTCGCTGAGTGAGTCAATAACCTTGCAATCACCATCTGTAAGTGCATCCTTAACAATGTTGAATGCAACCTTGTGGTCAGGAATGTTAACATAAGCATCAAAGCTTCTGCCGTCAAATGTTGAACCCTTTGTGTGGCTCATATCTGTAGCAATTGATTCACAGATACCTTTTGCAAGAACTTTTTCACCCTCCATATCAAAAAGCTGATACTTAAGTGAAGAGCTACCGCAGTTGATTACGAGAATTTTCATCAATAAACCTCCAATAAAAAACGTTTAATTCTTTTTTAGAAATTTAAACGTATTGTAATTGTGTAAAATAGTAGCGTGAGAAATCTCTCACCAAATATTAATTATATCACTATTTATTTCTTTTTCAAGTGTAATTTATTATAAATAACAGGGTGCGAAAGGGGGCATTATTGTGAATTACGGCATTGTTGCAGAGTTTAACCCGTTTCATAACGGGCATAAGCTTGTTGTAGATGCACTTAAATCAGGTGGTGACAATACTGTAACTGCAGTTATGTCCGGTAGCTTTGTCCAACGTGGCGAATGTGCGTGTGTGTCTGTGAATGAACGCGTAAAAATGGCACTGTCTAATGGCGTTGACCTTGTTTTGTTACTCCCTGTGCCGTATGCAACATCATCTGCCGAGTCATTTGCCAAAGCGGGTGTTGACCTGCTCTTTGGTTCGGGTGTTGTTGATGCGCTGGGCTTTGGCGCTGAAACCGATAATGCAGATTTGCTTGTTGAATGCGTTAAATTTATGCAGACCCCAGAGTTTAATGACAAATTAAAGCTACGATTGAGTGAAGGTCATTCATTCCCTCGTGCCCGTCAGCTTGCTCTCGCAGATTGCGGTGAGTGTGCTTGTGCTGATGCAATTTCAACCCCTAATAATATTTTGGGTATCGAGTATATCAAGGCAATTATTAATGGCGGTTATGCCGATTTTAGTAATGTTGCCGATAAAATAAAAGTGGTAAAGCGTCAGGGCGTTGACCACGATTCAGCAGATTTAACAGGTGATATTTGTTCTGCCTCTGCTTTGCGTGAGCTTTTGAAAAATGATGAAGATTATAAACAGTTTCTGCCATCTGAATCATATAAGATTCTGTCAGAGGCTGTTAATTCGGGTAAGGCTCCTGCAGATTACAAAAAGCTTGAAACTGCTATTCTATATAAGCTTCGCACAATGTCTGCAGATGATTTTGCTTTGTTGCCCGATGTAACCGAAGGTCTTGAATACAGAATAGTAAACGCTGTCAGGTCGTCGGTTTCTCTTGATGAAATACTTGAAAAAATCAAGACAAAGCGTTATACTCATTCAAGGCTACGCAGAATTATACTTTGTGCTTTTTTAGGCATAAATAAAGCTGATGTTTCACTACCTGTGCCATATATAAAAGTACAGGGCTTTAACAGTAATGGTGCAGCATTTCTGAAAAAGGCAAAAGCATCATCAACGCTACCCATAGTTACTAAACGAGGTGACTTGTACGAATTGGGTGCAGATGCCAACAGGGTGTATAATGCCGAATGCTGTGCAAGGGATATATTCTCATTAGCTTTGCCGATTCCCGATGAATCAGGCAAGGAAATGACAGATAAACTAATTATTTTATGATAAAGGATATATAAAATTTTATGGATTTGATTGTAATCGGCGGTGGCGCCGCAGGTTTGATGGCGGCAGGTACAGCCGCTAAAAGGGGATTAAAGGTTACTCTTATTGAGCGTAACGATAAGCTTGCCCGTAAGGTTGCTATAACGGGCAAGGGCAGATGTAATGTAACAAATGCTTGTCCGCTTTTAAATGACCTTATAGCTAACGTACCCGTAAACGGCAGATTTCTGTATGGCGCATTTTCACGCTTTACAACTGATGATACAATGGATTTTTTCGAGGAGCTTGGTGTTCCGCTTAAAATTGAGCGCGGAAACCGTGTATTCCCCGTTTCTGACAGAGCCCTTGATATTGTAGATGCCCTTAATAAGTACATAACAATTAATGGCGTTAAACGTAAGCAGGGCAGGGTTACCGAGCTTATAATTGAGGATGGCGCTGTAAAGGGTTGTCGCACAGAGGATGGCAAAGAATATTTTGCTGATAACGTGCTTATTGCAACAGGTGGTGTTTCATACCCTGCAACAGGTTCAACCGGTGACGGATATACTCTTGCAAAGCAGGCAGGTCACACAATTACAGCACTTAAGCCTTCACTTGTGCCCCTTGAATGTCACGAGGGTTGGTGTACCGAGGCGCAGGGTCTTTCACTGCGTAACGTTGAAATCAGGGTTGAGGATGCCACAAATTACAAAGAGGTGTATAAAGACTTCGGTGAAATGCTTTTTACTCACTATGGCGTTTCAGGTCCTATGATTTTATCGGCATCATCACATATGCGTAATATGGAAAAGGGCAGGTACGTTATTCACATTGATTTTAAGCCTGCACTTACATATGAGCAGCTTGATAAACGTATTCAAAGAGATTTGCTTGAATGCTCAAACAAAAATCTTTATAATACCCTCGCACTTATGTTGCCACGTAAAATGATACCCATTGTAGTTAAGCTGTCGGGTCTTAACGGCAACACAAAGTCAAATCAGGTTACAAAGGATATGAGGCAAAGCCTTGTTGACCTTTTGAAGGATATAAGATTAACCGTTACAGATTTTCGCCCTATTGATGAGGCTATTATAACCTCTGGTGGCGTAAGCGTAAGTGAGATTGACCCCAAAACAATGGGCAGTAAGCTTGTTTCGGGTCTTTACTTCGCAGGTGAAGTTATTGATGTTGATGCCTATACGGGTGGCTTTAATTTGCAGATAGCGTTTTCAACAGGTCACCTTGCAGGTAACAGTATATAATTCGGAGGATTTTGTTATGATTAATATTGCTATTGACGGCCCTGCAGGTGCAGGTAAAAGTACAATTGCCAAAACTGTTTCAAAGGAATTAGGTTATATCTACGTTGATACAGGTGCGCTTTACCGCACAGTAGGTCTTAATGCCCTTCGTAAGGGTGTTGATACAAAGGATGCTGAGGGTGTTATTGCAACACTTGATGGACTTAAGGTTTCACTTCGTTTTGTTGATAACGAGCAAAGGGTTTTCCTTGGTGAGGAGGACGTTTCTGCCGCTATAAGACAAAACGAGGTTTCTATGGCTGCGTCAAACGTTTCTGCTATTCCGAAAGTCAGAGAATTTCTTTTTGACCTTCAGCGTGATATTGCAAAAAATAATAACTGTATTATGGATGGCAGAGATATCGGCACAGTTGTTTTGCCCGATGCACAGATAAAGCTTTTCCTTACTGCATCAGCCGAGGCAAGAGCAGACCGCCGTTATAAAGAGCTTGTTGAAAAAGGGCAGACTGTTGATTATGATGTGATTCTTAAAGAAATCAAAGAGCGTGATTATCAGGATTCACACCGTGAAATTGCACCCCTTAAACAGGCTGATGATGCTATACTTGTTGATTCAACTGAAATGGATTTGCCCGCAACCATTAACTATATGCTCAATATTATAAAGGAGCGCATCTGATGGCAGAGGTAATTCTTGCAAAAAAAGCAGGCTTCTGCTTTGGTGTTGATCGTGCAATTAAGCTTATTGAAAAGCTTGCCGACGAAGGCAAAAGCGTTGCTACTCTTGGTCCTATTATTCATAACCAACAGGTTATTGATGACCTTGCAAAGCGTGGTGTAATTGTTGTGGAATCACCTGATGAGGTTAAGGATGGCACAATACTTGTGCTACGTACACACGGCGTTACACGTGAGGTGCTTCATGAGGTTGAAAAAAGCGGTTGTGAGTTTATTGATGCCGTATGTCCTTTTGTTAAAAAAATTCATAAAATCGTTCTTGATAACTCCTCAGATGATGTTGTCACTATTATTGCAGGTGACGAAAACCACCCCGAGGTAAAGGGTATAAAAAGCTGCGCAAAAGGGGAGTCATACGTTATCGGTAACGACAATGATGTTGAAATTCTTTTAGAGAGTCATCCTGATTTGTCACAAAAACCTATTATTTTTGTTTCTCAAACAACTTTTAGCATAAAAGAATGGCAAAAAAGTGTAAAAAAAATAAATTTACTATGTACAAATGTGAAAATATTTGATACAATATGTAGTGCGACCGAAGAAAGGCAGAATGAGGCAGAGCTACTGTCACGCTCTTGCGATGCTATGGTTATTGTGGGTGGGCGACATAGCTCAAACACCCGTAAGCTCTATAGCGTGTGTGAGCGTAATTGTCCTGCATTTCTTGTAGAAACAGCCGCAGAGCTTAATGGTATCACTCTTAGCGGTTACAATTCTATAGGTCTGACTGCGGGTGCATCTACTCCCGCCGGTATTATAAAGGAGGTACTTGAAACCATGTCCGAAATTCTCAAAGACAACACAATAATTGAGGAGGAAAGAGCTCTTGACTCTGTAGCTGATGATTTTGATTTTGCAGCAGCTTTAGAGGAGTCACTCAATAATATGAACAGCGACCAGAAGGTTGTTGGCACAGTATTGAATATCACTCCCACAGAGATTCAGGTTGATATCGGCAGGAAGCAGACAGGCTATATTCCCCGTGACGAATACAGCAACGACCCGAATGCAGATCCCAAAGCTGAACTTAAAATCGGCGATACTCTTAACCTCATTATTATGAAAACAAACGACCAGGAAGGCGTTACAATGCTTTCCAAAAAGCGCTACGACGCTATTGCCGCTTGGGACGTAATCGTACAGGCTGAGGGAACAGATACCATTCTCGAAGGTGTAGTTACAGAAGTTATCCGTGGCGGTGTTATCGTTGTTTCAAACAACGCTCGTCTTTTCATCCCTGCATCACTTGCAACTGCAAGCCGTAACGACAAGCTCGAAGACCTTGTTAAGAAAACTGTTAAGTTCAAGGTTATTGAGGTTAACAAGCAGAGAAGAAGAGCTGTTGGTTCTATCCGCGCTGTACTTAAAGAAGAAAGAAAAGCTAACGAAGAAAAGTTCTGGGCAGAGGCTCAGGAGGGCGAGGTTCGTAAGGGCGTAGTTAAGTCACTTATGAAGTTCGGTGCATTCGTTGACATCGGTGGTGTTGACGGTATGATTCACGTTTCAGAGCTTTCATGGAACAGAATTAAGGATCCCTCAGAGGTTGTTAGCGTTGGCGACGAGGTTGAGGTTACAATCAAGTCACTTAACCCCGAAAAGAAGCAGATTGCTCTTGGCTACAAAAAGCTTGAGGACAATCCCTGGATGATCTTCAAGAACAACTATGAGGTTGGTTCTGAGGTTGAGGTTGAAATTGCAAACTTCACAGACTTCGGTGCTTTTGCACACATCATCCCCGGTATTGACGGTCTTATCCACATTTCACAGATTGCTAACAAGCACGTTGCAAAGCCTGCAGACGTTCTTAAAATCGGTGAAAAGGTTAATGTTAAGATTACCGAAATCGATGAGGAAAGAAAGCGCGTAAGCCTTTCAATCCGTGCACTTCTTCCTGAAGAAGTAGCTGAAGAGGCTGCTGAAGAAGTAGCAGAGGCTGCTGAAGAAGCTGCTGAATAATCTTTGACTGAATTAAGCCGTAGAAATATTGTTTCTACGGCTTTTTATTTGAAAGGTGGTGTGGCTTTGTACTGTAAGGAGTGCCATAAGCAAAGTCCTGATAACTTTATAAATTGTGCATATTGTGGGGCAAAGCTTGACCAACCTAAAAAAAAGCAACCCCAGCGCTTTAACAAAAAGACTGATATTAAAATAAACTTTTCATTCAGATTTATTGTTAAGGTTCTTGTTGTTATTTCTGCTTTGTTGACTGTTGTTGCAGTATTTACCGCAACCTTCGTCGGCTCAAAGCCCGAAAAGGTTGTTAAAAACTTTGTTAAATCAATTCAGGAATCAAACAGTAAGCTTTATTATGCATTGTATGATGACAACATAATACGTTATAAAACAGATAAACGCTATTTCGGTGAGGATGAAACCTTTAAACAAACCATACTCGCTATGGAAGAGAGCGATAAGTTTTATACAGAAAAATGCGGTGAGGGTTATAAGCTTAATTACTCTATAACCGCAAACCGTACACTTGATGAAACAGAGCTTGAACGCTTTAACCTTATGCTTGAAAACAGCTTTGGTTATGTTGAATTTCCCTCAAGGGTAGATGTACTCAGTATTGATGTAATTGCTACAGGTAAAGAAGGGGAGTACAAAACAGTTTACAATGACTTCTGGTGTATGAAAATAAAAGGTCATTGGTACAAGGTAGATAAAACTATATATACAGAATACTTAAAGAGCGAATCAGTCAGTTGATTGAATCGCTCTTTTTGATTTTGGTTTATGAAACAGAAATCGGGCAAATTAGCCCATACCGATTATATTTAACCCTAAAAATTGATTATTCTGAAAATATGTGTTAATATAGGGGTGAATATTTTTTTGGAGCTGGTTTTATGAAGAAATCATTAAGCTTTATTTTATCAATAATAATGCTTTTTAGTGTTGTCAGCATCAGCGCTTTTGCGGTAGGTATTGCTACCCCCAAAGCAACCTCGTCAAATGAAGTAGGCGGTATTAAGGTGTATTGGAATGCGATAAATGGTGCTAAAAAATATAACGTTTACCGCAGGGTAGGTGGCTCGAGCAGTTGGGTGTTTGTTGGTACAACAAAGGGTACAATGGTAGTTGACAAAGGCGTTTCGAACGGCAAATACTATGCTTATTCTGTCCGTGCTTATAACTCACAAGGTACATACAGTGCATACAACAAAAATTTGACATACACAACAAAATGTGTTGATACACCAAAGCTCACAAGCCTTGTGAATGATACAAATGGTCTCAAGCTTACTTGGGTCGCAGTTTCAGGTGCGAGCTACAGAGTGTATCGTCGTGGTGCAGGTTCAACAACCTGGACATATCTTGGCACAACAAACAGTACAACATTCACTGACAGCAAAGCAACAAGCGGTGCGTATTGGAGATATACTGTAAGAGCCGTAAGCAGTGGATATTACAGTGGCTTTGATACAAATGGACTTTACACGATGCGTCTTGCTAACCCATATACAATCAAGGCAAGTCAGGTGCAAAGTGGTGTAAATGTAACCTGGGCAAAAATCAATGGTGCAACAGGTTACAGAGTATATCGTCGCGGTGCAGGTCAAGCAAGCTGGACATACCTTGGCGCCACCACAAGCAACACATTTAAAGATACAAAAGTCAGTTATGGTGCTAATTACTATCGCTATACAGTAAGGGCAACTCGTGGTAATGTTTATAGTGGCTTTTACACAGATGGTGCGGTTGTGCGTTGCGTTGCCTTTAAACCTATAACCGACCCACTCGTTGCAGTAAAGATGTATGAGAATTACGATAACTATGGTACTTGCTGTGAGATATCAGAGGTTTATGATGCTGAGTTGGATAAATATGTACCCGAGGATGTAAAAAATTATTTCGGTGTAGCAGGATCACCATATAGTATTTATGAGGTTAAGTGTTCCGTTTGCAAAAATTATAGTGATATGGATAATCATGCTCGTTATTGCTTAGATTTTTCAAGTTCTGGTTTAAAAAACCTTGAAAATTGGTATAATATTGATATTAAGACTTTCCACCATAATAACAAGATGTACTTTTATTATGCTTCAGGAAAGGGAGCGTATTGTTATGACTATGATAATGTAGATATAACCTGGCTTGATGACAATACAGTTTTGGTTACAATGAAGAATAACTATTTGGTTTTTACGCTAAAACGTATTGATAACACTCTTAAAGTAGTTAATGTAGAATATATGTAATAGTTATTCTGATAAAAGACCCTACACATAAAGGTGTATCGACAATTTGTTGATACACCTTTCGTATATGACAATATCAACAACCTTATCGTTTTTGGGGATTTTAAAAATCAATTGCATATTGCCGAATCCACTTTTGTTAATGAATTTTATTTTATTATTTTGTCGAAAAAGAAAATATTCTGTATTTTGTACAAAAAAATGAGGTACACACCAAAAAATATTTGACAAAATAACAAAAGGGTGATATTATAATAGTTAATATTATGTAAAAGTGTTTTGTTGGGGTGGTATCTTGGGGTTGAATAAGCGTTCTGAGTACATTCACCTTACAGATGAAGTTCTTGTTGAGCTTTCACGTGGGGGCGATGAATATGCCTTCAATGTGCTTGCAGGCAGGTACTTAAACACTCGTTCACACAATTCCACAGCAGCATATCTTGATAGTGACGATTTTGTTCAGGAGGGTATGTTTGGCTTTCTGAATGCGGTCAGGTCTTTTGATCCCCAAAAGGGCAGTTCATTTAAAGCATTTGCGTCAGTTTGTATGCGTAATAGCATTAACAGTGCCGCATATAATCTGCCGGATGATATCCCCGTTGATAACAATTCTGATACCCTTACAAATATACAGGGTGACGATGACCCTTTGAAGCACATTATCACATCAGAGCAGCTTTCCGAGGTGCTCGATGCTTGTCAGGTTTCATTATCCTCCCTTGAAAAGACCGTTGTTTTTTTCAGGGCAGGCGGTGTTTCGTATGATGAAATCGGCAAAAAACTGGGTATGACACCCAAGGCGGTTGACAACGCTGTGCAGCGTGCCCGTCGCAAATTAAAACAGGTTATAACCCCTGTGGGTTAAACATACACTTGTCCTCTTAGCTTAAAAGCAGAGCGTTGTTAGGTTGCGGAATTACTCCAAGACTTCACTAAGGTGGCGGTGCAATTCCGTTAGAGGGCAACATCATATTATAGCGAGGTAGCAAAAATGTACGAAGACAAGACACTCATCTGTAAAGAGTGCGGCAACGAATTTATTTTCACAGCCGGTGAACAGGAATTTTACGCAGAAAAAGGCTTAGTTAACGAGCCCAAGAGCTGTAAGGCTTGTCGTGATGCCCGTAAACAGGCAGCACGTGGCGAGCGTGAAAAATTCACAGCAGTATGTGCAGAGTGCGGCGGCGTTGCTGAAGTTCCCTTCAAGCCCCGTGAGGATCGCCCTGTTTACTGTAGCGAATGCTTCAAAAAAATGAAAGAAGCAGAATAATTACATAATTTAGTGTAAAGAACTTACCCTACTGTTTTGCAGTAGGGTATTTCTTTTGATTTTATGGATACGTAACCTCCTTGTGTAAACAGTTTATTGAAAATAAATTTGGGATTGCCATAAGTCCGTTGCAAATATCGGCAATTGTCCATATTATCTTTGGTGAGCTTACACATCCCATAAACACAGCAATTATATAAAAGGCTTTATATAATGTAAGGTGCTTTTTGCCCCATAGATATTCAAAGCTTTTTTCACCATAAAATGAGCAGCTTGCAAGTGAAGAAAATGCGAATATTGCCGTCAGTATTCCCACACCCTTTTTACCAATCTCGCCGATTGTACCGTAAGCCGTTGTTGAAAGCTCTGCACCGAAAAGCCCGTTGTGATTGTAATCTGTGCTTATTAAAATAACAACTGCAGTAAGTGAGCACATAAAAATTGTGTCTATAAAAACCTCGGTCATAGCCCACATTCCCTGAACCTCACCATCACTGTTATCTGTTTCAGAGTGTAGTATTGTTGAGGAGCCAAGCCCTGCTTCGTTTGAAAAAACACCTCGCGAAATACCATAGCGTACCGCTTTATACATACCAAAGCCTGAAAAAGCTTTTATTGAAAAAGCCTCTTTTAAAATAAGTGACAAGCAGGGGAGTATATTGCTTTTATATTTTATCAGCACAGCGGTTGATAATACTAAATAAAATATAGTCATAATGGGTACTACAATGGTCTGTACCCTTGCAATACGCTTTACACCGCCTGTAATAACAACACCGCACAAGGCGGCACATACAAGTCCTGTTATAATGGGTGGTATATTAAAACTGTTTTTTAAAGAATCTGCAAGTGAGTTGCTTTGTGTCAGGTTGCCCATACCAAATGCTGACATAAGTGAAAATAACGCATAAATTAAAGGCACAAATTTTGATGCGGTGGCCTTTTGTATGTAAGCGTATGCACCCTTTATGATTTTATTGCTTTGCCTGATTATGTTTCTTGCACCAAGGTAATTTTCTGCGTAGGCTGTCATTGTTGATAGTAGGGCTGATAAAAGCATCCAGAATACAGTACCTGCACCACCCGAATAAATAGCTGTGGCTACACCTACAATGTTGCCCGTACCTATACACGCCCCAAGCACCGAGCAAAATGCTGAAAATTGCGAAATTTCACCCGTTTTATCTACACGTAGCATTTTACCAAAGGTGTTTTTGAATATGGTAGCAACACCGCGAAATTGAAAGAATCTGCTTTTAAACGAAAATCTTAATGCGGTGAAAATAAAAAACAATAGCATTGGTGCACCCCATACCACCGAGTTAATGCTGTTTAAAAAGTTTTGCATATTTTTCTTCGAATCCTTTACAATTTATAAAATATAACTATAATAGTATATTGAATTCTAAAGGGGGTTATGATGTAATGGCGCAGGATTTAACAATCGGTAAAACAAATAAAATATTACTGAAGTTTACGTTGCCGTTGTTTGTCAGCGTTATTTTTCAGCAGATGTACAGTATTGCTGACAGTCTTATTGCCGGTAGGTTTGCAGGTGAAGATGCCCTTGCAGCAGTTGGTGCGTCATACCCCATTACAAACATCTTTAATGCAGTTGCCTTTGGCTGTAACATTGGCTGTAGTGTGGTTGTTTCACAATACTTCGGCGCAAAAAACTATAAGCGTGTTAAAACCGCCACATCAACAGCACTTATTTCTTGTGTTGTAATAGGGCTTTTTCTGACAGTTACAGGCGTTTTGCTTACACCCCACCTTTTGAGTCTTATTGACACACCTCAGAATATTTTTGACGATTCATCACTTTACCTTTCAATTTATACAGGCGGTTTTGTTTTTCTTTTTATATACAACATCGCAAATGGTGTTTTTACCTCGTTGGGTGATTCAAAAACTTCGTTGTATTTCTTGATTTTTTCATCTGTTACAAATGTAATTCTTGACTATGTAGCCGTTGTTTTTCTTGATATGGGTGTGGCAGGTGTTGCATGGGCAACCTTTATTGCACAGGGTGTAGCAGGTGCTTTGTCTGTTGTTACCCTTTTGCGACATCTCAAAAGGATTGAAACAGATGGCAGATACAAAATATTCTCTGTTTCGGTATTACGCAAAATGGCTCGTATTTCAATACCAAGTGTTTTACAGCAAAGCTTTGTTTCTGTTGGTAACGTGTTTATTCAAAAGCTGATAAACGGCTTTGGGTCATCGGTTGTTGCGGGCTACTCTGCCGCAATAAAGCTTAATACATTCACAATAAATGCTTTGTATACATTTGGTAATGGTGTTTCAAGCTTTACTGCACAAAATGTGGGCGCGGGTAAATACCACAAAATAAAAGAGGGTATGCGCTACGGCTCATTGATGGCTATTGTAACCGGCTCGGTTTTTGCCCTTGCTTATATTGCACTTAATGGTCAATTTATAAATTTATTTGTGGAGGGTGCGGGTAGTGCCGAAACAGTAAAAGCCGGTACAGCGTTTTTAAAAACAGTAGCACCATTCTATTGCTTTATAGGTGTAAAGCTTGTCGGTGATGGTGTGCTTCGAGGTACAGGCTCAATGAAGCTTTTTATGGTGGCAACTTTTACGGATTTGTTGTTAAGAGTTGTGTTGGCTTTCGTTCTTGCCCCTGTTTACGGATATCAGGGTATATGGGCTTCGTGGCCAATCGGCTGGACAGTTGCCACAGTATTATCACTGGTTTTCTATGTTATGATTGTTAATAAATATAAAAAGAAAGCGTTGCAGGAGTAGATCCTACAACGCTTTTTGCGTAATATTCAGTTTTGCTTGCGTACAATTCGGTATTCATCATCTGCCCTGAAATATGGGCAACTATCGTTTGATGATGTAAGGAATTTCAGATATTCGTCTTCGTCAAGCTCAATATCACAGTAATATTCCTCAAGGTCCTCGTCGTATCTGTAATTTTCACACATATCACATATTGCCATAGTCTAACCTCATTTGTGGTATTTACCGTTATTGTTTATCTGAAAAGCTCTGTAAATCTGCTCTAATAACATAACCCTCATAAGCTGGTGGGGGAATGTCATAGGTGAAAATGAAAGCTTGAAATCTGCCAGGCTTTTGATTTCATCTGCCATACCAAATGAACTGCCTATGATAAATACTAAATTGCTTTTGCCGTTTAATATGGCGGTGTCAATTGCTTTTGCAAATTGCTCACTTGATTTTTCCTTGCCCTCAATACAAAGTGCAAAAACATAGCTGTTATTGGGTATTTTCTTTTTTATATCCTCAGCCTCTTTGGTGAGGGCGTTTGCTATTTCGTTTTGCGATGGGTTATCCGACAGTCTTACGGGGGTTAATTCAATAATATCAAGCCTACCATAAGCAGATATCCTTTTTGCGTATTCATCAATAGCATCACGCAGATATTTTTCTTTTAACTTGCCTAAGGCAATAATAGTGATATTCATAGTGTATTACCTGTATTTATGTTATCTTACCATACCTTTTTGACCAACCTCTAAACCAAGGTAGGGGGCAGGGTCAACCTTAACACCATTGATTCTTACTTCAAAGTGAAGGTGAGCACCGAATGAATAGCCTGTGTTACCAACCTGACCAACAACCTGACCCTTTTGTACTGTGTCACCGGCGCTTACTGCCAAAGAGTTGTCAAGCATATGGGCGTAAAGTGTTTCAACACCGTTACCATGATTGATTTTAACGTAGTTACCATAACCGCCTGAGTTGTAGCCCGCCTCGGTAACAACGCCCGATGCACCTGCAACAACAAGGCAACCTTCAGCATTTTTACCTGAAATATCAATACCCTTATGGTTACCAAGACTTCTTTCACCAAAGGGTGAGGTAACCTCGTAAAGGTCAACTGCAGGCCACACAAATACACCCAATGTCTGCACAACAGTATATGTTTCCATAACAAGGCTTTCTGCACGAATACCTTTTTCAATAATCTGCGTTACAGGGTCTTTGATAGGTACGCTCATAAGCTGCTCTGAAAGCTGTTCCTTGTTGCCTATGCTTGTTACAAGGCTGATTTTATATTCTGCACCATTCTGACCTGAACGTTTGATTCGGGTATCACCAAGGAAAAGTTGGTTTGACTGTACTTCAACCGTTTCATATTTTGTAAGTGAAACATCTTGCTTACATTCAGCGTGTCTGATTTGTAAGGTGTCCTTTTTTGCCAGCAAGCCTTTAAGCTTGTCTATTGTAATAGTCGATTTTTCGTTTGTGTAGTATGCAGGTTTTATAACAACACTTTCGGCAAAGCTGACTGATGATTTCGGGTATAATTTTTCAGCCTTTGCAAAAGCATCTGCAATAGCCTCACGGGCTGCCTGCTCATCATCAACAGCACAAAGCAGTGAGCCGTTAATGTATATTTCAGATACAGGTGTAAGGTCGTTTTTAAATGTGTCAACAATAATAGATGCAAGCGTTTCAGCATTTTTTATGTTACTTGCCTGAGTTCGCGCACCTTTGTTTTCAACGGGTCTGTATCCGTTTGTACCCAAAGAAGCGATAGCAAGAGCCTTTGCCATATCAGCATCCTCTTGTGTTGCGGCATAGCCGATAACCTTGCCGTCAATTTTAAGGGCGGTTGCACTTACCTTAAGGCTGTTGCGCAAACCGATTGCTGTTGTGGTGAAAATAATTGCAAATACTACTAAGCATACAAGGGCCCTTTTTAAAAATACCTTGTATGATGAAAAAGTTTTTTTATTGAATTTTTTAACGTGCTTACCAAGCTTCGTGAATAACTTTTTAATAAACCCGAAAGCGCTGCCAAAAATCTTTTTAGGCAGTAACCCTAAAAAGGCAATTGCCTCATAAACGGCATCAACGAATTTTTCCATTTACACTCGCCTTTATTTAATAATATTTTACCAAATAATAATATACCATATATAATGCAAATTAACAAGCAAAAAATAATGAATAAAATATTAAAAGATTTTTTGTGAGCATTAAAAAGCTGATAACTATTGTTTATTTTAACAGAATGTGGTATTATAGCACATATATTTAGAAGTACGCCCTATTTTGGGGTAAGAGTGATATTGACTATGAATAACATAAATCAAGAATATTACAGAACCTTTGCTTGTATCGATTTAGATGCAATTGAGCATAATCTTAACGAAATTAAATCAAAGCTTCCGCAGGATGTTTTGTCACTTGCTATTGTTAAGGCAGATGCATACGGTCACGGTGCCGTAGGTGTTGCCAAGTCTGTACAGTCAAAGGTAGATTATTTCGGTATTGCCGAACTTAACGAGGCTGTTGAGCTACGCGAGGCAGGGGTAGAAAAGCCAATTCTTGTGCTTTCATATACTTCGCCCTACCTTTACGAAACACTTATAAATAACGAGCTTACACAAACAATCTTTAACTATGACGATGCTGTTGCACTTTCACGTGCGGCGGTAAGGCTTAATAAAATTGCACGTGTTCATATCGCAGTAGATACAGGTATGTCACGTATTGGCTTCTTCTGTAATTCAGAAAGTGTAGAGGTTGTTAAACGTATAAACGATTTACCCAATATTTATATCGAGGGTATTTTCAGTCACTATGCTTGTGCTGATTGTGAGGACAGGTCAACCACCGAAAAGCAGACTCAGGTTTTCAAGGATTTCATAAAAGCACTTGAGGGCAGGGGAATGATAATCCCCATAAAGCACCTTTGTAATAGTGCAGGTATTATCACTTGTGATGAAATGTTTAACATGGTGCGTATAGGTATTATACTTTATGGGCTTTATCCTGATGAGTTTGTTGATGACGGTACGGTTTCACTTAAACCCGCTATGAAAATCGTCAGTCACGTAATTCACGTTAAAGATGTACCTGCAGGTAGTGGCGTTAGTTACGGTCACACATATTTTACCGATAAAACAACACGTATCGCTACTGTGTGTATAGGTTATGCCGATGGCTATTCAAGGTATCTGTCAAACAAAGGCAGGGTGCTTATAAATGGTGAGTATGCTCCCGTTATTGGCAGAGTTTGTATGGACCAGCTTATGGTAGATGTTACCGACCTTGCTGACGTTTCTGTTGGTGATGAGGTTGTAATCCTCGGTAAAGATGGTGATAATGAAATCACTGCGGAGGAAATTGCAACACTCACAAACACCATTAATTACGAGGTTGTTTGTCAGTTCCAGAAGCGTGTTACAATATTACAATATAAAAACGGCGAAAGAATTAATTGATATGAAGAATTGCGATATTAATATCCGTGACCCATTCGTTCTCGTGCACGAAGGTAAGTATTATATGTACGGCACAAGGGCAGCAAACTTTGGTTGCAAAACTGCAGGGTTTGATGTTTATGTGGGCACCGATTTAGAAAATTGGTCTGAGCCTATCGAGGTTTTTAACTCACCGAAATACGGCTTCAACACCGAAGTAAACTGGGCACCAGAGGTACATAAGGTGGGTGACAGATTTTATATGCTTGCTACCTTTACCAAGGCGGACGGCTTAAGGGGTACACATATTCTCGTAAGTGATACACCCGATGGTCAGTTCAAGCCCCATTCAATGAATTCGCTTACCCCCGATGGTTGGGAGTGCCTTGATGGTACACTCTATGAAGAAAACGGTAAATACTATTGTGTTTTCTGCCATGAGCATACACAGATTCTTAATGGTACAGTTTGCTACGTTGAGTTAAGTGATGATTTAACCCACGCGGTAGGTGAGCCGGTTTTCTTGTTTGATGCAGGTTCATACCTTAATCGTCAGGCTACAGAGGATTGCCACAACGTTACAGACGGCCCCTTTATGTACCGCCTTGCAACAGGTGAGCTTGTTATGATATGGTCAACTGTTTCTGACAGGTATCTTCAGCTTGTTGCGAAGTCATCTGACGGGACAATCGGTGGTGAATGGTCACACCTTGAGCCATTGTTTACAGAAAATGGCGGTCATGGTATGATTTTTAAAGGTCTTGACGGGCAATTAAGGCTTACACTTCATTGTCCTAACATATCATACTACGAAAAACCTGCTTTCTTCCCCATTAAAGAAAGTAACGGCACTTTGGTTATTGCCGAATAAACATAGGGAGATGTTTCCTTGAATAAGATAAAAAACTTCTTTATGAGTTACATAACTATTTTTGTAACTAATATCAAAGATCATATCGAAAATATGCCTCAGATTTTTAAGCTGTCAATTGCTGACCTTAAAAAAACATATACAGGTGCAGCCCTTGGTTGGGCTTGGGCAGTTATTAAGCCCATTGTTACAATTTTTGTTTATTGGTTTGCTATCGCCATCGGCTTAAGGCAAAACAGTAGCGTTGAGGGTGTGCCCTATATTCTGTGGCTCGTCTGTGGTATTGTTCCATGGTTCTTTATGGGTGAGGCAATAACAGGTGGTACCGAGTGCATAAGGCGATATAGCTACCTTGTTACAAAAATGAAATATCCCGTTTCAACAATCCCAACATTCAACAATCTTTCAAAGCTTGTTGTACATATAATCATCACAGCTGTTGTTGTAGTCATTTTCTGGATAGCAGGCTATCCGCCATCAATCTATCTTCTTCAGCTGCCTGTTTATATGATTATGATGTTTATGCTTATGAATGCATGGTCACTTTTTGCAGGTCTTGTTTCTGCTATGAGTAAGGACTTTGCTAACCTTGTTAAGTCACTTAATATTGCCGTTTTCTGGCTTTCAGGTATTCTTTGGAATATCGAAAACGTTAAGGATAACGAGTTGATTTATAGTATACTTATGCTTAACCCGGTAACCTTTATTTGCTACGGCTACAGAAACTGCTTTATATACGAAACATGGTTCTTTGACCAGGGTAAGCGCTTTACATATTTCCTGTTCTGGTATGCAGTAATGGCTCTTATGTCAATCTGGGCATACAGAAAGCTGCGTAAGGAAATTCCCGATGTGCTGTAATGAAAGGATTATCCGCTATGAATGAGAATACAGTTATCAGCTTTGATAATGTCACTAAAACGTATAAGCTTTACTCAAGTACCCGTAAAAGGCTTTTGGGTATATTCTTCAAAAGAATAAAATATAAAAAGAAAAATGCCGTTGATGGTATGAGCTTTACTATTGATCGTGGTGAATCTGTTGCCCTTTACGGTAAAAATGGTGCAGGTAAATCAACTGTACTCAAAATGATAACCGGTGTAGCTTTCCCAACAAGCGGCGAGATTAAGGTTAATGGCAGAGTAAGCGCACTGCTTGAACTTACAAGCGGCTTTGATATGGAGTTTACAGGCAGACAGAATATTTACCTTAAGGGTCATATTCTCGGCCTTAAGGATTCTGAAATTGCTCAGCTCGAAGATGATATTATTGCTTTCTCAGAGCTTAATGATTACATTGACCAGCCTGTAAGAACATATTCAAGCGGTATGCGTGCCCGTCTTGGCTTTGCCATCAATGTTAATATCAGACCCGAAATTCTCATTGTCGACGAAGCCCTCAGCGTTGGTGACGCTGCTTTCCGTGACAAATGTCAGAAAAAGGTCAATGAAATTATACATAAGGATAATGTAACACTTCTTTTTGTTACACATCAGATTGCCGTTGCCGAGAGCTTTTGTAAGCGTGGTATCGTTATGCGTGATGGTAAAATCGTATATGACGGACCAATTCAAGAGGCATCAAAGCTCTACAGAGAAATATTCAATGCGAAATGATTAAAAGCACCTCTTAGGGAGTGTAAATTAGGGATTTAATAGCCTTAAATCATTATATTTAGCGCATAGCTTTGTTAAAATGCGAGGGAACCCGTCAGGGTGCCCTCGCATTTATTCCTTGCTCTGCATCTAAATCTAATTGATTTAAGGTGC